>NZ_FNRY01000001.1:1220866-1831299 GCF_900105715.1 Paramicrobacterium humi | reverse complement strand
CGTCGACGCGATCGTGCTGCCCGGCGGCTTCAGCTACGGCGACTACTTGCGCGCGGGCGCGATCGCCTCTGTCTCGCCCATCATGGCCGAGGTCATCGACGCGGCGAACAAGGGGATGCCGGTTCTCGGCATCTGCAACGGCTTCCAGATGCTCACCGAGGCGCACTTGCTGCCCGGCGGGCTCATCCGCAACGACCATGGCACGTTCGTGCGTCGCGACCAGCGGCTGCGCGTCGAGAACGCCGCGACCGCGTGGACGGGTGAGTTCGACTTCGCCGACGAGATCGTCATCCCGCTCAAGAACGGCGAGGGCGGATTCATCGCCTCCGAAGACGAGCTCGATCGGCTCGAGGGCGAGGGCCGCGTGGTGTTCCGCTACCTCGACGTCAACCCGAACGGATCGCTCCGCGACATCGCCGGCGTCACGAACGAGCGCGGCAACGTCGTAGGACTCATGCCGCACCCCGAGCACGCGATCGAGCCCGGATTCGGTCCCGACACGGATGCCGCCATGCGCAGCGGCGTCGACGGGCTGCGCTTCTTCACCTCGGCGATTCAGGCCCTTCAGGCGGTCTGAGTCCGCAGCACCTCGTCGCCGAGCGCGCCGTCGTGCATGACGCGCACGCGGTCGGCGCGGGCCATGAGCAGCGGATCATGCGTCGCCACGATCACCGCCGTGCCGTCGTCGTGCGCGAGCCGCGCGAACAGGTCGAGGACGGCTGCCGCGGTCGCGGCATCCAATTGCCCCGTCGGTTCGTCGGCGATGAGCAGTCGCGGCCGGTTCGCGATCGCCCGGGCGATGCCGATGCGCTGCTGCTGACCGCCCGACAGCTCCTCGGGACGGTGTCCGCCGAACGAGCCCATGCCGACGAGCTCAAGCAGCTCGGCGACGCGCGCGTCTCGTTCGGCCGGCTCGACGCGGCGGGCGCGCAGCGGCAGCTCGACGTTCTCGGCCGCCGAGAGCACGGGAACCAGCCCGAAGGACTGGTAGACGTAGCCGATGTCGTCGCGGTGCAGCAGGGCGCGCTCGCGCTCGTCGAGCGCGGCGAGGTCGCGGCCGTCGATGCGCACGGCGCCCGCGTCGGGTTCGTCGAGTCCCGCGAGCAGCCCGAGCAGCGTCGACTTTCCCGAGCCCGACGCGCCGCGGACGACGAGAAGCTCCCCCTCCCGCGCGTCGAGGTCGACGTCGCGGCATGCGTGCACGGTCTCTCCGCCGCGGCGGAAGGTCTTCGCGAGTCCTCGCGCCTCGAGCAGCGTCGTCATCGCTCATCTCCTCTGCTGACGGTGACATGGTCTTCCTCCAGGCCGAGACGCACGCGATCCTGCAGCGACAGGGTATCCACGAACTCGGCGGGCAGCTGCAGGCGACCGGCCGTGTCGATGACCGCGAAGCGCTCGCTCACCGCCTGCTCCGTGCCGTCCGCCGCGACGTGCGTGCGCGTGTGCACTTCACTGGAGGTGCGGCCGTCGCGGATCTGCACGCTGCGGCGCACGTGCTCGGACACGAGCGGGTCGTGCGTCACGATGAGCGTGGTCACGCCGAGCTCCCGGTTGACGTCGCGGATCGATTCGAGCACGTCCTCGGTCGTGTCGTCGTCGAGCTCACCGGTCGGCTCGTCGGCGAGCAGCACGTCGGGCTCGTTCGCGAGCGCGACGGCGACAGCGACCCGCTGCTGCTGCCCGCCCGACATGTCGCGAGGCATCAGGCCGCGGCAGTCGCCGACGCTCATGAGCTCGAGGAGCTCGTCGACGCGTTGACGCCGCGCGCGGCTGCGGGCGAACGCGAGCGGCAGTGCGACGTTCTGCGCGGCGGTGAGGTAGGGCAGCAGGTTGCGGCTCGTCTGCTGCCAGACGAAGCCGACCGTGTGGCGGAAGAAGCGCACCCGGTCGCGTCCGGTGAGCCCGTTCACGAGAACGCCGCCGACGGTCGCCGTGCCCGCCGTCGGCCGGTCGAGGCCGGCGAGGATCGACAGCAGCGTCGACTTGCCGGACCCGGAAGCGCCGACGAGAGCCGTGAGCTCGCCGCGAGCGACGCGCAGGTTGAGCCCCTGCAGCGCCTGCACCTCGAGGTCCTTCGTCGCGTAGATGCGCACGAGGTCGCGGCATTCGATGGCGAGGTCTGCGGGTTCCATGTCATTCCTCCTCGGCGCGAACCACGACGGCGGCATCCGCCTTGGCCGCGGCTTTGCGCATGATGAGCTGTACGACGGTGACGATGACGGCGAACGCCGCCGCGATGAGAGCGGTCGCTGCGGCGTCCACGACGAGCGGTGAGGCTCCGGCCTCGCCCGTGAACGCCGAGAGATCGAGCGGCCGCGCGGCACGGGGAAGCGCGAGCCCCACGGCGAGCCCGCCGACGACGCCCGCAAGAACGACGGGCACGATCTGCCACCAGGTCATCGCCGTGCTGTCGAGGCGGCTGACGCCGAGCATCCGTATCGTCACGGCGAAGCGGCGGCGCTCGGCGCGGGTCACCGTGAGCGCGAGAAGGACGGCGACTCCCGCAACCGCGACGGAGACGATGACGGATGCCGCGACCACGGCCGTGAAGCCGGCGACGATGAGCGAGTCGGCCGTGTCATCCACGGCTGCCGTCAGGCTCGCACGGAGTGAAGCAGCGAACACCGCGATGCCGCAGCCGATCGTGACGGCGAGGATCGTCGCGGGGCCGTCGATGCCGAGACGGGCGGCGCGCGCCGCCCCCGCGAATGCGGCCAGACCGGAGCGCGTGGCCGCTCGGCGTGCGAGCCCGCCCAGTATGCCCGTCGTCGCCCGCACGACGATGATGCCGACTGTCGCCGCGACGCCCAGCGGCGCGAGTGCGGTGAGTGCGTCGGCCGCACCCGATCGAGAGGCGAGCACCGCCGCGACAGTGACGATGACGACACACGCTTCGGCGATCCAGCGGGCCGCGCCGCCGCGAGCCCCCGGCTGATCTCTCGGGAGCACCGCGGCGAGCACGGCGGCGGGAAGGATCGCGAGGAACACCGGGACGGCGAGGGGCACCCCGGAGCCGGGCACGAGAAGGGCGACGGCGGCGCCGACGAGTGCTGCCGGCGCCCCGATTGCGAGCCCCTCGAGTGCGAAGACGCCGCGAAGCAGGAGCGGTGAGGCGCCGCGCGCTCGCGCGGTGGCGACGCTGCGACGCTGGCGGGCGACGAGCAGCGCGATGCCGAGAGCGAGCACGACCACGGCGACGCCGACGGGACCTGCCGCGGTCTGGCCGATCATCGTCGTCGCGGCGGCCTGGCGGGCGAGTCCCTGCTCGAGCACGGCTTCCGCTCCGCTGCGGAACGGGAGCGTCGTCGGAACTCCCCCGTTCGGGACGGTGAGCACGTGCGGCGCGGCAGAGAACGCCCGCAGCGACGCGAGCGCGTCCGCCTGATGCTGCGCGTCGATCGCCCCCGGATCGACCGGGTACCAGGCGAGGGTGTCCACGTCGCTGCGATTCATGAACAAGGCCGGGTCCACGAGTGCGAGCCCGGTGACCCGGCGCGACTTGTTGCCGTCGTCGAAGATGACCGGGGAGAGCAGGTTCGGGGCGATGCTCCAGATGGGATCCTTCGGGTTCTTCGCCGTGACGATGCCGGTGAGGGTCGCCCAGCCGGCGTAGCTGAGCCGCGTGTCGCCGAGCGTCCAGCCCAGCTGCTTGGCCGCCTCCTCGCTCAGAACCATGTCGAAGTGGATGACCCCGTCCGCGTCCCGGGAGACCGGGCCCGGCCAGGAGCCCTCCGTGAGGGAGAAGACGGAGCGATCGCTCACGGCGGTCAACTGGAGCTTTCGAACGGGAGTCGTCGGCGGGTCGTCCTGCGTCGCGTACACGCGCGCTTCCGGGGTCGTGAGCACGAACCGGGCGCTCCCTGCGGCAGCGCGGAACGGCTCCGACATCGCCGAGCGGAAGTGGTCGAGATCCTTGCGGAGTCCCGACAGCGGGTCCGCGGTCGTTCCGAGGGCGATCGTCCCGCCGGCCTCGGCGCGCAGGCTGCGTTTCGCGGGCGAGAGCGACGAGAGCTGCGCGGCGATGTCGGCGGAGGCCGTGGCCTCGATCGCTCGGGGGCTTGCCACGGCCGTGGCCGAGACGAGCGCGACGACGAGCGCGAGCAGCGCCATGGGGCCTGCGAGGGCGGAGAGGTGGCGGCGCAGAACGGCCCACGTGCTAAGTGACGTCATGAGCGGGTGTCCCTCGGTCCGGCCGCCCGCCGGGTGCCGGTTCCGGCGACGAGCAGGGAGCAGACGAGCGCGACAGCGGCGGTCGCCGCGAGCAGCCCCGCGAGCGGGAGCACCGAGAAGCCGACGCCGAGACCGACGGCAGCGGGCACGCCGGGGACCACACCGGCGGCGAGCACGTCGATCGTGAGCAGCGACACGGCCACGCCGCAGCCGACGCCGAGAACGAGCGCCACGGCGATGACGACGAGCAGCTCGAGCGAGCGGATGCCGCGGAGCGCGGGACGCGGCAGACCGAGGCCACGAAGGATGAGCGGTTCGCTGCGCCGCGCTCGGGAGATCGAGAGGCTTGCGGCGACGACGGCGAGGACGGCGAGCGCCGCAGCCCCGATCGCGCCGCCCCACAGCGCGAGCGACGCGGGAAGCGCGATCGCGGACGCGTCGGCGCTCGTGCGGGCGCGCACCGAGTCGCTTCCGGCGGACGCCGCCGTGAGCGCACGCGCCGTGGAGTCGGGTCGTGGGCTCGCGAGCCATCGCTCGTTCGGCCGCGGGAGCGCGTCCGAGGTGGTGAAGAAGCGCTCGTTCAGCTGGGCGAGGTCCACGATGAGGCCGCCGTCGGGCGCTCCCGGCACGACGGGCGTCGTTCCCGCGACGGCGAGGGTCACCGTGCGGCCGCTGCCTTCGATGCGGGCGACGAGCGCGTCGCCCGTTGCGACGCCGAGCCGGCGGGCGGTGCCCGCGTCAAGAACGGCAGGCACCGGCCGGGCGTCGGCATGCAGCGGCGTGAGCCGCATCGTCGCGCCGAGCAGAGTCGGCGCGATGGCCGCGGCGAAGCCCGGCGCGTCGCCCGCGGGCGGGTTGCCGATGTCCGCGTCGCCGAACACGAACGACTGCCATGCGGCGGGAAGCTGCAGCGACTGGCCGCCGGATCGCACCGCCTCGACGGTCGCGCTCACCGACAGCGGCTCCGCTCCCGGGTTCACGATGATGACGTCGACGCCGACGAGAGCGCCTCCGGCGTCCCCGAGTTCGAGAGTGGCGGTCTGCGACTTCCCGGCGCGGGTCGGAGCGACTGCGGCACCCGTCACCTGGAAGGCGCCGTCGGCGCCACGGGTCCACGCGCGCACCGTGACGTCGGCGGCGTGCGCGGCCGTGATGCGCACGTCGAGGATGAGGGCTCCGCCGGGCAGCGGGATGCCGTCGTCGGGTGAGCCGAGAGCGCTGGCGATGCCGGAACGATCGGCAGCCCCGCCGACGGGCGACATCACGTCGGGAAGCAGGGCGGAGCCGATCGCGATCATCGGCACGGTGGATTCGCCGATCACGAGCGGCTCGCTCAGAACGGAGGCGGCCGCGCGGACATCGGCGGGAGCGGCCGGTTTCGCATCGCGTGCGGAGACCTGGCCGGCGAACGGCGTGTGCACGCGCACGTCGGTGCCGACGGCGGCGGCGGATGCCACGTCGCGGCGCTCCGCGGTCGTGCCCGAGTAGGCGGATGCGAGGGCCGCAAGCGAGCCGGCGAGCAGCAGGGTGACGACGACGGACGCGTACAGCGGCATGCCGCGCGACACGTGCCGCAGCGCGAAGGGCAGCAGCGCACCCCGGAGCCGCCGTGAGCTGAGCCGCTCTGCGGCGCCGACGATCGGACCGATGACCGCGAGGGCGAGCACGCACAGCAGGAGCACGGTGAGAGTGGGCGCGAGCGCGGAGAAGGGACCGGGCGCCGCCTCGGAGCGCAGCCGGTACACCGAGACGGCGGCGAAGGCGACGAGGACGACGACGGCGCCCGTGGCGAGAATGGAGCGGCTGCGGCGTCCCGTTCCCTCGGCGGTGGTGCGCCCGAGCGCCCGGCGCGCGACCGCGAACGTCGCGGCGGCGTGGAGGATTCCGCTGAGGACCGTGACCGCGACGGTGACGAGGAGGGGAATCCACGCAGCGACGCCGGGGACGACGAGAGCGCCGATTCCCGCGCCGATCGCCGCGGCGACGACATTGACGGCTCCCGCTTCGGCGAGCGCGGAGCCGACGAGCTGAGGGAGGCTCGCGCCGCGAGCGCGAAGCAGTGTGAACTCGGCGGCGCGCAGGCTCGCGACCAGTCGCGTGAATTGCGAGAGCACGATGAGGCTTGCGATGACGATCAGCAGGACGGCGACGGGGAACAGCGTCTCGACGCTCGCGACGGTCTCCGCCAGGTCGGCGAGAGTATCCGGAAGGTGACCCGTCGTGACGATACCGCGCTCGCTCACGGCCGGGTCATGCTCGAGGGCGTCGGGAAGAACGGCGAGGTCGTGTGCGAGCACGCCCAGAGCGGAGGGCGTGATGGTGCCGCGGTCGGGAGTCAGCACCCACTGGGCGAACGGAGCGACCCCGAAGTCCGCGAGTTGGGCGGGGTCGACGAGCAGCGGTCCGACGACGTCTCCGGCCGCACCACTGGGATCGCCGAACCACTCGGGAGCGTTCGGGTCGGCGGGCTCCCACGTTCCGGTGAGCATGACGGCAACGCCTGCGATCGTGAGTGCGTCGCCCGCGCCGAGGCCCAGTCGCTCCGCGGCGTCGGCGCGAAGGATCCCCTGCGCGACCGAGGATGCCGCATCGGGCTTTGTGCCGTCGACGATGCGGAGCTGACCGTCATCGGGGCCAACGATCACCGAATCGACGACGCTCTCCGCGGTCGGCAGCGGCGGGCTGCGCACGGTCTCGGTGACGGTGATCCCGACGGGCAGCCGGCGGAAGTGCTCCGCGGCGGCCAGGCGCTGCGCGCCCGGGTCGTCCGTGACGCGGGTCTTGACGAGCATCGTGCCGGCGTCGGGCTCACTGTGGGCGAGAACCTCGCGAAGCTGCTGCGTCGTCGTGACGCTGAGGATGCCGGCGAGCCCGGTGAGCGCTGCCGACACGACGAGGGCGACAAGAGCGAGGGTGAGAATGGGACCGCGTCGGCGCCGCAGCGGCAAAGCGATCACCCTCGTGGCCTCCTCCGGCGCGCGTCATCGAATCGCACCGCCGCTCCACCTTACGGCACCGGCGGCATCCCGCCCACCATGGCCCTGTCGCCGCCGGAGCCGTTCTGCTAGCCTCGCCCCATGGCGCGCACACCGAAGGGCAGCCGGGCGACGAGGACCGCGAGCATCGGTCTCGTCCTTCTCGTCGTTGGCGTTCTCGTCGCCGCGTCGACGACCGCGCAGTTCGCCGTCGACAACATCGGCGTCGGTCTCTCAATCGTCCTGTGGCTGCTCTCGCTCATCGCTATCGTGTGGGGCATCGTGCTCCTGGCGACGTCGCGCCGGCTTCGCCGCGATGCGGACACGTCGCCGACGGGTGACACCGACATCTCGCGGCTGCCGGGCGCGGGTGGAACGATCGACCGGCTGCCGCTCGACGACATCGAGCCGCCACCGCCGGGTGAGGACCCGCGCGACCCGGATCGCCCCGATTCGGGCCCCTCGTCGTAGTTTCCACCTTTCGGACGATGCCGGGCCGGCGCGGCGTCGGGGAACATGGTGAGCGTGACCCGCACTGAAACGTCCCCCACTACTCTGACGCCTCGGCGCCTGTACCGCGTTCTCGCCATCGCCGAGACGGTGACCTGGACCCTCCTGATCATCGGAATGCTCCTGAAGTACGTCGTGCAGGTCGGCGACTGGCCCGTCACCGTCGCCGGCATGACCCACGGCATCGTGTTCGTGTCCTACGCGTTCACGGCGGGACTCGTCGGCGTCAACCAGCGCTGGAGCCCGCTGCAGATCGCCCGGGCGGTAGCGACGGCGATCGTCCCGTATGCGACGATTCCGTTCGACCGCCGGCTGGAGCGCCGCCGGATGCTCGAGGGCGGCTGGCGCCGTGAGAAGACCGACGATCCGCGCGATGCGACGTGGGTGAGCGCGTGCTTGCGCTTCTTCCTCGCCCACCCGGTGCTCCTCAGCGTTCTCCTCGTCGTCGCCGTGGCCGTCGTCGTGAGCGTGCTGCTGATCCTCGGACCGCCGACGCAATGGGGCGCCTAGGAGCTCACACTCGGATGTACGCGGCGCCCGCCCACTGCAGTCGCGCGAGGTAGGCGACGGCCGCCGGCGTGGTCTCGACGCCGGGCGGGAGGTCTTCCGGCCGGATATCGTTTCCGGCAAGGCTGTTCTCGCACGCGATCAGCCGCGTACCCGACGGCAGAGCGGGCACGGTCGCCGGCCGCAGGAGACGCGTGACGACTGCGCCCTGCACGACGATGACGACCTCAGCGTTCGCGTCGAGCTCGCGAAAGTTCACAGCGCTGCGGACGCCGCGGTCGAGGACGTCCGAGTCGGCGGCGCCCGTGACATGCAGCGCCAGGATCCGGGGTGCGTTCATGACCACATCCTGCCACGCGCCGTGCCCGCTTGCCGCTGGGGTCGCCGCCCCGCAAGAATGAGGGAATGAGCGAGAGAAGCAGAAACCCGTGACGGAGTCGCCCTTTCTCTTGCTGCTCGACCTGCTCGGCACGTTCGCGTTCGCGCTCGGCGGGGCCCTCACGGCTGTTCGCTCGGCGCGCGTGGATCTCGTCGGCGTCATCGCACTCGGCATGATCACGGCGATCGGCGGCGGCATCATCCGTGATGTGATGCTCAACCTGTCGCCCGCGACGTTTCAAGACTGGCGCTACCTCGCCGTCGCCGCCGCCGGTGCGCTCATCGCGTTCGCGTTCGGATTCCACCTCGACCGACTGTCGACGCCCATCGACGTGCTGGATGCCGTCGGGTTGAGCTTCTTCGCCGTCTCGGGAGCCGTCAAGGCCGTCGCATTCGGACTTGGCCCCGCGCAGGCGATCATCCTCGGCACTATCACGGCCGTCGGCGGTGGCACGATCCGGGATTCCCTTCTCGGCCGGGTTCCCTCGGTGCTGAGCGACGGACTCTATGCGGTGCCCGCGTTTATCGGCGCGGCGATCGCCGTGCTCCTGCCGATATTCGGCGCAAACGGGCCGGTCACCGCGGTGATCGGCGCGGTCGTCTGCTTCAGCATCCGCATGCTTGGCCTGCATTTCGGTTGGAACGCTCCCGGTCCCCTGCACTGGAAGTACGGCCGCCCCACACCCTCGAAACGGGACTGACCCCCGCGGAGGTGGGGCGTTCGCCGCGGCCGCTCAACGCCCACGGGTAGGATTGGAGGGGTCCGGCGTGGTCCGTTCACGCCCCCTTCGTCACCAGGAGCGAGTATTCCGTGAGCACCCCTGTAGAAACCGGCGCCGACACCGTCTCGAACGCGTTAGCGACCCCTGAGAAAGAGCAGCCGTACGGCGCTCTCGGGCTCAAGCAGAACGAGTACGAGAAGATCCGCGAGATCCTCGGCCGCCGCCCGACCTCGGGCGAGCTCGCGATGTACTCGGTGATGTGGAGCGAGCACTGCTCCTACAAGAGCTCGAAGAAGTACTTGCGCCAGTTCGGGCAGAAGGTCACGCCCGAAATGACGAAGAACCTCATGGTCGGCATGGGCGAAAACGCCGGCGTCGTCGACGTGGGTGAGGGCTGGGCCGTCACGTTCAAGGTCGAGAGCCACAACCACCCCAGCTATATCGAGCCGTTCCAGGGCGCAGCAACGGGCGTCGGCGGCATCGTCCGCGACATCATCTCGATGGGCGCGCGTCCTGTTGCGGTCATGGACCAGCTGCGCTTCGGCGCCATCGACGACCCCGACTCGGCGCGCGTCGTGCACGGTGTGACCAGCGGCATCTCGTTCTACGGCAACTGCCTCGGCCTGCCGAACATCGGCGGCGAGACCTACTTCGACCCCGTGTACCAGGGCAACCCGCTCGTCAACGCGCTCTCGGTCGGCGTGCTCCGCCACGAGGACCTGCACCTCGCGAACGCCTCAGGCGTCGGCAACAAGGTCGTCCTCTTCGGCGCCCGCACGGGCGGGGACGGCATCGGCGGAGCGTCGATCCTCGCCTCCGACACGTTCGCCGACGGCGGCCCGACGAAGCGTCCCGCCGTGCAGGTGGGCGACCCCTTCGCTGAGAAGGTGCTCATCGAGTGCTGCCTCGAGCTGTACCGCGAGAAGCTCGTCGAGGGCATTCAGGACCTCGGCGCCGCCGGCATCTCGTGCGCCACGAGCGAGCTCGCCTCCAACGGCGACGGCGGCATGTTCATCGAACTCGACGGCGTCCTGCTGCGCGACCCCTCGCTCACGGCCGAAGAGATCCTCATGTCCGAGTCACAGGAGCGCATGATGGCCGTCGTCGCGCCCGAGAAGCTCGACGCGTTCCTCGCCGTCACGGCCAAGTGGGACGTCGAGACGAGCGTCCTCGGCGAGGTCACCGACACCGGACGCCTCGTCATCAACTGGCACGGCGAGGAGATCGTCAACGTCGACCCGCGCACCGTCGCCATCGATGGTCCCGTCTACGACCGGCCCGTCGCATATCCGACGTGGATCGACGCCCTCCAGGCCGACTCGGCGAGCGCCCTCGAGCGCAGCGAGGACCCCGCTGTTCTCCGCGAGCAGTTCCTGCGGCTCCTCGGCTCGGCGAACCTCGCCGACAAGAGCTGGATCACCGACCAGTACGACTACTACGTGCTCGGCAACACAGCGCTCTCGTTCCCCGACGACGGCGGCATGGTCCGCGTCGACGAGGAGTCGGGCCTCGGCTTCGCGATCGCCACCGACGCGAACGGCCGCTACGCCCAGCTCGACCCGCGAGCCGGGGCGCAGCTCGCGATCGCGGAGGCCTACCGCAACGTCGCCGTCACCGGCGCCGTGCCCGCCGCGGTGACGGACTGCCTCAACTTCGGCTCCCCCGAGAACCCCGAGGTCATGTGGCAGTTCTCCGAAGCCGTCGAGGGCCTCTCGGATGCGTGCCTCGAACTGGGCATCCCCGTCACGGGCGGCAACGTGTCGTTCTACAACCAGACCGGCGACACCCCGATCTTCCCCACCCCCGTCGTCGGCGTGCTGGGCGTCATCGACGATGTCGCCCACCGCGTCCCGTCCGGCTGGCAGGACGAGGGCGACAACATCTACCTTCTCGGCACGACGCGCACCGAGCTTTCCGGGTCCGCGTGGGCCGGAACGATCCATGGGCACCTCGGCGGGCACCCTCCGCAGGTCGACCTGCAGCGGGAGAAGCAGCTCGCCTCGCTCCTGCACGCGGCGTCGCAGCAGTCGCTGCTCGGCTCCGCCCACGACCTCTCCGACGGCGGCCTCGCGCAAGCGCTCGCGGAGTCGGTGCTGCGCTTCGGCGTCGGCGCCCGCGTGTGGCTCGGCGAGATCATGGAACGCGACGGTGTGGATGCCGCATCCGCTCTGTTCTCCGAGTCGACCGGCCGTGTCATCGTGTCCGTGCCGCGCGAAGACGACGTGAAGTTCCGCGGGCTGTGCGAGGGCCGCGACTATCCGGTGCTGCGCATCGGCGTCACCGACAGCAAGGCCAGCGCGGGCCCGGCGCTCGAGGTGCAGGACATCTTCACGGTGTCCGTCGAGGAGCTGCGCGCCACGCACCGTGACACGCTGCGCAAGCACTTCGCGTAGCCGCCGACCGGGCGTCAGCCGAGAGGCTGGCGCACCCGGTAGGTGAGGTGGGCGAACCCGCCGTGCTGCTCCACGCCGACCAGGTCGAGCTCGTTCGGCTCCGTCAGGCGTGGGAACAGCGGGGCGCCGCCGCTCAGCGTCGCGGGCGCGATCGACACCTGCATCTCGTCGAGCGCGTTGATGTCGTAGAACTGGCCGGCGAGGTCGCCGCCGCCGACGATCCACACGTCGCTGCCAGAGGCGGCACGCACGATCTCGTCAAGGTGCTCGATCGCGTCGCCGCTCACGATGCGCACGTCCGCGCCCTCGGGGATCGGCAGGTCGCGGTGGCTGAAGACGTAAGTGGGCAGGTCGCCGAAGAACTCGCGCCACTTCTCGGGGTGCTCGATGAGCTTCGACTCGGCGAGCACCCACTCGTACGTCGTCGCACCCTCGACGATCACGCCGATGTCGCGCATGAACTCCTCATGGCTCGGCGCATCGCCGGTCTCCGCGGCGAAAAGCCAGTCGAGCGAATTGCGATCGTCGGCGATGAATCCGTTGAGCGACGACGCCGTGTAGTAGACGACTCGAGTCATGCCCCTCACGGTACGACAGCGGGCTCGCAGTGGCAGGCGGCACGCCGGTGAACCCGTCGCGGCACGCATAGCTGCACGAGCGTCTCGTCCGCAAGTCCTCGCACAGGCGCGCCTGCGGGGTCTAGCCTGAGGGCAGTGTTTCGACGATTCCGACCCAGAATCGCCGCTCCCTGACGAAGAAGCCCACCCGGCAGACGACGAAAGGATCGCGAGCATGTCGCACGAACCGAGTTCCCCGACGCAGACGCCGTACACGAAGAAGGCCTACGGACTCTCGATCGCCGCCGCTGTCGGCGGATTCCTCTTCGGCTTCGACTCCTCAGTCATCAACGGCGCCGTCGACTCGATCGACCACACGTTCGATCTCGGCCCGGTCCTGACCGGATTCATCGTCGCCGTCGCGCTCCTCGGCTGCGCCGTCGGCGCCTATCTCGCGGGCGGCATGGCCGATCGCTACGGTCGACTCCGGGTCATCTTCATCGGCGGCATCCTGTTCCTTGTGAGCTCCATCGGCGCTGGGCTCACGTTCTCGCCATGGGATCTTCTGGTGTGGCGCATCCTCGGAGGACTGGGAATCGGCATCGCGTCCGTCGTCACTCCCGCCTACATCGCCGAGATCTCGCCGCGCCAGGTTCGCGGTACGCTCGCGTCGTTCCAGCAGCTCGCCATCACGCTCGGCATCTTCGCGGCCCTGCTGAGCGACGCGCTTCTCGCCACGACGGCGGGCGGCGCGAGCTCGCAACTGTGGTGGGGCCTCGAGGCGTGGCGGTGGATGTTCCTCGTCGGCGTCATCCCCTCCGTCGTGTACGTGATCCTGTCGTTCACGCTGCCGGAATCGCCGCGCTTCCTGCTCGCGAAGAAGCGCGAGGACGAGGCGCGCGCGATCTTCAGCACTCTCGTCATCGAGGCGGAGGTCGACCGCAACATCAACGACATCAGCAAGGCGATCGCGGAGGACGAGAAGAACGCGCGAACGTCGCTGCGCGGCCCGCGCTTCGGCCTGCAGCCGGTCGTCTGGATCGGCATCATCCTGTCGATATTCCAGCAGTTCGTCGGCATCAACGTGATCTTCTACTACTCGACGAGCCTGTGGAAGGCCGTGGGCTTCACCGAGGAGTCCTCGCTTCTCGTGAGCGTGATCACCTCGGTCACGAACGTCGTGCTCACGTTCGTCGCGATCTTCCTCGTCGACCGCGTCGGTCGCCGCCCCATCCTCTTGAGCGGTTCCGTGCTCATGACCGTTTCGCTCGCGACGATGGCCCTGGCGTTCAGCTTCGCCGCGAAATCGGGCGACGACGTGAGCCTGCCCGGCGCGTGGGGCCCCATCGCACTCGTGGCCGCCAACCTCTTCGTCATCGGCTTCGCCGCGTCGTGGGGTCCGCTCGTGTGGGTGCTTCTCGGTGAGATCTTCCCGCCCAAGATCCGCGGGAAGGCTCTCGGCGTGGCGGCTGCCGCGCAGTGGCTCGCGAACTTCGCCATCACCGTGACCTTCCCGACCATGTCGGAGTGGTCGCTTCCGCTCACCTACGGCATGTACGCGCTGTTCGCGGCACTGTCGTTCTGGTTCGTCATGGTGAAGGTGCCCGAGACGAAGGGCATGGAGCTCGAGCAGGCCGAGACGCTGTTCGTCAAGAAGCCGGCGCAGCGCAGCTGATCAGGCGCCTAGTCGGGGATCGGCTCCGTGAACAGGGTGACGATGCTCGCGATCACCTTGTGCAGATCGGGATCTGACGCGGTCGGCGTCGTCGAGCCGAGCAGCACGGATCGCTCGGTCGTGCTCTGATACGCCGAGATGAGCAGTCGCACCGCCACGATGGGGTCGACGATGAAGCGCTGGCCGAAGTTCGCGAGCGCCGCGGAGACCACGGCGGCCAGCTGCTCCTCCATGGCCGAGCGGTGCTGCATGAGATAGCTGCCGAACTCGGGGTTGCGCAGCGCCTGGATGCGGAACTCCGCTTCGATCAGGCACCACGTCCGGTCATCGCCCTGCAGCTTGAGGAACTGGGCGACGAGTTCGCTCACGGCCTCGAGCCGGGTCGCCGTCGACATCGACGAGAGGTTCCCGCCCGTCGTCGGCGTCACCGTGTCGAGGCCGACCTGCAGTTGAGCGAGCCGCTGGGCGTTCTCCCGCTCGGCGAGCGCGACGAACAGCTCGTTCTTGCTCTCGAAGTTGGAGTAGAACGCTCCCCGTGTGAATCCGGCTCGCTCCGTGATGAGCTCGACGGGAGCCGCGTCGACGCCGATCTCGGCGAATACCTCGTACGCGGCGTCGAGCAGGCGCTCGCGCGTCTTCTGACGGCGAGAGCTCGCGGCCTCAACGGGCGACGTGTGCGACATTCTGACACCTTACTGAAAGGGCTTGGCGATACACCAGTGTATCGAATACATTTGTGTATCGGATACATGACTGTATCGAGAAATCCCTTGGAGAAACGTGTCTTCGTTCCTGTACTCTCTCGGCCGCTTCGCGCATCGCGCGCGCGGCCTCGTCGTCGGCATCTGGGTGCTCCTGCTCGCCCTCATCGGCGCGGCCGCCCTGCTCTTCGGCCAGGGCATGGACAACAGCATCTCGATTCCCGGCACCGAATCGCAGAACGCGCTCTCGAGTCTCGAGACGACCTTCCCTGAGGTCAGCGGCACGAGCGCCCAGATCATCGTCGTCGCCCCCGACGGCGAGACGGTGACGGATGCCGCTCTCGAGCAGCCCATCGACGACGCCGTCGACGACCTCAAGAAGATCGACCAGGTCGACGAGGTCGTCTCCCCGTACTCCTCCGACGTCAGCGGCTCGATCAGCGACAACGAGTCCGCCGCGCTCATCACCGTGCAGCTCGACGGCAGCACGTTCGAGATCAGCGACACCACAAAGCAGGAGCTGCGCGACGCGGCATCCGATCTCCACGAGAACCTGCCCGACGGTTCGACGGTCTCGGTCGGCGGGGAGCTGTTCAGCCAGAACATGCCGACAATCGGAATTCTCGAGGGCGTCGGCGTCGTCGTGGCGCTTGCCGTGCTCATCCTCACGTTCGGCTCGCTGCTCGCGGCCGGCCTGCCCCTGCTCACCGCCCTGTTCGGCGTCGGCATCTCGATGGCGCTCATCTTCGCCGCGACGGCCGTGACCTCGATCACCTCGACGACGCCCATGCTCGCTCTCATGCTCGGCCTCGCGGTCGGCATCGACTATGCGCTGTTCATCATCTCGAGGCACCGCGACCAGCTGCGCGACGGGCTGAGCGTGCCCGAGTCCATCGCCCGCTCGGTCGCGACGGCGGGCTCCGCCGTCGTCTTCGCCGGCCTCACCGTCGTCATCGCTCTGCTCGGGCTCAGTGTCGCGGGCATCCCCTTCCTCACCGTGATGGGCGTCGCCGCCGCACTCGGCGTCGGCATCGCCGTTCTCGTCTCCCTCACGCTGCTTCCCGCGCTGCTGGCGTTCAGCGGCGAACGGCTGCGCCCCAAGGCCAAGCGCGCGAAGGCGGCAAAGGGCACGACGGATGCCGCTCCCGCGCAGAACCGCTTCTTCCTCGGCTGGGTTCGCGCTGTCACCAAGCACCCGATCGTCACGATCACGGCCGTCATCGCCGTGCTCGGCGTGGCCTCGGTGCCCGCCCTCGGCCTGCGGCTCGCCCTGCCCGACGCGGGCGGTCTGCCCGAAGACAACTCGGCACGGCAGACCTATGACCTCGTATCCGAGCACTTCGGCGAGGGCTACAACGGCATGCTCATCGTCACCGGCTCCATCATCACGAGCACCGACCCCCTCGGGCTCATGGACGACATCGCCGACGAGATCACGCAGCTCGACGGCGTCGCAGCAGTTCCGCTCGCGACCCCGAACCGCTCGGCCGACACGGGCATCATCCAGGTCGTGCCCGAGCACGGCCCCGACTCCGACCAGACGAAGCAGCTCGTGCACGACATCCGCGCGCTGCACGACCACTTCCTCGACGAGTACGACGTCGACCTCTCCGTCACGGGCTTCACCGCCGTCGGCATCGACGTGTCGACGAAGCTCGGTCAGGCGCTGCTGCCGTTCGGCATCCTCGTCGTCGGTCTCTCCCTCGTGCTGCTGACGATGGTGTTCCGCTCGATCGCCGTACCGATCAAGGCGACGCTCGGCTACCTGCTCTCCGTCGGCGCGTCGTTCGGCGCCGTCACTCTCGTGTTCGGCGACGGCGTGCTCGCCGACGCCATCGGCGTCGCCCGCACAGGACCCGTGATCAGCTTCCTGCCGATCATCCTCATGGGGGTGCTGTTCGGCCTCGCGATGGACTACGAAGTCTTCCTCGTCTCCCGCATCCGCGAGGACTACGTGCACGGCAAGAACGCGCGCCGCGCCGTCGAGACGGGCTTCGTCTCCTCCGCCAAGGTCGTCACCGCCGCCGCCGTCATCATGATCAGCGTGTTCGCGGCGTTCATCCCGATGGAGGATGTGAACATCAAGCCGATCGCCGTCGGCCTCGCCGTCGGCGTCTTCGTCGATGCGTTCCTCGTGCGCATGACGCTCGTGCCGGCCGTGCTCGCCCTCCTCGGCGACAAGGCGTGGTGGATGCCGCGCTGGCTCGACCGCGCACTGCCCTCGTTCGACGTCGAGGGCGAGGCTCTCGAGCACGAGCTCCAGCTCGCCGAGTGGCCCGCACCCGACGCCGACTTCGCCGTCGCCGCCGACGACATGAGCGTCACGGCGGGCAGCGAGACGATTCTGCGGCCCACATCGCTGCGCGTCGCCCCGGCGACCACGCACGCGCTCGTCGCCGACAGCGCCCGCGCCGTCACGGCCGCTCTCATGGCCCTGACCGGTCGCGTCCCGCAAGCGACCGGCACGATCAAGGTGCTCGGCCTCGTGCTGCCCTCGCGCGGCCCCGCCGTGCGCCGCCGCACGGGCTACGTCTCGCTCGCGGCATCCGTGAACCCCGTCGACGACGTGCGCGCCGCGCTCGCGGAGCGCCCGCAGCTGCTCGCGATCGACGGTGTCGACCACGTCGCGAACCCCGCCGACCGCGCCGGGCTCGGCACGCTCCTCGATGAGGTCGCCACCTCGAGCGGGCGCCCCGCCATCCTGATCGGCTGCACGAACCTCGTCGCCGCCCGCGATCTCACCCCGCTGGACGACGAGACGTTCGCCGGCGACACAAAGACCCTGCTCCTCTCGGAGGTCTCCGCATGAGAATCCCGTTCATCGAACGCATCGACTCGCGCCGACGCGTGAGCCCGCTCACCCTCGTCGGCCTGCTCCTCGTCCCGCTCGTCGTGGCCGGGCTCCTGGTCTGGGCGCTGTGGAACCCCACCGACCGCCTCGACTCCGTCAAGGCCGCCATCGTCAACAACGACGAGCCCGTCACCGTCAACGGGCAGACCGTCCCGCTCGGCCGGCAGCTCGGCGCGGGACTCGTCTCCGGCGGCGACAGCACGAGTGACGACTCCGACACGGCGGACGACACGAGCGCGGTCACGAACTACACGTGGGTCGTGACGGATGCCGCTGACGCGGCGTCCGGCCTCGACGACGGCACCTACGCCGCGGTCGTGACGATTCCCGAGAACTTCTCGAAGGCGGCCACGTCGTTCTCCGGCGACCCGAAGGACGCCGAGCAGGCGCTCATCGACGTGACGACGAGCGACGCGGGCCGACTCATCGACGGCGCCATCAGCCAGGCCGTAACGACGACCGCCGCGGACGTCATGGGCAAGTCGCTCACGACGACCTACCTCGACAACGTATACCTCGGCTTCAACACGCTGCACGACCAGCTCGGCGACGCGGCGGACGGCGCGGCGAAGCTCGCCGACGGAACCGCGCAGCTCGCCGACGGAACCGCGCAAGCCGCAGACGGCGCGAACCAGCTCGCGGGCTCCGGCGCCCAGCTCGGCTCCGGCGCACAGGACCTCGCCGACGGCGCGTCCGGCATCGCCGACGGCGCGAGCGGCGTCGCGGGCGGCGCACGCGATCTCTCCGACGGCGCGACCAAGGCCGCCGACGGCGCAGGCCAGCTCTCGGGTGGGGCCTCGAAGCTCGCCGCGGGACTGCAGAGCCTCGTCGACGGACTGAACGGCCTGAAGGACAAGACCGCGGGCCTGCCGGCCCAGACGCAGCAACTCGCCGACGGCGCGAAGGGCGTGTCGACCGGGGTCACGGGCGTCACCTCGACGATCAGCGGAACCCTCGCACCCCTCGCGCAAGCGTGCACAGCGGGCGACCAGACGATGTGCCAGCAACTCGCCGGCGCAGTGACGGCGATGGCGACGGGCGACAAGGACGGCGACGGGGTTGCCGACATCACGGCAGTCGCCGGTGCCGCGGCCTCCGTCGCCGACGGGACGCAGAAGCTTGCCGACGGCATGCCCGCGCTCTCGAGCGGCATCTCGCAGCTCGCCGCGGGCGCCGGAGCCTCACAGTCGGGGGCGAGCGATCTCGCAGACGGCGCTGCGGGTGTCGCCGACGGCGTGTCGCAGCTGTCCGGCGGGGCGTCACAGCTCGCCGGCGGGGCGGGCCAGCTCTCCTCGGGCGCGAGCCAGCTCTCGACCGGTGCGCAGCAATACGCGACCGGCGTTGGCACCTACACCGACGGCGTGACCTCGCTCAGCGACGCGCTCGGCCAGCTCGCCGACGGCACGGACGGAGTGAACGACGGCGCGCAGCAGCTCGCCGACGGGCTCTCCACCGCTGTCGACCAGATCCCGAACTACTCGAAGTCGGATCGCGAGTCCCTCGCCGACGTCGTCGCCCAGCCGGTCAGCACGAGCGACGAGGGCGACGCGGCGCTCGACATCGGAACCGGCGGTCTTCCGCTGTTCGCGGTGATCGCACTGTGGCTCGGCGCCCTCGCGACGTTCTTCATGCTCCGCGCCGTGCCGACGCGCACGCTCGGCTCCACGCGCTCCCCGCTCTCGCTCGCGGTGCGTGCGGCGGCGCCCGGTCTCGTTCTCGGCGTCGTGCAGGGCGCGCTCGTGTCGATCGTGCTCGGCATCGCGCAAGGCTACAGCGCCGGACAGTGGCTCGGCGTCGCGGCTATCGCGATGCTCATCGGCGCCGCGTTCGCGGCGGTGAACCAGACCCTCGTGGCTGTGCTCGGCGGGACCGGACGGTTCGTGTCGATGCTCGTCGCGCTGGTCGCGCTCGCGACGGGAATCGTCTCGACCGTTCCCGGTGTGCTCGATTCCGTGTTCGCGCTGCTGCCCGTGAGGCCCGCGAAGCTCGCGCTCGAGTCTGCGATTCTCGACACGAGCGGACTCGCTGCGGCGATCGTGGGTCTCGCCGTGTGGCTGCTCGGTTCTCTCGCGGTCACGACGCTCAGCATCGCACTGCGACGCACCGTGTCGGCACGGCGGCTCGCGGCCTCCCCCGCGTAAGCGGCGAGCGCGTCACGGTAGGAGCGAGACTCCCGTGGCGCGCTCGGCCTCGGCCCAGATCAGCTCGGCGACATCGCGCCGCGTCGTGACGGCGGCCGGGGTCTCGCGCTCGGCGTCGCCCTTGAGCATCCACCGGGGGCCGTAGTAGACCGGACCGTCGTTCTCGAACGCAGCTGGGTCGGTCGCGGCCCGCACGATGGGGAGTGCCCCGCGGTCCTTCCCCTGAGCGACCGGCGCCTGCAGCGCGTCGCGGAAGCGCTTGAACCGGCGCGGCTCGTTCACACCGGGCACCCGTGGGGTGCGGCCCGAGATCGCATACCCGGGATGCGCGGAGAGCGAGCGCACCCCGCTGCCGGCGGAGCGCAGCCGGCGATCGAGCTCGAAGCCGAAGGACTGCAGCATGATCTTCGACTGGGCGTAGGCGTGGAACGGGCGGTAGCGCCGCGACTGCAGGTCGTCGAGGTGCGGCCGGATCATGCGCGTGGACGCGCTGCCGAGGGTGACGATACGCGAGCCAGGTGTGCGCTCAAGCGTTGGGAGGACGCCGGCCGTGAGGGCGAAGTGCCCGAAGAAGTTCGTCGCGGCGACGAGCTCGAGGCCATCGACGCTCTCCTGCCGCCGCAGCGGAACGTGCACGATGCCCGCGTTCTCGATGAGGACGTCGATGCGCTCGAGGCTGTTGAGCTGCGCGGCCGCCGCGGCGACGGAGCCGAGGTCGGACGTGTCGAGACTCACGAACTCGAGGGCCGCGGCGGGCACGCGAGCGCGGATCGCCCGCGCGGCGGCATCCGCTCTCTGCTCGTTCCGGCAGGCCATGACCACCCGGGCTCCCGCCTGCGCGAGTCGCAGGGTCGTCCAGAAGCCGAGCCCCGCGTTCGCGCCCGTGACCACGATCGTGTGCCCGTGCTGCGGCGGCGGCGCCCACATCTCACTCACCCCGGGCGATGCGCGTGTGGTGGTGGATGACCTCGGCCACGACGAACGTGAACCACTTCTCGGCGAACTCGGGGTCGAGCTCGGAGTCGGTGGCGAGTTCGCGCAAGCGGGCGATCTGCCGCGCCTCGCGCGACGGGTCCGAGGCGGGCAGCCCGTGCTCGGCCTTCAGCGCGCCGACCTCTTGCGTGCACTTGAAGCGCTCCGCCAGAAGGTGGATGAGCGCCGCGTCGATGTTGTCGATGCTCTTGCGCAGACGGAGGAGTTCGGCGGTCGCGTCGGTATCGGGCATGCACCCAGAATAACGGTCATGCGCGTTCGGGCTGCGCGAGCACGCGGCCGAGCACGGCGCGCGTGGCGAAGAGCGCGGCCGCGACAAGCGCGAAGCCGGCGGCGAAGCACAGGACGATGACGAGCACCGAGACGGGCGCGAAGATCATCGCGAGTCCGACGAGCGGGAAGACGAGGATGCCGCCGACGACCGCGGAGGCGAGGGTCACGAACGTGAGCGGCACCATGGTCTGGCGACGACGAGCCGCCTCCATCATGGAGCGCGGCATGCCGAGCCGGTCAAGGCTCACCCACAGGTCGCGGCGGTCGAGGATCTCCGAGGCCTGGTTGACGCCCGCCGAGCACGCGACCATGAGGAACGACGCGACAAGCGTGATGAGGATGCCGGTGCGCACATCGGCGATGAGCGCAGCGTCGGCCGGAGAGGCGCCCACCGAGCCGGCCGCGGCGAACGAGATGCCCGTGCCGCCGACGACGGCGACGAAGCTCGTCATCGCGACGCCCGCGACCTGACGCCACGCCGCCATCGGGTTCTCGAGGATGCCGCGCGCGGCGAGCAGCTTCGGCGCGGTCGTCGCACGGCGCAGCTGCACGCGGCCGAGCAGGCGGACGGCCCACGGGCCTATGAGGTTGAGGATGCCGACGCCCGCGCCGAACGCCGTGCCGAGAACGACGATCGCGGCGCCCCAGCCGCCGAACGCGTCGAGAACGTTGAGCGCGGTGAACGCGGCGATGATGACGGCGACGCCGATGACGACCCGCAGCCAGTGCACGCGCTGCGGCTGCTGCCGGGTGCGGACGCCGAGCGGCGAGATCGTCACCTGGCGAAGGCCGATCGCGGAGCTTGCCGCGGCGATGAGCGCGACGCCCGCGACGACAGCGGCGAGCACGGGCGCCCCGACCCACACGCCGGCGGGCCCGATCGGCTGCCCGCCGAACGGGATGAGGCCGAGGAGCGGCATCGTCACGAGGTACAGAACGACCCCCGCGAGCGCGCCGACCACGGCGACGGCCGTCGACTCGAGAACGGTCATGCGCATGACGGCGCCCGGCGTCGCGCCGAGCAGCCGCAGCGTCGCGAGCCGGTCGTCACGGCGACGGGCGGAGAGCCGGGCTGCGGCGCCGCCGAGCGCGGCGAGCGGAACGACGAGGAGCGCGAGCGCGATGACGCTGAGCATCTGGTAGAGACCGGCCTCGGCGCTCGTCCAGCGCCAGAACATGAGCGTGCCGCCGACGACCGTGAGAAGAAGGGCCGTCGTGACGGCGAAGGCGATGGCCGGCAGCGCGATCGTCGCGGTGCTCTGCGCGCTCGGCCGGGCGAGCAGCCACGTCAGTCGGAGCACGGGAGTGGGCCGGCCGCGGAACGCGGGAAGCGTCGTGGCGCTCATGCTCCGGTCGCTTCCTGCTGCCAGCCCGCGCCAAGGAACTCGGCGCCTGCGGCGCGCGGCGCGGCGGCATCCGTCGTCTCGAGCTTGCCGTCGCGCATTCGCACGGTGCGCGAGCAGCGGGCGGCGACCGATTCGTCGTGCGTCACGACGATGAGCGTGTGCCCTTGGCCGACCGTCGAGTCGAGAAGTGCGCCCATGACGTCCTCGCTCGTGGCGGAGTCGAGAGCCCCCGTGGGCTCGTCGGCGAAGATGACCGTCGCGCCCGTGACCTGCGCGCGAGCGATGGCGACGCGTTGCGCCTGGCCACCGGAGAGCTCGCCGATGCGGCGGGCTTCGAGGCCGGCGAGGCCGAGCGCGTGCAGCCAGTGCACGGCGCGGCCCTCCGCCTCACGGCGCGGGTAGCCCGCGAGCATGAGCGGAAGCGCGACGTTCTCGACGGCCGTGAGCTCGGGGATGAGAAGGCCTTGCTGGAAGACGAAGCCGAACGACTCGCGTCGCAGGCGGGAGCGGCCGGACTCGTTCAGGTCGGTGACGCGCACCGGGCCGGCGATGGTCTGGAAGGACACGGTGCCGCCGTCGGGCGCCGTGATGCCGGCGAGCACGTGCAGGAGCGTCGTCTTTCCGGAGCCTGAGGCGCCCATGATGGCGAGAGACTCACCCGGCTGGACGGCGAGGCTGACGCCGTCGAGGGCGTGGGCGGTGCCGTAGGTCTTGACGAGGCCGGTGGCGGCGAGCACGGCCTGCTGCGGTGACGGTAAGGGGTTCTGGACGTTCATGCCTCCAGCATCGTCGGGCGGGAGCGCCGGCACATCGGGCGAGCGGGTGACGAGCGTCATCCGCTCGTCTCATCCTTCTGCGGAGTCGCGCTACCGGATGATGAGCGGAGCGGGCCCGCGGCGAGCGCGGCGGCACTCCGATTGACACGACCGGTGATGACAACGAGGATCTCTTTCATCGGGAACGGAGTCGAGCCCTGATGAACACGACAGTGGACAGACCGTGGAAGCGCCCCGGGCGGACCGCTTATGCTCGCCGGCGCGTGGCGGCGGCTCTCCGTCCGCCCGTCACGGTGTATCCGATGCCGGCCGACGTCACGAAGCAGGAAGACGTGGCCGTGACGATGCGCGACGGCGTCACCCTTCGACTGAACCTCTTTCGCCCCGCGGGCGTCGACGGCCCGCTCCCTGCGCTTCTCTCGGCGCACCCCTACGGCAAGGACGCGGTGCCGAGGCTCAAGCGCGGCCGATGGTCGCTCAACCCGCAGTTCCGCATCATGAACCAGCCGGAGGCGCTGCGGATCTCGGATCAGACCAGCTGGGAGGCGCCCGATCCTGTGTGGTGGGCCCAGCGTGGCTACGCGGTCATCAATCTGGACACACGCGGCGGCGGTCATTCCGAGGGCCGCGGGGAGCTGTTCTCCGACCAGGAAGCGGACGACATCAGCCAGGTCATCGCGTGGGCGGCGCAGCAGCCGTGGTCGAACGGCCGGATCGGCATGCTCGGCGTGTCATACCTCGCGATCTCGCAGTACAAAGTCGCCGCGCTCAGCCCGCCAGCGCTCAAGGCGATCTGCCCGTGGGAGGGATTCACCGACGGCTACCGCGACTTCTTTACGCCCGGGGGCGTCGTCGAGGACGGATTCGCGCGCGTCTGGCTGTTCCTCAGCCGCCGGGTGGCTCGGCTGAAGACGAACCTCGCGGCGGAACGTCGCCTGCATCCGCTGCGGGACGAGTGGTGGGAGGCGTTCACACCGGACTTGTCGAAGATCACTGTCCCGATGCTCGTGTGCACGAGCTTCTCGGATAACAACCTGCACAGCGTCGGATCGATGCGTGCGTTCCAGCGCGTCGCCTCGGCGGACCGGTACGCCTTCACGCATCGGGGAGCCAAGTGGGCAACGTTCTACGGCGCGGAAGCACGAGCGCACCAGCTGGCGTTCTTCGACCGTCATGTGCGCGACGCGGAGTCCGCTCGTCTGCCCCGGCTGCGGCTGGAGATCCGCGATCGCCTCGATCACGTCGTCGAAGTCCGCGACGAACAGGAGTGGCCGCTCGCGCGCACCGCGTGGCGGCAGCTTCACCTCGCCGCCGGAGGCGCGCTCATCGAGACCGAGCCTCCGGCCGGCAATGTCACTTTCGACCTGCGACGCGAGGCCGCCGCGTTCGAGTACCGGTTCCGCGAGGACGCGGAGCTCAGCGGCCCTATGACGCTTCGACTGAACGTCGCGACGACCGGCGCCAAGGATCCGCGGCTCTTCGTCGCCGTCGAGAAATGGTCGCACGGCAGGCGCGTTCCGTTCGAAGGTTCGTATGGCTATGGCCGCGACAGCGTCGCGCAGGGGCGCCTTCGCCTCGCGCTGCGCGAACTCGACGCCGAGCTCAGCACACCGCACCAGCCCGAGCACACGTTCCAAACCCTTGAGCCGATGCGCGACGGCGTGGAGGTCGAAGTGCGCATACCGCTCAGCTCCTCAGCGACGCTCTTCGAGTCCGGCTCGAGCCTCCGCCTCCTGATCGCCGGCCGATACCCGCAACCGCGCAACCCCTTCTTCGGACACTTCCCCACCCACTACCGACCCAGCACCTCCGGCACGGCCACCCTCAGCTGGCGGGCAGGCCAACCGTGCTCCCTCGAGATCCCGGTCATCCCGAGGGAGTGACGAGCGCGCTCGTCGAGCGCACTACCGGATGATGAGCGGCGCGGGGATCGCGTCGACGCGGGCGCGGAGCGGTTCCCGCAGCGCGGGCCACTCCTCCGCGAGGATCGAGTACACCGCCGTGTCGCGCCACGTGCCGTCGGCGCGGAGTCGGTGATGGCGCAGCACGCCTTCGAACGACGCGCCGAGTTTCGCGATGGCCGCGCGCGAGCGCGCGTTGACGGCATCCGTCTGGATCTTCACTCGCTCGAATCCCGAGCCGAATGCGAGGTCGAGCAGCAGGAGCTTGCACTCGGCGTTGACGCCCGTTCCCCACGCGGCGGGGTGGTAGGCCGTCCAGCCGATGTGCGCTCCGCGGTTGACGGTGTCGAGGTCGCCGAGCGACGTGGTGCCGAGGACGTGGTCTTCGAGCGGACCGGCGGCGATGCGGACGGTGAAGGGGATGCCGGTCGCGAATGGGAATCGCTGCGGCAGGCTGCTCTCGAACGCCGCCGCGTCGGCGGGCATCGCCGCGACCCCGCCGCCGTAGCCGAACTCGTACACGTCGGGCCGCACGATCGCGTCGAAGAGCTCGGCCGCGTCGGCCGCCTCGAGCGGGTCGAGGCGCACGAGGCTGCCGATGAGCGGGCGCGGCTCGGGGAGGATCGCCGTCATGAGGAACTCACAGCCCGGCGTGCGGGCGCGAGGCACGTGGGCGTTCCGGTCTCGACCGTGCCGACGACGCCTGCGGGTGTGCCGGTGCGCTCGTCGAGCCGCAGCGTCGAGATGGTGCCGGATCGCTGGTTGCACACGTGCAGGAACTCGCCGTCGGGAAGGTGGTGGCGCGGCCAGTTCCCACCGCAGTCGACGTCGGAGATCGCGCGCAGTTCGCTGCCGTCGCCGCGCACGTCGAGCGTGGAGATGCGGTTGGAGCCGCGGATGCCGACGTACACGCGGTCTCGGCGAGCGCCGATCGCGATCTCGGCGCCCGTGTCGCCGTCTTCCAGCGAATCGGCGGTCGCGCGGATCGCGGCGATGACGCGCAGCGCCCCCGTCTCGTCGAAGCGCAGCGTGAACACTTCGCTCGAGTACTCGGTGATGAGATACACGTGGCCGCTCTCGTGCCAGACCGTGTGGCGCGGACCCACGCCGTAGGGCAGGGAGACGTCCTGCACGTGTGCGAGTCCCGCGGCGGTCGGCCGCCAGACGCGCACGAGGTCGAAGCCGAGGTCGGTCGTGAGAACGAGCCCGTTCGGCAGCCACCGCGACTGGTGGGCATGCGGCTCCCGCTTCTCGCCGCTCGGCGTCGCGAAGGTCGCGATGCCGGTGTCGTCGGCGCCCGAGTAGCCGTATGGGTCGGTCGGCATGGGCGCCCGCGTCGCTCCGCCCGCGAATCGGCCATCGGCGCGCAACGGCACCCAGAACACTTCGCCCGAGCCGTAGCACGCGGCGATGACAGCGCTGCCGTCGGGTGCGACCGAGAGGTGGCAGGCGCCGGCGTCGAGCGTGAGCGTGCCGAGCTCGTCGAGTCGCGTCCCGTCGGGGCGAAGCACGAGCAGCCGTCCGGTGAACTCTTCAGTCGCATAGACGAGGCCGAGGCTCGGGTGCACCGTCACCCACGACGCGGAGTTCGCGGAGTGCGCGAACGAGGGGCGCAGGGTGCCGGCGTCCTCGCGTCGGGCAGACAGGATGCCAGTAGCCGTCCCATCGCCGTCCGCCGTGTAGGTTCCGACCCAGAAGTCCGCGAGCTCTGCTGCCATGGCTTCAGTCTGCCACCGGTTCGTGCCACGATGAACCATGGCTCGCATCGATACATACGCCCGCGCGTGCCGGGCGTTCACCGACCTTGTCAGCGGCATCCCCGACGACCAATGGACGAAGCCGGCGCTCGGCGTGTGGGATGTCCGCTCCCTCGTCGGTCACACGGCTCGCGCGATCATCACCGTCATCGACTACCTCGACCTCGATCCGGCCACGCAAGTGGACATGCCGACCGCCGGCGACTACTACGGGCAGATCTACCTCGCATACACGAACCCGGAGGCGATCGCGAAGCGCGGCATCGACGCCGGCGTCGCGCTCGGTGAGGAGCCCGTCGCGGCGATCGAACGCCTCGTCGCGCGTGCGATGGCGCTGCTCGAGCAGCAGCCGGGCGATCGGCTGGTCTCTCTCGGCGGCATGGGCATCCCGCTCGACGAGTACCTCAAGACGCGCGTCTTCGAGCTCGTCGTGCACGGCTTCGACATCGCGCGTGCCACGGGCCAGAGCGTCGACTTCCCGCCGGAGCTCATCGAGGATGCTGCCTCGCTCGCCGCAGGGATCGCCGCGCGCAAGGGCGAGGGGGAACGCGTCCTCATGGCGCTCACGGGCCGGGAGCAGCTGCCGGCGGGCTTCAGCGTCGTGTGAGCCCGCTGAGCTCGGCGGCCGTCCCGGCAAAGACGTTCATGTCGACGAAGGGCTCGTCGCCCCGGTAGCCGCGCAGACGGTCACGATTCGAGTACTGCCAGAACGTCCAGTCGCGCTCGTCCGGCAGGTTCGCGGGGCCGATGACGGAGCGGATCCAGATCGGGTTCTCGTCGTATGCGCCCCGCACGTACTCGTCATAGGCCTCGGGCGTCGCGTAGATGACGGCGTCGTAGCCGTAGTGCTCCTTGATGCCCGTGAGCAGCGGGTCGAGGATCGCGCGAACCGCGGACGTCGTCGGGTGCTCGTCGAAGAATCGTCCGTAGAACTCGAGGTCGACGGCGATGGGCAGGTCACCGTCGACCGGCACGGTGTCGACCAGGTGCTTGAGCTGATCGATGCCCGCGCTCTCGAAGCTCAGGAAGTGGTACGCGCCGATCTTCAGCCCGCTCGCCGCGGCTCCTGCCCAGTTCTCCTCGAATCGCGAGTCGACGTAGCTCGAGCCCTCGGTGGCCTTGATGTAGGCGAAGTCGAGGTCCTCCGACGCGAGCACGCGCCAGTCGATCTCGCCCTGGTAGGAGGACACGTCGACTCCGCGCACCGTGTAGCCAGATGCGAAGAGACGGTTCGGCCAGAGCACGCCGGTCACGACGAGGCACGCGTACACGACGAGGACGATGAGAACGGATGCCGCCGGCACGAAGATCCGCGGCCACCTGGTGCGACCGCTCACCGCGCGGCTGTCCGCTGAGTGGTCACCGACGGCGCTCGCTCGAGGTCTCTGCCTGCTCCTTCTTCGCGCCGCCCTGACCGCTCGGGGTCGGCTTGTCCGATTTCGGCGTCTCGCCCTGCTCGCTCGGCGCCTCCGTCTGGCCCGTGTCGTCGTGCTTTTGGCCGCTCGGCCGGTCGCCCAGGTCGGAGTCGGTCTGCGGGCCGCCGGAGTCGCCGTAGTCCTGAGACTTCTCCTCGAGGGGATTGACGTTCTTCCCGTGGTCCTTGCGCCCGCCCGTGTCTTCGCCCTGTTGCGGTTCCTCGCCCTTGAGCTTCTTCTCTGCGCGGGTGATCGCATCCGCGGCGCGCAAGAGTGTCAGGTGCGAGAACGCCTGCGGCGTGTTCCCGACGTGGTGGCCGGTTCGCGGGTCGACCTCCTCCGAGAGCAGTCCCGTCTCGGAGCAGTAGCTTACGAGGCGGTCCATGAGCTTTCGCGCCTCGTCGAGCCGGTTGCTGTGCGCGTACTGCTCGACGAGCCAGAACGAGCACGCGAGGAACGGGTTCTCCCCTGGTGGAAGGCCGTCGACGTTCTCCTCGGTCCGATAGCGCAGCAGCAGCCCGTCGACGAGGAGCTCCTTCTCGATCGCCGCGACCGTCGAGAGCATTCTCGGGTCGTCGTAGTCGCAGTACCCGACTTGCGGAAGCACCAGGAGGGAGGCATCCGTCGTTCCCGACCCGTAGTACTGCGTATAGGAGCCGAGCTTCTTGTCGAAGCCCTTCTCCTCAATCTCTTCGCGGATCTTGTCGCGCAACTTCTCCCAGTCCTCGACGGGGCCGTCGAGTCCGTCGTCGCGCACGGCGCTGATCGCGCGATCGAGCGCGGCCCACACCATGACCCGGCCCTGCGTGAAGTAGCGGGCGGGACCTCGGATCTCCCAGATCCCCTGGTCGGGGCGATCCCAGGTGTCGCAGACGAACCCGACGAGCGCGCGCTGCAGGGGCCATGAGAAGTCGGTCTCGTCGAGACCGGCCTTGCGCGCCTTGTCGAGTGCGACCATGACCTCGCCGATGACGTCGGCCTGGAACTGGTCGACGGCCGCGTTGCCGACGCGCACGGGGCTCGCCCCGCGGTAGCCGGGCAGCGACTCGATGTCGCGTTCGGCCAGGTTCCGCTCCCCCGCGAGACCGTACATGATCTGCACGTCGGCCGGGTCACCGGCGATGGCGCGCAGAAGCCACGCCCGCCAGTTCGCGGCCTCGCTCGTGTAGCTGTGCAGGAGCAGCGACTCGAGCGTGAGAGCAGCGTCACGCAGCCAGACGAAGCGGTAGTCCCAGTTGCGCTCGCCGCCGAACTGCTCGGGCAGCGAGGTCGTGGCAGCGGCCACGATGCCGCCGGTCTCCTCGTGGGTGAGCGCACGCAAGACGAGAAGCGAGCGGATGACTTCGTCGTAGTACGGGCCTTCGTGCTGCACCTTCGACGCCCAGTTCGTCCACCAGTCGTGCGTCTTCTTGAAGCCCTTGTCCACGTCGGGCATCGGCGGTATCGAGCGGTGCGACGGAAACCACGTCATCGTGATGTCGACGATGTCGCCCTCGCTCACGGTGAACTCACCGCGGTGGCTGTGGTTCGACGCCTTGATCTCGAGGCCGCGCAGGGCGACGGCGTCAGGTCCTGCGACTGCGATGATTCCTGGGGCGTCGCCGTCGCGCAGCTGACGCACCCACGGCATCGCCGTGGCGTACCCGAAGCGGAAGCGGAGGTCGACCTCCATCGTGACCGACCCCTGCAGACCGCGAACACGGCGCACGAGGTCCGCCCGACCGTCGCCGTGCGGCATGAACTCGGTGACTTCGACTTCGCCGTTGTGCGTCTTCCAGCGCGTCACGAGGATGAAGGTGTCGCCGTCGTAGCGGCGCGTGCACACCGCGCCGGGGTCGTCGGGGGCGAGCTTCCACCGGCCGTGATCCTTGTCGCCGAGCAGAGCGCCGAACACCGATTCAGAGTCGTATCGCGGCAGGCAGAGCCAGTCGATGCTGCCGTTCGTGCCGATGAGAGCTGCCGTGTGGCAGTCGCTGATGAGTGCGTAGTCCTCGATGTTCTGCGGCATGCATCCAGTCTTACGCACAACGCGGACGATATCGAGGGATGCCGTCCGGGGTTGCGTGACGCTGCCGGCGCGTGCCAGAGGAGGCGTCCGGCGCCTCCGCTCGACTCAGTCGATCAGGTCGTGGCGCACGACGATCGCGTCCCGGCCGGGGCCGACGCCGATCGCGGAGATGCGCGAGCCCGACATCTTCTCGAGCGCGAGCACGTAGTCCTGCGCGTTCTTCGGCAGCTCCTCGAAGCTGCGGCATCCGCTGATGTCCTGCTGCCAGCCCGGGAACTCCTCGTAGATCGGCTTCGCGTGGTGGAAGTCGGTCTGGTTCACGGGGATCTCGTCATAGCGCTTCCCGTCGACCTCGTACGCGACGCACACGGGTATCGTCTCGAGGTCGTCGAGAATGTCGAGCTTCGTGAGCACGAAGTCCGTGACGCCGTTGATGCGTGCCGCATAGCGCGCGATGGGGGCGTCGTACCAGCCGACACGGCGGGGCCGGCCGGTCGTGGTTCCGAACTCGAAGCCCTTCTTGCGCAAGTAGTCGCCGCTCTCGTCGAACAGCTCGGTCGGGAACGGTCCGGCTCCGACGCGGGTGGTGTATGCCTTGACGATGGCGATGACGCGGTCGATCCGGTTGGGCGCCACACCGCTTCCCGTCGCCGCTCCTCCGGACGTCGCGTTCGAGGACGTCACGAACGGGTAGGTGCCGTGGTCGACGTCGAGCATCGTCGCCTGCCCGCCCTCGAACAGCACGATCTTGCCGTCCTCGAGGGCCTCGTGCAGTTCAAGCGCCGTGTCGGTGACCATGGGACGCAGCCGGTCGACGTACGACAGGAGCTCTTCGAGAATCTCCTCGGCGGCGATCGCCCGCCGGTTGTAGATCTTCACCAGCATGTGGTTCTTGGTCTCGAGCGCGCCCTCGATCTTCTGCCGGAGGATGTTCTCGTCGAACAGGTCCTGCACGCGGATGCCGACACGGTTGATCTTGTCGGCGTAGGCCGGGCCGATGCCGCGTCCCGTCGTGCCGATCTGTCGCTTGCCCAGGAACCGCTCCGTGACCTTGTCGAGCGTGCGGTGGTACTGCGTGATGATGTGCGCGTTCGCGCTGATGCGCAGCTTCGACACGTCCACGCCGCGCGCCGAGAGCGCCTCGAGCTCGTGGAAGAGCACCTCGAGGTCGATGACGACTCCGTTGCCGATGACCGGCGTGACGCCTTCGGTGAGGATGCCGGAGGGGAGGAGGTGCAGCGCGTACTTCTCGTTTCCGACGACGACCGTGTGTCCGGCGTTGTTTCCGCCGTTGAACTTGACGACGTAGTCGATGCGGGAGCCGAGCAGGTCTGTGGCCTTGCCCTTGCCCTCATCGCCCCACTGGGCGCCGACGATCACGATTCCTGGCATAGCGGATGCCTCTCTCCTGGGGTTGGCGACTTCGCGGTCAGTCTTCGCCGCGAATCACGAATGCCTCGGTCGACGGGGCGGGCTCCCGCTCGGTGCCGAGGAGTTCGATGCGCGCGGCCGCCGTGTCGTCGGCGTCGCGAAGAAACTGGTCGAGGCGGGCGACTTCGTCCGTCTCGCCGATCAGGTCGGCCGCCTTGCGCAGCGCGTAGAGGGCGCGAAGCACGCCCCGGTTGGGCTCGTGCGACCACGGGATGGGGCCCTGGCCGCGCCAGCCGGCCTTGCGCAGCGCGTCGAGGCCGCGGTGGTAGGCGACGCGTGCGGCGGCGTAGCCCTCAAGCGGGTGCGCAGGGTGCAGAATCCGCTCAGCGTACACCGCCCAGGCAAGCGGCGACGCTGGATGAGCCCTCACGACCTTCGCGATGTCGTCGACGGATGCCGCATTCTCGAGAGCCGCGTCAACCTCAGGCTCTGCGGGGAGATGCGTCTCTGGAACTCCAAGCAGATTGTTTTCGGTCACACCTCATCGTAACAAGGGGCGGCAGACCGCGCCGGGACGCCCGCGCGCCGGCCAGCGGCATCCGTTTCGGTGAATTCCGCCCGCGAACGCTCGTTGGTTCCTGGCAAAGTGCGCGTTTGGCACCGCGAGTGGGTCCTTTGCCACGAACGAATCGGCGCCGCCCGGGTCGGTCAGGCCTCTCCCGCCCAGCCCCGCCGCACGAGTGCCGCACGCGCGCGACGAACGAGTTCGTCGGGGTCGGCAAGCAATCGCGCGGTGACTTGGATGATGATCCATCCGTTCGCGCGAAGTCGCTCGATGCGCTCGACATCGCGCGCGTAGGAAGCGGCGTGAATGACGCCTTGGTATTCGATTCCCACCTTGTACTGCGGGTACGAGATGTCGAGGCAGCCGAGATGGCCGCCGAAGTCGTCGTAGTAGTCCGTATTGAGCACAGGCTCGGGAAGTCCAGCCATGTGCAGGTGATAACGCGTGAGCGACTCGCGCGGCGACCATGAATCGAGCCGAACCAGCGGCAGAGCCGCCCGAAGCTTCGCGATTCCTCGGCGACGCCCCGCGGTCATCGCCTTCTGGAGCCTCTCTGGCGTCGTCAGCGGCGGCGCACCCGGGTTGATCCGGTAGTAGCCCTCCTCGCGCCACACTCGGCAGAAGAAGTCACCGAGAACGACGAGATCCGGCTCGCTCAGCCGCTCCCCCATCATCGCCCAGACGGATGCCGGAGAGGCCACGCGCAGCCCGTCGTACGTCACCACACTGGTCAGACGCTCGTCAAACGAGTGCCCGCGCACGCCGCGCGACACCGAAGCGTTGAGCGGGCGAAACACGCCGACGTGCACCTCATCCTCGTCGGCAAAGGGGAGAGGAGCACCGTAGATGCGCGCCGCCGTCTCGTGGCAGAAGAACTCACCTGCGCGCATGCGGTGCGCGTACGCCCGCGCAAGCCGAACCGAGTCCGCGCGCACCCGCGCGAACTCGTCCGAGTGCTCCTGCCTCACCTCGGGCACCGCGCGAACCCCGTGGAACGGCCGTTGAAGGTCACGGTGGCGCAGTCTGCCCCGCCCGACGCCGCTCTTGAGCGCTTGGTCGATGCTGAAGCTCGAACCGAGCTCGGCGGGAATCGGATCGTGTCGCGCGGCCATGTCAGCACTGTGGCACGAAGCGCATCGTCAGGAGCGAGTTGTCCACAGGCCCTGCACGGCCGGCCGCGCACCGGCCTGCGGCATCCGTTTCGGTGAATTCCGCCCCCGACCTTAAGATTGAGGTCATGTCCAAAGTCCTCACCAGCCTCCCCGTCGGCGAACGCGTCGGCATCGCCTTCTCCGGAGGTCTCGACACCTCCTGCGCCGTGGCCTGGATGCGCCACAACGGCGCGGTTCCGTGCACGTACACGGCGGACATCGGGCAGTACGACGAGCCCGACATCGATGCGGTGCCGGGCCGCGCGACCGAGTACGGCGCCGAGATCTCGCGCCTCGTCGACGCGAAGGCCTCGCTCGTCGAGGAGGGCCTTGTGGCCCTGCAGTGCGGCGCGTTCCACATCCGCAGCGGCGGCAAGACGTACTTCAACACGACGCCGCTCGGCCGCGCCGTGACGGGAACGATGCTCGTGCGCGCCATGAAGGAGGACGGCGTCGACATCTGGGGCGACGGCTCCACCTACAAGGGAAACGACATCGAGCGCTTCTACCGCTACGGGCTGCTCGCGAACCCGAAGCTCCGCGTGTACAAGCCCTGGCTCGACGCGCAGTTCGTCGCCGAGCTCGGCGGCCGCCAGGAGATGAGCGAGTGGCTCGTCGCCCACGGCTTCCCGTACCGCGACTCGGCCGAGAAGGCGTACAGCACGGATGCCAACATCTGGGGCGCCACGCACGAGGCGAAGCGACTCGAGCACCTCGACACGGGCGTCGAGATCGTCGACCCGATCATGGGCGTCGCCGCGTGGCGCGATGACGTCGAGGTGAAGACCGAAGACGTCACCGTCACGTTCGAGGCCGGCCGCCCCGTCGCGATCAACGGCGTCGAGTTCAGCGACCCCGTCGCGCTCGTGCACGAGGCGAACGCCATCGGCGGTCGTCACGGTCTCGGCGTTTCGGACCAGATCGAGAACCGCATCATCGAGGCGAAGAGCCGCGGCATCTACGAGGCGCCGGGCATGGCGCTGCTGCACATCACGTACGAGCGGCTGCTCAACGCGATCCACAATGAGGACACGATCGCGAACTACCACCAGGAGGGCCGCCGCCTCGGCCGACTCATGTACGAGGGCCGCTGGCTCGACCCGCAGTCGCTCATGCTGCGCGAGTCGATCGTGCGCTGGGTCGGCTCGGCCGTCACGGGCTCGGTGACGCTGCGCCTGCGCCGCGGCGACGACTACACCATCATGAACACCGAGGGCCCTCGCCTCAGCTACCACCCCGACAAGCTCTCGATGGAGCGCGTCGAGAACGCGGCGTTCGATCCGACCGACCGCATCGGCCAGCTCACGATGCGCAACCTCGACATCGCCGACTCGCGTTCGCGACTCGAGCAGTACGCGGCGCAGGGCATCGTCTCGGGTGAGACGGCGAAGCTCATGGGCGAGCTGCAGGAGGGCGAGGCCGCCGCGATCTCGAAGGGATCGGAACCCACGGATGCCGAGGCAGCCCTCGACTCCGCGGCGATGGAGTTCGGCACCGACTGATCCCCACGCGTTTCTGTCTTCTCGACCGGATGCCGGATGGGCGCATGACCCTTCCGGCATCCGTGCGCAAGGGCTGGGAATGATCCGGCGGCAGCGGCTATCGTGGCGACTACGGTCGAACGGCCGACACCCCGACGCCCCCGGAAGACAGGGACACGCATGGAGACCTGGCCAGGAAACGCGTATCCGCTCGGCGCCACGTACGACGGCAGCGGAACGAACTTCGCGCTCTACAGCGAAGCCGCGGAGCGCGTCGAGCTCTGCCTGTTCGACGAGACGGGCGCGGAACAGCGCATCGAGCTGAGAGACGTCGACGCGTTCATCTGGCACTGTTACCTGCCCGACGTGCTCCCCGGCCAGAGATACGGGTTCCGGGTCCACGGCACGTACGATCCCGTCGAGGGTCAGCGCGCCAACCCGAACAAGCTGCTGCTCGACCCGTACGCGAAGGCCACGTGCGGATCGTACGACTGGGGACAGTCGCTCTTCTCGTACGATTTCGGCGACCCCGACTCGCGCAACGACGAGGACTCCGCCGCGCAGTCGATGCTCGGCGTCGTCGTGAACCCGTTCTTCGAATGGGCGGGCGACCGGCATCCGCGGACGCCCTACAGCCAGAGCGTGATCTATGAGGCGCACGTCAAGGGCCTCACGCAGCTGAACGAGGAGATCCCCGAGGCGCAGCGCGGCACCTATGCCGGTCTCGCCCACCCGGCCACGATCGATCATCTCCATCGTCTCGGCGTCACGGCGATCGAGCTCATGCCCGTGCACCAGTTCATTCAGGATTCGACGCTTCTCGACCGGGGCCTTCGCAACTACTGGGGTTACAACACCATCGGCTACTTCGCCCCGCACGGCTCCTACTCGGCGACCGGCGACACGGGCCAGCAGGTGCAGGAGTTCAAGAGCATGGTGCGCACGCTGCACGAGGCGGGCATCGAAGTGATCCTCGACGTCGTGTACAACCACACGGCAGAGGGCAACCACCTCGGCCCCACGCTGTCGTTCAAAGGCATCGACAATGAGGCGTACTACCGCCTCGAGCAAGACGACAAGCGCTACTACACCGACTACACCGGCACGGGAAACACGCTCAACGTGCAGCACCCGCACGTGCTGCAGCTCATCATGGACTCGCTGCGGTACTGGGTGACCGAGATGCACGTCGACGGCTTCCGCTTCGACCTCGCCTCAGCCCTCGCGCGCGGACTCTACGACGTCGACCGGCTGTCCACCTTCTTCGAGCTCGTTCAGCAGGACCCGGTGGTGTCGCAGGTGAAGCTCATCGCCGAGCCGTGGGATGTCGGCCCCGGCGGCTACCAGGTGGGCAACTTCCCGCCGCAGTGGACCGAATGGAACGGGAAGTACCGCGACACCGTCCGCGACTTCTGGCGCGGGGAGCCGTCGACGCTTGGCGAGTTCGCGTCTCGGATCACGGGCTCGTCCGACCTGTACGAGCACTCGGGGCGCCGCCCCGTGGCATCCGTCAACTTCGTCACCGCCCACGACGGATTCACCCTGCGCGACCTCGTGTCGTACAACGAGAAGCACAACGAGGCGAACGGCGAAGACGGCAACGACGGCGAGTCGCATAACCGTTCGTGGAATTCAGGGGCGGAGGGCGACACAGACGACCCGGACGTTCTGCGACTGCGCGCTCGCCAACAGCGCAACTTCCTCGCCACCCTGCTGCTCTCGCAGGGCGTGCCGATGCTCTCCCACGGTGACGAGCTGGGTCGCACCCAACACGGCAATAACAACGGTTACGCGCAAGACAACGAGCTGAGCTGGGTGCACTGGGATGCCGCCGACGAACCCCTCATCGAGTTCACGTCGGCGCTCATCCGCCTGCGCTCCGAGCACCCGGTGTTCCGGCGCAGCCGCTTCCTCGACGGGCACCCGGTTCGCCGTGGAGAAGACGAGCCGCTTTCCGACGTCATGTGGCTGTCGCCGAGCGGCGAGGAGATGCAGCCGGAAGACTGGGATGCCGATCTCGCTCGGACGATCGGCGTCTTCTACAACGGGCACGGCATCCGCGAGCGCGACTCACGCGGACGCGCTGTCGTCGACGTCAACTTCCTGCTCTGCTTCAACGCCGACGCCGACGATGTCGACTTCACGCTCCCGCCCGCCGAATACGCCGAGCAGTGGGAGGTCGTCATCGACACGGCCGGCGAGCGAGCGGATGCGATTCCGCGGCTTCCCGGCTCCGTTCAGACGCTCGCTGCCCGTTCGCTCATGGTCCTTCGAGCCTATGAGGGGCCGGAAGCCGAGCCGGACCTGTCGGTGTCTGCTTCACTCGCGGCGCTCAGCGGCGCGGCAGTCGAGGACGCCGACGCGGAGGAGCAGCCATGAGGACACCCCGCTCGACCTACCGGCTGCAGGTCCGCAAGGGTTTCGACCTGGATGCCGCCGGCGAGGTCACCGACTACATCGCGCGTCTCGGCGCGGACTGGCTGTACCTGTCGCCGCTCCTCGAGGCAGAAGCCGGTTCCGACCACGGCTACGATGTCGTCGACCCGAGCCGCCTCGACCCCGCCAGGGGCGGACCTGAAGCGCTGTCGCGGCTCGCGAGCACAGCGGATGCCGCTGGGCGCGGCCTCCTCGTCGACATCGTCCCCAATCACATGGGCGTGGCGACGCCCGAAGCGAACGCGTGGTGGTGGGATCTCCTGACGCACGGGCAGGACTCGCGCTTCGCCGACGCGTTCGACGTCGACTGGGCGGCGGGCGGCGGCAAGATCCGCATCCCCGTTCTCGGTGACGGCGACGCCGAGCTCGACGCGCTCACGGTCACCGACGGGCGCCTCTGCTACTACGACAACCGCTACCCCATCGCGCCGGGCACGGCGCCGGACGGCGCGACGCCGCGCGAGGTGCACGACGCCCAGCACTACGAGCTCGTCTCGTGGCGCCGCGCTGACACCGAGCTGAACTATCGCCGCTTCTTCGCGGTGAACACGCTCGCCGGCATCCGCGTGGAAGAGCCGTGGGTGTTCGAGAAATCCCACGCAGAGATCCTGCGCTGGGTGCACGACGGCCTCGTGCAGGGACTCCGTGTGGACCACCCCGACGGCCTCGCGGATCCGGGCGGCTACCTTCAGGAGCTTCAGGATGGCGCGGGCGGCGTGTATCTGCTCGTCGAGAAGATCCTCGAGGGCGACGAGCTCCTGCCGCCGAGCTGGCCCGTCGCGGGCACGACGGGCTACGACGCGCTCGGCGACGTCGACCGGGTGCTCGTCGATCCCGCCGGGAAACCGCGGCTCGACGCGCTCGAGGCACGCTTGCACGACGCGGCCGGCTCCGCCGCCGAGCTGTGGGCGGAGCTCGTGCGCTCGTGCAAGCGGCGCATCGCCGACGGCATCCTGAATTCCGAAGTCCGGCGCATCGCGCGCTTGCTGCCCGAGGCGCCTGACACGGTCGACGCCGTCGCCGAGCTTCTCACGTGCTTCCCCGTGTATCGCTCGTACCTGCCGTTCGGCGTCGAGCACCTCGACACCGCCGCGCGGGCGGCTCGCGAGCGCCGGCCCGAGCTCGCCGAGACGCTCGCGAGCCTCCTCCCGATGCTGCGTGACAGCGCCCACCCCGCGGCCGTGCGCTTCCAGCAGACGTCCGGAATGGTCATGGCGAAGGGCGTGGAGGACACCGCCTTCTATCGTTACAGCCGCCTCACCTCGCTCAACGAAGTCGGCGGTGACCCGTCGGAGTTCAGCATCGACGTGGCGGAGTTCCACGTGCGGCAGCAGCGAAGGCAGGCCGGTTTCCCCGCCTCTCTCACGGCGCTGTCGACGCACGACACCAAGCGCGGCGAAGACGTCAGGGCGCGCATTTCCGTCATCGCCGAGATCCCCGACGAGTGGGAACGCACCCTCCACGAGCTGCGGGCGCTCGCTCCTCTCGACGACGGTCCGTTCGAGAACCTTCTCTGGCAGGCGGTGATCGGGGCGTGGCCGGCCTCGCGAGAACGACTCGAGGCGTACGCGCTGAAGGCGGCCCGGGAGGCGGCGCATTCGACGACCTGGACCGAGCCGAACGAGCGATTTGAGACGGCTCTCCGCGATCTCGTGACGCGCGCCGTCGAGGATGACGATGTGGTCGCGATCGTGTCGGGCTTCGTGGATCGCGTCCGCGCGGCGGGCTGGTCGAACGGCCTTGCGGCGAAGCTCGTCCAGTTGAGCGCGCCGGGCGTTCCGGACGTGTATCAAGGCAGCGAGGTGTGGGAGACCTCACTCGTCGACCCGGACAACCGCAGACCCGTCGACTTCGCCGTGCTCGATGAGATGCTCGGCCGCATCGACGCAGGGTGGATGCCGCCGGTCGACGACTCCGGCGCCGCCAAGCTTCTCGTGACCTCCCGCGTCCTCCGAGCCCGGCGCGACAACCCCGAGTGGTTCTCGAGGTACCTTCCCGTTCCCGCACAGGGGCCGGCCGCCTCGCACGTCGTCGCCTTCGACCGTGGCGGAGCCGTGGCCGTCGCAACGCGCCTCCCGCTCAGGCTCGCCGAGGCGGGCGGGTGGCACGACACCACGATCGTCGTCGCCCGGCGGCCCGTCGTGGACGTGATCACCGGCACGCGCCATGCCGGCGGCACACTGCTTCTGCGCGACGTGCTCCCCGACTACCCCGTCGCGCTGCTCGTTCCCGCGCACCTGGACCCGGAAGCCACTGCCGAGGAGACGCGATGAGGAAGCCGCAGCCCCCGCTCAGCGTCTGGGCGCCAGACGTGACGGAGGTCACGCTTGTGGCCGACGGGACGGAACGGGCGATGACCCGCGCGTCCGACGGCTGGTGGCATCCGCTCGACGCAGTCGACGACGTCACCGACTACGGCTTCGTCCTCGACGGAGAGGGCCCCTTCCCCGACCCGCGCTCTCGCCGGCAGCCCTCCGGCGTGCACGAGCTCTCGCGCCGCTTCGATCCGAACGCCCACGCGTGGGGCGACCGGTCCTGGACGGGACGCCAGCTCGCCGGCGGCGTCATCTACGAGCTGCACATCGGAACCTTCACCCCGGCGGGCACCCTCGACGCTGCGGTCGAGCGACTCGATCACCTCGTGTCGCTCGGCATCGACTTCGTCGAGCTCCTGCCGGTCAACGCCTTCAACGGCACACACAACTGGGGCTATGACGGCGTGCTGTGGTACGCCGTTCACGAGCCGTACGGCGGACCCGCCGCCTACCAGCGCTTCGTCGACGCCTGCCACGCGCGGGGCCTCGGCGTGATACAGGACGTCGTGTACAACCACCTCGGCCCGAGCGGCAACTACCTGCCGAAGTACGGTCCGTACCTGAGCGAGGGGTCGAACACCTGGGGCTCCTCGCTCAACCTCGACCGCCCCGGCTCCGACACCGTGCGCGACTACATCATCGACAACGCGCTCATGTGGTTCGACGACTACCACGTCGACGGGCTGCGGCTCGACGCCGTGCACGCCCTCGTCGATCACCGTGCGACGCACGTGCTCGAGGAGCTCGCGACGGAGGCAGCTGCGTTCAGCACGTTCCTCGGACGCCCGCTCTCCCTGATCGCGGAATCGGATCTCAACGACCCGACGCTCATCACACCGCGCGAAGCCGGCGGCTACGGCATCGACGCACAGTGGAGCGACGACTTCCACCACGCCGTCCACGTCGCGCTGACCGGTGAGACGAGCGGCTACTACGCCGACTTCGCTTCCCTCGACGCGCTCGCCAAAGTCCTCACGCGGGGCTTCTTCCACGATGGCACGTTCTCGAGTTTCCGAGATCGGCACCACGGCAGACCGATCGACAGTCAGCGGATGCCGGCCTGGCGGCTCGTCGTGGCGAACCAGAACCACGATCAGATCGGCAACCGCGCCGTCGGCGATCGCCTCTCCGCCCAGCTCGACGCGGGACAGCTCGCGATCGCGGCGGCGCTGACCCTCCTCGTACCGTTCACGCCCATGCTGTTCATGGGCGAGGAGTGGGGAGCGTCCACACCGTGGCAGTTCTTCACCTCACACCCGGAGCCGGAGCTCGGCACCGCGACCGCCGAGGGCCGCATCGCCGAGTTCGCGCGCATGGGCTGGGATCCGGCGATCGTCCCCGACCCCCAGGACCCGGCGACGTTCGCCACATCGAAGCTGCGGTGGGACGAGGTGGAGCAGGGCGAGCATGCCGGCATCCTGAGCACCTATCAGGCGCTCCTGCGTCTTCGACGAGAGCATGCCGAGTTCTCGGACCCGCGGCTCACGCTCGTCGAGGTCGCCGTCGATGACGACGAGAAGTGGCTGCGCGTCCGGCGCGGCGAGCTGTCGCTCGTTGTGAACTTCAGCGACGTCGAACGCACGGTGCGAGAAGACGCGTCGGAGATCCTCTTCGCAGCGTCCTCCGGCGCCGCCACCGCGACGCTTGCGGCTGGGCGCATTGCGCTGCCCGCGCACTCGGTCGCTGTGGTCCGGCGATGAGCGAGCAGGAGAGCCGTTGGAGCGCGCGAGAGCATTTTGGCGACTCCCCCATTCGCTGACGGGAGAAGCCACCGGCGCTGGAGATGCGGCACACCGCACCGTGAAGCGCAGACCGTCCTGGGCTTTCAAGAACTCGAGCGCCGCCGAAATCGGCGACGCTCGAGTCATGGGTTGATCTGTCGCTACATGAGACCGGCGTCGGCGAGCCAGTCCTTCGCGATCGTCGCCGGCGAGGCCTTCTCCGAGCCCTGGTTGCGGGCGTTCATGGCGATCAGGTCCTCGGTCGTGAGCTTCTTCGACACGGCCGCGAGCGTCGACGTGAGCTCGTCGGTGACGACCTTCTTGTTCACGAGCGGCAGCACGTTCTGCGGCAGGATCAGGTTCTTCGGATCCTTGAGCGTGACGAAGTCGTTCTCAGCGATCGCCGGAGTCGTCGAGAAGATGTCGGCGACGTTCACGGTGCCGTCGACGAGAGCGCTCACGGTGAGGGGTCCGCCGGAGTCGTTGATCGGGGTGAAGGCGAGGTTGTCGGCGGGCACGCCGTACACGTCCGTCAGGCCGGTCGGGCCGTAGGGGCGCTCCTTGAGCTCCGGGTTGCCGCCGACGATGATCTTCTCGTCCACGTTCGCGAGGTCGGCAAGGCTCGTCACGCCGTATTTCTCGCTGAAGTCCTTTGTGACGTTGTAGCTGTCCTTGTCTTCGGCCTTCGACTGCTCGAGAACCTCGAACCCGTCGGGAACCGCCTTCTGCAAGGCGTCAAAGACCTCGTCGCTCGTCTTCGCGTCGGAGCTGTCGTCGAAGAACTGCAGAAGGTTTCCGCTGTACTCCGGAATCAGGTCGATCGAGCCGTCCTTGAGCGCCGCGATGTAGGCGTCGCGCTGCCCGATCTGCATATTCCGCTCGACGGTGTAGCCCTTCGCTTCGAGCGCCTGCGCGTAGATCTCGGCGATGATCTCCGACTCCGCGAAGCCCGCCGAGCCGATGCTGATGGTCTTGTCACCGGACGCGCCGGTCGAGCCGCCGCCCCCGTCGATCGTGTCGCTGCTGCCGCACGCGCTGAGCGCGAGCGCGGCCGTTACCGCGACCGCTGCCGCGGCGATGCGTCGTGTGGGGAACATGTTGAGGTGCCTCCTTGTGGCTCTCACGCGGCCTGCGCCGCTGATTGTCGTTTGTTTCCCGTTGTGAGACCTTCTGCTGAGCTTCTGCTTGCCCGGACGCCGCGTGAGACGACTCCGCGCTCGACGAGTGCGAAGAGTCCGTCGACGATGAGCGCAAGCACGGTGACGACGATGGCACCTCCGATCACGGCATCCCAGTGCTTGAGCGAAAGGTTGTCGAAAACATACCGTCCGAGGCCACCGAGCGGAAGGTACGCGGCGATCGTCGCGGTCGCGATGACCTGCAGTGCGGCCGAGCGGATGCCGCTGACGATGAGCGGCATCGCGAGGGGAACCTCCACCTTGAACAGGATCTGCGCCTCCGTCATGCCGACCGCGCGCGCCGCGTCGATCGTCGCCCGGTCGATGGCCTCGATGCCCGAATACGTTCCCGCGAGAAGCGGCGGCACCGCCAGCACGGCGAGCACGATGATGACGGGCGGCAGCCCGATGCCGAGCCACAGCGCGAACAGGAAGAGCAGCCCGAGCGTCGGCAGGGCGCGCAGCGCACCGGTCACTGCGACAGCGAGCGACTTGAGCCTGCCTGTGTGACCGATGTACAGACCGAGCGAGATGCCGGCGAGACCGGCGAAGAACAGGGTGACGATCGTGTACCAGAGGTGCTCGAGGGTGCGCACGGGGATGCCGTTCGCACCAACCCAGTTGGCGGGGTCGACCAGCCATGCGAAGGCCTCGGCGAGCAGACTCATGCGGTCGCCTCCAATCGGGCCACGTCGCGCCGGCGTCGACGGGCGATGCGCGCGTCCGAGCGGGTCCACGGCATGAGGAGACGCCCGAGCACGACGAGGATGGCGTCGAAGACGACAGCCACAACGATCGTCGCGACGATGCCGACGATGATCTCGGTCGGGAAGCTGCGGTTCAGCCCGTCGATGAAGAGGTAGCCGAGGCTCGAGACGCCGATGAGCGAGCCGACGCTGATGAGACTCACGGTACTCGCCGAGACGACCCGGATGCCGGCCAGAAGCACGGGTCCGGCGAGCGGAAGCTCGACGGTCCAGAACCGGCCGACGGGCGCATAGCCGACAGCGACCGCGGACTGTCGCACGTCCGGGTCGACCGAGTCGAAGCCGTCGGTCGCCGACCGTGCCATGAGGGCGATCGCGTAGATCGTCATGGCGACGACGACGTTGAGCGGGTCGAGCTGTCGCGTCCCGAGGATCGCGGGAAGCACGAGGAACAGCGACAGCGACGGGATCGTGTACAGCAGCCCGCAGATCGTGAGCAGCACGCTGCGGGAGATCCTCCAGCGGTGCGCGGCGAGCCCCAGCGGGATCGAGAGGATGAAGCCGAGAATGATCGGCGGGACGCTCAGCCCCACATGGGTGAGGGTGAGTTCCCAGATCTGCGCGAAGTTCGCGAGCACCCAGCTCATGCGGGGCGCGGCTCCTCGTCGCGGAGCACGCCGGCGATGCGCCCCGTCGGGTCGACGGCGACGCGCCGCCCGTCGTGCGTCTGGATCGAGAGGTCGCGCTTGCCGTCGTCGGCGCCGATGAAGTCCGCGACGAAGTCGTTCGCGGGGTGGGCAAGGATCTCGGCCGGGGTGCCAGACTGCACGATGTGGCCGCCGCGCTGCAGGATGACGACGTGGTCGCCGAGCAGGAACGCCTCGTCGATGTCGTGGGTCACGAACACTATCGTCTTGGCGAGCTGCGCCTGGATCCGCAGAAGCTCCTGCTGCAGTTCCCGTCGCACGATGGGGTCGACCGCGCCGAACGGCTCGTCCATGAGCAGGATGTTCGGGTCGACGGCGAGTCCGCGCGCGACGCCGACACGCTGCTGCTGGCCGCCCGAGAGCTGTGACGGGTACCGCTCGGCGAGCGAACGGTCGAGCCCGACGGTGTCGAGCAGCTCGAGCGCCGCCGCATGGGCGTCCTTCCGCTTCACCCCGGTGAGCATGGGCACGGTCGCGACGTTGTCGATGACGGTGCGGTGCGGGAGCAGTCCCGAGTTCTGCATGACGTAGCCGATGCGGCGGCGCAACTGCACGGGATCGACTGTCGCGATGTCGTCATCATCGATGTGGATGCTGCCGCTCGACGGGTCGACCATCCGATTGATCATGCGCAGAATCGTCGTCTTGCCGCATCCCGAGGAGCCGACGAACACGGTGATCTCCCGCGACGGGATGGTGAGGCTGAAGTCCTCCACCGCGCGCGTACCGTCGGGGAAGGTCTTCGAGACAGCGTCGAATCGGATCATGTCGTTCGGACATCCTCCCCGTCGGTGAGTTCCACCCTAGGGAAACCGGGCGACATTCGCCAGAATTCCCAGTAAGCCGACTCAGGCGAATCGCACGTGCTGCATGACCCACGCGTGCATCGCGACCGCTGCGGCCGCTGACGCGTTTATCGAACGCGTCGAGCCGAACTGGCTGATCTCCACGACGGCGTCGCACGCCGCGATCGCCTCAGCCGAGAGCCCAGGGCCTTCCTGCCCGAACAGCATGACGCAGCGCACGGGGAACGCGAACGTCTCGATGATCACCGAGCCGGGCACGTTGTCGATGCCGATGATCGGCACGCCCTGCGCACCTGCCCATGCGACGAGTTCGTCGACCGTCGCGTGGTGCACGACGTGCTGGTAGCGGTCGGTGACCATTGCGCCGCGCTTGTTCCAGCGTCGCCGGCCCACGATGTGCACGGTGTCGGCGGCGAACGCGTTGGCGCTGCGCACGATCGAGCCGATGTTCATGTCGTGCTGCCAGTTCTCGATCGCGACATGGAAGGGATGCCGCTTGGCGTCGAGATCCGCGACGATCGCCTCCATGCGCCAGTACCGATACCGATCGATGACGTTGCGAGTATCGCCGCGCTCGAGCAGCTCGGCGTCGTACTGGTCGCCGGTCGGCCACTCCCCCTGCCAGGGACCCACGCCGTTCGTCGAAAGCTCAGGCGTGGGCGAGGGAGAAGCGTCCGTCATACCTCAACCGTACTGCGGCGACTTCTCACGCTCGCGGCATCCGCTTTTCGGTGTCCCGAAATGGCTGTATGGTTTCGGTATGCCGAAACTTCTAGAGGATGTGGCCCGCAGCCGTCGCCCTCGCGCGCCACGCCTGATCTGGCTGCTCGGCCCCGCTCTCGTCGCGGGCGTCGCATACCTGGATCCCGGCAACGTCGCGAGCAATATGACGGCGGGAGCCCAGTACGGCTATCTCCTCGTGTGGGTCGTCGTCGTCGGAAACGTTATGGCGTGGCTCATCCAGTACCTGTCGGCGAAGCTCGGCGTCGTCACCGGCCGGAGCCTTCCGCAGGTCCTCGGCAGCCGCATCCGACGCCGCCCGGCCCGCATCGCGTACTGGCTGCAGGCGGAGCTTGTGGCGATCGCGACGGACCTCGCCGAGGTCATCGGCGGCGCTGTCGCCCTCAACCTGCTGTTCGGCCTCCCGCTGCTCGCCGGGGCGCTCGTCACGGGCGGCGTGTCGATGGTGCTGCTCGCCGTTCACAATCGGCGCGGCGCGCGCGGCTTCGAGTTCGTCATCATCGGCCTGCTGCTCATCATCGCGATCGGCTTCGGCGTCGGCGTCTTCATCGCTCCCCCCGATCCGGCGTTGACGGCGGCGGGCCTCGTGCCGCGGTTCGAGGGCACGGGCTCGGTGCTGCTGGCCGCGTCGATCCTCGGCGCGACGATCATGCCGCACGCGATCTATGCGCACTCGGCGCTCGCGCGCGATCGCTTCGCGCCGGGCGAGGCCAGGCCGAGCACGCCACGACTGCTGCGGGCGACACGCTGGGACGTGACGGTCGCGATGGCGATCGCGGGCAGCGTGAACCTCGCGATCCTGCTGCTGGCGGCATCCGTTCTGCCCGGTGTCGAAGGAACCGACACGCTCGAGGGCGCGCATGCCGCGATCGCCGCGGGCGTGGGCCCCGTCGTCGCGACGCTGTTCGCGATCGGACTGCTCGCCTCGGGACTCGCGTCGACATCGGTCGGCGCGTACGCGGGCGCCGAGATCATGGCGGGCCTGCTGCACCGGCGCATCCCGCTGCTCGCACGCCGGCTCATCTCCCTCGCTCCCGCCGTCGCGATCGTCGCTTTCGGCGTCGACCCCACGCAGGCGCTCGTTCTCAGCCAGGTCGTGTTGAGCTTCGGCATTCCGTTCGCGCTCGTGCCACTCGTGGCGGTGACGGCGAAGAGCGAGGTGCTCGGCCGATTCGTGAACCGGCGGATCACGACGGCGGCGGGGGTGATCGCGTCGGTGCTGCTCATCGCCCTCAACGGAGCGCTTCTCGTGCTCACGTTCGCCTGAACGTAAGTCACGTGTGTACTGTCTCGTCATCTCCAGACGGCGGCGCCCAGTAGGCTGGAGGCGCCATGAGACCGCCCGCCGCCGTGGTCGAGGACTACCTCAAGACCATCTACTCGCACACCGAGTGGCAGCCTGCCCCGATCACGCCGTCGCAGCTGGCCGCCGCCCTCGGGCTCGCGCCGTCGACGGTGACCGAGATGGTGAAGAAGCTCGCGGCCGCCGGTCTCGTCGACCATGAGCGCTACGGCTCCATCACGCTGAGCAAGGAAGGGCATGCTCAAGCTGTCGCCGTCGTGCGTCGGCACCGGCTCATCGAGACGTGGCTCGTCACCGAAATGGGCTACTCGTGGGACGCCGTGCACGACGAGGCCGAAGTGCTCGAGCACGCGATCAGCGACCGGCTGCTCGATACGATCGACGTGCGGCTCGGTCACCCCGTTCGCGACCCGCACGGTGATCCCATTCCGGATGCCGCCGGGCACGCCGACCGCACCGGATTCGTGCTGCTGGGCGATGCGGTCCCCGGTCATGAGGGAGTCGTGCTGCGCATCAGCGACAAGGACCCCGCACTGCTGCGCTCCCTCGAGCAGCTGGGACTCGACATCGACCACCGGGTGCGCGTGGACGCGCAGCATCCGCTCACCGTCACGGTCGACGGCGCTGCGCTCGAGCTGCCCGCTGAAGCGAGCGCCGCGATCTGGCTGAGCGCCTGAGCCTCACGCGGCTGTCGGCTCCAGTCGCACGATGATCGACTTCGACACGGGAGTGTTGCTGCCGTGGGCGGTGAAGTCGAGCGGCACGAGCACGTTCGCCTCGGGGAAGTACGTCGCGACGCAACCGCGTGCGGTCGGGTATGAGATGACCCGGAAGCCGCGGGCGACGCGGTCGACGCCGTCGGTCCATTCGCCGTGGATGTCGACGGCCTGGCCGTCATCGATGCCGAGCGAGGCGAGGTCGTCGGGGTTGACGAAGATCACCTGGCGGCCGTTCTTGACACCGCGATAGCGGTCGTTGTTGCTGTAGATCGTGGTGTTGAACTGGTCGTGGCTGCGCAGCGACTGCAGGAGCAGCCTCCCCGGCGGCACCTCGATCGTGCGCAGCTCGTTGACCGAGAACTGCGCCTTTCCGCTCGCCGTCGGGAAAGTGCGATTGTCGCGCGGCCCGTGCGGAAGGTCGAAGCCGCCCGGAGCGCGCACCTTCTTGTTGAAGTCGTCGCAGCCGGGCACGACGTTCGCGATGTGCTCGCGGATGCTGTCGTAGTCGTGCTCGAAATGCGCCCAGTCGATGGGACCGCCGGCGCCGAGCACCGCGCGCGCCAGGCGGGTCACGACGGAGACCTCGGACAGCAGGTTCGGCGCGACAGGAGGCAGGTTGCCCTTCGAGGCGTGGATCGCCGCGACGGTGTCCTCGACCGTGACGAACTGCTCCCCCGTGGCCTGCACGTCGATCTCGCTTCGGCCGAGCACGGGCAGGATGAGGGCGCTCTCGCCGATGACGGCGTGGGAGCGGTTGAGCTTCGTGGAGATCTGCACGCTCAGCCGCGTGTTGCGCAGCGCGGCCTCCGAAACGCCCGTGTCGGAGATCGCCTTGACGAAGTTGCCGCCGAGGGCCGTGAGCACCTTCACCTTTCCGTCGCGCATCGCGCGGACGGTTCCCACCGCGTCGAGTCCGGACTCGTGCGGCACCTCGATGCCGAACTCCGCCTCGAGCGCGTCGAGGAACGCGTGCGGCATCTTCTCCCAGATGCCCATCGTGCGGTCGCCCTGCACGTTGCTGTGGCCGCGGATCGGCGAGGCGCCTGCCCCTGGGCGGCCGATGTTGCCGCGCAGCATGAGCAGGTTGATGATCTCCTTGATCGTCGGCACGGCGAACTCGTGCTGCGTGAGCCCCATCGCCCACGTGATGATGACGCGCTCGCTCGTCATGTACCCCTCCGCGAGCTCGTCGATCTCGGCGGAGCTCACGCCCGTGGCATCCAGCACCGTCTGCTCGTCGAGGGTCGAGAGGCTGTCGCGGAACTCCTCGAAGCCGATGCAGTAGCGGTTGATGAAGGCGTGGTCGAGGATGCCGCCGCGCACCGCGTCCGCGTCGATCACGCGCTTGGAGACGGCCTGCAGGAGAGCCATGTCGCCCGCGAGCTTTACCTGGAGGAACTGGTCGGCGAGGTCGGTTCCGCGCCCGATGATGCCGCGCACCTTCTGCGGGTTCTTGTAGCGCTTGAGGCCCGCCTCGGGCAGCGGGTTCACCGCGACGATCTTCGCGCCCGCCTCCTTCGCCTCTTCCAGCGCCGTCAGCATGCGCGGGTGGTTCGTTCCCGGGTTCTGCCCCATGATGATGATCAGGTCGGCCTTGGCGAAGTCCTCGTAGCGCACTGTCGACTTGCCGACGCCCACGGTCTCCCCCATGGCCGCTCCCGTGGACTCGTGGCACATGTTGGAGCAGTCGGGCAGGTTGTTGGTGCCGAAGGCGCGCACGAACAGCTGGTAGAGGAACGCGGTCTCGTTCGCCGTGCGACCGCTCGTGTAGAACGCGGCCTCGTCGGGTGAGTCGAGATCGTGCAGCTCGTCGGCGACGATCTGGAACGCGCGCTCCCAGCTGACCGGACGGTAGCGGTCATCCCCCGGTGCCTTGTACACGGGTTCGGAGAGGCGACCCTGCTGACCGAGCCAGTAGTCGTCGCGCGTCTCGAGGTCGGCGAGCGGGTGCTCGTCCCAGAACTCGCTCTTCACGACGAGGGGCGTCGCTTCCCACACGAACGCCTTCGCGCCGTTCTCGCAGAACTCGAACGTCTTGCGCTCGGGCGGGTCCTCCCACGCGCAGCTCATGCAGTCGAAGCCGTCCTTCTGGTTCATCGTCAGAAGGCCCTTGAGGCTTCGGGTCACGCCGACGTCTTTGAACGCCGGCCCCATGGCGTGGGCGATGCCCGGCACGCCGGCAGCCCAGTCCTTCGGCTTGTCGACTTCGAGATTCGCGTCGGCGGCCTCGCGCCCCTGCTCCTGCTCGCTCACGCCAGCCTCGCTTCCTCGGCGCCCGGCCGCGCGCCGGGCACGACCGCGTGCTCGGCATCCGTCGAATTCGTCACTCTCTCGCGCCCCGCGTAGACGACCATGCGGTTGTCGCGGACGAAGCCGACGAGACCCATGCCCGCGTCCTCGGCCATGGAGACGGCGAGCGACGATGGTGCCGACACGGCTGCGAGCAGCGGGATGCCCGCCATCGACGCCTTCTGCGTGAGCTCGAAGCTCGCGCGGCCAGACACCGCGAGCACGAGACCGCGACCCGGCAGGCGCCCAGCGGCAAGCGCCCAGCCGACGACCTTGTCGACGGCGTTGTGCCGCCCGACGTCTTCGCGGAGCACGAGCATCTCGCCGCTGCGGGTGTCGAAGAGCGCGGCGGCGTGCAGTCCGCCGGTCTTGTCGAACACCGATTGGCCCGCCCGCAGGCGGATGGGCAGCGTCGCGAGGAACGACGCGTCGACGACGGTCGCGTCGTCGTGCACGTCGAAGGCGGAGACGGTGCGCACCGCGTCGATGCTCGCCTTCCCGCACACCCCGCACGAGCTCGTCGTGTAGAACGCCCGCTCGAGCCCCGCATCGATCGGCGGCAGCCGCGGATCGAGCGTCACGTCGAGGACGTTGTAGGTGTTCTCCTCCTCGCCCGCGCAGTGCCGCGCGGCGAGAACGTGGTCCGGCCGGTGGATCACGCCCTCGGAGACGAGGAAGCCCTGCGCGAGCTCGATGTCGTGGCCGGGCGTGCGCATCGTGATCGTAAGCGGGCGATGACCAACCCGGATCTCAAGCGGCTCCTCGACCGCGAGGTAGTCCTCGCGGACGGACACCCGTTCACCCACGGTGATGCGCGCTACTCGTCGTCGAGCTGTGATCCTGCCCACATGCTCAGGTCTAGCATCGAGCCTGTCGAACGGCAACTCCACGCCGGCGGCATACGTCACCATTGTTCTCGTCGCCGAAACGACCTCGCCGCTCGACTGATCGATCGCTCCAGCATAGTGCCGCCTAAACTGGCTGTGTCCCCCTAACCTCGAGGAGATCCAATTGGCGAAACGCGACGATGTCGAATGCTGGCTGACCGACATGGACGGCGTTCTCGTCCACGAGAACCACGCACTCCCCGGCGCTGCGGAGCTGCTTCAGCAGTGGCGGCTGCAGCAGAAGCCGTTCCTCGTGCTTACGAACAACTCGATCTTCACTCCGCGGGATTTGAGCGCCCGACTGCGCGCGTCGGGACTCGACGTCCCCGAGGAGGCCATCTGGACCTCCGCCCTGGCGACGGCGGCGTTCCTCAAGTCGCAGGCGCCGGGCGGTTCCGCGTTCGTGATCGGCGAGGCCGGCCTCACGACCGCACTGCACGAGGCGGGCTTCATCATGACCGAGACGAAACCCGACTTCGTCGTCGTCGGCGAGACCCGCAACTACTCGTTCGAGGCGATCACGAAGGCGATCCGGCTCATCGACGCCGGCTCACGGTTCATCTCCACGAACCCGGATGCCACGGGGCCGAGTTCCGAGGGGGCGCTCCCGGCGACGGGAGCGATCTCCGCGCTCATCACGAAGGCGACCGGTCGCGAGCCGTATGTCGTCGGCAAGCCGAACCCGATGATGTTCCGCTCGGCGCTCAACCGCATCGGCGCGCACTCCGAGAACACGGGAATGATCGGCGACCGCATGGACACCGACGTCGTCGCGGGCATCGAGGCCGGCCTGCACACGATCCTCGTGCTCACGGGCATCAGCGACCAGAACGAGATCGAGAAGTACCCGTTCCGTCCTGACGAGATCCTCGCGGGCGTGCACGAGCTTCTCGACGAGGAGCCTTTCGAGACCGACTCGTACTGAGCCTGCTCAGCCTTCGTCGCCGCCGGCGAGGCTGCCCGTGATCGCGTCGCCCGAGGAGCGGTTGACGAAGCAGTAGTAGTTGCGCTGCCCGTCCTTCCACTGCTCTTCCGTCACCGGGTACGCGCCCTGCACTTGCACGTCGGTGTACGCGCCGGCCTTCGCGAGGTCGATGACTCCGGGTGCGCTGCACAGCAGGTAGATCTGGCTTGCGAGCTCGTCCTGGCCGGGGAACGCCGCGTTCTCATCGTCCGAGACCGGGCCGACGGCGACGAGCTGCGCCGCGTGCGCGCCCTCACAGGAGACGACGGTGAACTTCTCCTCCCACGGGGAGGTATACGGGTCGAGGCATTCTCCACCGCGCAGCTGATCCCAGGCATAGGTGCCGGCGGGCAGCGGTCCCGTCGCGGGGAGCGTCGGGGTGGGCGTCGCCGTCGCCGTCGGTGTCGGCTGCGCTTCGCCGGCGCTGATCATCCCGGGAATGAGCGTGCCGACCCAGAACAGCCCGCCGAGCACGAGCACGGCGATGACCGCGAGGCCGATCATGAGTGCGGGACGGCGCGAGGGCGGCGTGTTCGCGGTGGCGTTCGCTGCGCCGAGGCGGCGCCGCTCGGGGCGCGAGTCCGGAATGTCGCGGGACGGCTTCAGCCGCGGCGGCGGCAGCTGGCGGGCCGGCGTGCGGGGTTCCGGCTCCTCGTCGGGAGGAAGAACGGATGCCGCTTGGCTCGCGCTCGCCGCGGATGCGGAGACGGGCGCGCCGCCCAGCTGCTGCCGCACGTCGACGTCGTCCGCGTCGTCGGGAACGTCCTCGTCGAGCGTCGCGGGGATGCCGGCCGTCGGTTCAGGGTGCGTCTCCTCGGTCTCGACCGGGGGCTCCTCGGCTGGCGCCGGGGCGGGCCGTTCGGGGACGTCGGAGATGCCGAGACGCCGGCCGAGCACGTCGACAATGCCGAGGTCGGGGCCAGCGGCAGACTCCTCGCCAGCCGTGTCGGAGTCTGTTCCCTCACCCTCGCCGTCGAGTGACGACAGTGTCGCCTCGTCGTAGAGGCGGTCGAGGGAGCCGGGGGCGGCGAAGACTCCGGAGAATCGCGGGTCTTCGGGGTCCACTTCCGGCTCGTGGTCGGCGAACGGGTCGAACGCTTGCGTCGGTGTCGGATCATGCGGGATCTCGGCGTGAGCCGGCTCCTGCTCCGGCTGCTGCGGAGCCTGCTCGCGGCGGCGTCCCGACAGCAGTGGGTCCTCGTCGTCGTTCGGGCGGAGGTTCCATGAGAACAGCCCGTCAGCGCTCGGCGCCGTCGCATTCGGAGCCGGCGCGCTCGGTGTCGCGGAGCGGGGCGCGGGCGCGTCGACGACCTGCTCGTCCTCGTCGTCGGTTTCGTCGGACAGCAGCCACGGCTTGTCGTCGGGCTCGTCCGCCGGCTCCGGAGCGTGTGACCGGGTCATCGGGCGCTCGTCTGGCAGCTCGATGCGGTGCGTCTTCACGTCCTCGGGCCGCGCGGGCGGCTTCGTCGACGCGAGCTGCTTGAGGATGTCGTCATCATCGTCGTCGTCCGGCAGCGAAAGCGGGTGTTCGGCGGGGCCGGAGTCGAGGTTCGCGGGACGGATCTCGAAGCCGCCCGTGTCGCCGAGGAGCGGCGGCAGAGTCGGCTCTTCGGCCGACGTGTGCGGGCGTCGGCGACGGAACGCGGCCCCGCGCTTGCGCGGTGCCGGCTCGTCGGCGTCGTTCTCGCCGTCCGACACCGGCTGCTCGGGAACCGCGCCCGTGTCGAGCTGCGACCGGAGCCAGTCGGCTCCGAGGTCGAGCCCGTCGGTGCGGGGTTCGCCGCTGTTGTTGCGGGCCTCGTCGTCGCCCGTGCCGCGCCGTGCCACTATGCCAACCCGAGGTCTTTGAGATCGAGTGCCGCGAAGTACGCGTAGCCCGCGTCTTCGATCACCTCGCGCGCGCCCGTGTTCCGGTCGACGACCACCGCGACGCCCGCGATCTCGGCGCCCGCCTTCTCGAGCGCCTCGATGGCCTTGAGCGGCGATCCGCCCGTCGTCGAGGTGTCTTCGACGACCACCACGCGCTTGCCGGCGACATCCGGCCCCTCGACCTGCCGGCCGCGGCCGTGATCCTTCGGCTCCTTCCGCACGACGAAAGCGTCGAGCGCGACGCCGCGCGCGGCGCCCTGGTGCATGATCGCCGACGCGATCGGGTCGGCGCCCATCGTCAGCCCGCCGACGGCCGACACGTCGGGGATGCCGGCGATGAGGTCGAGCATCACCTGGCCGATCAGCGGCGCCACACGATGGTCGAGGCTCACCTTGCGCAAGTCGACGTAGAAGGTGGCCTTCTTGCCGCTGGTCAGGGTGAATTCACCGTGGAAGACGGCGTCGGCTGAGATGTAGTCGATGAGTTGCTGGCGTGCGTCGGTCACGTCCATCAGTTTAGGGGGCGGGACAGGCGACTTGGCCACCATATGGCCCTGCCGATGTCGTAGCTCAACGCCGGCACGAGCAGGGAGCGCACGATGATCGTGTCGAGAAGCACGCCGAACGCGACGATGAACGAGATCTGCGCGAGGAACAGGATCGGCAGCACACCGAGCGCCGCGAACGTGGCGGCGAGCACGATGCCCGCCGACGTGATCACGCCGCCGGTCGCGACGAGGCCGCGCGTGATGCCTTCCCGCGTGCCGTGCTTCACCGACTCTTCTCGCACACGCGTCATGAGGAAGATGTTGTAGTCGATGCCGAGCGCGACGAGGAACACGAACCCGAACATCGGCACACTCGGGTCGGCGCCGGGGAACTGGAAGAGGCCGTTGAACACGAGCGAGGACACGCCGAGCGCGGCGGCGAACGAGAGCACGACGGTGAGCACGAGAAGCACGGGAGCGAGGATCGAGCGCAGCAGAAGCATCAGGATCACGAGGATCACGACGAGAACGAGCGGGATGATGAGGTTCCGGTCGTGCGTCGCAGCGTCGTTCGTGTCGATAGCGGTCGCGGCGACGCCGCCGATGAGAACAGCGTCGCTCCCCGAGTCGGGCAGCGCCGAGCGCAGCTCCCGCACGGTGTCCTCGGCCTCGACCGAGTCGCCCGGGCCGTCGAGCGTCGCCTCGAGCATGATCTTCCCGTCGATGACGGTCGGCTCAGCTGTGACCGGGCCATTTTTCCCGAACGCGGGCTTGATGCCGTCCGCGGTGACTTGCGCGGTGCCGCTCGCCGCGTCGGCGGTGACGACGGCGAGGGAGTCGACGCCGTCCGTGTCGAGCACCGTCTTGGCGACCTCGTCGAGGCGGTCCTCCGGCGCGACGATGACCGCGGGCGTGCCGGATCCGCCCGGGAAGTGGTCGTCGAGCACGGCCTGTCCCTCGCGCGCCTCCGAGTAGCCGGTCACGAATTCGCTCTGCGAGACGCCGTCCGCCTTAAGGCCGACGAGTCCGACGGATGCCGCGGCCAGAACAAGCGCGCACGCGACCCAGACGGTGCGCGGCCGACGCGAGACGAGGCGTGCCGCCGCGGGCCAGAGTCCCTTCGCCGAGGCGTCGACGGCGTGCTTGTGCTCGCTGCCGTACACCGGGCGGATCGGCCAGAACGCCACGCGCCCCGCCCAGAGCAGCAGCGCGGGCAGGAGCGTGAGTGCCGCGATGAGGGCGAATACGATGCCGATGGCGGCGACGGGTCCGAGCGCCTTGTTGGAGTTCAATTCACTGAACAGAAGGCACAGCAGCCCGGCGATGACGGTGCCTCCGGAGGCGAGGATCGCCGGGGTCGAGCCGCGCAGCGCCGTCCACGTCGCGTCCCACTTGCGTTCGTGCTCGCGCAGCGCCTCCCGGTATCGGGAGACGTAGAGGAGGGAGTAGTCGGTCGCGGCGCCGATGACGAGGATCATGAGGATCCCCTGCGTCTGGCCCGACAGCACGAGCACGTCGGCCTTCGCGAGCTGCACGACGACGAAGATCGCCGCTGTGAGCGCCATCATGCTCGTGCCGAGAACGATGAGCGGAAGCAGCGGAGATCGGTACACGATGATGAGGATGACGAGAACGACGCCAAGCGCGACGGCGAGAAGGAGCCCGTCGAGACCGCTGAAGGCGTCGACGATGTCGGCCGACAGACCGGCGGGTCCCGTGACGGCGGCGCTCAATCCTTCGGGCGTGTGGTCAGCCAGGTAGCCGCGCAATTCGGCGACGGTCTCGTTGCGCTCACCTTGCGCGTCGATCGAGACGACGATCTCGACCGCTTCGCCGTCTTCGGAGTCGATGGCCGGTGAGACTCCGTTGTCGACGACGCCGTCGATCGTCGCGACGTGGTCGATGATGTCGCCGATCGCCTCGTGATCGGCATCCGTCACGCCGCCATCGCGCTCGAAAACGATGAGCGCCGGGATGACGTCGTCGCCTCGGAACTCGGTCTGCAGCTCGCTCACGCGCGTCGCGTCGGCGCTCGCGGGCAGGAACTGCGCCTGGTCGTTCTCGGCGACGTCGTTGACCTCCCCGAACGCGGAGCCTCCGGCCGCGCCGACGGCCAGCCACGCGAGGATGAGCGCGACGGGAATCAGAACGCGAAGCCAGCGCGGTACTGAACGGCGAGCGCGGGCGCCCTCGGAGGTGTGGGACATTCGAAATCCTTCGTGTGACGGATGTGGGGACTGTTCCACGGTAGGTTCGCTCCCCCGCCAGTCACGTCACCCGAAAGTTTGAACTCGGCCCGGTAGCGTTGGAGCATGCGCATCGCCACCTGGAATGTGAACTCCATCCGCACCCGAGTCGGCCGGGTCGTCGACTGGCTCGTCCGCGAAGACATCGACGTTCTCGGCATGCAGGAGATCAAGTGCCGCCCCGACCAGTTCCCGGTCGAGGCGTTCGAGCACGCGGGCTACGACCTGCAGATCCACGGGCTCAACCAGTGGAACGGCGTCGCCTTCGCAAGCCGTCTGCCGATGCGCGACGTCGAGAAGGGGTTCCCGCAGATCCCCGGTTTCGGCAAGCCGCCCGTGATCGAGCACGATCTCGACGGCGCCGGCCTGCCGGTCGAGGCGCGGGCGCTCGGCGTCACGGTCGACGATGTGCGCCTGTACAGCCTGTACGTACCGAACGGACGCTCGCTCGACGACCCGCACTATCTCTACAAGCTGGACTGGCTCGCGAAGCTGCGCGACGCCGTCAACGGACAGCTCGCGGCGCAACCCGACCTCGCGCTCGCGCTCATGGGCGACTTCAACATCGCGCCGCTCGATTCCGACGTCGGCGACCCCTCGTTCGCGCCGGGCGTCTCCACCCACATCTCCCCTCCCGAGCGGGCGGCGTTCGCGGCGCTCGAGGCGGCGGGCCTTCAGGACGTCGTGCGACCGCTCGTGCCCGAGGGCTTCACGTTCTGGGACTACAAGCGCCTGCGCTTCCCCCGCAACGAGGGCCTGCGCATCGATTTCATCCTCGGCTCGCACGCCTTCGCCGATCGGGTGACGGATGCCGCCATCCACCGCAATGAGCGCAAGGGCGATGCGCCAAGTGACCACGTTCCCGTCGTCGTCGAGATCGAGTCGGACGTCGAGGATGACGACATGCCGATGATCTTTGGCTGACGGTTGCTATGCTCGCGCCATGACAGCGCCGACCGCAGCAGAACGGGGTCCGCGCCGGCTGTCGGGCTCGTCCAGGGGCTGGGATGTCGGCATCTCCGTGACCGTGCTGTGCCTCGGCGCGGTTGTGCTGTGCGTCACGTTCCTGCTCGCGCTGTTCGGCATCCTGCTGACGACCTCGTGCGACGGCGCATGCCGGCTCGGGATGTTCACGCTCGGCTGGCTCGCCGCGATGATCGTGCCGTTCGTGCTGCTCGTCGCGGGAGCAATCTGGTCCGTCGTGCGCATGATTCGAGCGCAGCGGGCCCTCGTTGTCGCGATTGCGACGATCCTCCTCGCGTTCGCGGCGTGGTGCGGCGGGATGGCCCTCATGATCGGCGCGGTTCCCGGGCTCACGTTCTGATCACGCGAGCGTCGCGGCGATCACGATCAGCACGGGGATGGCGGTGACCGTCGTGACAAGGATCGTGTCGCGAGCGAGAACCTGCCCCGTGTCGTACCGCGCCGCGTAGTTGAACACGTTCTGCGCCGTGGGCAGCGCGGCGAGCGCCGTCGCAGCGAAGAGCGCGTGCCCGTCGAGGCCGAAGACGAACCGGCCGACGACGAACGCGACGAGCGGCATCGCTATCGACTTGAGCGCCGAAGCGACGAAGACCCGGCTCCGACCGGTGCCCGCTCGCAGGGGGCGCTGCCCCGACAGCGACATCCCGAACGCGAGCAGCATCATGGGCACGGAGGCGCCGCCGATGAGCTCGAAGGGCGCGTAGACAGCATCGGGAAGCTGGACACCCGTCGCAGCGATGATCACGCCCGCGACCGAGGCGATGATCATGGGGTTGCGCAGCGGCTGAGTCAGGATCGCGCCAAGCGAGGCCTTTCCCGATTGGGAGACGTCGAGAACGGCGAGCGCGAGCGGCGCCAACACGATGAGCTGCAGAAGGAGGAGAGGCGCGACGAACTGGGCGTCACCGAGCACGTACACGGCGACGGGAAGGCCGATGTTGTTGGCGTTGACATAGCCGGAGCCGAGGGCGCCGATCGTGGTCTCGCCCACCGGCCGGCGCCAGACCAGCAGGTTGAGGATCACGTAGACGAGCGCCATGGAGACCGCGGCGATGAGGGCGATCCACACGAACGCCGAGAACACGACCCCGATGTCCGCCTTCGCGAGCACGTGGAACAGCAGAGCGGGGTTGGCGATGAAGAACGCCAGGTGTTGAATCGTCGGTCCCGCGTTCGGTCCGCCGATCTGCAGGCGACCGGCGAGGAACCCGACGGCGATGACGATGCCGATGATCGCGAATCCCGTCAGTACCCCTGCCACCGTTTGAGCCTACTGGCAATCGCGTGCCGCTCCTGGCACGGGGTCTACCGACGCGCTCCGGCCTGGCGTAGGCTCGCACCATGCCCCACGCGGACGTGCCGGGCGGCCGGCTCTACTACGAATTGGACGGAGAGGCGTCGAGGCCGACGCTTCTGCTCATCCACGCGGGCATCGCGACTCTGCGCATGTGGGACCCGATCATCGACGCTCTCGCCTCCACGCATCACATCGTGCGCTTCGATACACGCGGCTTCGGTGAGAGCGAGTCGGAGGACATCGAATTCTCGAACCGCGACGACGCGCTTCGGCTGCTCGACCAGCTCGACGTCGAGAGGGCGACCGTCGTCGGCGCCGCGCGCGGCGGCCAGATCGCCATCGACCTCGCGGTCGAGCACGGTGATCGCCTCGCCGGCCTCGTCGCAGTCGGCGCGAACATCAGCGGCTTCCCCGAGGTCGAGCTGTCCGATGCGGAGGAAGCCCTGTTCGAAGACCTCGATGAAGCGTGGCAGAACAGGGACTGGCCCGTGCTCATGGACACGGAAGTGCGCATGTGGGCCGTCGGCCCCGGCCGGGACCCCGACGACATCGACCCCGACTTCCTCGAGGCGGCGCGCAAGCTCAACCGATTCAACATCGCGCGCATCGAGCAGAGCCCGATCCCGCGGCCCCTCGAGCCGCCCGCGTTCGATCGCGTCGTCGACATCGACGTGCCCGCTCTCGTGGTCGTCGGGGAGCACGACCTGACGCCGACGCTCGTGCAATTCGAGTACCTCGCCGAGCAGATCTCTCACGCGGACACCTGCCGCCTCGACGACACGGCGGGCCTTCCGACGGTCGAGCGCCCGGGCGCCTTCCTCGCCTGTCTCGAGCCTTGGCTCGAGCGCCACAGTCTCTGAGAGGCTGCACGAGCCGATTCGGCGTGCTCTGTTACGCACTGTGTCATCGAGCGTTTCGCGGTCGACGACCCCTCAGTAGCGTTGAGGAAATCGAGCCCCAGGGAGCAGCATGTCCACGACGATCGCCGACCGTCCGGTCGCATCGCGGCACAGCGAAACGGCCCTCAGCGTGTCGTTCGCGGGACTCGGCCGCACCTTTCCGCCGCGCACGGCGAAGGGCGCCCCTCACACGGTACTGCGCGACATCGACCTCGCCGTCCGACCGGGCGAAGTCGTTGCGATTCTCGGTTCAAGCGGATGCGGTAAGTCCACGCTCCTGCGCATCGCGGGTGGTCTCGACTCCGCGACGCACGGCAGTGCCCTGATCGATGGTCGGCCCGTCACCCGCTTCGACGCGCGCACCGCCGTCGGCTTCCAGGAGCCGCGCCTTCTGCCCTGGCGCAGCATCACCGACAACGTGGCCCTCGGCCTTCCGCCGCGCACGCCGAAGGCGATTGGCCGCGCCCGAGTCGACCGGCTCATCGGTCTCGTCGGCCTTGGCGACTTTCACGGTCACCGTCCGCGCGAGATCTCAGGCGGCATGGCACAGCGCGCCTCGCTCGCCCGTGCCCTCGCTCGCAACCCCGGTGTCCTCCTGCTCGACGAGCCGTTCGGCGCCCTCGACGCGCTCACGCGCCTCCAGATGCAGCAGCTGCTGCTCGAGGTGCACGCGGCCGAGCCGACCACGATCCTTCTCGTCACCCACGATGTGGACGAGGCTCTGCATCTCGCCGACCGCGTCGTGCTTCTCGGCAGGGACGAGCACGTTGAAGGCGCCCGCGTGCTCGAAGTCTTCGACATCCCCGGCGAGCGCCCTCGGGACCGCAGCTCTCTCGATCTCGGCGAGCTTCGCCGCCGAATGCTTTCCGGGCTCGGCGTCACCGAGTCCGGCCGCTGATCCCTTCGACACCCCTCACGAAGCAAGGAACAACTATGTCCAGAATCCGCACAGCAGCCGCGATCGCCGGCCTGGCAGCATCCGCTCTTCTCCTCTCCGGCTGCGCCGCCGGAGAATCGAGCGCCAACGAGAAAGCCTCCGACGGCGGCACTCTCAACATCGACTTCGCGACGTACAACCCGCTCTCGCTCATCATCAAGGAGAAGGGTTGGCTCGAAGACGCCCTCGCGGACGATGGCGTCACCGTGAACTGGGTGCAGTCTGCCGGCTCGAACAAGGCCAACGAGGCGCTGCGCACTGAATCGATCGACGTCGGCTCGACGGCCGGCTCCGCTGCGCTGCTCGCCCGCGCAAACGGCTCGCCGATCAAGACGATCGACTTGTATTCGCAGCCGGAATGGTCGGCGCTTGTCGTCGGCCCCGACTCCGACATCACCGAAGCGTCGCAGCTCAAGGGAAAGAAGAGCGCCGCGACGAAGGGGACGGACCCGTACTTCTTCCTGCTGCAGGCCCTCGAGGCGAACGGGCTCTCGCCCGAGGATGTGACGATCGAGAACCTGCAGCACGCGGACGGCTGGGGCGCGCTGCAGAGCGGCTCCGTCGACGCCTGGGCGGGACTTGACCCGATCATGGCCGGAGCGGAGAAGGACGGCGCAAAGCTCATCTACCGCAACCTCGACTTCAACACGTACGGCTTCCTCAACGCCACCGAGTCCTTCCTGAAGGAGCAGCCGGAGGTGGCGCAGACCGTCGTCAACGCCTACGAGCACGCTCGCGCCTGGGCCGCGGAGAACCCCGAGGAGACGGCGCAGATCCTCGCGGACGTCGCGGGACTCGACCTCGACGTCGCGACGACCGTGATCAGGGAGCGCTCGAACCTCGACGTCGATCCCGTCCCTGGTCAGAAGCAGCTCGACGTTCTCACGGTCATCGGCCCCGTGCTCGTGGAGATCGGCGATGTCGACTCGCAAGAGCAGGTCGATGACGCGCTCAACACGCTTCTCGACCCGAGCTTCGTCGAGAAGGCCGACGCCTCAGCGATCGCGGACTGATGTCGACGCTGCTGACGCCCGAGAGGGCGGCGGGCGAGCGCCCCGCCGCCCTCAGGGGCGAGCGACTTCGCGCCGTTCTCGGCCGACGCTGGTTCGTCATCGTCGGCGGACTCGTCATCCCGGTGATCGCCCTCACCGTCTGGCAGCTGGTCTCGGCGCTCGAACTGTTCCCGGTCTCACAGTTGCCGTCGCCCGCAATGGTGTGGAATTCGCTCCTCGACATGGCCGAGCGCGGCTGGCTCGCACAGGACGTGGCGATCTCGGCGCAGCGCGTGATCATCGGATTCCTCATCGGAGCGGCGCTCGGCCTTCTGCTCGGAGCGATCGTCGGGTTGTCCCGGCTGGGCGATATCCTCCTCGCCCCGACGCTCGGTGCCATCCGGGCCGTGCCCTCGCTCGCGTGGATACCGCTGCTCATGATCTGGCTGAAGATCGGCGAGGATTCGAAGATCACACTCGTCGCGATCGGCGCGTTCTTCCCCGTCTACACGACGGTCGCCTCGGCCCTGCGACATGTCGACCGACAGCTTGTCGAAGCTGCGCGGGCGTTCGGGCACACGGGTCTCAAGCTGTTCACGACGGTTCAGCTGCCGGCGATCATCCCTTCCGTCGTGTCGGGTCTGCGCCTCGCGCTCGCGCAGGCCTGGCTGTTTCTCGTGGCGGCGGAGCTCATCGCCTCGTCGATGGGGCTCGGCTTCCGGCTCATCGACTCGCAGAACAACGGCCGAGTGGACCGCATCTTCCTCTTGATCATCATCCTCGCCGTTCTCGGCAAGGCGACGGACGCCCTCATCGGCGTCTTCGAGCGGCAGGTGCAGAAGCGGCTCGGTTGAGCGTTACTTCCGCGATGCCACGTCGCGTACTTCTCGGACCACGAGTCGCGGTTGTCCCGTACGGACATTTTGCGGACATTTTCCGGTCAGAGAGGTACCCTGAGCGCGGAGAAGGTGAAGCAACATGGCGAGTGCCCTAACAACGCCCGCTCCGCGTCGTAAGCGCCAGCAAGCACATGTGCGAGCCGTTGAGGCGGATCTCGGACCAGCCGTGAAATCGTTGGTGGACACACTCGGTAAAGCGCTCGTGGCCGTGATCGTAGGCCGCGACGTCAAGACGGTTTCGCGCTGGGCCGCGGGACAGGGTCCAAGCGGAAACGATGAACAGCGTCGGATAATTGACACTCTTCAGATCGTCGAACTGATGCTGATCGGCGATTCGCCGTCAGTGGTTCGCGCATGGTTCATGGGCATGAACCCACAATTGGACGATGAGAGCCCAGCCGAGGTCCTAGCTGAGGGGCGAGCCCGCGAGGTCATGCGTGCCGCTCGCGCTTACATGGACGTGGGTTGAGCAGTAATGGTCAGTCCCGCACTCATCGAGCCAACGGGCGACCTTTTCGTGTAGAGCGTTTGATCCCCGCACGTCAGGCGAACCTCGGCTGACGGTGGCCTTTCGCGGACTCGTGCGCGACACTTGAAGTGCATGCGACACCATCCACGTCGTATGCAGGCCCTTACTCGGGGCCGCGAAAATCGCCCACAAGGAGATTGACAATGTTGTCACCCACGTCGCACACGACCGTGTCCGCACCCCACAGCACCGACGCCTTCGGCTCCGACGAGCTTGAGCATGAGCGGGTCCTCATCACCCGCGGAACTCGCTCCGGACTCACCGTCAGCGTCGCCGTCCATTCCACTCGACTTGGCCCTGCACTCGGCGGCGCCCGCATCTGGCACTATCGCAGTTGGCGTGAAGCCCTCGCCGATGCACTCCGCCTCTCGGAGGGCATGACGCTCAAGAACGCGGCCGCTGGCCTTCCCCGCGGCGGCGGCAAGTCCGTCGTCTACGTACCCGAGGGCACCGTTCTGGATGCCGAGCGCAAGCGCGCCGCGATGCTCGACCTCGGCGATGCCGTCGAGACCCTCGGCGGCAGCTACTACACCGCCGAGGACGTCGGCACCTCCGCCGACGACATGGCCACAGTCGCCGAGCGCACCGACTTCGTGTGCGGCCTCCCCGCCGATCGCGGCGGCGTCGGCGAGCCGAGCGATGCGACGGCGGCGGGCGTGTACTCCGCTGTCACGGCGACGCTCGACACGGTGTTCGGCAGCCCGCTCGTCGATTCCCGCCGCGCCGTCATCTCTGGTCTCGGGCAGGTCGGCGGACGTCTCGCCCGCCGCCTCGCCGCCGAGGGCGCCCGTCTCATCGTCACGGACGTGAACCCGGCCAGGCGCGAGTTCGCCGAGGAGATCGGCGCGAGCTGGATCGAGCCGGGCGACGAGCACCAGTTCGAGACCGACCTGTTCATCCCCTGCGGCGTCGGCGGCGCGCTGAGTCCCGAGGTGATCGCGGCACTGCGCTGCCGCGCCGTCGTCGGGGCCGCGAACAACCAGCTCGCCCAACACGACGGGGCCGAGCAGCTCGCCGCGCGTGGCATCCTCTGGGCTCCCGATTTCATCGTCAACGCGGGAGGCGTGATCTACATCGACATGGCTTCGCAGCCGGGCGCCGATCGCGCCGCGATCGAGCAGCGCGTCGCCCACATCGGCGACACCGTGCGCGCGGTCTTCGCTCAAGCGAACGCGGAGGGCATCACGACACTCGAGGCGGCCGAGCGGCTCGCTCGCGCCCGCCTTGACGCCATGCCCGTCGGAGTCTGAACCCTAGCCGATAAGGCTCGGCTCGAGGTCGCGCATGGTGCGGAATCGCGTCATGCGCGACACCCCGAGCGCCGTGAGAACGAGGGCGCCGACGAGCCACGCGACGAGCACCATCGCGTCCTGGCCGGCGGCAGCGTAGTTTCCGCCGTACATGAACTGCCGCAATGCATCGACCGTGTATGGCATCGGGAACGCGAAGTGCAGCGCCCGCAACGGCTCCGGCAGCGTCTGCCAAGGGAACGTGCCGCCCGCCGTGACGAGTTGCACGACCATGAGCACGAGCCCGAGGAACTGCCCGACGCTGCCGAACCACACGTTCAGCGCCAGGATGATCGCCGCGAACGTGATCGAGGACAGCGCCATGATCCCGAACGCGCCCCACGGCTGATGCACGCCGAAGCCGAGCGCACCCGAGACGATGAAGTACAGCGCCACCATCTGGATCGCGCCAAGCAGCGCCGGCGTCAGCCACCCGGCGAGAGTCGTTCGGATGGGCGTGTGCATGGCGGTGATCGCGCGCTTCGACACCGGTTTGATGATGAGGAACAGCGCGTAGATGCCGATCCACGCGGCGAGCGCCACGAAGAAGGGGGCGAGGCCCGCGCCGTACGTGCCGGCCTTCGTCACAGCGGCCGTCGACACGTCGACCGGATCGGCGATGGTCTTCGCCTGCTGGTCGCGCAGGTCCTTTGACGAGTCCGGAATGCGATCCACCCCGTCCTGCAGCCCGTCACGCAGCTGGCCAGCACCATCCACGAGCGAGGCGAGCCCGTCCCGAAGCGTCGCCGCGCCGTCGGCGGCGGAGTGAGCACCGTCATCGAGGGTCGCGGCGCCCGTGGCCGCGTCGCTGATCGCGCTCGTGAGCGCCGGCATCGCGTCGGCGAGCGCGTCCGCGCCGTCCGCCACCTGCCGGGCGCCGCCGGACAAGTGGTCGATCTGCGTCGTCGTCGATTGCACGGTGCTGTTGACCTGCTGCGCCTTCGCGCCGAGCGGATCGAGAGCGGCGAGCACCCGAGCGATCTGCCCATCGTCGAGGCCCTGCTCGCGCAGTCGGTTCTCGATGTCGGCGCGCACGCTCGGGAGGGTGGAGGTGAAATCGTCGGATGCCGCCGCGACGGCGTCCGCGGCATCCGCGATCTTCTGGTTCCCTGCTGACACCTGCGAGGCGCCGTCCGCGAGCTGCCGCGTCTGCGAGGGAAGTCCGGCGGTCTTCGACTCGAGTTCCCCGAGCCCGCTCGCAAGCGTCGCGGTTCCCTCGGCGAGTTCCGCCGTGCCGTCCGCGAGGTCGCTGGATCCGTCCTGCGCCGCGGCCGCGCCGTCGTAGATCTGGTTCGCGCCGTCCACGGCGGTGACGAGCGAGGTGCGGATCTCAGCGATCGAGTCGAGCAGGTAGCCCGCGGCCTGCTCGTTGACCTTCTGCACGATCGACGCCTTGATGGTCTTGATCGCCGTCTCGCCGATCGTGGAGGCGAGGTAGCTGTTCGCATCGTTCGTCGTGAGGATCACCTCGGCCTGACGCGGTTCGTCGCCCTGCGACGAGACGAGCGCCTGGGAGAAGTCGGCCGGGATCGTGACCGAGAAGTCGAAGTCGCCGTTCGAGACGCCGTTGCGCGCGGAGTTCGCGCTCACCCGGCTCCAGCCGAAGGTGCCGTCGTCGAGGAGTTCCTCGGCGATCTCGTCCCCGTAGTTCGTGTACGCGCCGTTCACCTGGGCGCCCTCGTCGTCGACGACGAGGGCCACGGGCACCTGGTCGAGGTTCTCGTAGGGGTCCTGGTTCGCCCAGAGGTAGAGCCCGCCGTAGAGCAGGGGCACGATCATGAGGGCGAGCAGCGCGAGCTTCGCCATTCGCGTCGCCGTCAGCCGGGCGAACTCGGCGCGAATCATCGAGACGATCTTCACTGCAGTTCTCCCGTCTCGAACAGGGGCACCCTGTCCGCCGCGACCGTGTCGCTCACGTCATCGCCCGGCATCGCGTTGATGGCGGCGGCCGAGGAATATCCGGCGATCACGAGCACGCCGAACCCGCGGGCCGCGAACGTGCGGCACACCCGCCACCACTCGGCGGGGTCCCCGCCGTGCCGGTCGGGAGAGACAAGCACGATCGCTTGCACGCCCGGCCGCCGAGAGGCGAGCTCGAGCAGCATGCGCACACGTTCGGTGGGTGCGAGCTGCGCCACGTCGAGCCGAGCGACAGCGGTGAGGTGCAGCTCCTCGAGCGCGCGCCGCGCCGCGAGCGGGTGCGCGGGAAGGCCGGCGAACATGAGCTCTTCGCTCACGACGCGCGACACCGGCACGTTGGGCGCGGGCTCGCTGATCTCCGGCGCGTCGACGAGAGCGACCGCATCGCGAAGCTTCCGCGGCGACGGCTCGCCGTCGATCGTGACGGTGCCCGAGGTCGGCTTCATCCTCCCCGCGGCGATGAGGCCAAGCACGGTCGGTCGCTGCTCGGTCTCCGCACGCACAAACGTTGCGTGCTCCGACTGCACGGTCAGGGACGTCGCCGGCAGGATCTCGCCGTTCTTCCCCTTGGTGACGTGATTCAGCTCGATGCGCATGGAAGGATCCTCGCTCGTCAGTGGTCAACCTTGTTAAAGTACTCCGCACTCGCACGGGAGAGCGCCTGCGCGCCTGGTCCTGCACGAACGTGCACTCACTCGAGGTTCGTTCACGGCCAGCCTCACGTCCACACCCCGCAATTCGTGCGCTGTGGTGTTCCCAAACGCAACAAACCTTCCGGCACCCCGCGGAAACGCACAAGAGCTGCAGAACTCGCCACCACGTGCCGCGATTCTCGCCATAGCCTCGAAGCACACCCGCGCACGCCACAAGGAGGTCGCGTTGACCGCATCCACCGCCCCCGCTTCCGTCCTCTCCACAAAGACGCTCGTCGCCGATCCCGCGTGGCGGGATCTCAAACGGGCCGCCGAGCAGCTGCAGCAGCTGCAGGTCGCTGATGGCTCGATCCCGGATGCCGCCGACCACCCGGCCGCCATGGCGCTCGTCGCGCGCATCACTGCCGCGATCGAGGCCCTGGCCGCGCACTTCCCGTGGGACGGCGAGTACCTCGCCGCGGCCGTCATCGATTTCGAGCGCTGGCGCGAGGGCGGCTTCGGCGTCCCCGACTTTCACGACGCCCTCGTCGCCTTCCGGCCCGAGCGGAACCGCGAGGACGGCATCCGCCACCTCATCGTCTTCCCGATGTACACGCAGAACGGCTCCCGCGACCGCCATGTCGAGGCCGTGCTCGTCGAGGTGCTGTGGCCCGAGTTCATCGGCGAGCTCGAGGCGAGCGACTTCTCGAACAAGCTGTTCGTGCCGATCCGGTTCATCGACTTCACCTCGGGCTACGACACGAACTCGGCTGTGCTCTTCCCTGAGACGGTCGCGATGCGGCAGATCCCGACGTTCACGTGGGGCGCGATCTTCCAGGATCGTGAGGCCGCCCGGTTCAGGCGCGTGGTCGCGGCGGCGGCCGAGATCACGAAGCTCGACCTGCCCGACGAGGCCCGCGAGCTGCTCGAGGACCAGTCGCTCGCCGAGGAGACGTTCGTGATGTGGGACCTCATTCACGACCGCACCCACATGCGCGGCGACCTGCCGTTCGACCCGTTCATGATCAAGCAGCGAATGCCGTTTTTCCTCTACTCGCTGGAGGAGATGCGCTGCGACATGACCGCGTTCCGCGAGTCCGTGCGGCTCGAGCGTGAGCTCACGCCGCGCGCGCACGGTGACGGCGAGCCGTTGACGGATGCCGAGTCCGAGGTGCTGCGGCACGCCAAGCTCGTGCAGTACGCCGTGATCTTCGACCGCATCTTCCGCTTCGCACTCACCGGTAGCCGCACGCGCAACTACGACGGTCTCGGCGGCCAGCTGCTGTTCGCGTGGCTGCACCAGCACGACGTTCTGCACTGGACCGACACGAAGCTCACGATCGACTGGGACGACGTGCCCGACGTCGTCGTCGCGCTCGGCGAGGCGATCAACGAGCTGTACTGGCGCTCGATCGACCGGCCGAAGACGGCGCACTGGCTCGCCGCGTACGAGCTCGTGCGCTCGGTTCTGGAGCCGCATCCCGCCTCTGCGTGGGCGCGCGGGCTCGACGACGACGTGCTGCTCGGCCCGCCGCGCGGGCTCACCGACGCGGTTCTCGACGACGAGTTCCCGCTGTCGATGTTCTACGAGGCGCTGTCGAAGAAGATGGGCGACGTGATCGAGTCCACCTCGGGAATCACCGGCCGCGACTGAGCCGCGCGAATCCGCCGGAGGGCGGATGCCCGTCGCGCCGCGCACTGGGTAGCGTTGAAGCATGAGCATCCTGATCGACCCGACGGATGCCGCCTGGCGACGCCCCGCGGCGACCGAGCGGCAGCTGCGCGGCGACCTCATCGGCGGACTCGTGCTGTTCTGCTGCATGGTGCCGAGCGCCGTGCTGCACGAGCTCGCGGGAGCGATGCAGAAGCCCGCGCCCATGTGGGTGACGATCATCTGGGCGCTCGTGCTGTGCGGCGCCATCTCGGTGCGCCGGCGCTGGCCCTCGATCGTGGCTCTCGTCGTCGCCGCTGCGTACATCGCCGGCATGGAGGCGGGAACCGCCGAGTTCGTGTTCAGCCAGATCGTGCTGTTCATCTCCCTTTACACCGTTGGGGCGTGGGTGCCCGACCGCGTGCGCGGGCGCTTCGTGCGCGGCGCGGTGATCGGCGCCATGTTCATGTGGCTGCTGTTCTCGATCTTCCACACCGCGACGGACCCGAGCGTTCGCGAGACCTCCGGCTTCGCGACGCAGACCGCGCTTCTCGCCTTTTGGAGCATCCAGACCATCACCAACCTGCTCTACTTCGGCGGCGCCGTGTACTTCGGCAACCACACGTATGCCGCCGCTCGGCAGCGCGCCGAGCTCGAGTACCGCAGCGAACAGCTTGAGCGGGAGCGGGAGCGCACGGCTGCGCAGGCCGTCGCGCTCGAGCGCGTCCGCATCGCACGGGAGCTGCACGACGTCGTCGCCCACCACGTCTCGGTCATGGGCGTGCAGGCGGGCGCCGCGCGAACGGTTCTCGAGTCGAATCCGGATGCCGCGCGCGGCGCCCTCGCGCACGTCGAGTCGAACGCGCGCGCCGCGATCGACGAGCTGCACGCCCTCGTCGGCACCCTCCGCGAGAGCGAGAACGGCGAGCAGGAGACCCCGGATCACGGCGCGAGCACGATCGATCTGTCGGCGCTGCAGAGCCTCGTCGACGAGTCGACGGCGGCGAAGATGCCGACGACGCTCGAAGTGCTCGGCGAGCCGCGCGATGTCCCCGGAGTCGTCGCCGTGAGCGTGTACCGCATCGCGCAGGAAGCGCTCACGAACGCGCGCAAGTACGCGGGAAGCGGAGCGAGCGCCGACGTGCGCGTCCGCTTCGTCGACGGAGACGTCGAGCTCGAGGTGACGAACACGGGCTCGGTTCCGGGCAGGCCGCGGAAGGGCGGCCTCGGCCAGATCGGCATGCGCGAGCGCGTCTCCGCGGTCGGCGGCGCCATCGAGATGGGACCGCGCTCGCGAGGCGGATACCTCGTGCGCGCCCGCATCCCGCTGCCCGAGAGGGCCGAGCCGACCGGAGCCCGAGCATGACCACCCGCGTACTTCTCGTCGACGACCAAGAGCTCGTGCGCGCCGGCTTCCGCATCATCCTCGACGCACAGCCCGACGTCGATGTGATCGGCGAGGCCGCGAACGGTCAGGAGGCGATCGAGCGGGCGCGGCAGCTGCGCCCCGACGTCATCTGCATGGACGTGCAGATGCCCGTGCTCGACGGGCTCGCGGCGACGCGCGCGATCACCGCTGAATCGGATGCCGCCGTCATCATGCTCACGACTTTCGACCGCGACGACTACCTCTTCGAGGCGCTCTCGGCGGGCGCGAGCGGCTTCCTGCTGAAGAACTCGTCACCAGAGCAGCTCGTCGAGGCGGTGCACACGATCGCGGCGGGCAACGCCCTGCTCTCCCCCGTCGTGACACGCCGTGTGATCGAGCGCTTCGCCGGCGGCGCTGCGGCCCCGGCCGCGGAGCGCAACCTCGAGCGGTCGGCCGCACTCGACGAGCTCACGGAGCGCGAGCGCGAAGTGCTGCACCTGGTCGCGCAGGGACTCTCGAACACCGAGATCGCGAGGCGGCTCTACGTGGGCGAGGCGACGGTCAAGTCGCACGTCTCGAAGATCCTGCAGAAGCTCGGCGTGCGCGACCGCATCCAGGCGGTGGTCTTCGCCTACGAGAACGGCGTCGTCGTCCCCGGCGGCTGAACCGTCGCTATGCGTCGAGCGGCGGAGCGGCGACGAGCGACTCCTCCGAGATCTCGGCGCGCTCGAACGGGCCGCGGCCGTCCCGCATCATCTGGGGCTCGTCGAACACGACGGTCCACACACGGCCCTGGAACCGCTGCTCGGTGATCCCGCGGTGCGGCAGCGCCGAACCGAGACCCACGATGAGTCCCGTCGGCTCCCCGAGAAGCCCGTGCCGTCGTCGACGACGTGAACGGGGACGCCGATGCCGAACGGCGTGCCCGCGGCATCCGTCGTCCTTGTCAATGTCGGGCGAGCGCTCCTGCGAAACCACACAGCACCATTCTCGCAGTCGCGGCCACGGAGCCGAACGATAGTCCCGCACCCGCCTGACGCCCAACCCCTTGCATGCCCGAGAGTGGGGGCGCATGCTGGAGGTCGACGGTGAACGAGGAGGCTCCATGTCACGACGGCGTCCGGCGGAAACTGCGGTGCACGGGATCGATCGGCTCGTGCGGAACGTGGAGACGGGGCGATTCGAGCGAAGTCTCTCGGGCCTCACCGCGGCGGGAGCCGTCGTCACCGCGGCGGAGATCTACTTCGAGCACGACAAGGCGAGCTTCGGGAACAAGTGGATGTGGGCGCCCATCGTGCTCGGCCCCGTCGGCGCGGCAGCCGGCGTCGCCGGCGTGCTGAACCGACGCCTGGCGAAGACGGTGCTTCCGCTCGCGTCGGCGACGATCATCGCGAACGGGCTCCAGGGCGTGTGGCTGCACGCCCGCGGCGTCGGGCAGAAGCCCGGCGGCTGGCGGAACCTGCGCTACAACCTCGAGATGGGTCCGCCGCTTCTCGCCCCGCTCCTCGTGACGCTCGTGGGCGGGATGGGCGTGCTCGCCGCCGTTCTGAGGCGCGAGAAATGACGCTGCCCCTCGACCCGAAGAGCGGAAGCGGACGCTTCCCCGGTTTCGATGTCATCGCGCACGCCGACCACTGGGACCAGGCCACGCAAGCGGTCGTCGGGGCACGCCTCGGCCGGCTGCCCGACCCGCGGTTCTTCTCGCCCGACGAGGAGCTGACCGCGCGCGCCCTGTTCGACCAGCTGCTCGACCAGCGGGAGGACCCGCGCGTGCCCGTGTTCCAGCTCGTCGACACGCGCCTCGCGGAGTCGCAGACCGACGGCTGGCACTACGCCGATCTTCCGCCGGACTCCGAGGCGTGGCGAACCACGCTCGCCGCGCTCGACGATGAAGCGCGCTCCCGCTTCGGGGGCCGGTTCGGGCACTGCGAGTGGGATCAGCAGGCCGAGATCCTCAGCGACATCAACGGCCTCGAGGAAGCGGACTGGCACGGCTACCCCGCGTCGCGCGTGTGGTCCCTCTGGACCCGCTACGCGTGCACGGCGTTCTACTCGCACCCCAGCGCGTGGAACGAGATCGGCTTTGACGGGCCGGCATACCCGCGCGGATACAAGAATCTCGGCGTCGACCGGCTCGAGGGCTTCGAGGTGCGCGATCACAATCCCGGACTCGGCCCGGGAGATGATGACGCATGACGCGCGTGCAAGACCGCAACGAGTCAGCGTGGCTCCTCACTCCGGACGGCGCAACGATCGAGCCGGGGCTGCGCGAGAACATGCGCACGTTCGATGACGATGACGAAGTCGACCTCGTGATCGTCGGCTGCGGCGCCGGAGGCTCGACGCTGCTGCAGCGGATGGCGCGCGCCGGCTGGAAAGTCGTCGCGATGGACGCCGGGCCGTTCTGGCAGCCCGAGACCGACTGGGTGAGCGACGAGGCCGGCTCTCACCACCTCTATTGGGGCGAGTCCCGCGTGATCGGCGGCACGGACCCCGTTCCCCTCGGCTCGAACAACTCCGGGCGCGGCGTGGGCGGCTCGATGGTGCACTACGCGGGCTACACGCCCCGGTTTCATCCGAGCGACTTCCGCACGCGCTCGAACGACGGTGTCGGCGCGGACTGGCCGCTCGCCTACGACGACTTGCGACCGTACTACGGCGACATCGAAGGCGAGCTTCCCGTCGCCGGCGAAGACTGGCCGTGGGGCGACCCGCACTCCTACCCGCACCGGCCGCACCCCGTGTCGGGCAACGGCGAGCTGTTCCAGCGCGGGGCCGACGCGATCGGCGTCACAGCGAAAGTGGGCCCCGTCGCGATCTCGAACGGTCGCTTCGGGCACCGGCCGCACTGCATCTACCGCGGCTTCTGCCTGCAGGGCTGCAAGGTGAACGCGAAGGCGTCGCCGCTCATCACCCACATCCCCGACGCGCTCGCGCACGGCGCCGAGATCCGCGCCGAGTCGATGGTGACGCGCGTCGGCATCGATGAGCGGACAGGACTGGCGACGGGCGTTCACTACCTCAACCGCGGCCGGGAGCGCTTTCAGAAGGCGCGCATGGTCGCGATCGCGGGGTACTCGATCGAGACGCCGCGCCTGCTGCTCAACTCGGCGTCCGCCCGGTTCCCCGACGGCCTGTGCAACGACTTCGACCAGGTCGGCCGCTACCTCATGGTGCAGGGAGCGCCGCAGACGGCCGGACGGTTCGACGAGGAAGTGCGCATGTGGAAGGGCCCGCCGCCCGAAGTGAGCACAGAGCAGTTCTACGAGACCGACCCGACGAAGCCCTACAAGCGCGGCTTCTCGGTGCAGACGGTGTCACCGCTGCCGATCACGTGGGCCGAGCACGTCATGGCACAGGGGCACTGGGGCGCACGGCTTCGCCAGTACATGAGCGACTACGTGCACTGGGCGTGCCTTGGCGCCCTCTGCGAGTTCCTGCCGCAGCCCGACAACCGGGTCACGCTCGCCGACGAGAAGGATCGCTACGGGCTGCCCGTCGCACGCTTCGACTACTCGCACTGCGACAACGACCGGCAGCTGCTGAAGGCCGCCCAGAGCGTCATGGAGGACATCCTGACGGCGGCGGGCGCGAAGCGCGTCATCACGATCACGCGCTCCGCGCACCTCGTCGGCGGGGCCCGCATGGCCGCGAACGAGAAGGAGGGCGTCGTCGACGGCGATTGCGTGAGCTTCGCCGTTCCCAACCTCCTCGTCACCGACGGCAGCGTGCTGCCCACACAAGGCAGCGCCAATCCGGCGCTCACGATCATGGCGATCGCCGCGCGCGCCGCCGACCGGCTTCTCGGCCGCACCCGGACGGCGGCAGCATGACGCTCCCGGATCCGCGCATCGACGAGGTGCGCACGCGCGTGTACACGGTGCCGACCGACGCTCCCGAAGGGGACGGGACGATCGCCTGGTCGTCGACGACGATGGTGCTCGTGGAGGCTCGCTCCGGAACAACGACGGGACTCGGCTGGACGTACGGGGCGTCCGCGTGCGCGTCGGTCATCGCCGAGACTCTCGCCCCGCTCGTGGAGGGCGCGTCGGCGCTCGACGTCACCGGGCGCTTCGACGCCATGGCCAAGGCCGTGCGCAACAGCGGACGGCAGGGCATCGCCGGCTGCGCCATCTCCGCCGTCGACCTCGCCCTCTGGGACCTGAAGGCGCGGCTGGTGGGCCTCCCGCTGTTCCGGCTGCTCGGCGGCGTGCGCGACGAGGTCGCGGTGTACGGCAGCGGCGGCTTCACGACGTACTCGGCCGATCAGCTGAGCGCCCAGCTCACGGGCTGGGTGCATGAGCAGGGCATCCCCCGCGTGAAGATCAAGATCGGCGAGTCCTGGGGAACGAACGTGCCCCGCGACCTCGAGCGCATCCGCCAGGCGCGACGCGACATCGGCGCGGACGCCGAGCTGTTCGTCGATGCGAACGGCGGTTACGGTCGCAAGCAGGCGATCAGAGTGATGGCGGCGTGTGCCGACGAGGACGTGCACTGGTTCGAAGAGCCGGTCTCCTCGGACGACCTCGCGGGCTTGCGCGAGGTGCGGGATGCCGTCACGGCCGACGTCGCCGCCGGCGAGTACGCCTACGACCTCGCGTACGTGCAGCGCATGTGCGCCGGCGGCGCCGTCGACTGCATGCAACTGGACGCGACCCGGTGCGGCGGCATCAGCGAGTGGCTGCGAGGCGCCGCCGTCGCGGCATCCGTCAATCTCGAGGTATCGGGCCACTGCGCGCCGCACGCGCACGCGCACGTCGCGGCCGCGGTGCCCAACGTGCGGCACCTCGAATGGTTCCACGACCATGTGCGCATCGAGAGCATGTTCTTCGACGGCACTCTCGATCCCTCGGGTGGGAGCGTGACCCCTGACCCGGACGCGCCGGGAAACGGGCTCACCCTCAAGGAATCGGATGCCGCGGCCTTCCGCGTCGCGTGAGCGGGCGGCATCCGTTCCCCACCGGGTTCACGACTCGCGTTTGTCGTCGTCGCCGATGTGCAGCTTCCCCTTGACGCGCTCGACACCCTCGGTCACGACCGCCTTCGCCGTGTCCTTGATCACCTCGACGGTGTGCGGGTCGTGCTTCAACAGCGCCTCTCCCGTGTTCTCGGCGAACTCGAGCGTGATGTGCGGCGGAAGCGGCGGAACGTTTCGGCTCGTGTAGGCGTCGATGAGGGTGACGCCCTGGGTCGCGAACGCGCGATCCCACGCGGCAGGCACCTCGTCGTCGGTGCGCACGCGGATTCCCGTGAAGCCGAGCAGCTCCGCCCAGCCCGCATAGTCGATCGACTCGACGTCTTGCGACGTGCTCCAGACCGGGTTCGCGTCTTCGGTGCGCATCTCCCACGACACCTGCTCGAGATCGTTGTTGTGCAGCACCACGATGATCAGCTGCGGGTTCTGCCACTGCTTCATGTACTTCTTCACCGTGATGAGCTCGTTCATGCCGAGCATCTGGAACGCGCCGTCGCCGATCGTGCAGATCACCGGTCGCTCCGAGTGGGCGAATTTGGCGGAGGTCGCATACGGCATCGCCGCGAGCATCGTCGCGAGGCGTCCCGACAGGTCCCCGAGCATGCCGCGCTGCAGTCGGATGTGGTGGCCGTACCAGTCGGCCGTCGTGCCGGCATCCGCCGTGACGATCGCCGTCGCGGGCAGCCGCTTGTTGAGCTCGAAGAAGACCCGGCGGGGATTGACGCCGTCGTCGAACGTGAGCGTCGCCTGCGCCTCCATCTCGTTCTCCCACTCGACCATCTCGTTGGCGACCTTGTCCTGCCACGCGAGGTCGGTCTTCGCCTCGAGGTGCGGGATGAGCGCGTCGAGCGTCGTCTTGACGTCGCCCCAGAGGTTCAGCTCCGTCGGGTAGCGCAGTCCCATCTGCTCGGGCTTGAGGTCGACCTGGATCGCGCGCGCCTGCCCGCTCTTCGGCAGGAACTGACCGTACGGATAGTTCGTGCCGAGCATGACGAGAGTGTCGCAGTCCTTCATCTGGTTGTAGCTCGGCAGGGAGCCGAGCAGACCCAGCTGCTGGCTGTGGAACGGCACGTCGGCGGGGACGACCTGCTTGCCGCGCAGGGCCGTGATGATGCCCGCGCCGGCCTTCTTCGCGGCCTCGAGCACTTCGTCTGTCGCACCGTTCGCGCCGTGTCCGACGAGGAAGGTGACCTTCTTCCCGGCGTTGATGATGCTCGCCGCGCGCTTGATGTCGTCCTCCGGCGGGCAGATCGCCGTTGACGGAGCGACCGCGCTTGACCGCGACACCCAGTTCTCGGGTGTGAGCGGACTGAATTCCATGCCCTGCACGTCGTGCGGCAGGATGATGACGGCGGGCCCGAGCTTGATGCGCGCCGTGCGGAACGCGGTGTCGACGACGGCTTGCGCCTGCTCCGGCGACAGCACGGTCTGCACGTACACGGCGACATCCGAGAACGTGCGCTCCAGATGACTCGCCTGCTGGTTCGAAGTGCCGAGCGCGTTGAGCCCCTGCTGCCCGACGATCGCGACGACGGGCTGGTTGTCCATCTTCGCGTCATAGAGCCCGTTGAGCATATGAAAGCCGCCGGGGCTCGACGTCGCGATGCACACGCCCACTTCACCCGTGAACTTCGCATGCGCCGTCGCCATGAGCGCACAGATCTCCTCGTGCGTCGGGCGAACGTAATCGAGGCCGTCTTCGTCGCGCTGGGCCTTGCCGAGGGCGCCGTCGAACTCGCCGATGCCATCGCCGGGGAAGCCGAACACGCGACTGACGCCCCATTCTCGGATTCGCCTTATCACGAAATCGCTCACCGTCGGCATTCGAACTCCTTTCGTCGGGGCGCCGCGAAGCGCCGCCACTCAGCCGTTCAGCCCCACGCTACTCAGAATTCGCGCGCACGCTAGGGGTTTCGATTCCCGCGACAGAGGCGTACGCGCGTACCGTGCGGGGTGCGATCCCCCGCGAGGATAGTGCCGAAACCCGCCTCACGGCGGATGCCGGCGAGGGCGGCGGCGGCATAGCGTTGATGCAGATCGACGAAAGGACAGCCCGTGCTCGAGATCCAGGGCGTCACCAAGCACTTCGGCACTCGCCAAGTGCTGAACGACGTCGCCTTCACCGTATCGCCGGGCCGCATGACGGGCTTCGTCGGCGGCAACGGCGCCGGCAAGACGACGACGATGCGCATCATCCTCGGCCTGCTCACGGCGGACGCCGGGGAGGTCACTCTCGACGGCAGCGCGCTCACCGCCGCCGACCGCCGCGCGTTCGGCTACATGCCCGAGGAGCGTGGCCTCTACCCGAAGATGAAGGTCGAGGAGCAGCTCGTCTACCTCGCCCGACTGCACGGCTTCAGCGTCGCCCGCGCCAAGCACAACGCCGAGGAGCTCATCGAGCAGCTCGGGCTCGGCGAACGCGCCAACGATCCGATCGAGGACCTGTCACTCGGCAACCAGCAGCGCGCGCAGATCGCGGCGGCACTCGTCCACGAGCCAACGACGCTCATTCTCGACGAACCGTTCTCGGGCCTCGATCCGCTCGCCGTCGAGACCGTCGTCGGCGTGCTCAAGGAGCGCGCGCTGAGCGGCATCCCTGTGCTGTTCTCGAGCCATCAGCTCGACATCGTCGAGCGCTTGTGCGACGACCTCGTGATCATTGCGGGCGGCGAGATCCGCGCAAAGGGCTCACGTGAGGCGCTGCGCGAGCAGCACTCGACGAAGCGCTACGAACTGCTGTTCTCGGGAGACGCCGGCTGGTTGCGCAGCGAGCCCGGCGTGCAGGTGCTCGAGTTCGATGGCGGCTACGCCGTGTTCGACGTGGACGACGAGCTCACGGCGCAGCGCGTGCTTCAGCGCGCCGTCGCCGAGGGCGCCGTTTCGTCGTTCTCCCCTCAGCAGCCGTCCCTCGCCCAGATCTTCAAGGAGGTCATCGCGTGAGCACCGTTCCCGCCTCCCCCGGTTTCGGGCAGAGCATCTGGCTCGTCGCCCAGCGCGAGATCATGGCGCGCTTGCGCAGCAAGGCGTTCGTGATCTCGACGATCATCCTCTTCGTCGTCATGATCGGAGCCCTCGTCGTCGGCGGTCTCGTGGCCAAGCACCAGAGCGACACGCCCGTGGCCGCGGTCGGCTCGAGCGCCGCCCTGTTCGAGGACGTGCCCGGCTACGACGTGACGGAAGTCGCTACCGTCGACGAGGCCGAGAAGCTCGTGAGCGACGGCACCGTCGATGCCGCGGTCGTTCCCGACGACTCGCCGGTCGGCGTGCGCCTCATCGGCGAGACCGACGTTCCCACGAGCCTTCTCACGCAGTTCAGCATCTCACCGACCGTCACGCTTCTCGACGAGAACGCCGAGAACCCCCTCATCGTGTACTTCGTCGCGCTCGGCTTCGGACTCGTGTTCTTCATGTCGGCGATGACGTTCGGGCAGGTGATCGCGCAGAGCGTCGTGGAAGAGAAGCAGACGCGCGTCGTCGAGATCCTCATGTCGGCCATCTCGGTGCGCGCGCTGCTCGCCGGGAAGGTGATCGGCAACTCGATTCTCGCGTTCGCGCAGATCGCCGCCCTCGCCGTGCTCTCGATCATCGGCCTTACGGTCATCGGGCAGAACGAGCTTCTGCTCGGTCTCGGCACGCCCATCGTGTGGTTCGTCGCGTTCTTCGCGATCGGCTTCGTGCTGCTCGCTGCGATGTTCGCCGCGACCGGCTCGATGGTCTCGCGCCAGGAGGACATCGGCTCGACGACCACTCCCGTGACGATGCTCGTGATGATCCCGTACTTCCTCGTGATCTTCTTCCACGACAACCCACTCGTGCTCACGATCATGTCCTACGTGCCGTTCTCGGCGCCCGTCGGGATGCCGATGCGGCTGTTCCTCGGCACGGCCCAGTGGTGGGAGCCGATCCTGTCGCTCGTCGTGCTCGCAGCATCCGCCGCTCTCGTGGTCATGCTCGGCTCGCGCATCTACGAGAACTCGCTGCTGAAGATGGGCTCGCGCGTGAAGTGGGGCGACGCGCTCAAGCGCTGACGGATGCCGCGAGTCGCGGCGCATCAGGCGGCAACGTCCTCTGGCTCTCGTGTGCGCTCGTGACGTTGCACCGCCCGAACAGACGTCACGTTCCCAGGTCGGTCATCCAGACATCGAGAACCCGCTCACGTGCGTCCGCCGCGGCAGCGGCGATCGCACCGGTCACGACGATGTCGGCTCCCAGCGATGATACGACCAGTTCGGGTGCGGGAAGGTCGAGGTCCGTCGGCAGAGCCTGGCCGGCGGCGGTCACGACTTCGTTGACGCCGGCAGAGATCGCGCCCGAGACGACGACGCGCTGCGGGTCGAACATGCTCCCCAGGACGCTCACGATCCGCGCAAGCACGCTTCCCATGCGTTCCACGATGCGGTGGGCGTCGTCGTCACCCTGAGCGGCGAGCTCGAGAACCGCACGCCCATCGAGGTGATTAAGCGGGATCGCAGCGAGAGCGCTACCCTCCGCCGCTGTGCCGTGAGCCACCACGTCGGCCGCCCAGCTGGCCGCTCGTGCGCCGAGACCGTCCGCTGTGCCGACGCCATCGACGTGCTCGAAGGCCACCATCTCGCCAACACCCCCGTGTGCACCGTGAAGCAGGTTTCCGTCCACGACGACGCCTGCCCCGAGCCGGGCGCCCGCTAGCAATGCGATGTAGTTGCGACATCCCACTGCCGAGCCAAAGGCCCCCTCGGCGACTGCGGCGAGCGAGGCATCGTTTTCAACTCGCGCGATTGGTGCCCAGGCGAGCGCATCGATGAGGCCGGGGTTCATTCGCTCCCAGAATCCGGTGGGGTGTCGGGGCGAGCGTCCCTCAGCGTTTACCGGCGCGGCCACGCCGGCGCAGATCGCGAGGACGTCGGAGCGCGCTCGTCCTGCGGCACTGAGCGCTTCGTCGACAAGCTCGAGGGCGAGTGCAGCGCGTCTCGTACCCTCGTCATGTTCTGCTCCCAACGTCGCTCGCCGCGTGGTCAGTGGCCGGGATCGGAGATCGGTGACGGTGGCGGAGACGTGCGTCTGGCCTGCATCGACCCCCACGAGCACGGCGGCGTCGTCGCGCAGCGCGAATCGGCGTGCGGGCCTGCCTTTGCGGTAATCACCTGCTTGTCGGGCATTGGGCAGTTCGCGCAGGAGACCAAGCCTCGCGAGCGCGTCCATGGCGTCGATCGTGGTTGATCGTGTGAGCCCTGTCGCCTCCATCGCCTCGGTAGCTGTGAACTCTTCGCACGTCCAGGCATAGGCGAGCACTCCGTCAAGGCTCGCTGGCCTCGCCGGCAGGGTGGGAATTGATGTCGACACAGACTCTTGACCTCTCCTGTCTTGCTCTGCAATACTGCCCTGCAGATATTGATTTTGCGAGTAAATCTAATCATCGGCGATCTAGCTCGCCAGATCGGGAACGAGGACAAGGGTGTCGGGAAAATGGAGGCGCGTGCGCCACGCCGTTGCGATGGGAGCATTGATCGCTCTCAGCGGCGCGCTGCTGAGCGGCTGCTCAACTGATGGGCGGGAGACGATCCGCTTCACATTCAGCAAACGTGAGGCGATTGAGTTCATGACCGACCTCGTTGGCGAGTACAACTCGTCACAAGACGACGTGCGTGTAGAAATCGACACATCGGGCGTTGACGTCGTCTCGGCGAGCTTCGTGCGGGGAAACCCGCCGGACATCATGCTGGCGAATTACAACTACGAGGTCGCCCGCTTCGTGCAACGCTGCGCCCTCAGCGATCTCTCCGGCACCGACGCGGCGAAGAGCACTCGCGACGATTTACAGCCGCTGATGGACCAATACGGCTCGTGTGAGGGCCGGATAAGTGCGCTGCCGTACTCGGTGATGGCGGCATCCGTGATCTACAACAAGGAGATCTTCGCGGCGCAGGGACTGGAGGTTCCGCAGACCTGGAGCGAATTACTCGCCGTGTGCGATCAGTTGCAGGACGCCGGCATCACGCCCTTCTACGCCACATTCAAGGACGACTGGACGATCGGTCAGGGCTGGTACGACTATGCTCTCGGCGGCCAGATTGACGTCATAGACTTCTTCGACGGCCTCGCCGCCGAAGGCGCAGAAGTCGGCGCCGACTCCCAATACTCGTTTCAGAAGGATTTCGCTGGTCCCATGGACCAGATGATCGAGTTGAAGAAGTACGTCAACGAGGATGCGGCAAGCCGCGGCTATGGAGACGGCAATCTTGCCTTCGCTAAGGGCCAGGCAGCCATGTATCTGCAGGGCCCGTGGGCATTCAGCGAGATCGCCAAGACATCTCCCGATCTCGAGCTCGGCACATTCCCGCTGCCAATGACCGACGACCCATCTGATCTCGCGGTCAGAGTGAATATGGACCTGGCAGCGATGATTCCCGAGGGCTCGCATCACAAGGATGCTGCGCGGGACTTCCTCGAGTTCCTCTACGAGCCTAAGAACATCGAGGCCTATAACGCCTCGCAACTCGGCTTCACTCCGACGACAGATGCCCCAGCGCCCGACGATCCACGGATTGAAGGAATGATCCAGTACTACAACGACGGTCGCATCTATCAGGGCCCGTCGGTGCTGGTGCCCAAGACCATCCCGGTCTTCAACTACGCCCAGGCAATAATGCTCGGTGCCGACCCGGCCTCGATGCTTCGAACCATGGACGCGGACTGGGCACGCGTCGCGTTCCGAGCGCCCGTGCCCTCGAGCGAGACGAAGGAGTCCGCGAAATGACGTCCACCACAACCATCGTCACGGGCGGACGGCGCACCGCCCGGCACAGCCGCCACCGCGTCGAGCCGATCTACTATCTGTTTCTGCTGCCAACCCTTCTGCTGTTCACCCTTGCGATCACGGTCCCCGGCATCATCGGCATCTTCTTCAGCTTCACTGACTCGATCGGTATCGGAGACTGGAGCTTCAACGGACTGACGAACTACATCGCCGTGTTCGGCGACCCGGCGATCCTGCAGAGCTACCTGTTCACCTTCGGGTTCTCGATCGCAACGGTGATTGTCGTTAACATCGTCGGGTTCCTGCTCGCGGTCGGATTGACCTCCCGCATCCGTTTCAAAACCGGACTGCGCACCGTGTTTGTGATCCCGATGGTGATCTCGGGCATCATCATCGCTTACGTCTTCAACTTCCTCTTCTCAAATTCGCTGCCCGCTGCGGGAGAGGCTGCCGGGATCCCGTGGCTTGCCACGAGCCTTCTGGCCAACTCCGACCTCGCCTGGATCGCGATCGTCATCGTCACCGCATGGCAGGCGATCCCCGGCACACTGCTCATCTACATCGCCGGACTGCTCTCCGTCCCCGGCGATGTCTACGAGGCCGCGTCAATCGACGGTGCGACGAAGGCGCAGCAGCTCACCCGCATCACGGTGCCTCTCGTCGCGGGATACGTCGTCATCAACGTCATCCTCGGCTTCAAGGGATTCTTGAACGCATACGACATCATCGTCGGCCTCACCAACGGCGGACCCGGAACTGCCACCCGCAGCGTCGCGATGACGATCATCGCGGGCTTCAACGGTGGTGACTACGCCTACCAGATGGCGAACGCGACAATCTTCTTCATCGTCGCAATTATCGTCTCCGTCCTCCAGCTCTCGCTGACCCGCGGAAGGAACGCACTCTGATGTCGACACAACTCTCCACCGCCACCGAGCTGATCACGACGCACGGTCGGCGGGAACGGCCGCGAATGGAACGCGTCAACTGGTCCGGCACGATCATCCTTATCCTGTGCGCCGTCACGGTGCTGCTTCCGCTCTATGTGACGATCTCGATGGCCTTCAAGACGACCGGGCAGGCCGTCGACGGCAACGCCTTCTCGCTTCCCGCACCATTCAGCCTGGACGGCTTCGTCGCGGCGTGGAACCTCACGAAGTTCCCCGTCGGCGCCGGCATATCGCTGTTGGTCACTGCCGGCACCGTCGTCGCGACGATTGTGCTCGCCGCCTTCGCCTCCTATGCGATCGTGCGCAACTGGGACCGCCGGCTCTTCCGTTACTCGTTCTTCTATCTGCTTGCAGCGATGTTCATTCCGTTCCCAGTTGTCGCTCTGCCGCAGATCCAGTTGACGGGTCGGGTCGGGCTCGACAACCCCTTCGGTGTGATCATCCTCGCAACGATGTTTCAGCTGAGCTTCAGCGTGCTGCTTTTCACCGCGTTCCTGCGTTCGATTCCGCTAGAGCTCGAGGAGAGCGCGCGGATCGACGGCGCAAGCACCTGGCAGACTTTCTGGAGGCTGATCTTCCCCCTGTTGGCGCCCATGAGTGCGACGGTCGGCATCTTCGCATTCCTCTACGCGTGGAACGACTTCATGATGCCCTCGCTCATCATCTCTGATCCGGGACTGCAGACCCTGCCAGTGCGCCAGAACCTGTTCCAGACGCAATTCAGCAATAACTACAACGTGTCGTTCGCGTCCTACCTCATGGCCATGGCGCCGGCCATTGTCGCCTACCTGTTCACCCAACGCTGGGTCATGGAAGGCGTCACCCAGGGAGCAATCAAGGGCTGACGATCCCCGGGGCTCATCTGCGTCTGCACCTGTCCGTCACGCAACCCATCGAAAGGACCCGTCTGTCGTGACAAACTCGCTCGATTTCGCCTCTGAACCCCCTGTACCCGATGCTCTTCCGCCGTGGTGGCGCCAAGCCGTCGTCTACCAGATCTATCCGCGCAGTTTCGCAGATTCGAACGCAGACGGCCTGGGCGACCTCCGAGGCATCACCTCACGCATCGATTACCTTGACAAACTCGGCATCGACGCCGTGTGGCTGAGCCCGTTCTACCCCTCCGCCCTCGCCGACGGCGGATACGACGTCGCCGACTACCGTGACGTCGACCCCCGCCTGGGCACGCTCGACGATTTCGATGCCATGCTCGCGGCGCTGCACGCCCACGACCTCAAGGTCGTCGTCGACATCGTGCCCAACCACACCTCCGATCAGCATGCCTGGTTCCAAGAAGCTCTCGCTGCCGGCCGGGGATCGGCAGCTCGGGAACGGTACATCTTCCGTGAAGGTTCCGGGACGGACGGTTTGGAGCCGCCAACGGACTGGCTCTCGGTCTTCGGCGGGTCGGCCTGGGAACGGGTAGAGGACGGGCAGTGGTATCTGCACAACTTCGCGAAGGAACAGCCCGACCTCAACTGGGACCACCCCGAGGTGCACGAGGACTTCCTGAAGACACTGCGATTCTGGTCGGACCGCGGCGTCGACGGCTTCCGAATCGACGTCGCGCACATGCTCACCAAGGACCTCACCGAGCCCCTTCCCTCGAGGGACGAACTCGCGCTCATCCCGCGGGACGGAAACCACCCTCTGATCGATCGAGACGATGTCCACGAGATCTACGCCGAGTGGCGCGAGGTGTTCGACTCCTACGATCCGCCGCGCACCGCCGTCGCCGAGGCCTGGGTGCACCCCTCCCGCATCCATCTTTATGCCCGCCCTGAGAGCCTCGGGCAAGCCTTCAACTTCGACCTCCTCGAAGCCGACTTCGACGCGGCACAATTCCACCGCATCATCTCCGACAATCTCGCCCTCGCTGCGCAGTCTGGGTCGTCGAGCACGTGGGTGCTGTCGAACCACGACGTCGTCCGTCACGCAACCCGGTACGGTCTGCCCGTGTCGGAGGCGGGAGCCGCCGCGCCCACCCGACACGGCGGAGAGTGGTTGCTGAACGGTGGTGATGAATCTCTGCTCAACCGGGAGAGAGGCGCACGGAGGGCCAGGGCGGCGACCTTGTTCATTATGGGCCTGCCCGGATCGACATACATCTACCAAGGCGAAGAGCTCGGCTTGCACGAGGTAGCCAGCATCCCCGCCGCCGACCGCCAGGACCCGACCTTCTTCCGCACGCAAGGAGCAGAAATCGGCCGCGACGGATGCCGTGTCCCGCTGCCGTGGGTGGCGACGGGAACCGCGTTCGGGTTCGGCGAGGGCGGTACGCACCTGCCACAGCCAGAATGGTTCGCGCGGCAGGCGGTCGACACGGAGGAACGCGATCCCGCGTCGACTCTGATGCTTTACCGAAACGCGTTGCGCCTACGATGCACGTTGCAGACAGGCGAGAGCCTGGAATGGATCGACACCGGCCGCGACGACGTGCTCCGCTTCGCGCGGCCGAATGGATGGCACGTCGTGACGAACTTCGGTGTCGAGCCGTACGCGATCGATGAAAGTGAGGTCGTACTCGCCAGCGCCGATATCGCTGCGGGCGCCGTGGCTGGAGAGACCACCGTGTGGCTCGCGCCCTCGACTCTCGTGAACGACGCATGAGCCTTACAACAAGTCAACCTCCGACCGCGCGATAACCGGTATGGCCCCGTTACGAATTCTTGTGACTGTCGAACCCGCGACAGATCGTGACGGCCCAAGCGCCCGCAGGATCGATCCGCTCGGGAGACACCGCAGCGGGACGGTGCGCCCAGTCGCGGCGGCCGCAAGGGGTGGACGTGTCAGGCAGGAACGCGCACACTGGGTGCATGCCTGACACGCCGCTCCCCCAGCATCCGATCGACGCGCAGATCAACGAGGTCGCGGGGCGCTGGCTGCTGAGCCTGGAGCGTCCGGTCGGGCACTCGTGCAACGAGATCTGGCAGGCGATCACCGACAAGGACGTCGTGCGCCGGTGGGCGCCGTTCGCGCCGGATCGAGATCTGACCGAGACGGGAGTCGTGGCGCTGCGCCAGGTCGACGACCCTGAGCTGCCGGCGACGCCCGGACGTGTCGTCACGGCGGCGATGCAGCGGATGCTCTCCCTCGACTGGGGCAAGGACCGCATCGACATCGAGCTCGCGCCGACGGCGGACGAGTCGGTCGTGCACTTGAGCCACACGTTCGACGACCGCACGATGGCGCCGAGCTTCGCCGCGGGCTGGCACCTGTGTCTGCAGGCCCTCGACTCCGTTCTGAACGGCGAGGACACGCCCATCGTCGTCGGCGACGCCGCCCACGCCGCCGGCTGGGACGAGCTCTACGACCGTTACGCCGCGCTGTTCGAGCAGGAGTAGCCGCATGGGTGACGGCGCCTCAATGGACGCCGCGCTCTCCGACGCGGCCGCCGAACTCTACGCGGGCCCGCTCGACGAATTCACGAAACGCCGCACGGCGCTCGCGAACGCGGCGGAGAAGCTGGTCGCGGCACGTATTCGGAAGCTCCCGAAGCCCGTCGTCGCAGCGTGGGTCATCAACATGCTCGCGCGGCGCGACCCCGACCGGCTCGGGGAGCTGGCCGAGCTGGGAGAGCGCATCGCCGAAGCGCAAGACGAACTCGACGCCGACCGACTGCGCGCCACCGGTCGTGAGCGGGCGCGTCTTGTGCCGGCGATCACACGCGACGCTGTCGCCCTCGCTGAGGAGCTCGAGCGTTCCGTGGGCGAGGGCATCGCGCGCGAGGTCGAGCAGACTCTCGAGGCCGCGGCGGTGAACCGCGCCGTCGCCGACGCGGTGCGCGGCGGCCTGCTCGTGAAGGCGCCGCTCACGGCGGACGCCGACGACGGCGACATCGCGGCGGCGGTCGCGCTCTCGGCAGATGCGACACCGCAGCCGAAAGCCGTGAAGGGCCGCGCGAGCAAGCGCGATGACCTCGCGCGGAAGCGCCGCGAAACGGCGGAGAACGCCGTCGCCGAGGCCGAGTCGGAGGCCGCGAGCGCCGAGGCAGACGACGCCGAGCTCACCGCTCGGCTCGACAAGGCACGAGGCGAGCGGCACGAGCTCGAGGCGCAGCGCGACGATCTCGAACGGCAGCTGCAGGAGCTCGCGCGTCGCCTCGACGCGCTCGACGATGACATCGACACGCTCGAGGGCCACCGCGACGACACGCACGAGCGGGTCCAGCAGAGCCGCCGCGAACTGCGTGCCGCCCGTCAGGCCTTGCGGAAGCTGCGCTGAGCGCCGGCGCTACGCCCGAAGCGTGGAGACCAGCGCGCCGATGTCGGCGAGCACGTCGGCGTCGCGCGCGAGCTCCGGCTCGATGAGGTCAACGAGTCGACGCACCGGCTCGTCCGAGGCCGCCGCAGACGCGATCGCGTCCTGCTGAGCGTCGGTGATCTCCGTTCCGTCGAGGGTCAGGGCGATCCAACTGGCGATCGCGCGGACGCCCGACGGAACGTCGCGACCGGCGGCGCGCTCGGCGAGCAGTACGGGAGCAATGCGCACGCGCAGCTTCGTCGAGCCCTCCATCGCGATCTGCGCGAGCTGGTGAGCGATGCGTGCGTTGTCGAAGCGGTCCTCGAGCGCCGTACGGTAGTCGTCCAGCTGCAGCTCGGCCGCGGGGAGATTGCGAGCGTCAGCATCCCACAGCTCGCGCACCCAGCCGCGGCACTCGCTGTCATTCATCGCCTCGGCGACCGTCGTGTGTCCGCGCAGCAGCCCGGCGTAAGCCAGCAGGCTGTGAGCACCGTTGAGCAGCCACAGCTTGCGGCGCTCGAAGGGCTCGATGTCGTCGACGAAGGTCGCCCCCGCGCTCTCCCAGGCAGGGCGTCCGGCGGGGAAGTCGCCGCTCAGCACCCAGTCCTTGAACGGCTCGGTCACGACGGGCGCTGCGTCGGCGAAGCCCGTGAGCGCCGCGGCGGTCTCACGGTCGGCGTCGGTCGTGCGCGGCGTGATGCGGTCGATCGAGGTCGTCACGAACGAGACGTTCTGCTCGATCCACGCCGCGAGCACGGAGCTGATCAGGCGGGCGAGGCCCGTGAGGCCCACCCGCACGAGTTCGCCGTTGTCGGGAATGTTGTCGCACGGCACGATGGCGATCCCGCCGACACCGGCGCGGCGGCGAGCGTCGAGGGCGACGATGAGCCGGCCGAGCACCGTCGACGGCCGAGGCGCACCGCTCGCGGGGCTGGAGATCGACTCGATGTCGTGCGCGACGTCCGGGTCGTCGAGGTTCGGCTGGCCGTCGGCGCGCAACCGGTACGCGGGCTCGGTGATGGTGAGCGTGACGACAGCGGTCGTCGGCTCGATGAGCAGCTCGACGAGCCGGCCGATGTCGGCGCCGTCGTTCACTTCGACGACGCTCGTCACGATCTCGGCGGTGTCGCCCTCGGCGGAGCGCTCGATGAGCGTGTAGAGACCGTCTTGAGGAGCGAGCTCCTCGGCGGCCTTGGGGCTGCGACCCGTGAACGCGGCGATGCCCCAGTCGGCGGCATCCGTCGCGTGCGCCGTGTACCAGGCCTGGTGGGCGCGGTGGAAGGCGCCGAGGCCGAGGTGCACGATGCGGGGCGGAGCCGTGACGACAGCGGAGCCGCTGCGCTCGGCGAGGGCCGCGCGGCTCAGCCGCACGACGGAGGTTGTGGCGGTTGTCACAGTTTGAATACCTTTCGGGGCATCGTCTCGACGAGGTCGACGGCGATCTGCGCGGCGACCTCCTCTTCGAAGCGTCCCTCGCTGACGTAGCGAGCGAGGAACGCGGCGTCGAGGCGGCGGGACATGTCGTGGCGCGCGGGAATCGAGAGGAACGCGCGCGTGTCGTCGATGAAGCCGGAGCTGCGATAGAAGCCGGCGGTCTCGGTGACGGCGGAACGGAAGCGGAGCACGGCGTCGGGCGCGTCGAGGAACCACCACGGCGCACCGATGTACAGGCTCTGGTAGAAGCCCGCGAGCGGCGCGATCTCGCGCGAGTACGACGTCTCATCGACGCTGAACAGCACGAGGTGGAAGTCGGGCACGTTGCCGTACTTCTCGAGCACCGGGCGCAGCGCGTCGACGTAGTTCGTGCTGACCGGGATGTCGTGGCCCGTGTCGGGCCCGAAGCGCTCGAAGGTCTCGCTGCTGTGGTTGCGGTACACGCCGGGGTGCACCGTCATGACGATGCCGTCCTCGACGCTCATGCGAGCCGACTGCAGGAGCATGTGCCCCTGGAAGACCGCGGCCTCACGATCGGAGAGCTCACCGCGAACCGCGCGGGCGTACAGGCTCGCTGCCTCCGACTCGTCCATGTCGACCGTGAGCGGCTGCAGGACCCCGTGGTCGGCCGAGACGGCGCCGTGTTCGATGAAGTAACGGCGACGACCGGCGAGGGCGTCAAGGTAGCCGCGGAAGTCGTCGACGGGCGTGCCGTTCCACTGGGTCAGCTTCTCGACACTCTGCACGAACGCCGGCGCGGCCGGGTTGAGGTACACGTCCGGGCGGAACGTCGGGAGCACACGGCCGCTGAACGACGTGTCCTCAGCGAGCGCCTTGTGCGCGGCGAGGTCGTCCATCGGGTCGTCGGTGGTCGCGAGGACCTCGATGCCGAAGCGCTCGAACAGCGCACGCGGCCGGAACGCCGGGGTCGCAAGCACCGCCGTGATCTGGTCGAACAGCCGGTCGGCGTTGTCGGCGTTCGGGTGCTCCGTGATGCCAAACAGCTCGGTGAACTCGTGCCGCAGCCAGTATCCGGATGCCGTGCCGGCGAACAGGTGCCAGTTCTCGCAGAACCGGCGCCACGCGTCGCGAGCCGCCGCGGTGGGGTTCTCCCCCGTGCGGTCCGGCACGCCGAGCTCGTAGAGCGGCACGCCCGCGGCGTGGATGAGCCGGGTGACGTAGTGGTCGTAGCGGATCAGCAGCTCGGCCGGATCGGGGAACGCCTCGTTGTCGAGAATGAGGCGCGGATCCACATGCCCGTGAGGCGAGATGATCGGCGAGTCGGCGACGCGCTCGTAGAGTCGGCGGGCGATGGCACGGGTTTCGGAATCGACCGGGAACAGGCGGTCCGGGTCTGACTGCAGCTTCGTTGACACTCTCCCATTACACCGTGGCGATTCTCGTTTGTCAACCGGTTGCCATACGGTGCAATCCAGGATCAGCAGGTGTCCGGATTCGACGCGTCTTCCGCCGTTGGAAAACGTGGCAACCGTGTGCCGTGCTCCTTTATTGTAACGATTCGATTGGGACGCCGACCCGCCCTCGAGCGCGTATGCGCGAAACTTGAAGGGTGAAAGCCCTCCACGACGCCACGCTCAAGCAGTTCGCCTCTGACAATTACGCGGGTGCACACCCTGAGATCCTCGAGGCGATCGCGACCGCGAACGGCGGCCACCAGGTCGCGTATGGCGAGGACGTCTACACCCATCGGCTGCGCGAGGTCTTCGCCGATCACTTCGGCGATGGCGTCGAGGTGTTCCCCGTCTTCAACGGCACGGGCGCGAACGTCGTCGGCCTGCAGTCGATGCTTCCCCGCTGGGGTGCGGTGATCGCGGCATCCACCGCCCACATCAACGTCGACGAGAACGGCGCCCCCGAACGTGTCGGCGCGATGAAGCTTCTCACGGTCGACGCGCCGGACGGCAAGCTCACTCCGGAGCTCATCGATCGCGAGGCGTGGGGCTGGGGCGACGAGCACCGTGCGCAGCCGCTCGCGGTGTCGATCACCCAGTCGACGGAGCTGGGCACGCTCTACACGCCGGAGGAGATCCGGGCGATCGCCGACCACGCGCACACGCGTGGCATGAAGCTGCACATGGACGGCGCGCGCATCGCCAACGCCGCGGCCTCGCTCGATGTCCCGCTTCGCGCGATCACGACCGACGCGGGCGTCGACGTGCTGAGCTTCGGCGGCACGAAGAACGGCCTGCTGTACGGCGAGGCCGTCGTCGCCCTCAACCCGGCGGCGAGCGAGGGCCTCATCTACCTGCGCAAGATGAACATGCAGCTCGCCTCGAAGCTGCGCTTCGCCTCCGCACAGCTCATCGCGCTTCTCGAGGGCGACCTGTGGCTCCGATCTGCCCAGCGTTCCAACGCCGCGGCCGCCCGACTGCGCGGCGCGCTCGACACGCTCGTCGCGAACGGCGAGCTCCCGGACCTCGGCTTCACGCAGCCGACCCAGGTGAACGCGGTCTTCGCGACCCTTCCCGACGGCGTCGCCGACCGGCTGCGCGAGAGCTTTCGGTTCTATGACTGGGACGCCGCGAAGAACGAGGTGCGCTGGATGTGCTCGTTCGACACGACCGACGACGACGTGGACGCATTCGTCGCCGCGATTCGCGAGGTGCTCTCGACCTGAGCCGCGCTTCAGGTTTTCCCCGGTGCTGTGGGCAATAGCAGGCCAACCGTCTCAGATCCGACGGATCACGCGAGGAATTGAGGTGCCCTAAGCATCGCTCCCTCGTGGCGCACCGTTTCTGCCGCGATCTGCATGGCCCGTTCAATCGCGCGACTCCAGCTGACTTCGTCCACGGGCTCATCCTGCATGAGCGAGGCGACGGTCGAGGCGAGAACCGCGTCCCCGGCTCCCATCGTGTCGATCACGGGTCCAGGGAGTTGCACGGTCGAGGACGCAATGACTCGTTTTCCGATCTGGACCGTTGCGCCTGAAGGCCCGTCGGTTGCCAGCACCGCATGGACTCCGGCGTTCGCAAGCCGCACTCGGAGTTCGCCGACCGAGATCTTGTAGAGCAGCGCCGCATCATCCGCCCCGATCTTGACGAGTAGGCAACGCGCCGCGAGCTCCTCGAATCTCTGGGCGAATTCGTCGGCATCCGTCAGCATTCCCGCGCGCGGGTTCGGGTCGATGACCAGCTTGCAGTCCTCGACGGCAGAAGCCAGCGCGTCAGTCTGTGCGTTGTCATCGAACGGAAAGCTGCTGACTACGACGTACGGCGCGGCTGCGATCGCCCGCCGTTCCGCGTCACCGACGCATATCGCTCGCTCGCGAGCAGCGGCGTTAAATTCGTATAGGGGTTCGCCACCGACCCGCGTCGAGACGGCGCGCGCCGAGCCGCGCGGTGAGAGCGTTGCGAGGAGCCCAACTCCGTGCTCGCGAAGGTGCTCGCGAATCTGTTGGCCGGCAGCATCCGCACCAACCATGGCGATCAGAGTCGCCGGCACTCCGAGGCGCGTCAGCCCAATCGCTACGTTGAGCGCTGCACCTCCCACGGTCTCACGGTACGAGTTGCCATCACGCAGTTCATCGATGAGGGCATCACCGATCACGACAACGGGAGATACACTATCCACCATCAGCGGGCCTCCAGATTCAGCACACGGAGTTCGTCGACAGACACAGAGCCAGCGACCGCATGCATGGTCAAGACTCGCGCCTCACCGAGGAACGCGAGATCGGTAAAGTTGCGCGACCCCTGGTCCGCGAAAATCTCGACAGATCCGGTATCAAGAACGATCGTGGCATCGAGCATCGACCCTCTGGTGAGAGAGGGCGCGGTGTCGATGCTCGGGTACAACGGGTGCCCCATGACGTCCGCGCTTCGGCGATCAAGATGGATCCGGCCACTCGCGCCATCAAATGTGAGCATCACAGAACCGTCGCTACCACGGAGCTCCACACTTGCTGTTTCGAGTGCTCGGATGCGAAAGTCGATTCGCGCCACGTCAGGGAGTTGGACCACAAGTGACTCACCGTTCGCTAAAGTGCACGGCGCAAGCTCCTCGGCGACACGCCCTGGCGGGAGGACCGGTTCTGCGCAGAGTCGCGCACGTCCACCGATCGAGCGCAGGGTCAACCGGCGTGCGGTTGTCATCATGCCGCGCCACGGTGTTGTCGGGACTGCGTGCGCGTAATCCCAATTGCTCATCCATGCCATGAGGATGCGCTCATGAAGCGGCAGCCCACTGAATGTCACTCCGGCATAGCAATCGCGGCCCCAATCGAGCCATGCCAGTCCCTCCAGCGGTTCGCGCTCGCCGGACAGGGTTTCCAGTGGCTCGTCTGGTGTGAATCGAATGCCGTCAAACTGGCCGACAACATACTGCGTGCCAGAACCGCCTGCGACACCGCCAGGATTGAGGGAGATGAGAAGCACCCAGCGCTGCTGCTCCGCATCGCCGTCGACGGGCAGCGGGAACAGATCCGGGCATTCCCAGACGCCTCCAACTGCGCCCGCTGGGCCGTATGAGGACAGGTATGTCCAGCTCTTCAAGTCATCTGACCGGTAGAGAACCACCTGACGGGCGGCGGCTTCTACTGCAACCATGACCCAGTACGGCCCATCGCCGAGCGTGTAGCGGAACACTTTCGGATCGCGAAAGTCGCTGGATCCGCGATCGAGAACCGGATTGCCATGGTATCGGGCCCATGTCCTACCGCCGTCAGTGCTATACGCAAGGGACTGGGCCTGGCGCCTTTCAGCGCGGTACGCCGATGTATAGATCGCGACGAGGGGCGGGTTCTGCGCGTTGCCGAGGCCACTTGAGTTCGCCTCGTCGAACACCGTGGACCCCGAGAAGACCTCTTCCTCCTCAGTGTGGGAAATCGCGACCGGATGCTCTTGCCAATGGACAAGGTCGCAGCTTGTTGCATGGCCCCAGCTCATATTCCCGTGTGTGTCGCCTTCGGGATTGTGCTGGAAGAAGAGGTGGTAACGATTGCCGTAATAGACAAGCCCATTCGGGTCGTTAATCCAATGCCGTCGCGGGGCGAAGTGAATGGACGGCCTCGGCGTCCCGATCTGCTTCGTCTGCGTCATCCTTTCACTCCTGACGCTGCGATTGAGTTCACGAAGGCGCGTTGAAAAGCGACGAACAAGGCGAGCACAGGCACGGTGATCACGCTTGCGTAGGCCATGATCTGTCCCCATGACACGTTCAATTGCTTGAAATAGTCAATGCCGACCATGACTGGCCGGATAGCTTCGCTCTGTGTCACCATGAGCGGCCACAAGTATTGGTTCCAGGCAGGGAGGAATGTGAGGATCGCGGCAGTGGCCACGGCAGGGCCGGCCAACGGCAGGACGATCGTGCGGTATATGCGGAACCATCCGGCGCCGTCCATGCGCGCTGCCTCGTCGAGTTCCTTCGGGATCGAACTGAAGTACTGGTAGAAGAGGAAGATGGAGAAGGCGTTGGCTATGAACGGAACAATCTGAACCGCGTAGGTGTCGAGCCATCCCTGAACGAACTCGGCCCCGTCGAAATACGGGAGCTGGTTCACCCACCACAGCATGGGTAACGCCATGACTTCGAAGGGCACGATCAAGGTGGCCAACACGATGCCGAGAAGCCACTTGCGTCCGGGCAGTCGCATACGCGCCATCGCGAAAGCCGCGAGCGAGTTGACGATGATGCCTAGTCCGACAGTTATTACGGAAATCATGACCGAGTTGAGCAGGAATTGTGCAAACGGAACCCGCTCGAACACGCCGAGGTAGTTGTCGAGAGTGAGATCTCCAACAGGTAGGAACGCCTGAACGCCGTTCAAGTCAGCGAAGATCTGAAGGTCGGGTTTGAAGCTGGACACGATCATGAATACCAGCGGCAAGCCGAACAAGAGCGCTAGCAGAATCTTGACGATCAGCAGGACCGGGGCGCGCCATCCCACCGGACGACGTCTGGCACGTTCAGGCTGAATTTCGTGCCGGAGATCAGTTAGGTCGCCAGCTGTAAGGGTGCTCATCACTTGGCCTCCTTGTCACGAGTGAGGAGAGTCTGGATAAGGGTGACGATCAGCACCAGTACGAAGAACACCAGTGAGATCGCCGACGCATATCCCGTCTGCTGCTGCTGGAACCCGGCGCGTACCGCTCCGAATACGAGCGTTGTGGTCGCGTCAAGCGGTCCCCCTTGTGTCATCACGTTGATCTGCGCGAACAGACCGAATGCTGCGATCGTGATGGTGATCAGAATGAACGTGCGAGTGGCGCGCAAGCCCGGCCACGTGACGTGCGCGAACTGCTGCCAGCGAGTCGCGCCATCGAGCGCGGCAGCTTCGTAGAGTTCGCCCGGGATGGTCTGCAGACCGGAAAGCCAGATGATCATGTGGAAGCCCATCGCCTGCCAGATCGACATCACGATTATCGCGAACAACGCCCAATGCGGATCACCAAGCCAATCCGGCCCCTGTATCCCGATCTTGGACAGCAGGACGTTGATCAGCCCGTTCCTTTGATAAAGGAACAGCCAGAGCATCGACACGACGACGATCGAGGTGACGACTGGCAAGAAGTACACGGTTCGGAAGAACGTCGTGCCGCGCACCTTTGAGTTCACGAGCACAGCCACGAGAAGGGCCAGGCCCGATTGCACCGGTACCACGACGATCGTGAAGATGACGGTGTTGCGCAGCGCCGCCCAGAAAGTGTCGTCAGTGAAGAGGTTCGCGAAATTCTCCAGCCCGATGAACCGGCCGGGTTCCGGCGAGATAAGCCGTGTGTTCGTGAACGCAAGAATAAACGTCAACGCGATGGGGATCACAAGGAACGTGAGTATCAGCACGCCGGCGGGGAGGAACATCGCCAAGGCAGCGAATTGTTCCTTCCGGTTCCCACGCGAGCGCGCGTTTGGGGTGACTAGAGCGGTCATGGTTTTCCCTCTTGGTTGAAGCGGATGAGTGGCCGCTGCCGGCCACCCATCCGCGAACGCGCTTACTCGAAGTAGCCGTTCTGTTTTTGATTCGCGTCAATATCCTTGACCGCTTGATCCAGAGTCTGGTGCGGGTCAGCACCGTTGATGATGTCCTGCGCGGCCTTCTGGAAGGTGGTCGAGATGAAGGGGTAACCGGGTGTGGCCGGACGAACTACCGCGTACTTCTTGGAGAATTCGCGGAAGATCGTGTTGTCTCCGTCGGGTCCGTAACCGGGAACCATGGCGGCAGCAGCATCGGTGGCAGGAATCGTCTTGGTGGCCTTTGCCACAGCGGCGACATACTTGTCCTGCGCGGCGAACTTCATGTAGGCCATAGCGCCTTCAGAGTCACTGCACGACTGCGAGACACCCCACTGCCACGAACCGCCTCCGATCTTGGGCCCCTCACCGAGGTCGACAGAGGGCATGAAGAGAGCGTCGTCGCCCAACTTCTCCCGCACCGGCTCGGCTGCCCAACTGCCGGCATAGATTAGTCCCGTTTTGCCATTGAGGAAGTCAGCGGTCTGGTCAGTGCCCGATTTGGCTGCAATGTACCCGTCGGAAACGAGACTGCGGAACCACTCGGCCCACGCGATTGCAGCAGGACCGTTCAAAGCGCCGTCCGCGGTCTTGTAGCCGGACCTGTCGATGAGATCGCCGCCGGCGCTCTGAAGGAAGGGCGAGTATGCGTACGGCCACCATTCGCCTGTCGATGAGGTTGCGAAGTCCGCCGGGTACTCGAACTGCCCCGAGGACTTGAGTTTGGCCATCGCGTCCATGAACTCGGTTTTCGTCCATGGCTTGTCGACCGTCGGAACGCGGACGTCGAACTTCTCAAGCGTGCTCTTTCGCGTGATCATTGTGAGGGCCACATCATAGAAGCCGTACGAGTAGGTCTGGTCCTTGTAGGTCCCCACCGTCGAGGGCAGGAACTTGGACAGAACGTCGTCCATGCCGGTCAAGGGTGCGAGATAGCCCGCCCAGGCCCAGTTGGGCACGTTCGGGGCGTCGATGTCGAGGATGCACGGTAACTTTCCAGATGCCGCGGCTGCCGTCACCGACTGGTTGTATGAGTCCTGAGGAAATGCCTGCACGTCGACCTTGTACTTTGATTGACTCGTGTTAAAGTCCTTGACGACGTCTTTGATGGCGGACAGCTCCGCCTCGTTGCCGGCGTTGTGCGTCCACAGCTTGAGCGTTCCGCTGTCGCTGCTTGAGCTCACCCCACCCTTTGCGCATCCGGCCATCCCGAGCATCGCGCTGATCGCGACAACGGCCACAGCGATCGTTGCTGCATTCTTCCTCATTGAAGGTTTCTCCTCTTGTGCTATCCGATGCACTCGCGATAGTGCTGAATGCATTTAGCAGACGATAACACCCCCGTTACCGACCTGCAAGACGTTTGCTGAATCAATTTAGCCACCGGTAGTCTCGATAGTGACAGCAGGGGAGCAAAGATGGGGCCGACGGGAAAGCGTCCGACACTGGCGGATGTCGCCGAGCGATCCGGATTATCGAAGACAGCCGTCAGCCTCGTCTTGAACGAGCGCCCGGGCTCGCGCCTCTCTGATGAGGCCGCCGCCCGCATTCGCACCGCGGCTGCCGAATTGGGCTATAAGCCGAACCCAGCCGCGCAAAGCCTGCGCCTCGGGAAGACCAAAACGATCGGATTCATCTCAGATGAGGTGACGATCACTCGCTACGCGTCCGGGATGATCCGCGGGGTGCTCGGCACCGCGAAGGAACTCGACCACACGGTGCTCATCGCGGAGACAGCCCGGCACATGGAGGACCTCGGCACGGCGATGGACGCCATGCGGGATCGCAATGTCGACGGCATCCTGGTCGGCCTCATGGGTGCGCGCGTCATCGACATCCCCCTCCCCGACAGGAAGACACCCGTCGTGATCGTGAACGGTCGGACCCCAGACGAGGTTCCGAGCATCCTTCCTGACGAGTACGAGGCTGGTCGTTCCGTGGCCAGGGAGCTCATCGGTCAAGGACACTCCCGAATCGGCATCATCGGGGATCTTCCGCGAATCGTGGTCGATCCGCGAAAAACGGCCACTATCGGTGTGCGATTCCGGGGAATCGACGACGCTCTCGATGCGGCAGGCATTACGCCGGTCCGCGTGGATCTCGAGGATTGGAGTCCCGCAATTGGATACTCGGCAGCGATAACCATGCTACGGAGTAACCCGGATCTCACGGCGATCCTTGCGGGAAACGACAACGTCGCATTCGGCGCTTATCAGGCGCTGACGGAGCTGGGCCGGCGGGTGCCCGACGACATCTCCGTCATCTCCTTTGACGACGATGAGCTTGCTAGCTACCTTCGACCGGGCCTCACCACGTGTCGCCTCCCGTATGAGCAAATGGCGAGCCTCGGCGTGGAGATGGTCCTCGGAAAGACAGAGCTTGCGCATCGGCTCGTCCCTATGCCACTCATCCGAAGAGGCTCGGTCGCCCCCGCCGCCGCTGCGACCGAGCCGGCCCCGGTCTGAACGGCTGAGCCTCGCTGTGCGCATGTCGACGCCGCTACCGATTCGTGGCGCGGCTGTGCCCTCGGGCTTCCCGGCGACACCCTCCGGTTTCGCCCAGTTTGCGGTGACATACTGGCGCCATGCTCCGCAGGACTTCGACGACCGCGCGTCCCGAATGGGACATCGTCGCGTCGATCATCCTGCAGGTGCTTCTCGCGATGTCGGTGGGGCTGACCCTTCTCGTCGGCAGTATGCTCGGCCTGTCCACGATCCCCTGCATCGAGGTCGGCCGCTACTGCAATTTCGCCCTCATCGGCCTCGGCACGGGCATCGCGCTGTGGGTCCCGATCGCCGCCGTCGTCGTGTTCACCGTGTGGACCATCCGACGACTCGTCACCGGACGGATGGCGTGGTGGGTTCCCGTCGTGGGCCTGCTCATCTGCGCCGCGGGCTACGGCGCGGGCTCGGTGTTCGTCACCATCGGGATGCCGATGCCGCTCATGGGCGGCTGAGCGGTGTGATGTTACAGACCGTTTCCGCCTGATTTCCCGCGGCGCCCGGCGCGGCCTACCGTCGGAGCATGCCCGCCCTTCCCACGATCTCCGCCCTGCTCCCCGAGACGCGCCGCTACCCCGCGCCGCCCGCGTTCGCCGACCAGGCCAACGTCGGCGCGGACGAGTGGGCGAGGGCGGATGCCGACCCGAACGCGTTCTGGGAAGACGCCGCCCGCCGGCTCGAGTGGGCGACACCATGGCACACCGCGCACAGATGGGAGCCCGTCCGCGAGCGTGAGGACGGCAGCCTCACCGTGCCCAAGGCCGAGTGGTTCGCGGGAGGAACGCTCAACGTCGCCGTCAACTGCGTCGACCGGCACGTCACGGCGGGAAACGGCGACAAGGTGGCCCTGTATTTCGAGGGCGAACCGGGCGATCGCCGCGCCATCACCTACGCCGAGCTGCAGCGGGAGGTCGCGCGCGCCGCGAACGCGCTCACGACCCTCGGCGTCGAGAAGGGCGACCGCGTCGTCGTCTACCTTCCCGTGATTCCCGAGACGATCATCGCGACGCTCGCGATCGCCCGCATCGGCGCCGTCCACTCGCTCGTCTTCGGCGGCTTCAGCACCGAAGCGCTCAAGTTCCGCGTCGAGGACACCGGAGCGAAGCTGCTCATCACGAGCGACGGCCAGTACCGCCGCGGAGCCGCCGTGCCCGTCAAGGCGAACGCGGATGCCGCCGTCGCCGACGCTCCTGCGATCGAGCACGTCCTCGTCGTGCGCCGCACGGGAGGGCAGACGCCCGACATCCCGTGGACGGACGGTCGGGACCTCTGGTGGCACGAGCTCACGGCCGCAGCATCCGATCATCACGAACCCGAGGCGTTCGACGCCGAGACGCCACTGTTCATCATGTACACGTCGGGCACGACGGGGAAGCCGAAGGGTCTCGTGCACACGGCGGGCGGCTACCTCGTGCAGGCGAACTGGACGCACTGGGCGATCTTCGATGCGAAGCCCGACGACGTGCACTGGTGCACCGCCGACCTCGCCTGGGTCACCGCGCACACCTACGAGATCTACGGGCCGCTCTCGAACGGCCTCACGCAAGTCATCTACGAAGGCACGCCCAACACACCGCACACAGCCAGGCACTTCGAGATCATCGAGCGGTATGGAGTCACCACCTACTACACGGCGCCCACGCTCATCCGCACGCTCATGAGCTGGTTCCCCGACGGCGCGCCCGCCGAGTACGACCTTTCGTCGATCCGGGTGCTGGGGACCGTCGGCGAGGCGATCAACCCTGAGGCGTGGGTGTGGTTCCACGAGAAGCTCGGACGCGGGCAGTGCCCCATCATCGACACCTGGTGGCAGTCCGAGACCGGGGCCGCCGTCATGGCGCCGCTGCCCGGCGCGTCCACGCTCAAGCCCGGCTCGGCCACGCGCGCGCTGCCCGGGCTGTCGACCCGCATCGTCGACGAGCACGGCGCGAACGTGCCCTACGGCTCCGGCGGCTACCTCGTCGTCGAGCGGCCGGGCCCCGGCCTCGCCCGCACCGTGTGGGGCGACCCCGAGCGCTACCGCGACTCCTACTGGAGCACGTACTGGCGGCAGGGCTGGTTCTTCTCGGGCGACGGTGCCAAGTGGGACGACGAGGGCGACATCTGGGTGCTCGGCCGCGTCGACGACGTCATCAACGTCTCCGGGCACCGGCTCTCGACGATCGAGATCGAGTCGGCGCTCGTCGCGCACCCGGCCGTGGCCGAGGCCGGCGTCGTTGGGGTGTCGGATGCCGTGACCGGGCAGGCCGTCGCCGCCTTCGTCGTTCCGGTCGACGCCGCAGCATCCGCGGAGCTGACGCCGGAGCTGCGCGCGCACGTGGCACAGCAGATCGGGCCGATCGCCAAGCCGCGCGACGTGATCGTCGTTCCCGACCTGCCGAAGACCCGCTCGGGAAAGATCATGCGGCGCCTGCTCGTCGACATCCGCGAGGGCCGCCCGCTCGGCGACACCACGAGCCTGCAGGACGAAACGGTGCCGCAGCTCATCGAGCAGATCGTCGGCCGCGGCAGCCGACCGAGGGAATAGTTCGGGTCTGCATGAGTTTGAATGCTTCGGAAATCACTACGACTTGAGGAGTCCCATGACACCGACCGACCGTCTCGCCGTCACCAGCAGCCCGATCTCCGAAGTGATCGCGGGCCGCTGGAGCCCCCGCTCGTTCGACGCCGGGATCGACATCACCGAGACGCAGCTGACGAGCGCCCTCGAGGCCGCGCGCTGGTCGGCGTCGGCAGCCAACACGCAGCCCTGGCGCTTCATCGTCGCGCGGCGCGGCACGCCGGAGCACGCGACGATCGTCGAGAACCTCCTCGGCTTCAACCAGCTCTGGGCCAGTTCGGCGGCCGCGCTCATCGTGAACGTGGCGGAGACCGCGACGGAGGACGGCACGCAACTGCGCTGGGCCGAGTATGACCTCGGCCAGGCGGCGGCGACGCTCGCGCTGCAGGCGCACAAGGACGGCCTGCACGTGCACCAGATGGGCGGCTTCGACCCCGAGGGGCTGCGCACAGCCTTCGCTCTCGACGCGCGCTTCGAAGTGGTCTCGGTGACGGCGCTCGGTGTTCTCGCGACGCCCGATGCGCTGCCGAACGACGTGCTGCGTGAGCGCGAGATCGCGCCGCGTCAGCGCAAGCCGCTCGACGAGATCCTTCTCGTCAACGCGTGAGCCCGGCGCTGCGCCCGTGGTCGCCGTCGGTCACGGGCGCAGCAGCACCTTGATGGCACGCCGCTCGTCCATGGCGGCATAGCCCTCGGCCACCCGGTCGAGCGGCAGCTCGCTGTCGAAGACGCGGCCGGCGGAGTAGTCGCCGGCGAGGACCGCGGGAAGCAGGTCCTCGATGTAGCCGCGCACGGGCGCCATGCCGCCTGCGACGCCAATGTTCGTGCTGAACAGCGTCTGCATGGGCAGCTCCGGGCCGCCCGCCGGGACGCCGACGAAGCCGACGCGACCGCCCGGTCGCGTTGAGCGGAGGGCCTGGTCCATGGACTCCTTCGTGCCGACGCACTCGAGCACGGCATCCGCCCCGATGCCGTCGGTCAGCTCGCGCACGCGTTCCGCGCCCTCCTCGCCGCGCTCGGCGATGACGTCGGTCGCGCCGAAGTCGCACGCGAGGGCCTGCCGGTCCTCGTGCCGCGACATCGCGATGATCCGCTCGGCACCGACACGCTTCGCCGCGAGCACCGCGCTCAGTCCGACCGCGCCGTCACCGACGACCACGACGCTCGCTCCCGGACCGACGCCGGCGGACACGGCGGCGTGGTGCCCGGTTCCGCAGACGTCGGAGAGCGCGAGCAGCGACGGGATCGCGGCGGCATCCGGCTCCCCCGGCACGGCCACAAGCGTTCCGTCGGCGAACGGGACACGGACCTTCTCGCCCTGGCAGCCGTCGATGCGGGCACCGGTCTCGTCCGTGCCGCCCCATGCGAGGCCGTTCAGGCACGAGGTCGTCATGCCATTGCGGCAGTTCACGCACGTGTTGTCGCAGATGTAGAACGGGGCGATCACGAAGTCGCCGACCGAGACGCGCGAGACCGCGTCACCCACCTGCTCCACGACGCCGACCATCTCGTGGCCGATTCGGCGCGGCTTCGGCGTCGGCCGGATGCCGCGGTACGGCCAGAGGTCGGACCCGCAGATGCACGCCGCGACGACCCGCACGATCGCGTCGCCGGGCTCATGGATCTCGGGATCGGGAACTTCCTCGAGGCGGACGTCACGTTCTCCGTAGATCACTGTTGCGCGCATGCTGCGAGCCTACGCCTGTGCGAAGCGCAGGCGCCGAGCAGCGTAGCTCCAGGTCGCGATGACGAGCGCGAAACGGCGCCTCCCCGCGCGGGGGAGGCGCCGATTCGTGGGCTAGACCGAGGCGACGGTGAGCTGGTCGGCTGCCTGGTCGAGATCGACCCGGACGGTGTCTCCGTCGTGGATGTGACCGGCGAGCAGCGCCGTCGCGAGCCGGTCGTCGATCTCCTTCTGCATCAGGCGACGCAGCGGCCGCGCACCGTAGACGGGGTCGTAGCCGCGGTCGGCGAGCCACGAGCGGGCGTCGGGCGTGACGGCGAGCTCGAGTCGACGTTCGCCCAGGCGCCGCTGCAGCCGGTCGATGTACAGTTCGACGATCTCGCCGAGCTCCTCCTGGCTGAGCGCAGAGAACACGACGATGTCATCGAGACGGTTCACGAACTCGGGCTTGAAGGCCTGGCGCACGAGGTCCTGCACGGCCTGCTCCTTCTCCTCCCAGCTCATCTCGGGATCCACGAGGAACTGTGAGCCGAGGTTCGAGGTCAGGATCAGGATCGTGTTGCGGAAGTCGACCGTGCGGCCCTGCCCGTCGGTGAGGCGTCCGTCGTCGAGCACCTGCAGCAGGATGTCGAACACCTCGGGGTGAGCCTTCTCGATCTCGTCGAGCAGGATCACCGAGTAGGGGCGACGCCGCACGGCTTCGGTCAGCTGACCGCCCTGCTCGTAGCCGATGTACCCGGGAGGGGCGCCGACCAACCGCGACACGGTGTGCTTCTCGCCGTACTCCGACATGTCGATGCGGATCATGGCCTTCTCGTCGTCGAAGAGGAACTCGGCGAGGGCCTTCGCAAGCTCGGTCTTTCCGACGCCGGTTGGTCCGAGGAACATGAACGAGCCGGTGGGCCGGTCGGGGTCGGAGATGCCCGCGCGCGTGCGCCGCACGGCGTCCGCGACGGCCGTGACCGCGCGCTTCTGGCCGATGAGGCGCTTGCCGAGCTCGGATTCGAGGTGCAGCAGCTTCTCGGTCTCGCCCTGCATGAGCCGGCCGACGGGAATGCCGGTCCACGCCGCGATCACGGCGGCGATGTCGTCTTCCGTGACCTGCTCGTTGACCATGCGGGGCTCGGTCGGTCCGTCTTCGTTCTCGGCGCGCTCGAGCTGCTCGGTGAGGTCCTTGATCGTCGTGTACTCGAGCTTCGACGCTTCGGCGTAGTTCGCCTCGCGCATCGCCCGGTCGCGAGCGGTCTTCGCCTCGTCGAGCTGCTTCTTCAGGTCGCCGACCCGTGTGAGGCCGGCACGCTCGCGCGCCCAGCGCTCCTCGAGTACCGACAGCTCCTGCTGGCGCTCGGCGAGATCCTCCTGCAGCTTCTCGAGCCGCTCCTTCGAGGCGTCGTCCTTCTCCTTCTTGAGGGCGAGTTCCTCGATCTTCATGCGGTCGACCTGGCGCTTGAGCTCGTCGATCTCGACGGGCGAGGAGTCGATCTCCATCTTGAGCCGGCTCATGGCCTCGTCGATCAGGTCGATGGCCTTGTCAGGCAGCTGCCGTGCCGTGATGTAGCGGTTGCTGAGCGTGGCCGCGGCGACGAGCGCGGCATCCGTGATCGTCACTCCGTGGTGCGCCTCGTAGCGCCCCTTGAGTCCGCGGAGGATCGCGACGGTGTCCTCGACGCTCGGCTCGCCGACGTACACCTGCTGGAAGCGGCGTTCGAGCGCAGCATCCTTCTCGATGTACTCACGGTATTCGTCGAGAGTGGTCGCGCCGATCAGGTGAAGCTCACCGCGCGCGAGCATGGGCTTGAGCATGTTGGATGCCGCGACGGAGCCCTCTCCCCCGCCGGCGCCCATGAGCAGGTGAAGCTCGTCGACGAAGGTGATGATCTCGCCCTCGGCGTCGTTGATCTCCTTGAGCACGCTCTTGAGTCGCTCCTCGAACTGGCCACGGTACATGGCGCCCGCGACGAGCGCGGAGATATCGAGCGAGACGAGCTGCTTGTCCTTGAGTGACTCCGGCACGTCGCCCGCGACGATGCGCTGAGCGAGGCCCTCGACGACGGCGGTCTTGCCGACGCCGGGCTCGCCGATGAGCACGGGGTTGTTCTTCGTGCGGCGCGTGAGCACCTGGCTGACGCGACGGATCTCAGCGTCCCTCCCGATCACGGGATCGAGCTTTCCCTGTTTGGCGATCTCGGTCAGGTTCACTCCGAACTGTTCGAGAGCGCTCTTGGCGTCCTCCTGCGTGGAGGGCGCGCCCTGCATGTTGGCCATCTGTGTCCTTCCTGCTGACGAAACGCGGCCGCTTCAAACTTGAGTCTGCTTAACTCAACTTTACTGCGGGCCGAGTTATTCCACCACACGGCGCCGGAGATTGCGCTCCGTCCCTTGTCCCATGATCGCGCGCGTGGGACCGTAAGAGAACAGTTCACACTGCCGTCGAGGGGCGGTGACACCATGCGGGTTCTCATTGTCGGCGCTGGCATCGCGGGTCCGACGCTCGCGTATTGGCTGCGTCGCGCTGGCCATGTGCCTCTTCTCGTTGAGCAGTCTCCCGGGCTCCGCACGGGCGGCTACCTCGTGGACTTCTGGGGCGCGGGCTTTGACGTTGCCGGTCGCATGGGCATCGTTCCCACCTTGTTGAAGCAGGGCATCCGCTTTCGCGAGGTGCGTCAGGTCGCCTCGGACGGCCACCAGATCGCCTCGCTGGATGCGCTGCGGTTCTTCCCCGACGGTGGCGACCGCTACGTGAGCATCGCGCGGTCGGCGCTCGCGGCCACGATCTACGCCGCTCTCGACGGCGAAGTGGAGACGGTCTTCGGCGACACCGTCGCAGAGCTCGATGACGACGGCGACAAGGTTCACGTGACGCTCGAGAGCGGCGCCCACCACGACGTCGATCTCGTCGTGGGCGCGGACGGTCTGCACTCCCGGGTGCGGGAACTCGCGTTCGGTCCCGAGTCCGGATTCGAGAAGGACCTTGGCATCACAGTTGCCGCACTCGAGCTCGAGGGCTACCGGCCGCGAGATGATCTCGTCGCCATGATGTACACGGAGGTGGGAATGCAGCTCACGCGTCTCTCGCTTCCCGGGGATGTCACGATGGCGCTGTTCACATTCCGTGACGACGAGCCCGTTCCGCTCGGCGACGTCGACGCGCAACAGGAGCTGCTGCGTCGCCGTCTCGCCGGGTGCGGGTGGGAGGTGCCGGCGATCCTCGACGCCATGCCCACCGCGCGCTCGTTCTATCTCGACCGGGCGAGCCAGATTCGGATGCCGACCTGGACGAGCGGCCGGGTCGCGCTCGTCGGGGATGCCGCCGCCTCCCCCTCACTGCTCGCGGGGCAGGGCTCTGCTCTCGCGATGGTGGAGGCGTACGTGCTCGCTGATCGGCTGCGGCAGGCGGGCGGTGATCACGCGGCAGCGTTTGCGGACTACGAGCAGGCCCTGGCACCCGCGATACGACGAAAGCAGAAGGCCGCGGTCAGCCTCGGTGTCGCCTTCGCACCGGCGAACCGTGCGCAACTGCTGCTGCGCAACACCATGGTGCGTGCCATGGCTCTTCCCGCCCTCACGCGGCTCGCGATGGGCCGCAGCATCCGGGACGCGATCGAGCTTCCGCCACCCGACTGAGTCGCGGAGAAGGCGGCGAGCCTCGTTCACTCGCTCCGGAGGTCGATGCCCGCGACGGGAGCGCGCTGAGACGTATAGAGCGGCAACACGAGCCGTCCACGGCAGGCGTAGCTCACGGTCTCGCTCGCGTCGATGTCGAATGCCAACTCCGGGCTCACGAACCGGCCGGCGCGCACCTGAAGCGAGTGAGACCCGGCCTCGAGCGGCTCCTCGAGGTGCTCACCCTTGTTCAGCGCGCCGATCACCGTCCCGTCGAGCACGATGTCGAATGGTCGGGACGACCCGGCCCCCGCACCGGTTCTCCTTCGCACACGCAGTATCGACGACGCCATCATTCCTGTCCCCCCAGGGCCTGATTCGACCGAAACTCCATCGTGGCATACCTCGTGTCCGCCTCCGGGCCGCACGTGTTGGACGCTGGTGGCAGGTTGCGCCTAGTGTGAGCGCATGTCAGAGTCCCTGTCGCACCTCAGCGCGATCACCCTGTTCGTCAGCGATCTGCCCCGCTCGAAGCAGTTCTACGTGAACACGTTCGAGGCGGACGTCGTCTTCGAAGACGACACGTCCTCGTGCGTGCAGTTCGACAATGTGCTCCTCAACCTGCTGTCGGCCCGGGCAGCCGACGACCTCATCTCCGGCACCGCGGTAGGACGCCGCGGCACTCCCGTGCAGTTCAGCGTCTGGGTCGAGGACGTGGATGCCGCCCGCGCGACGCTGCGGGAACGCGGTGTTCCGGTTTCCGAACCGATCGACCGGCCGTGGGGCAAACGAACCGCCGATCTCGAGGATCCCGACGGCATCGCGTGGGAGATCGCTCAGGACATCGCACCGGCAGAGTGACATGACTGTCGTCGACTGGCTTCTCGACTCCGACCCGGCGATCCGCTGGCAGGTACTGCGCGACCTCCTCCATGCGCCCGGCGACCAGGTCGACGCTGAGCGCGACCGAGTCGCCCACGCCGGCTGGGGCGCTCGCCTTCTCGACCTGCAGGACGCGGACGGCCATTGGTCCGGGGGCACGCACTTCCCGGCCGAGAACCACACGCCGGGCTTCCAGCCGTGGACGGCGACGTCGTTCACCTTGCAGCAATTGCGGCAGTTCGGGGTCCGACCCGCTGACGCCCGCGTGCGCCGCGCCATCGCGAAGGTCCGCGACAACGTTCGCTGGGAGTACGACGACCTGCCCTTCTTCGACGGAGAGGTAGAGCCCTGCATCAACGGGCTCGCCACCGCCGTCGGCGCGTACTTCGGCGAAGACGTGCGCAGCATCGTCGCCAGGCTGCTCGCCGATCAACTCGACGACGGCGGCTGGAACTGCGAGGCCGAACGCGGATCCACACGGAGTTCGTTCAACTCGACCATCGCGGTGCTCGAGGGGCTGCTCGAGTTCGAGCAGACGCGCGGGCCCGACCCAGCGGTCACCTCCGCGCGCGAGCGCGCACACGAGTACCTTCTCGAGCGCCGACTCATGCGCCGCCTGTCGACCGGGGAGGTGCCGGTGCCGGCGTGGCTGCAGTTCTCGTACCCGACGCGCTGGCACTACGACGTGCTGCGCGCCCTCGACTACTTCCGAACCGCCGAGGTGCCGCGCGACGATCGCATGGGCGAAGCTCTCGAGCTCGTCGAGAGCAAGAGGCAGCCGGACGGCCGGTGGCTCCTCGAGAACACTCACCACGGGGACGTGCACTTCGCCATGGAGGAGGGGGACGGCATGCCGAGCCGCTGGAACACGCTCCGAGCGACGCGCGTGCTCGAGTGGTTCAATGACGACGTGCCCGTGCCGTGACGCTAGCGCGAATGCCGCCCGGCGCGGCTACACCCAGCCGTCCCTGCGGGCGGTCTGCAGCGCTTCGCTGCGGTTGCGCGCCCCGAGCTTCCCGATGGCGCTCGAGAGGTAATTGCGCACGGTCGACGGCGACAAGTGAAGGGCGGCGGCGATCTCGGCGATCGGGATGCCGCCGTCAGACGCGACCAGAACGTCGATCTCGCGCGCGCTCAGCGGGTTCTCCCCCGCACTGAGCGCTTGCGCCGCGAGCAGCGGATCGATGACGGTCTCGCCGGCCACGACCTTCCGGATCGCGGCCGCGAGCTGCTCGACCGGGTCGTCTTTCACGAGGAAGCCGCGCGCTCCGGCATCCATCGCTCGCCGCAGGTAACCGGCACGTCCGAACGTCGTGACGATGACGATCGCGGTGTCCGGGGATTCCCTGGCGACGTCGGCGATCGTGTCAAGCCCGCTCTTTCCCGGCATCTCGATGTCGAGCAGCACGATGTCGGGCCTGTGCTCGCGCACAGCCGATGCCACTTCGTCCCCGCGGCCGACCTCGCCGACGACGGCGAGATCGCTCTCGAGCCCGAGCAGGCTCACGAGAGCGGACCGCATCATGGTCTGGTCTTCAGCGATCACGATCCTGATCACGCTGCGTCTCCTTCCAACGGCACGCGAACCGTGAGCACGAACCCGCGCGCGTCGGAATCGACGTCGAGCGTGCCGCCGAGACGCGCGACCCTCTCGCGGAGCCCGCGCAAGCCGGAGCCCCACTCGGCGGCGAGCGCGCCGCGGCCGTTGTCGGCGATCTCAATCGTCGCCTCGCCGTCGTGCGCGGCGACACGGAAGCTGCACCGAGAAGCGCGGGCATGCCGCAGCGTGTTCGTCGCCGCCTCCCGCACGACCCACCCGAACAGCGCATCGACGTCGGCAGCGAGCTTCGGCAGGGGCATCGTGATGACGCTGTCGACCCCGGCATCCGCAAGCGCCTGTTCGGCGTTGTCGAGTTCGTCGGCGAGCGTCATGCGGCGGTATCCCGCGACAGCCTGCCGCACGTCGGCGAGCGCGGTCCGGCCGACGTCCTCGATCCCCTGCGCGTGAGAGATGACGGCGTCAGTGTCGGATGCCGCGAAGCGACGAATCGCCTCGGCCTTCACGACGATCACGGAGAGCGTGTGCCCGAGCAGGTCGTGCAGGTCACGCGAGAAGCGCTGCCGCTCCTCCGTCACGGCGATGCCCGCGAGCCGCCGCCGCGTGGCACGCAGCTCGGCCACGGTGTCGACCAGGTACCGGATGAGGTACGTGCTGACTCCCGCCATGACGCTTGCGAAGCCGAACAGCAGGGCGCTGCTGAGCGACCAGGTAGCGAACCCCTGCGCGATCGTGCCGCTGATCGACAGGGCCATGACGAACCCGAGCGCGACGCGGCGTCGGATCACCGTCGCCATCGCGATCGCGAGCAGCGGGTACAGGAAGCCCTGGCCGGCGCCCGAGAGCACGAACTCCGCCGCCACCATGACGGTCAGCACGGCCACGAACGCCTCACCGACCCATGCCGGCCCGCCCCTGTACGGCCGGAACACCGTGACCACGTACCAGGCGGCGATCACGAGGTACGTGACCGTGACGAGCACGCGGCCGGTCGCGATGCTCGAGACGAGAGGCGCGACCAGCAGCACGGGCAGCCAGATCAGCGGGAACCAGGGACCGCGCTGCATCGCGATCCAGTCGGCCGTGCGGTCGTCGCAGTCAGCACTCAACATCCGGTCAGTCATCATCGCCTCTCCCTCGTCAAACGTTACGCGTTCATCAGCCGAGCCGGCCCGAGTCGGCCCGCCCGGTGCAGCCCGATGAGAAGCGTGAGACCGACAGCGACGTGCATCGCCTCGCACACGAACAGCGTCGCGCCGGTCGCGCCGCTCAGCACGGGTGCGGCAAGCGACAGGACGAGCACGATGGTTCCCGTGATTGTCCACGCGCGCAGTCCGCGGCCGGCGCGCTGCAGCACTGCCCGGAGCGCCCACGCGAGCCCGCCGCCGACGAGCGCGACTGCCGCGACCGACGCCGGCCCGACCGTCTGGCCGGCTTGCGGGATCGTCATGTCGATGTGGCCGAGGGCTGCGATCAGCCAGATCAGCTCTCCCGCCGCGACAGCGGCAAGAAGCGTCAAGATGCTTGCTCTCGTGCGGTGGGTCGAGCGTCGTTCGTACGCCTGTGTCGTCGTCATGGTTCCTCCGTGGATGTCTTCTCGGCCTGGATCTCTCGTTCGCCATCGACGCTACGGAGCCGAGCGCGCGGCGGGCAGGCCGAATCGTCCACCGTTCGGCAGGACATTCGTCCTGTACCGCGTGCCTGGAATCAAGGGGTGGCATCGACGAACAGCGACGCTAGCGTGGACGCAGGGCCAGTCGAGGCGGTGATTGTGACGAACGCGCGAGTCCGCACGAAGAGCGTCGTCCGGCGCGCCCCGCGGCGTTTCAGGTCGGAGACTCTCGCGGCCGTCATTCTCGTCGCCGCTACCGTCGCCGCTCTGGTCTGGGCGAACGTCGGCAGCAGCTATGCCGCCTTCTGGAACACTCACGCCGCGTTCTCGGTGGGCGGCGGCACGCTCGACCTGACGGTCAAGGAGTGGGTGGACGAGGCGCTCATGACCGTGTTCTTCTTCGCTATCGGCCTCGATGTTCGCCGCGAATTCGCCCTCGGCGAGCTGCGACGGCCGGCTGCGGCCATGCTTCCGATCCTCGCGGCAATCGGCGGTCTTGTGATTCCCGCCCTCGTCTTCCTGCTGATCAACCCGAGCGGCCCGGCGTCGAGCGCGTGGGGAGCGGTTATCTCCACGGTCACCGCGTTCGCCATCGGCATGCTTGCGCTGATCGGGCCGAGAAGCGCCTCAAGCCTGCGCGTCTTCGTTCTCGGGTTCGCTGTCGTCGATGACATCGGCGCGCTCACGGTCATCGCGCTGTTCTACACGCAGAGCCTTCAGCCGCTCTGGCTGATTCCGATCGCAGCGGGTCTTGGCCTGACCTGGTGGCTCGCGCGGCGCGGGGTGTGGCGCAGTCTCGGCTACATCGTGATCGGCGTCATCGTCTGGTACTGCACGCTGCAGTCCGGCGTGCACGCGACGCTCGCCGGTGTGCTGCTCGCACTGCTCATGCCCGTGTATGCGACGCGAATGAGCGATGTGGACTCGGCCGCGCGAGTGACGCACTTGTTCCGTCAGACCCCGCGCCCCGATCTGGCGGCGCTCGCCCGCTCGAGCATCAACCGAGCGACTCCGCTCAATCAACGACTGAGCCAGGCGATCGAACCGTACTCCCAGTTCGTCGTCGTCCCGCTCTTCGCGCTGTCGAACGCGGGCGTCGCACTGTCCGGCGAAGCTATCGCGTCGGCGTTCGCCTCATCGCTTACGTGGGGAATCCTCGCCGGACTCGTCGTCGGGAAGCTCATCGGCGTCGGCGGCACGACGGCGCTCGTGCTCAAGCTGAGGCCGGCAAAGGGCGCTCGCGGGCTTGATGTGCCGCGATCATTCGGCGTCGGAGCGCTCGGCGGCGTCGGCTTCACGATCTCCCTCCTCGTCATCGACCTCGGGGTCCCCGACCGTCGGCTCGCCGACGAGGCCCGAATCGGCGTGCTGCTCGCGGCCGTCGTCGCCGTGCTCGTCGCCTGGCTCATCTTCGCGCTCGGCACCCGATTCGCGCCTCTTCCGCCGCCGCGGGGCCTCACTCTCCCCCGGCGTGTGGATCCTCAGGTCGATCACGTCAGAGGGCCGGCGTCCGCACCGGTCACGATCGTCGTCTATGCCGACATGGGCGAGCTGTATCGCACCCGCGTCGCCGAGGCGCTCTCGGAAGCGCACCGGATCTTCGGCGACGACGTGCGCATCGTCTACCGCCATCACATCGTCGACCAGCGGCTTGTGCCGGTGGCCATCGCCCTTGAAGCGGCGGGGGCTCAGGACCGGTTCTGGCAGGTCCACGATCGACTCTCCCGTCAGGCGGAGCCGCCGACTGTCGACGGCTTCCTCGAGGTTGCGGCTTCCCTCGGCGTCGACACCGACAAGCTCACGCGCGACGTGCGAGAACTGCACAATCTCGATCTCATCCAGTCGCAGTCGGCAGAGGCCGATGATGCCGGCCTCCCGCACTGGCCGGCCGTATTCCTCAACGGGCGTCGGCTTCTCGGCCCCGCGAACACGGCTGTGATCGCCCGGGCGGTCCGCCGCACGCTCGAGAGCACGGAAAATACCGGATGACAGTCGGTGGCGAGAAGGACACTGGAGACATGGATCCGACTATCGTTCCGACGCTGCGGCGCCTCGAGAGGTCGCGGTTCCGGGCGAAGTTCTTCCTGAGCGAAGGCGACTTGGCGTATTGCCGAGCGCGCGGCCGAGACACGGTGACCGAGCATGCCGTGCGGTTCGTGACGGAGCGCCTGGCACCGGCGCAGCCGCACAAGGACGGCAAGCAGACGCCCTGGCGCGGTCATCCCGTGTTCGTCGCCCAGCATGCGACGGCGACGTGCTGCCGCGGATGCATCGCGAAATGGCATGGCATCGAGCGCGGTCGTGAGCTGGAGCCGGAGGAGATCGCACGCCTGGTCGAGCTCATCCTCGCGTGGCTCACCGCTCAGCTGACGCGCGACGCGAACCGTCGCTGACCCGCCTTCGCAGCCCCGCAGACGCGATCGCGCCAAGCGCGAGGAAGAGGCCGGCCGCTCCGAGCGAGACTCGTGTGGCATCGGCCATGCCGGCGGCCAGGGCATCGACAACGGCGGGCGTCGCGTCGCCCAGCCGACTATGCGTTCCCTGTTCCCGCAGCGGCTCGATCGTGCCGCCGGCGGCGCTCACCGTTGCATCGGAGAGCGTCGCGGCGTGCGCGGCGGGCAGCGCGGGCACGGCGTCGAGGCGGGCGGGCACGAGCCCGGCGAGAGAGGCGGCCAGAACCGTGCCGATGACCGCGGTGCCGAGCGCCGCGCCGAGCTGGCGCACCGTGCTCTGCGTTGCCGACCCCTGGCCGGACTGCTCGACAGGGATGTCGGCGAGCACGGTTCCCGTGAGCTGCGCCGACGCGAGCCCGAGCCCGAGCCCGTACACGACGAGGAGCGCGGCGAGCAGCCAGAGCGGGATTGACGCCGCGACGGTCACGACGAGCGCGAAGACGGCGACGGTCTCGAGCACGAGCCCGATCAGCACGGTTGTCGGCGCCGTGAAGCGCGCCGTGACCTGGCGGGCAAGAGCGCCCGAGACGAAGGCGCCGACCCCCATGGCAGCGAGCGCGAGCCCCGCCTGCAGGGTGCCCACGCCGAGCGCGTTCACGATGAACAGGGGGAGCGCGAACAGCAGACCGAACTCGCCGATCGCGACGCACAGGGCGACGAGGTTGCCCCAGCGGAAGGAGCGCGTGCGGAACAGACGCAGATCGAGGATCGCGGAGCGGCCGGCGCGGCCACGGTGCAGCTCCCAGAGCACGAAGCACGTGAGAGCGACGGCGCCGAGGAACAGAGCGACCGGGATGGGCGAGATCGCGGCATCCGTCCCCCAGGTCAGGCCGAAGACGGTGATCGCGCTGCTCGGCGTCCACCAGCCGAGGGACTGGCCCTCGATGAGCCCGAAGATCACGAGGCCGAAGCCCGCGACGCTCAGCAGCAGGCCGATGACATCGAGACCGGGAACGATGTCGCGTTCGCGGGTCTCGGTGACCGTCGCGAGCACTCCGATGATGAGGAGCGCGCCGATCGGCACGTTGACGAGGAAAATCCACTGCCACGTGAAGACTGTGGTGATCCAGCCGCCGACGAGCGGCCCGAGCGCGGCCATCCCCGAGATGACGGCACCCCACACGCCGAACGCGATAGCGCGATCGCGGCCGCGGAACGTCGCGTTGACGCTCGAGAGCGTCGTCGGCAGGATGAGCGCCCCGCCGACACCCTGCACGGTCCGCGCGCCGATGAGAGTCGCGGCCGAGCTCGCGGCAGCGGCGATCGCGCTTCCGGCGACGAACACGACGATGCCGATGATGAGCAGTCGTCGCCGGCCGAACCGGTCGCCGAGGCGACCCGAGGTGAGCAGCAGTGCCGCGAACACGACGGAGTAGATGCCGTTCACCCACTGCGCCTGGCTGACGTCGAGGTCGAGGTCGGCGATGAGCGTCGGCAGGGCGACGCCCACGATCGTGCCGTCGAGAACGATCATCGAGAGAGACGCCGCGAGCATCCCGAGCCCGATCCACCGCCGGCGACCCGTTGCGGTGTTGTGCCGAGTGTCCGCGAGCTGATTCATGCGTCCGTCCTTCCGCCGGGACGAGCCCGACGTCATTCGAGACTAATCAGCGCCGAAGCGCCGCCCATCGCCCAAAGGATTGATCCGGGCTCCGGGCGGTCGTTCGCTACTCGGCCGTCGCGAGCGCGTTGCGGTAGCTGTAGCTGGCCGCGCGGTGCGTCGGCGCGACGCGGTCGCCCTTGCCCTGCAGCTTGTTGCGCAGCGTTCCCGGCGCGTACTCGGTCGGGTAGGAGCCGCGCTCCTGCAGCACAGGGATGACGTGTTCGACGATGTCCTCGAACGTGCCCGGCGTGATCGCATACGCGAGGTTGAACCCGTCGACGTCGGTGTACTCCACGATCTCCTCGAGCTGGTCGGCGATCTCCTCGCCGCTGCCCACGATGTACGGCCCGAGGCCGCCGATCGCGCTCTGCGTGGCGATGTCGCCGACGGTCCAGACGGTGCCGTCGTCGGCGCCGCGCTGCACGTTGGCGAGCGCCGACTGGATCGCGTTGCTCTTGACGTTGCCGACGGGCTCGTCGAGCGAGTACTGCGAGAGGTCGATGCCCATCCAGCCCGACAGGAACACCGCCGCGCCCTCGGGGCTCGCGTAGCTGAGGTAGTCCTCGAACTTCGCTTGCGCCTTCTCGGGCGTTGCATCGGTGATGACGGTGATGAGCGCGTAGATGCGCGCGTCGTAGCGGTCGCGGCCGGCCGCCTCGAGTCCGTCGCGAATCCGCTTCACCGTGTCGCGCAGGCCGTCCTTCGTGGAATTCGCGATGAATATCGCCTCGGCGTTCTCCGCCGCGAACTTCACGCCGCGCGGCGACGCTCCGGCCTGGTAGATCACCGGGGTGCGCTGCGGGCTCGGCTCCGAGATGTGGATGCCGGGAACGGTGAAGTTCTTGCCGTAGTGCCCGATCTCGTGCACCTTGCTCGGGTCGGTGAACACGCCGTTCTCGCGGTCGACGACGACCGCGTCGTCCTCCCATGAGCCCTCCCACAGCTTGTAGAGCACCTCGAGGTACTCGTCGGCGTAGGCGTAGCGGTCGTCGTGCTCCATCTGGTCGTCGTGCCCCATGTTGCGTGCGGCGCTGGGCAGGTAGCCGGTGACGACGTTCCAGCCGACGCGGCCGTTCGTGAGGTGGTCGAGCGTCGTCAGTCGACGCGCGAACGGATAGGGGTGCTCGTAGGCGGTGCCGGCGGTGACGCCGAATCCGAGGTTCTCGGTCACGGCCGCCATGGCGGAGACGAGAAGGAGCGGGTCGTTCACGGGAACCTGCGCGCCGTGCTTGATCGCGGCCTCGTTGCTCGAGCCGTAGACGTCGTACGTTCCGAGCACGTCGGCGATGAACAGCCCGTCGAACTTGCCGCGCTCCAGCAGCTGCGCGAGGTGCGTCCAGTAGCCGATCGTGTTGTAGTTGCGCGAACGGTCGTCAGGGTGACGCCACAGGCCGGAGGACTGGTGTGCGACACAGTTCATATCGAAGGCGTTGAAGCGGATCTGGCGGGTCATTTCTCCAGTTTCCGCGCCCGGGCGGCATCCGTCACCTGCGCGATTCACAATTCGTCATAGAACGGATGCCGCCGGCCTCAGCCGCGCGTGACGCGCTCGTAGATCTCGATCATCCGCGCCGTCTGGAAGCTCTGCCGGAACTGCTCCGACGCTGACGGGGAGGGCCGCTCGAGTGCGTCGGATGCCGCGTTCGCCGCCGTCTCAGCGAGCACGGCGGCGAGCGCCTCGACGCTGTCGTCAGCGGGCTGCACGTAGACGCCGTCGGGGAGCTCGGCCGCGATCTTCGGGTCGCTCACGATCGAGAGGGTGCCCAGCGCGGCGGCCTCGAACACGGTCATGCCCTGCGTCTCGAAGCCGATCGAGGTCTGCACAAGCGCATCGGCGGAGGCGATCGCCGTGAGCGCGCCGCTGTAGGGCACCTTCCCTGCGAACACGATCCGCCCGGCGAGGCCGTTGCGCGTCGCGAACTCGCGCGCCTTCGCGAGCAGCAGGCCCTGGCCGTACAGTCGGATCTCCGCATCGATGTCGGCGACCTTGACCGCCTCGAGGAATTCGAGGACGCGCTTCTCGTGGCTCATGCGTCCCATCCACACGAGCAGCGGCCTCTCCCCCTCGTGCCGGTGCGCGCGAGCGAGCACCTCGTCGATGAGCTCGTCGTCGGTGCCCGTGCGCACGATGTCGATCTCAGTCGCGACGCCCTTCTGCCGCAGCTGAGCGGCGAAGTGATGGCTCGGCGCCGTGACGGCGTCGGCGCGGAGGGCAAGCTCGTTGAGGTACCGCCACGCGTCGCGGCGCAGCACCGAGCGCGCTCCGCCGAGCGCGTGCTCCTGCCAGCGCAGCAGGAATCGCGTCACGACGCCCGGCACAGGCATGGTCTTGCTGATGCCGAACTCGAGGTTGTTGTGAAAGGTCAGCACCACGGGCACCCGGTGCCGTTGAGCGAAGCGCAGCCCCACGAGGGCGCCCCAGAAATCCCCCTGCACGTGAACGACGTCGACCGGGCCGCGCACGGCGACGGCGGCATCCAATGCCTTATCGGTGCGCCGGCCGGGAAGCGAGAGCGAGTATTCGCGGTCGAACGTGATCGGAACCGACGGCAGGTCGATGTAGCCCGGGTCGTCGGCGTGCTCCCGGCGCATGCCCGCCGACAACACCGACACCGTGTGGCCGGCCTTCTCGAGGTATCGCTTCTGAAGCCGAATCGACACCTGGGCGCCGCCAAGCGATTCCGGATGCTGGTCGGTCGCGATCAGGATGTGCATGGTGGCTCAAGGCTACCGGTTGCGTGCGAGGGCCCACCGTGGCGCGGACGCGGCGCCGCTACCAGCCGCGCTCTCGCCACTCGGGCAGGGCAGAGCGCTCCGTGCCGATCGTCGTCGCGGCGCCGTGACCCGGATACACGACCGCGTCGTCGCCGAACCGGTCGAACAGCCGTTCCGAGACGTCGCTGAGCAGCTGTGTGAAACGCGCCGCGTCGCCCCATGTGTTGCCGACCCCGCCGGGGAAGAGGCTGTCGCCGGTGAAGAGCAACACGGGATCGCCGTCGGTTGTCGCGAATGCCGTGGAGCCGGGGGTGTGGCCGCGAAGCGCGATCGCCTCGAGCTCGACGCCGTCGACGCCGACGAGTTCTCCGCCCGAGAGCGTGACGCCGGCAGTGATGCCGCGCTCGTCCGTCAGCTGAGCCGCGTCATCGCGTCCGATCGCGACCCTCGCCCCGGTCTCGGCGGCGAGGGCGGCGGTGGCCCGAGTGTGGTCCCAATGCGCGTGCGTCGTGAGGATCAGGCGAAGCCTCGCGGCTCCCTGCTCCCTGCCCGACGCATCGGCGGCGCCGTCCGCCACGAGTCCGCGCAGGGCCTCGAGGTCGTCGGCCGCGTCGATGAGAATCTGCTCGCCGCTCGATGTGGCGGTGAGCAGGTACACGGCGTTGTTCATCTCGGAAACGAACGCCCTGCGCACCGTGTAATTCGGGCGGTGCTGCACGAGCTCAGAGGTCACGATATCCTCCTCGCCCTACGCACCACGCAGCTCTGGAACCCGCTCCCCCTCGCGCGGGGGCGGAGGAGGTGTTCCGTCACCAAACGGGCGACCGCCGAGTTCTTCGCGGTCGTGAGGCTCAAGCCACACGGTCTCGACCGGTCCCTTCGGGACAATGCCGCTCGGATTGATGTCGTCGTGCACGATGTAGTAGTGCTTCTTGATCTGGCCGAAGTCGATGGTGTCGCCGAAACCGGGGGTCTGGAACAAGTCGCGCGCGTACGCCCACAGCACGGGCATCTCGGCGAGCTTCTGCCGGTTGCACTTGAAGTGTCCGTGATACACGGCGTCGAAGCGAGCGAGGGTCGTGAACAGCCGCACGTCCGCTTCCGTGATGGTGTCGCCGACGAGATAGCGCTGGCCCGCGAGGCGGTCGCTGAGCCAATCGAGTCGCGCGAACAGCGCGTCGTACGCCCTCTCGTAAGACTCCTGGGAACCGGCGAATCCGGCCTTGTACACGCCGTTGTTGACGTCGTGATAGATGAGCTCGCTGACCTCGTCGATCTCGGCGCGCCGCTCCTCCGGGTACAGGTCGGGCGCGCCGTCGCGGTGGAACTTCACCCATTCGGTCTCGAAGTCGAGGGTGATCTGGGGAAAGTCGTTCGTGACGACGGCGCCGCTCGGTACGTCCACGATTGCAGGCACGGTGATGCCGCGCGGGTAGTCGGGGAAGCGCGCGAAGTACGCCTGCTGCAGCCGCTCGATGCCGAGCACGGGGTCGACGCCGCCCGGGTCGAGGTCGAAGGTCCAGCTGCGCTGGTCGTGGGTGGGTCCGCACAGGCCGAGCGAGATAGCGTCTTCGAGACCGAGCAGCCGGCGCACGATGAGCGTGCGGTTCGCCCACGGGCACGCGCGCGCGGCGACGAGACGATAGCGACCGGCCTCGACCGGCCAGCCATCGCGGCCGTCCCGGGTGATGCGGTCCTCGATGTATCGCGTGTCGCGATCGTAGGGCTTGCCCGGCTCGACGTACCGGCCGGCGGCATCCGATTTTTCTGCCATGATTCGACCCTACGCGCAGCCACAGCAGTCGTACACAGGAAGCACGTTGACCGGGATATCCACACGTGCTGGATGCGGCGCGGCGGCAGTGCCTCGAACCGCATAGTTTGTCCGGCAGAAGCGGGCGAAAAAAGGCAGAATGGGAGATATGGACGTGTCCATGGAGGTAGTGACCACAATCAGTGCGGTGGTGGCGACAGTGCTGTCACTCGTGGCCGCCATGTGGACAATGCTTCGCGCGTTCGAGAGGCGTACCGACGCACGGTTCGACAGAGTCGACGCCCACTTCGAGAAGCTCGAGAACGAGATGCTCGACCTGCGCAACGAGCTGACGGATGTGAAGATCTCCATCGCCCGCCTCGAGGGGCCGCGCCCGCGGTTCGAACTCGGAACCTCGCGATAGCCGTCCTGCTACCGGGCGGTCGCGTCGAGCTCCTCGACAGCCTCCACAAGGGTGCCCTGCACGAACGTGAGCCAGTCGTACATTCCGCGCAGTGACTCGATGTCGTCGTCGGTGAGCTGGGCGACGAGTTCGTCTGTCGGCTCGGCGATGCGCGAGTCGAGGCTGAGCCGCAGATCGGTGAGCGAGCGCATCCAGGCGAGTGCGCGGTCGCGCTCCAGTCGCACGTCGACCGCGGCTCCCATGCGCACGGGCAGCGCGCCAGACTCGCGGAACGTCCCGAGAACCGTGTCGGCGTCCGAGCGCTTCGCCGTCGCCAACTCTCCGACGGTGTAGCGGCGGAACTCGGCGGCCGCCGCCTCGTCGTCGGGGTAGGCGGCGGGGAACAGCCGCTTGCCCGCCGCGTCCGACCGGGCACTGCCTTCCGCGACGCCGTCGATCAGCTGCGTGAGCTGCTCGGTCAGGTTCGTGAGCACCGACACCTCGATGTCTTCGAACGTCGCCCTGATCGTGTCGCCGTCCCGCCGGAAAGCCTGCATCACTCGTCCGCCTTCTGCAACGTCGCCATGAGCCCATAGCCGTGCATGGCGGCGACGTGCCGCTCCATCTCTTCGCGCGTGCCGTGCGCCACGACAGCTCGCCCCTCGTTGTGCACTTGCAGCATGAGCCGCTCCGCCGTCTCCCCCGACATCCCGAAATAGCTGCGGAACACGAACGCCACATACGTCATGAGGTTCACGGGGTCGTCCCACACGACGGTCACCCACGGCGCGCCGAGCGTCAGCTGCTCGTCGAGGTGAGTGTCGTACGAGGTCTGGGCCATACCCCTATGCTGGCATCTCGCGGTGGGCGCGGCATCCCCCGAACTCTCAGGGTCAGACGAGACTGATGGGATTTCCGGATGCCGCCGAGCGATGCACCGCCTCGGCGATGCGCACGGCCGCGACGCCGTCCGCCGCGCTCAATCGCGGCGGCGGTCCGCCCGCGACGGCGGCGGCGAACTCCCGCAGCTGCGCGGCGTAGGGCTCGTCCTCCGCCGCGATCGGCGCGTCCTCGGCGGAGTCGTACGCGATGCTGCCGGTGTCGCCGTCGAGACTGAAGCTCGTGCGGAACACGGTGTCGGCGGGCCCCCACCGGCCGACGATGCTGCTCGTCGCGCCCGTCGTGTGCGTGAGCGTCACGTGCGCTTCGGCGAGCGCGGGCACGATGCCGTCCGCGGTCGCGGGAGACTGGGTCGCTGCGACGCGGGTGACCTCGCCGAGCATCCAGCGCGCCTGATCGTAGTCATGGATGAGGAAGTCGAACAGGATGCCGCCGGACGCGGCGTCCTCGTCGAACCAGGTGCCGCCGACCGGCGTCGCTCCCTCGCGCGTGAATGTCGCCGCCTGCACCGTGCCGAGGCGCCCCGCGGCGACGGCCGCGCGGGCGTCGGCGTACGGCCGCATGTACCGCACGACGTGGGCGGGGTACAGCGGCAGTTCCGCCGCGTCGGCCGCTTGAGCGAGGTCCCGCGCCGTCTCCGACGTGCGAGCGAGCGGCTTCTCGCACACGATGGGCCGGCCCGCACCGATCGCAGCGCGCACGTGCTCCAGGTGCAGCGGAGTGGGCGAAGTGATGTCCGCGATCGTGCAGGCCGCGAGCATCTCCTCGAGGCTCGTGCTCGCCTCGCAGCCGTGCGCCTCGGCGAAGCGGTGTGCTGTGCTCGGCGACCACACGAGCACGCGGGCGCCGAGGCTCCGCCACGCTGCGGCGTGCGTGGCCGCCATCGAGCCGGCGCCGATCAGCCCGATCACGGTGTCCGTCATGGTCGTACGCGTTCCAGGGTGGCCCAGCGGAATCCCTCGCGCACGTCGCTCCAGGTCTCCGTCCAATCGGCCGCCTCCCATTCGGGGAAGAACGTGTCACCGTCGGGCGACGCATCGATGAAGGTCAGCTCCATGCGATCGGCAAGCGGAAGCGACTGCGCGTAGATCTCGCCGCCGCCCACGATGCTCACGGCGCCGTCGCCGGCGAGCGCGAGGGCGGCCCCGAGCGAGAACGCCGTGTCGACTCCGTCGCGCTGCCAGGTCTCGTCGCGCGTCACGACGATCGTGCGGCGGCCGGGAAGCGGACGGCCGATCGAGTCGAAGGTTCGGCGTCCCATGATCATCGTCGTTCCCATGGTCACCGACTTGAAGTGCTTGAGGTCGTCGGGCAGGTGCCAGGGCATTCCGCCGTCGGTGCCAATCACCCTGTTCCGCCCCATCGCGGCCACGAGCGTGACGGTCATACCGCGATCGGAGCCTTGATGCTCGGCGCCGCGACGTAGTTCTCGAGCGTGAAGTCGCTGATCTCGAATTCGTCGATCTTCGTGCGCTCGGGGTTGATGTGCATGGTGGGCAGCGGGCCCGGCTCACGGGTGAGCTGCAGTTTCGCCTGCTCGAGGTGGTTGAGGTACAGGTGCGCGTCGCCGAGCGTGTGCACGAACTCCCCCGGCTTCAAGCCCGTCACCTGCGCGACCATCATCGTGAGCAGCGCGTACGAGGCGACATTGAACGGGACGCCGAGGAAGATGTCGGCGGAGCGCTGGTAGAGCTGGCACGAGAGGGCGCCGTTCGCGACGTAGAACTGGAACATCGTGTGGCACGGCGGCAGCGCCATGTCGTCGACCTCCGCGACGTTCCATGCGCTCACGATGTGCCGCCGCGAGTCGGGGTTCGTGCGGATCGACTCGATGACCTTCGCGATCTGGTCGATGTGCTGCCCGTTCGGCGTCGGCCACGACCGCCACTGGTGACCGTAGACCGGGCCGAGGTCGCCGTTCTCGTCGGCCCACTCGTCCCAGATCGTGACGCCGTTCTCGTGCAGCCACGCGATGTTCGTGTCGCCGCGCAAGAACCACAGGAGCTCGCCGATGATGCTGCGCAAGTGCAGCTTCTTCGTCGTGAGCACGGGGAATCCGGCCTGCAGGTCGAAGCGCATCTGGTGCCCGAAGACGCTGAGCGTTCCGGTGCCGGTTCGGTCGGATTTCTCGACACCCTCGTCGAGCACGCGCTGCATGAGGTCAAGGTATTGCCGCATGGCTCAAGCGTAGTCTGCTCGCTCCGTTCTGCAGCTTCGCCGTACACGCCGATTCCGGCGCGCGAGATGCGGCGTGTCGCGCAGATTTGCAGAAAATAGCCGCCTCAGCCGCAAACAGAGCGCGTGACCGTGAACTTCTCGTTGCGCCCCAGCTGCTCGGTGCGCCCTACGAGCTGCTCGAGCTGTGCGCGATAACGCAAGTGGGAGTTCCACACGGCGAGCAGCTCGCCACCCGTCTTCAGCACGCGCCCGGCCTCCGCGAACAGCTTGAGCGCGATTCCCGCGTGCACCGACGCGCCGATGTGAAACGGCGGGTTGAGCACGATCGCGTCCACGCTGGCATCCGCCTGCCGCGAGAGACCGTCATCGCGCACGACCTGCACGCGATCGGCGACCCCGTTCGCCGTGACGGTGAGCAGAGCGGATGCCACGGCCGCGGCCGACTGATCGCTCGCCGTCACGGCGAGGCGAGGCCGCAGCTGAGCGAGCCGCGTCGCGAGCACGCCCGTGCCGCAGCCGAGGTCGACGGCCCTCTCCGCATCCGGGGCGAGCCTATCGAGGAAGCCGAGCAGGAACCGCGTGCCGATGTCGATGCGACTTCCGGCGAAGGCGGCGCCATGCGCCCAGACGGTGAGTCCCTCGTGCGCGGAGGCCTTCGGCCACCGAGGCTCAATGCCGGCGAGCGGCTGGGACACCGTGAGCACGCGTGACTTCTGTCGCGCGAGTCCCGCGCTCACGCTGCCGAACGACCGGGCGAGCACGGCGTTCATCGCAGTCGTCATGTGTTTCACCCGGCCGCCGGCATACACCGTCACGTCCGGGGCGGCATGCTCGGCGATGAGCTGCGCGATCTCGTCGAGAGCGTCGAGCGAGCGCGGCAGCTGCAGCAGCACCGTGCGCGCGCCGGCCACCAGCCGCGGTTCAAGGCCGCAGGTGCGGATGCCATCCTCGAGGTCGAGGCGGCGAGCGTTCTCGCGGATGGCGAGCTCTCCCGACAGGGCGTCCTGATGCACGCGGATGCCGCTCGCGCCGTGAAGCGCGGCCGCGCCGAGCGACAGCGCACCGTACCGGTCGCCGATAGCGATGACGTCGCCGTGCGCGGCATCCTGAATCCGCTCGGCGGCCGTGTCGAGAATCAGCCGATCGCTCGCGTCGACGGCATAGAGGTTCGGCGCCTCGACGTCGGGAAAGCGGCGCAGCGCCTCGAAGGAGAAATCGGTCACCGTGTCAGCGTACGGCGCGAGCGCGCAGGGAGTGCGCCATCCACCACCAGCTGAATGCCCCGACCGCGACTGTCGCGATGACGGCGATGCCGAGCCACAGCGCACCATAGGCGGCGCCGCTCTCGCGCCAGCCGACTCCGTCTCCGCGCACGCCGAACATCCACGCGAACGCCGTCATCACGATCCACAGCACGCCGGAGATGACGAACGAAGCGACGATTCCCACCCCGAGTCCCGCCCACGTCGTGCCGGCGGGGCGGTTCACACCGCTCAAGCGAAGAATGAGGTAACTGACGAAGAAGCCCACGAGCCACAGGAGAGCTCCGATGAGGGCGGCCACGATGAGGAGCCAGATGCCGCCTGCCCACAGTCCCGCGAGCACGCGCTCGAAGCCACCCGTCGAGCCGCGATCGGCGCGCTCGATCTGCGCGGCGACGGCGCTGATGACCGAGCCGAGCACAAGGAGGCCGAGCGTGACGGAGAGAATCCAGAACCCGGCCGTGAGCAGCGGGTAGCCGATGCCGCCGGCCACGAGCGAAGCGGTGCGCTGCCGTCCGCTGAGCGGTGGCCGCGGCGGTCGCGGCGAGTAGGGGGCCGGCATCCCCTGCGGCGCGGATCCGGCGAACGGCGGGTAGCCGGGCCCACCGTACATGGGCCCGTAGGTCGGGTTCTGGTGATGTCCCGGTTCCGGCGGCTGTTGCATGTTCGTCATGTGAACACCCCTTTGATTCAAGGGTCGCAGATCAGTCGCGAAAGGTCACTCGGAAAAACCGGGCCGGCGGCTATTCCTCGCGCAGCGGTCGCCAGATGACGACTTCCGTGCGCTTCTGCGTGCGTGTTCCCCGGCGCAAGGGGATGACGTCGCCGTGCTCGCCGGCGGCGAAGACGCGCCGTCCCGAGCTCTTCAACACCTGGTCGGAGAGCGCGTTCTCGAGCTCGCGCACGCGCGAGGTGAGGTGAGCTACCTGATTCTCGAGCGTCAGCACGCGGGCGATGCCCTCAAGGCTCACGCCCTCAGCGCTCAGCCGCTGCACCTCGCGCAGCTGCTCGATGTCGCGCATCGAGTAGCGCCGCGACCGCCCGGCCGTGCGCGTGGGGCGCACGAGGCCGATGCGGTCGTACTGGCGCAGCGTCTGCGGGTGCATGCCCGCCAGCTCTGCCGCCATGGCGATGGCGAAAAGCGGTGAGTGCTCGTCCACGTCAGCTCCGCGCTCGCGAAAGGATCTCGTCGCGAGGGTTCTCGTGCGGCTCGAGCTCATGGAACGCCTTGAGGGCGTCCTCGGCCTCCGCGCTCAAGTGCGCGGGCACAGCCACTTGCACTTCGGCCAGTAGATCGCCGGTGCCCTTGCTCGAGTGCACGCCGCGGCCCTTGACACGCAGCACGCGCCCACTCGGGGTGCCTGCGGCGACCTTGAGCTTGACTGGCGGGCCGTCCAGCGTGGGCACCTCGATCGTGGCGCCGAGCGCGGCCTCCACGAACGTGACGGGAACGCGCACACGCAGGTTGAGCCCGTCGCGCTCGAAGACCGGGTGCTTGCGCACGTGCACGGTCAGCACGATATCGCCGGCCTCGCCGCCGTCGGGAGACGGCTGGCCCTTGCCGCGCAGCTTGATCTTCTGCCCGTCCGCGACACCCGCCGGGATCTTCACCTTGATCGGGCGTCCGTCCGCAGTCTGCAGGGTGATCGTGTCACCCTTGGTCGCGGTCGTGAAGTCAAGGGTCGTGGATGCCGTGACATCGCGCCCGCGCGTCGGACCGCCGAATCCGCGGAAGCCGCCCGAGGGCTGGCCGTAACGGCCGCCCCCGAACATGCCGCCGAGGATGTCGTCGAAGTCCGCCTGCTGGTAGCCGCCACGGCCTCCGCCGCCGAACATGCCGCCGAAGACGTCCTCGAAGCCGCCGCTGCCGCCGCCCGCGCCGGGTGCCGTGAACCGGGCCCCCGAGCCCATGGCGCGCACAGCGTCATACTCCTTGCGCTGTTCCGCATCGGAGAGCACGGAGTAGGCCTCCGAGATCTCCTTGAACTTCGCCTCGGCAGCGTCGTCGCCCGGGTGAGAGTCCGGGTGGTACTGCCTGGCGAGCTTGCGGTACGCCTTCTTGAGGTCAGCCTGGCTGATGTCCTTGCTGACGCCAAGGACCTTGTAGAAGTCCTTGTCGAACCAATCTTGACTTGCCATATGACCTACTTAGAGGGAACAGCGACGACCACCTTGGCCGCGCGCAGAAGGATGTCTCCCACGAAGTACCCGGTTTCCACGACCTCGAGAATGGTCTCGGTGTCGACGTCGGCGCTCGGCTGCTGGAAGATCGCCTCGTGGAGGTTGTGGTCGAAGGGCTCACCCTTCGCCCCGAACTTCGCAAGCCCGAGCCGCTCGACAGCCTGACGCAGCTTCGACGCGATCTGCGCGAACGCACTGTCGGCCTCGAGATCGCCGTGCTTCTCGGCACGGTCGAGGTCGTCGAGCACGGGCAGCAGTGCCGAGATGACGGTCCCGGTCGTGCGCTGCTTCTCAGCCTCGCGGTTCTCTTCGGTGCGGCGCCGGTAGTTGGCGTACTCGGCGTTCACGCGCTTCAGGTCGTGCAGCAGCTCGGCCTCGCGGTCGCTTCCCGCCTCGCCCTCGTCAGCCGTCTCCGGCTTCGCGGCGAGGATGTCGTCGACGGTGAGCTCGTCATCGGATGCTGCCGCGGCAGCGTCCTCCTGTGCCGAGGGGCCGGAGGCTTCCGCCTCCGACCCCGCAGTCTGCTCAGGCTGACGAACCTCGCCGGTCTCCGGGTCGATGCGACGCTTGTCGTTGACCTTCGGTGTCTCGTCCGGATTCTGGTTCTTGTCAGTCATACTTACTTCTTTTCGTCCTCGTCGTCGACGACCTCTGCGTCCACCACATCCTCGTCGGATGCGCCGTCGTTCGGGGTCGTCTGCTCGCCAGCGGCCTCACCCTGCGCGTCGGCCGACTGCGCCTGAGCGTAGATGGCCTCGCCGAGCTTGACCTGGCTTTCGTTGAGCTTATCGAAGGCCGTCTTCACGGCATCCTCGTCTTCGCCCGCGAGAGCCGACTTCAGGGAGTCGACGTCGCCCTGAACCTCGGACTTGACGTCCTCGGGGAGCTTGTCCTCGTTCTCCTTGATGAGCTTCTCGATCGAGTAGGCGAGCTGCTCCGCGTTGTTGCGCGTCTCGGCCTGCTCACGGCGCTTCTTGTCCTCGGCCGCGTTCTCCTCGGCCTCGCGCACCATGCGGTCGATGTCGTCCTTCGAGAGCGACGAGCCACCGGTGATGGTCATCGACTGCTCCTTGCCGGTGCCCTTGTCCTTCGCGGACACGTGCACGATGCCGTTCGCGTCGATGTCGAAGGTGACCTCGATCTGCGGGATGCCGCGCGGAGCCGGAGCGATACCGGTCAGCTCGAACGTCCCGAGGTTCTTGTTGTCGCGCGTGAACTCGCGCTCGCCCTGGAACACCTGGATCGCGACCGACGGCTGGTTGTCGTCGGCGGTCGTGAAGGTCTCGCTGCGCTTGGTCGGGATGGCCGTGTTGCGCTCGATGAGCTTGGTCATCATGCCGCCCTTCGTCTCGATTCCGAGACTCAGCGGGGTGACGTCGATGAGCAGGACGTCCTTGCGCTCGCCCTTCAGCACACCGGCCTGCAGAGCGGCGCCGACGGCGACGACCTCATCAGGGTTGACGCCCTTGTTCGCGTCCTTGCCGGTCTCCTTCTTCACGAGCTCGGAAACGGCGGGCATACGGGTCGAGCCACCGACGAGCACGACGTGGGCGATGTCGGACACCTTGATGCCGGCTTCTCGAATGACGTCGTTGAACGGCTTCTTCGTGCGCTCGAGCAGGTCGCTCGTCATGTTCTCGAACTGGGCGCGCGTGAGCGTCTCGTCGAGGTTGGCAGGGCCGTTCTCGGTGAGCGACAGGTACGGCAGCTGGATGCTGGTGCTCGTCGAGCTCGACAGCTCCTTCTTCGCCTGCTCAGCAGCCTCCTTGAGGCGCTGCTTCGCGATCTTGTCGTTCGAGACGTCGACTCCCGTCGACTCCTTGAACCGCGTGATCAGCCAGTCGACGACGCGCTGGTCCCAGTCGTCACCGCCGAGGCGGTTGTCGCCGGCCGTGGCGCGAACCTGGATCGTCGAGAAGTCCTCGTCCTTGCCGACTTCAAGCAGCGAGACGTCGAACGTTCCGCCACCGAGGTCGAACACGAGGATGAGCTCGTCTTCCTTGCCCTTGTCGAGGCCGTACGCGAGAGCGGCAGCGGTGGGCTCGTTGATGATGCGGAGCACGTTGAGGCCCGCGATCTCGCCGGCTTCCTTCGTCGCCTGACGCTCGGCGTCGTTGAAGTAGGCGGGAACCGTGATGACGGCGTCCGTGACCGTGTCGCCCAGGTACTGCTCGGCGTCGCGCTTCAGCTTCTGCAGAATGCGCGCCGAGATCTCCTGCGGCGTGTACTTCTTCTCGTCGACGGCGAACGTCCAGTCGGTGCCCATGTGGCGCTTGACGGACGAGATCGTGCGGTCGACGTTGGTGACGGCCTGGCGCTTCGCGGTCTCACCGACGAGCACCTCGTTGTCCTTGGTGAACGCGACCACCGACGGGGTGGTGCGCATGCCCTCGGCGTTCGCGATGACGGTGGGGTCTCCACCCTCGAGAACGCTCACCACCGAGTTGGTGGTTCCGAGGTCAATTCCTACTGCACGTGACATATGTGTTTTCTCCTTCTGACCTTCCGGTCATTTGGCTCGGCTCTTCTGGCCCGCGACCAAAGTTTGAGAGGCACTCGCACTTGAGTGCCAACGGCTCAAGTTTACTCAGCGTCAGAACGCTGTCAATTTCTTTCAGCAAATCTTGAGTACATATGACTCAACTTTGAGAGGCCTGGGGTTATTCCCGCTTCGCCGCTCCCCCGCCGAGATCCCTGTACCCCAAATGACTGTGGATAACTCCTGCGAACCCAGCCGGTTTTCCCTACGCTTGCCCCATGTCCCTGACGCTGATTCGACGGATGCTGGTCGCCGGCGTCCTCGCCAGCGCCACGCTCGCCGCGACCGCGTGCGCGCCCGACGAGCCGAAGCCCACTTCGACTCCGACGAGCACGGCGATTTTCGCGAGCGAGGACGATGCACTGCAGGCGGCGATCGACGTCTACCAGAAGTTCAATGCGGCATACGATGCAATCTCCGCGTCCGGTGTCGCTGATTACTCGAGCGTCAAAGGCTATGTCACGAGCGATTACTACGCCGAACTCGAATCTGACAAGAGTTTCGAGGACGAGGGCCTCCACACGGCGGGAGAGTCAACGTTCGATTCCACCTCGGTTGTCTCATTAGAACAGAACGCCCACGCTGCCATGGTCCGAGTAAAACTGTGCCAAGACGTGCGCAACATCAAAGTTATAGACAACGACGGCAACGATGTCACTTCTCAAGAACGGGACGACCGATTCCCGTACGAAGTACTTCTTCATTGGGATGCAAAATCAAAGCAGTTACGAATTGCTGACGCGGGCTCATGGCAAGAAACCGACTTCTGCGACTAGCATTCAGCGCCGCCCTTGGCCTGGCTGCACTGCTGCCGGGCGTCGTTCCGAGCGTGCCTACAGCGATTTCTGCGAACACTTGCACGGTCTGGCAATCCAGGCACGGTGGATGCGTCGACAGTGGCATCGACGGCGACCACGTCGACATCGGCGGCACGAAGACGAAGCCGGGAAACGGCGGCGGCTCCCACCGCGGAAATGGCGGCAACGGCGGAGATTCAAACGTCCCGAAGAATCCTTTGGATGAGGACGGCGACGGCAACGATGACTGGCTCGTCGGGCCCTGTCGTCGATACACGTACCTCTGCATCAATAACCAACCGGTCACGATGACGGACCTCGCCTCGTTCACGCCAGCGACAGTTCACATTGCGATGGAGCCGGACGGCTGGATGATCATCGGGCTGCCCGCGAACTTCATCGCCGATGCGTCCACGAACGCCACTTCTGGCGCTCTCTTCGACACGGCCATCGACGTGCGTTTCACACCCGTCAGCTACACGTGGTCGTGGGGCGATGGCAGTTCCTCCACCTCGAGAACGGGAGGGGCGAGTTGGGCTGACCTCGGAGTTGACGAGTTCACTCCGACATCTACGAGCCACGCCTATGCGGAGAAGGGCGCCTACACGATCAGCCTCGCGGTGCACTACGCCGTCGACATCCGCGGTGAGGGAACGGCCTGGCAGACCGTGGACGGTCAGCTCACGAAGGCGGCGATCAGCATCACTGCTATTGCCACGACAGCGAACTCGGTCATCGTCGACAAGGAATGCTCGAAGAACCCGAGCGGCCCCGGCTGTTAGTCGCACGAATGCGGGCTCGGTTGCCGGGGAGCAACCGAGCCCGCATTTTCGCTGACCGAGTCAGCCGCGTCGAATGGCGGCAGCGATACCCGCCACGACAAGCAGCACTCCCGCCGCGACGAGCACCACTGTCACAAGTGTCATCGTGTCGATCACGATGGTGGGGATCGACGTGATGATCATGACCGCGGCGAAGATCAGCAGGACCACGCCCCAGAAGATCGTTCCGAATGCCGCCGGCTTGCGCTTTGTCTCCGGCACGCTCGCTGGCTCGCCGCTGCGGTCGTCCGACGAGGAGTACGGCATGGTCGGCTGCGACTGCGTCGCGTCGTACCCGGCAGCCGAGCCGGACCCGGCAGCCGAGCCGGGCCAGACGGAGGTGGCTTCGCCGTTCAGAATCTCGGTCGTGTTCTCATCGTTCACGTTCAGTTTCTCGGTCTCTTCGTTGTCGTTCAGATTCAGCTTCGCTGTCTCGTCGCGCTCGTCGTCGTGTGCCATGGCCGTTCTCCTATCGCTCGATGTCGGTGCTGCCGATGAACACCCAGGCATGCACTGTCGTGATCTCGTCGGCGGTTGCCGTCTTGGCCGCATCGTTCTCGATGATCGTGCGGTTGAGGATGCCGTTGTGGTCGTCGTCGTCGCCGGAGCGGCCCGACACATCGAGGGTGTTGATGAGGCCGCTCACCTCGACGCGCACCGGAGTGTCGTCGGGGAGGAGGATGTCCGTCGTGCCGAACGCGAGCCACATGTCGACATCACCATCGGAGGCCGGCAGCTCGCGAAGGTCAAGCGTCGGGCTGCCCGCGAACATGACGTAGCTCGCTTCACGGCTGTCGGCCGCCCGCGTGACCTTCCACGTGGTGTCGCCGAACAGAGACAGTTGCGAACCTGACGGCACGATTCCCACGATGATGAGCGCGATGACCGAGATCGTCGAGAAGAAGCCGAGACCTCCGCTCTCACGCCCGCGGATGCCGGCGATGACCGTCGCGAGGGCAAGCACTCCGAGTCCGCTCGCGATCGCGAGCACGACGGTGGAGTCCGCCCAGCCGCTGGCTTGCGCCCACACGACGGCGAGGCCCGCTGCCACGACCGCGAGGCCGAGGCTGATGGCGACGAAGGCCGCGCTCGGCTGACGCTGGCGCCAGTGCTGCGTGCGCTCAACCCGGCGCTGCTCGGCATGCTGCATGCGCTCCGCGTGGCGACGCTGCGCGTCTTCGTGACGCTGCCACGCTTCGGCACGCCGGCGCTCGGTGTCTTCGGGTGTCGGCACGAAGCTCGTCGAACCCTGCGTCGGCCCGTATCCGGGGAACGGAGCGCCAGCATTCGAGGCGCTGAAGCTCTGCGGCGACGGCTGGGAGGCCGCGCCGGCGGCCGGGTTCGCCGTGGCCGCGCCGGTCGCGCCGGCCGCGAACGATGCCGGGCGCGGCTGAGGCTCGGCCTCGTTGGTCCAGAAGTCGGAGTGGCTGCGAGGCCCTGCGTGTGCATCGACCGGGTGCTGCGGCATCCGCTTGGCGAGCACGACGATCAACCAGATGACGCCTGCGACGAGGGCGATGATCCACCCTGTGCGGAGCGTGGACTCGAGCCAGCCCGGCATTCCCCACCAGAGCGGCAGACCCTGCCACCAGATGCCGCGGGCGAACGGTACGAAGGTCAGCACGACGAGCACGCCGATCGCGATGATGGCGGGATCGAAGACGCCGCGCAGCATCCGCTCGATGTGAATGCGCCCTGTCGTGTCGGGCAGGAGCGCCCACCCCACGGCGTAGGCGAGGAAGATGGGACCGCCGAGCAGCGCGATGACGATCGCGATGCCGCGGAAGATGAGCGGGTCGAGGCCCGTGCGCTCGGCGAGCCCGCCGCACACGCCCGCGAGCCAGCGATCGTCGGAGCGGCGCAGGCCGGATCCGCGGATCCAGTCGAAGAAGCCGCCGGGCGCGGACCAGCCGCTGCGTCCCGGCTGCCCGCTGTAGTGGTGCTGTTCGTTGGTCATGGTTCAAGCATGGCGATCGTCGGATGCCGCCACCATGAGGGGTTGCCCTGATCCGACCCTGACTTCGGCCCCTTAACCCTGTGTTCGCGGCTTCGGGATGCTTGGATTGGTGTCATGCAGACCGAGACGCTCATCCGCCCGCGCGTGCGCGTGATCGGCGGCGTCTGCGCCGGCTTCGCCGACCATACCGGGCTGCCCCTGAGCGCGGTGCGCGTCGCGGCGTTCCTGCTCGCGCTGTGCGGTGGAGCGGGCGTGCTGCTCTACGCCTGGCTCTGGGCGACGACGCCCGTCGGCTCGAGCGAGTCGCGCATCAAGTCGGTGCTCACGACGCCCACCGAGCGCGATGACGAGGATGCCGCCGACATCGCGCGCCGACGAGCGCCCGTGACCGAAGTGCTGCTCGGCATCGCGCTGCTCGCGGCCGGCAGCGCGATGATCGCGTCCCGACTCGGCGCCGACGTGCCGCTCGCGTTCATCATCCCCGCCGTCGTCGTGCTCGCCGGGGTCGGTCTCGCCTGGCGGCAGCTCGACGAGATGCGCCGGGGGCAGGATGCCGCGACCTCCGCGCCGATCGTGCGCGTGCTCGGCGCTCTCGTGCTCATGGTGCTCGGCATCCTGCTGTTCTTCGTCACGGGCGAGGAGCCGAACGTGTGGACGGTGTTCGCCGCCGCTGCCGCGGTTCTGCTCGGCGTCGGCGTCGTCATCGCACCGTGGGTCGTGCGCCTCACCCGCGACCTCGCCGACGAGCGGGCCGCGCGCGTGCGCGAGGTCGAGCGCGCGGAGATCGCGGCGCACCTGCACGACTCCGTGCTGCAGACGCTCGCGCTCATCCAGCAGAAGGCGGAGCCGGGCTCCGACGCCTCGCGCCTCGCTCGCGCGCAAGAGCGGGAGCTTCGCGAGTGGCTGTTCGCCGAGAACGCTGCGGGGCCGCTCGATCTCGCTGCCGAGCTGCGGCGGGCGGCATCCGCTATCGAGTCCGACTATGCGGCGCGCGTCGAGGTCGTCACGGCGGGCTCGAGCATCGCCGAGGCGCCCGATGGCCTGCTCGCGGCCGCGCGCGAGGCCATGCTCAACGCCGCGAAGCACGCGGGCGGCACGATCTCGGTGTACGCGGAGTCCTCGCCCGCGGCGATCGAGATCACGGTCGCCGACCGCGGCCCCGGCTTCGATCCTGACGCGATTCCCGACGGCCGCTTCGGCGTGCGGGAGTCGATCATGGGCCGCATGGCGCGCATCGGCGGTGAGGCGCAGATCCGCCGCGGCCCCGGAGGCAACGGAACAGAGGTGCGCCTGCGGCTGCCACTTGCGGCATCCGCAGCCCCGACCGCAGAAGAGGACACTCATGACTGACCCAGCGCTCAGCGTCGTGATCGTCGACGACCACTCGATCTTCCGGTCGGGTCTTCGCGCCGACCTCGCGCCTGACATCGACGTGATCGGAGAGGCGGCGACGGTCGACGAGGCGATCACGCTCGTCACCCAGCAGCGTCCCCGCGTCGTGCTGCTCGACGTGCACCTTCCCGGGGGAACCGGCGGCGGAGGCGCAGAAGTGATCACTCGAGCCGCGCCGCACGCGCCCGGCACCGTGTTCCTGGCGTTGAGCGTGTCGGATGCCGCCGACGACGTCGTGCGCGTGATCCGCGCCGGAGCGCGCGGCTACATCACGAAGAGCGCATCGGGAGCGGACGTCTCCGACGCAGCCCGGCGGGTGGCCGACGGAGACGCCGTGTTCTCGCCGCGACTCGCCGGGTTCGTGCTCGACGCGTTCGGCGCGATCAGCGGCGAGACCGCCCAGACCGATCACGAGCTCGACCGGCTCTCGAAGCGCGAGCAAGAGGTCATGCGCCTCATCGCACGCGGCTACGCCTATAAAGAGGTCGCGAGCGAGCTCTTCATCTCGGTGAAGACGGTCGAGACGCACGTGTCGAGCGTGCTCCGCAAGCTGCAGCTCTCGTCCCGGCACGAGCTCACGGCGTGGGCGCTCGAGCGCAAGCTTCTCTGACGCGGCTCGGGGCTGCTCCGGTTTTCTCCCACGCGTCACAGAGGGCCACTATGCTCGGGCATTATGACGGACAACAACCAGCCACCCGTTCCGCCGGAGCCCGACGAGAACCAGCCTCCTGTTCCGCCGGAGCCCGAGCACCAGCCGCCCGCCGAGACGGTCGGGCAGCCCGAACAGCCGCAGTCGCCGCCCGCTCCAGACCAGCCCGCCTACGGCCAGCCGCAGGGTCAGCCCCAGCAGCCGCCATACGGGCAGTCGGGCTACCAGCAGGCTCCGCCTCCCCCTGGATATCAGCAGCCGTACGGCCAGCCCGGCTACCAGGCGCCGCCTCCCGGCTACGGCCAGCCGTACGATCCGTATGCGAAGAGCCGCCTCGCCGCGGGACTTCTCGGCATCTTCCTCGGCGGCCTGGGCATTCACCGCTTCTATCTCGGCTACGCCGGAATCGGCATCGCCCAGATCATCGTGACCTTCGTCACGTTCGGTTTCGGAGCGCTGTGGGGCTTCATCGAGGGCATCATGATCCTCGCGCGCGCCCAGTCGTTCCTCACCGACGCGGAGGGCCGGCCGCTGCGCGATTAGCTACAGCGACGGGAATCAGCGCGTCTCCGGCAGTGCATTCGCACGCTGCCGGAGACGCGTTTTTCATGACTCCCGGGCTTTCGGGCACTACCTCAGTGCGCCGGAACGGTGCCTGCTGATGGGTTCAGCGATCGGTGCCAGGTGGTGCGTCGATGCCATCTCGAGAGCCGACGATCTCCGAGGACGGCAGGGCACGGGTGAGCGTCCGTCGGGTTTCGTCGTCGAGCAGAATGTCGGCCGCCGCAGCGTTCTCATTGAGACGGGCACGACGTCGTGTGCCGGGAATCGGGACGACGCCCTCGGCAAGCACCCAGGCAAGGGCTATCTGTGCAACAGTCGCGCCAATTCGCGCGGCGATCTGCTCGACGCGCTCAACGAGCCTGCGGTTCGCCGCGAAGGCCTCAGGGGCGAAGCGCGGCAGTCCCCGTCGGGCATCATCGGCCGAGAGGTCATCGAGACTCCGGATTCCGTCGCCGAGCACACCTCGCCCGAGCGGAGAGTAGGCCACGAATCCGATTCCGAGCTCGTCGGCCGTCGCCTTCTCGCCGTTGTGCAGAATATCCCTGGCGAACAGCGAGAATTCCGACTGCACCGCGGCGATCGGATGAATGGCGTTGGCGCGGCGCATCGTGCTGGCCGACACCTCGGAGAGGCCGATGTGCCGGACTTTGCCCTCTTGCACCAGCTCCGACATCGCGCCGACACTCTCCTCGATCGGCACCGCTGGGTCGGCTCGATGCAGATAGTAGAGATCGATGACGTCAGTGCCTAAGTGTCGGAGGGAGCGCTCGCACGCGCGCTTGATGTACTCGGGAGTACCGTTTCGACCGTGCACGGTCCCGTCGTCATCTGTCTCGGCCGAGGCCTTGGTCGCCAGGGTGATCTCGTCGCGGCGGTGCCCCAAAGCCCGGCCGATCAGCTGCTCGTTAGCAAAGGGCCCGTACGCCTCAGCGGTGTCGATGAACGTCACTCCGATGTCGACCGCGTGCTGGAGCGTCGCGATCGACTCCCGCTCGTCGCTTGGACCATAGAACGCGTTCATGCCCATGGCGCCCAGGCCGATGGCAGAGACGGCGAGCCCGTCTCCAAGTGCGTGCTGCCGCATTTCTCTTCTCTCTCCTTCTCCGCGAGAAGGTAGCTCATCTGGTCCCAGCGTCTTGATCGCAGCGCCCCTCCCGGGAAGCGCACGTCCGATCACACCGATCACTTCCTTGTGGAGCGGAATGGTCCTCACTCTGGAGCCACTCATCGAAGGTGATCCTCCCGGTCAGGACGTCCGCTCCGCCGCGCAGTGCGCCCGAGGCCAGTCCCCGTCCGTACGCTCCCGGGAAGCGCACCTCGAGAACCCGCCTGTAAATGCCGTCGAATGTGAGCTGCCGTCTTGCGACATCAGCGAGGTCCTCCCGGCGGGGGCCGACGAGGTCGGCCGCTCGACGCTGCGGCTCGGAGACTGCCACTCGGACCAGATGAGCGCCAATCTCGCGCGCCGCGACCGGGCGTATCGGAGCCTTCGGCATCACGGCGAACGGGCCACGAGTGCTGTCAAGGAGCTGACCCGCGAATTCGTGAAACTGCGCCGCGCGAGCGATTGTAAAGGGCACGGCGCCCTCGGCGAGCGTGCGTTCCTGCGCGATCTTTCCCGCGTAGTAAGAGGCATCGATCCCGTCGATGCCCACGATCGAAAGCGCGACATGATGGGCCACACCGGACCGACGCTCCGCGTCGAGGACATGACGCGTGCCATTCACGAAGAACTCCCTCGCCTTTTTCGCCGACAGGGTCACATGGTTCGTGACGTCAATCACGGCGTCGACGCCGAGGAGCGCCGAGTCGAGTCCCCGCCCGGTGCGCACGTCCACTCCACTGACTCGAGAGAGCACACGCACGTCGTGCCCGGCATCCTCCGCAGCACGCACCGTGTGCCTCCCTACTGTTCCGGTTCCGCCGACGATCGCGATCCTCATTCACAGTCCTCTCTTGGCTGTTCTGCTGCGTGGACCTCAGTCGACACGCCTATGAGGTAGACCACGCCAACCACCTCGATGTGACAAGACGTGCGGAAATCGCGCGGGAGAAACGCTCGAGCCCGTCGACCCAGCGACGCGCTCGAGGGTTTCGGCGACGTTCACCGTGCAAAGCACGCGCCCACCTATAGCCTGAGTGCATGAGCGACGATGCATCAGGCGGCGGCCACGGGCAGCCCCGAACCGGCGAGACGCGGTCGACCGGCCCGATCGTCGGGCTGACCGAATCCGGCGTTGTTCCGAAGTCCCGCGTTCTGTCGTGGGCATTGTGGGACTGGGGATCGGCGGCGTTCAACGCCGTCGTCACGACGTTCGTCTTCAGCACCTACCTCGCGAGCACGCTCTTCGCCGATCCCGACATCGTCGCCGCGGCAGCCGGCAACGCCGATGACCCCGCATTGAAGCGAGTCCTCGCGGAGAACGCGAGCCAACTCGGCATCGGGCTGTTCATCGCGGGACTGCTCGTCGCCCTGTTCGCGCCCGTGATGGGTCAGCGCTCCGACGGCTCCGGCCGGCGCAAGTTCTGGCTCGGCGTCAACACCGCTCTCGTCGTGCTCGCGATGGCGGCCATGGTGTTCGTCGAGGGAACCCCGGCCTTCTTCCTTCTCGGTGTCACGCTTCTCGCCGTCGGCAACGTCTTCTTCGAGTTCGCGAGCGTCAACTACAACGCCATGCTCGTCCAGGTCTCCAACCGCCACAACGTCGGAAAGGTCTCCGGGTTCGGCTGGGGCCTCGGCTACGTCGGCGGCATCGTGCTCCTGCTCATCCTGCTGCTGCTGTTCATCCAGAGCTTCGGCGTCGAGGGAAGAACCGGCCTCCTCGGCATCACCACCGAAGGCGGCCTCAACATCCGGCTCGCCGTGCTGTTCTCGGCCGTGTGGTTCGGCGTGTTCGCGATCCCGCTCCTGCTCAAGGTGCCCGAGATCCCCCGCCTCACCCGCCACAACCGGGTCTCGTACTTCGCGTCCTACGCGACGCTGTTCCGCACAATCGGCCGCCTCGCGAAGAACAGCCCGCAGGTGCTCGTCTTCCTCGTGGCGAGCGCGGTATTCCGCGACGGGCTTGCGGGAGTGTTCACGTTCGGCGCCGTGATCGCCGCGCAGGTCTTCCACTTCTCCAGCTCGGAAGTGCTGTACTTCGCCGTCGCGGCGAACCTCGTCGCCGGAATCGGCACGTTCGCGGGCGGCTGGCTCGATGACCGGCTGGGCGCGAAGCGGATCATCCTCGCCTCGCTCGTGGGCCTTGTGGTCTTCGGCACCGCCGTGCTCTTCATCGGAAGCGCCCAGACCGGCTTCTGGATCTGCGGACTGTTCCTCTGCCTCTTCGTCGGCCCCGTGCAGTCCGCGAGCCGCAGCTTCCTCTCGCGCATCACACCGCGTGGCCGCGAGGGCGAGATCTTCGGCCTGTACGCCACGACGGGCCGCGCCGTCAGCTTCCTCGCCCCCGGCCTCTTCGCGCTGTTCGTCGGCATCACCGGCTCGACTCGATTCGGTATCCTCGGCATCGTCATCATCCTGTTCGTCGGGCTGCTGCTCATGCTGCCCGTGAAGGCGAAGCAGTCCGACATCGTGTGACTCCGCAAAGGTAGGATGTCTGAATGGCTGTCACCGATGAGGCGATCCTCAAGATCAAGGAGATGATCATCTCCGGAGAGCTCGGTCCCGGTGACCGGCTGCCCCCGGAGAAGGAGCTGAGCGAGCGGCTCGGACTCTCCCGCAGCTCGATGCGCGAAGCGGTGAAGGCCCTCGAAGTCATTCGGGTCCTCGACGTGCGCCGCGGCGACGGCACCTACGTGACGAGTCTTGAGCCGCGCCTCCTTCTCGAGGCCATGACCTTCGTCGTGGACCTGCACGACGACGACTCCATCCTCGAGCTCTTCCAAGTGCGTCGCATTCTCGAGCCGGCCGCGACGGCGCTCGCCGCGCACCACATCTCCGCCGAGCAGATCGCCGACCTCCACGAGCAGATCGATGCCGTCGACGAATCGACAGCCGTCGAAGATCTCGTGAACCACGACATCGGATTCCACGGCGCCATCGTCGAGGCCGCGGGAAACGGCTATCTCGCGACCCTCATCGAGTCCCTCTCGAGCCACACGGTTCGCGCGCGCATCTGGCGCGGGCTCACGCAAGAGCACGCGGTGAGCCGCACCCTGGCCGAGCACAAGGCGATCGTCGGCGCCCTCGAGCGCGGTGACGCCGAACTCGCGCACGCGCTCACAATCGTGCACATCTCCGGGGTCGAAGAGTGGCTGAGGGATGCCGCCGTGAAGGCGCGCGGGGAAGAGACGGCATGATCCCGCTCTCCTGAGCGGCGCGTGCCGTCCGGCCGCTCTTCGCAGTGCTTGTCCGCTAATGTAATGACAGGTAAGAGACGTCGGGGTCTTCGCGCGCTCCGGCTCTCCGCAACGTCGAAAGGCCTCCATGAGCAGCACCGAGTCATCGCTCACCCCCTCCGCCCCCGGCGGCGTCCTCATCGTCGGCAGCATCACCGCCGACCTCACCACGTTCTCGTCACGGCTGCCCGAGCCCGGCGAGACCCTCCTCGGCGACGACTTCACGCTCGTTCTCGGCGGCAAGGGCGCGAACCAGGCGGTCGCCGCCGGCCTCGCCGGCGCCGAGACGCACATGGTCGGCTGCATCGGAACCGACCTGTTCAGCGACATGGTGTCCGACGGTCTGAAGAACGCGGGCGTCGACATCGCGCACGTGCGCTCGGTCGAGGGGCCGACGGGCATCGCGCACATCCGCGTCGACGGCAAGGGCGAGAACGACATCGTCATGGTGCCGCTCGCCAACGGCGCCCTCAGCGAGGAGCAGATCGACCGCGCGTTCGAGCAGCTCGACGGGTCGGTCACGGTGCTGCTCACGCAGCTCGAGATCCCGTGGGCGCTCACGCAGTACGCGATCCGCAAGGCGCACGCCGCCGGCCTCACCGTCGTGCTCGACCCCGCGCCGGCCGCCGAACTCGACGAGGCCATCTGGCCGCTCGTGGACATCGTCACGCCGAACGAGACCGAGGCGATGATCCTCAGCGGCATACGCGTCACCGATCAGGAGTCGGCCATCTCCGCCGCGCGCTGGTTCGTGGATCGCGGGGCAACGTCGGCGCTCATCACGATGGCCTCCGCCGGCTCGGTGCTCGTGACGGCCGAGGACGTGCAGTTCTTCGAGTCCCTCAAGGTCGAGCCGGTCGATACGACCGCGGCAGGCGACGCCTTCGCCGGCTACCTCGGCGCCTCTCTCGCCGCGGGCGAGTCACTCCCCGACGCGATTCGCCGCGCGAACGCCGCCGGCGCTCTCGCCGTGACGAAGCGCGGCGCCTCCCCGAGCATCCCCCACCGCGACGAGGTGGACGAGTTCACCGCGCGCCAGAAGGCGAGCGTGTGACATGCGCAGCACGAATACGACGATAAACCCGCAGCTATCCCGGGTGATCTCGGAGACGGGCCACACCGATCTCGTCGTCGTCACCGACGCGGGCCTGCCGATCCCGCCCGGCTCGGAGCGGGTAGATCTGGCGTACCGGCCGGGCGCCCCCGCCTGGCTCGACGTGCTCGACACGGTGCTCGCGGAGCTCGTGGTCGAGGGGGCGACCGTGTCGGCCGAGATCGCCGAGGCGAGCCCGCAGCTGCTCGAGGCGCTGCACGAGCGACTCGACCCGCTCGGTGTCGAGATCGCGATGGTGGCGCACGTGGAGTTCAAGAAGCTCACGCACGAGGCGCGGGCCTTCGTGCGCTCGGGCGAGTACACGCCGTATGCGAACGTGATCCTGCAGGCGGGTGTGGCGTATTGATGACCGAGAGCGCACGCACGGGGGACGCGGACCTCGACAGCCTCATCGACCGGCAGGCGCCGGTGCCGATGTATCACCAGCTCAAGCACCACATCATGCAGCAGATCAACATCGGCGCGCTCGTGCCCGGCGACATGCTGCCCGGCGAGCATCGGCTGTGCGAGCAGTTCGGCGTCTCGCGCACGGTCGTCCGGCAGGCGCTGTCGCAGCTTGAGCATCAGGGCATCATCGAGCGCGTGAAGGGCAAGGGCACGTTCGTCGCTCCCAAGAAGACGCCCGAGGGACTCGTGCACACCCTCTCAGGCCTGTTCGACGAGATGGCCCAGCGCGGCATCCATGTGCACAGCGACGTCCGGCGAAAGGAGGTCGAGCCCGCGAGCGACCTCGTCGCCGAGGCACTCGAGCTCACTCCCGGCGAGCCGGTCGTCGTCCTCGACCGCCTGCGCTATGTGGGCGACGAGCCGTGGTCGTGGAGCACGACGTACATGCCGCTCGACATCGGGTCGCTCGCCCTCGAGGCCGACCTGCGCGACACGTCCCTCTACGCGCTGCTCGGCGAACACGGCATCCGAACCGCTCGCGGCGTCCGCTCGGCCGAAGCCGTATCCGCCTCGGCCGAGGCGGCGGAGCTGCTTCGCGTCGATCAGGGAAGAGCCCTGCTGGTGCTGCGCAGCGTCGGCTACGACGGCGCCGACCGGCCGATCGAGTTCTTCATCGCCTACCATCGCGGAGATCGGAGCCGCTTCGAGTTCCAGCTCACGGCCTCCCCGGAGGACACGAGCACCGCGGCGCTTCTGCACACGGGGTTCGAGGCGTGACGATCCTGTAATTACAACCGCCTGTAATTACATGTATGCTGTCCTCACGCCAACGAGGAGGTTCCGTGCCCGAATTCGCCGCCCAGCCCGTTCCGCCGATGCGCATCGCCTTCGATGCCGCCGCGGCGACGCTCAGCCCGGAAGGACCCACGCTCACGCGCCGCATGTCCGATCTCGAGGGCCTGTTCGCCGACCATGACGCGTGGCGTGACGCCGCGGAGGGTGAGAACCCGGTCGTCTACAGCGTCGTGTCGAGCCCGGTCCCCGAAGAGGACCGTGAGCTGCCGCAGTCGATAACCACGATTCAGCCCGGTACGACCGGCGGTGAGTTCTGGATGACGAAGGGCCACCAGCACCCGAACCACCAGGGCGAGATCTACCTCGGCCTGCACGGCGCAGGCGGTCTTCTGATGTTCGACGGCGAGCGCACGGAATGGATCGACATGGCACCGGGCGTCATCGGCTACATCCCGCCGGGCTGGGCGCACCGCAGCGTCAACGTGGGCGACGAGCCGTACTCGTTCCTCGCCGTCTACCCGGGCGGCGCGGGCCATGACTACGGCTGGGTGCTCGAGCACGGCATGGGCCACCGCGTCATCGCTGGCGACTCGGGCTTCAGCCTCACCGACTACACCCGCTGACTCTCTCGAGGCGCACGATGATCATCGCCCACGACCTCGGCACGACCGGGAACAAGGCCTCCCTGCACGACGACACCGGTCGGCTGCTGTCCGCCGTGACCGTGAGCTATGGCGCGCACTTCGCCGACGGCGGCGTGGCCGAGCAGAACCCCGACGACTGGTGGAACGCGATCGTCGAGGCGACCAGACGGCTGCTCGCGGCATCCGACACCGACGCGCGCCAGGTCACGGGCCTCGTCGTGAGCGGCCAGATGATGGGCGCCGTGCTGCTCGACCCCTCGTATCAGCCAGTTCGTCCGGCGATCATCTGGGCCGACACGCGCTCCGCCGCGCAGACCGCGCAGCTCGAGGAGCGCATCGGCACCGAACGCGCCTACCGGCTCACCGGGCACCGCATCAACCCGACGTACTCGATCGAGAAGATCATGTGGGTGCGCGACAACGAGCCCGACGTCTTCGACCGCGTGCGCCACGTGTGCGTGGCGAAGGACTTCGTCGTGCACCGGCTCACGGGGCGTCTCGCGACGGACCGCTCCGACGCGTCGGCGACGAACGCGTACGAGCAGCGCGCAGGCAGGTGGTCGAGCGAGATCATCGCCGCGGCGGGCCTCGACGAGCGGCTGTTCCCGGAGATCGTGGAGTCGACGGACGTCGTCGGGACGCTCACGGATGCCGCCGCGGCGGCGACCGGCCTGACGCGGGGAACGCGCGTCGTGATGGGCGGAGGGGATGGCCCCATCGCCGCTGTCGGGGCGGGCATCGTCGCGCCCGAGAACGGTGCGTACGTGTGCCTCGGCACGTCGTCGTGGATCTCGTTCGCGAGCGACGAGCCCGTGTACGACGAGCACATGCGCACCATGACCTTCGACAACGTCGTGCCCGGCAGCTTCGTGCCGACCGCGACGATGCAGGCCGGGGGCGCCGCGCTCGCGTGGATCAACGAAGTGCTCTCCCCCTCCCCGATGGCCAGTCGCTTCGCTCGCTCGTGGCCGAGGCCGAGACGGCGGATGCCGCGAGCGGAGGACTGTTCTTCCTGCCGTACCTGCTCGGCGAGCGCTCCCCCCACTGGAATCCCGACGCCGCCGGCTCGTTCATCGGGCTCGGCCGGCACCACACGCGCGCGCACCTCGCGCGTGCCGTGCTCGAGGGCGTTGCGTTCAACCTGTACACGTGCATCACCGCGTTCCGGGAGGCGGGGTCGGCGATCGACCGAGTCGACGCGATCGGCGGTGGCGCGCTGAGCGACGCGTGGCTGCAGATCATGGCCGACGTGTGGGGCGTGCCGGTTCGGCGGCGCAGCGTCGTGGAGGAGGCGAACAGCCTTGGCGCCGCGGTGACGGGCGCTGTCGGGCTTGGGCTCGTCGACTCGTTCGACGCGGCACGGGAGCTCTCGAGCGTGACGGGCGAGTTCACCCCGGATGCCTCGCGCCACACCGACTATGCGCGGCGCCACGAGACCTTCCGCGCCGGCTACGACGCGCTCGAGGCCTGGTTCTCGAGGCGGTCCCGCTGATGGGGCGCGTTCTGGCGACGAGCCGCTCGTTCTCGGGCGGCTCCCTCGACCTCGTCGCCCGGCTCGCGGAGGCGGGTCACGAACTCGTGCGCGGCGACTCCGCCCACGAGCTCGAGGAGCTTCGCCCGCTGCTCGCCGACGTCGACGCGTGGGTCGCGGGCACCGCGGCGGTGACCGCCGAGCATCTGGACGCGGCCCCGCGACTGCGGATCATCGCCCGCTACGGGGTGGGCTTCGAAGCCGTCGACGTCGAAGCCGCCGCCGCCCGCGGCATCCTCGTCACCAACACCCCGGGGGCGAACAGCTCCGCCGTCGCGGATCACGCCGTCGGGCTCATGCTTGCGGCGCTGCGCAGCACCGCGAGCGGCGACCGACGGGTGCGGGCGGGCGACTGGAGCGCCGTGCGCGGCCGTGAGCTGGGTGCGCAGACCGTCGGGATCGTCGGGTTCGGCCGCATCGGTCGCGGCGTCGCCGCCCGGCTTTCCGGCTTCGGCTGCCGCGTGCTCGTGCACGACCCGTGGCTGAGCGATGACCAGGTTCGCGCGGCGGGCGCGGAACCGGCGACCATCGCGCAGCTTGCCGCGGCGGCATCCGTCATCACTCTTCACGCTCCCGGCGGCGAGACCCTCGTGAACGCCGGCTTCCTCGCGGCAGCCGCCGATGGGCTCGTTCTGGTCAACACCGCCCGGCCCGACCTCGTCGACGAGCGCGCCCTCGCCGAGGCGCTCGGCTCGGGTCGCGTCGCCGCATACGCGGCGGACACGCTCAACGGCGACGTGTCCGGCGGCACCTCGCCGCTGCTCGCCGACGAGCTCGCCGAGCACGTCACGATCACGCCCCACCTCGGGGCGCAGACCATCGAGGCCGTCGACGCGATGGGCTCCCTCGCCGTCGACAACGTCATCGCGGTTCTCGCGGGACGACCGCCCCTCCACCCCGTGCGCTGAGCACCGACGAAAGCAGAGACATGGCAGACTTCGACCTTTCCGCGGCACTCGAGTCGGTGCGCGCCGCTCGCGTTATCGCCGTCGTGCGCGCACCATCACCCGAGGTCGCTGTCGACGCGTGCGACGCCCTCGTGCGCGGCGGCGTGACGGGCCTCGAGATCACGTACTCGACTCCGGATGCCCCGCGCGTGATTCGCGAACTCGACGAACGCTACGGCGACAGCGTCCTGCTCGGGGCGGGCACCGTCACGAGCGCGCGCGACGCCGAGCGAGCCGCAGAAGCGGGAGCGCGATTCCTCGTCAGCCCCGGCACGCGGCCCGCCCTCACGCAAGCGATGCTCGCCACGGGCACCCTCGTCATGACCGGCGCGCTGACTCCCTCCGAGCTCATGGAGGCCGTGGAGCTCGGCAGCCACGTCGTGAAGATCTTCCCTGCCTCCCTCGGCGGCCCCGCGTTCCTGGGGGCCCTGCGCGCCCCCTTCCCCGACGTGCCGCTCATGCCCACCGGCGGCGTGACGCCCGACAACGTTGCCGCGTGGTTCGCAGCCGGAGCGATCGCGGTCGGCGCCGGCGGCGACCTCGTCCCCGGCACCGCTCTCACGAACGGCGACTTCGACGAGATCGAGCGCCGTGCCCGGCTGTTCAGCGGAAAGGCCGCCTCATGACCACCGAAACCGCGACCGGCTACATGGGCTTCGTCGGCGTCTCGACGGCGCAGTCCTCGATCATGCGCGTGTTCCCCGCGTGGGCCGAGATCCTCGGGCTCCCCACGCGGACGCTCGTGGGCCACGATCTGCCGATGGACGCGCGCCCCGAGCAGTACGTGGCGCTCGTCGAACAGATTCGTGACGATCCGCAGCACCTCGGTGCGCTCGTCACGACGCACAAGATGGCGCTGTACGCGGCGGCGGCGCCCCTGTTCGATCGCATCGACGACTTCGGCAGCGCGTGCGGTGAGATCTCGAGCATCTCCAAGCGCGACGGACAGCTCATCGGCCACGCGAAGGACCCGATCACGGCAGGCCTCGCCGTCGAGGACTTCCTCCCCGACGACCACTTCGCCGAGACGGGAGCAGAGGTTCTCATCCTCGGCGCCGGCGGAGCCGGAAGCGCGCTGAGCTGGTACCTTGCCGAACGTGAGGACCGACCGCGTCGCATTACCGTCACCGACGCGAGCGACGCTCGCCTCGACCACTTGCGCTCCGTGCACGCCAAGCGAGCGACCCCGCAGGAGCTCATCCGCTATGTCGCGGCATCCGACGAGGCGACGCGCGCACTCCTGGCCGACCTGCCCGCGGGTTCGCTCGTCGTCAACGCGACGGGTCTCGGCAAAGACCGGCCGGGCACGCCGCTGCCGCACGGAGCCGAGCTTCCGCACGGCGCCTTCGTGTGGGAGTTCAACTACCGTGGCAGTCTCGAGTTCCTCGCCCAGGCGCGCGAGCAGGAGGCCGATCGCGACCTGATCGTCATCGACGGCTGGCGCTACTTCATCCACGGCTGGTCGCAAGTCATCGCCGAGGTGTTCGGGCTGACCCTCACCGACGAGCTCGTCGAGCGACTCGCGGATGCGGCAGCGGCGGTGCGCTGATGAGCGTGCGCACCGTCCTCGGAGACGTCGACCCGTCGGCGCTCGGCACCGTGAACTATCACGAGCACCTGTTCCAGGTCTCGCCGCTGCTCGCGGGCGACGAGATCGACGACGAGTCGCGCTCGGGCGAGGAGGCGACCCTGCTGCGCGGCAGCGGCTTCGCCGCGATGATCGACGCGACCCCCTACGGTCTCGGCCGGCAGCCGGCCGCCGTCGCACGGATCAGCGCACGCGCGGAACTGACCGTCGTCGGCTCGACGGGCGCTCACCGGGAAGCGCACTACGCCGACGACCATTGGCTGCGGGGAACGGATGCCGCTGCGCGCGCCGCGCTGTTCACCGCCGACATCCGCGACGGCATGCCCGCCGCCGAGACGAGCCTTGCCGAGGCCCGCGGCGAGCGGGCCGTGGGACCGTCCGGCGAGCCGGTACGCGCGGGCTTGATCAAGACCGGCATCGACTACTGGGCCATCACGGGTTTCGAGCGGACGACGCTGGAGGCCGCCGCGGCCGCGCACGCCGAGACCGGAGCGCCCATCATGGTGCACCTCGAGTTCTGCACGGCCGCGCATGAGGTGCTCGACCTGCTTGTCGGTCTCGGCGTGGCTGCAGACCGCGTCGTTCTCGCCCACGCCGATCGCGACCCGGATCCGGAGCTGCACGCAGAGCTCGCGGCGCGCGGCGCGTACCTGGGCTACGACGGCATCGCCCGCGCGAAGGTGCGCAGCGACGCCGAACTCGTCGACCTCACGGCGGCGCTCGTCGAGTCGGGGCACAGTGACCGTCTGCTTCTCGGCGGGGACGTCGCACGACGCTCGCGGTACGTCGCGTATGGCGGGATGCCGGGACTCGGCCACCTCGGAGCGCGCTACGTGCCGCGGCTGCGTCGCCAACTCGGCGATGCCGCCGTCGACGGCATCCTGGTCACGAACCCGGCACGGCTGCTCGCCGTCTGACGAGCGCTATTCGCGGGTGCGGTCGAGCCCGCGCAGCACGGCGGCGACGACAAAACCGTACGCGGCGTGCGGCACCGCGTCACTGAGCCAGCTCTTCAGACCCCACGTGGCCGGGTCTGTGACGTGGAGCCGGGTCATGGAGACGTTTGTGGCCGCCATTGCGCTGCCGCCGATGAGGATCCCTCCGAGGAAAATGTTGGGGCGCAGCCCCAGCGCTCTCGTGACGCCGAACAGCGCGCCGACGCCGACTCCGGTCATGATGCCCATCAGCGGCCCGAGACCTTCCACCCGGTGCTTCCGCGTCGTCTCGTCGCCGGGGATGTCCACGCCGGCCTCGTCTGCGAGCTTCTCGACGGACTTTTCCGGCGTCGTGCTTGCCGGCCGACCCCTGACGGCCATATCCAGGTACGTCACGGCATTCAGCGCCGTCGTTCCCGCCGCGCCCGCCGCCAGTCCCGCCATGAGGCCTCGAACGATATGCATGCTGGACTTCTCCTCCCCGTCATCCGACACCGCCCAGTCAACTCGCAGCAGGCGGCGCAGAGAAGGGATGGCACCTCACCGAAGCACCGCGTATCCTCTCGCCGCGCGGGAAACGCGTGTCCTCTCTCCCGTCCGACACGAAAACGGTCCCCGCGCCGAGTGGCGCGGGGACCGTTTTCGCGGTGTGTGAGTTCTACTCGTAGAGCAGCGGAGCGATGTCGTCGCTCTCGATGTTCTTCGCGTCGTACCAGTACGAACCGGTGTCGGTGAAGTCCTCGAGGTCCTTGCCGTTCATCGCGTCGTAGGCGGCCTGCACGACCGCCTTGCCGATGCCGATCGGGTCCTGCGTGATCGCGCCGGCCATGACGCCGTTCTTGATCGCGTCCATCTGCGCCTTTCCCGAGTCGAAGCCGACGACGGTGATGTCCTTGCCGGTCAGGCCGAGCTCAGTGACCGCGTTGACGATTCCGACAGCCGAGCCCTCGTTGGTGCCGTAGAGGCCCTTGAGGTTCGGGTGAGCGTTGATCATCGCCTTGGCGATGTCGGCCGACTTCAGGTGGTCGCCGTCACCGTACTGGATGTCGACGATCTTGATGTCGGGGTAGTCGGACTCGATCTTTTCGACGAAGCCGTCACGGCGGTCGACACCGGTGGAGTTGATCTGGCTGTGACCGACGATGCCGATCTCGCCCTTACCGCCGATGATCTCGGCCATGTGCTCGGCGGCGATGCCACCGGCGACCTTGCTGTCCGTCGCAGCGAGGTTCTGGCCGTAGTCGCTGTCGCAGCCGGCGTCGAACTCGACGATGGGGATGTCAGCGGCCTTCGCCTTGTCGTACAGGGGGATGCACGCCTCGGGGTCGAGGGCGGCGAAGCCGATCGCGTCGGGCTTCTTGTCGATCGCGGCCTGCAGCATCTGCAGCTGGCCGTCGATCTCGGTCTCCGAGGCGGGGCCGTCGAACGTGATGTCGACGCCGAGCTCGTCGGCCTTCTCCTTGGCGCCCTTGTTGACGGCCTGCCAGAACTGGTGCTGGAAGCCCTTCGAGACCAGGGCGATGTACGGCTTGTCGCCGCTGGGCTCGTCGCCGCCACCCTGGGAGCTGCTGGAGCAGCCGGCAAGGGTGATCGCCACCGCGGCACTGGCCGCAAGGGCAAAGATCTTCTTTGCTGTGTTCATCGAAAACTCCGTTGGTTTCAGTGCGGGCCAGCGGTCGTGCTGGCCTCGTCGGGAATTCGTATTCGGGGGTAGGGGCATCCGCGCGAAGGCCGCACGGGGGCAGCCTCGCAGCCGGACGTTAACCGGTTGTGGGTTCGGTTATGGGGGACGGGCGTCCCCGGCGGGGGATGTCGACGGAAGCGGGTCACGCCTCCTTGCGTCGACGGAGCGAGTCGGTGAACACCGCGATGAGAATCACGATTCCGACTACGACGTTCTGCCATTCGGTCTGAACGGACAGGATGCGGAGGCCGTTGATGAGCACGCTCATGATGAGCGCACCGATCAGGGTGCCGAGAATGGAACCGCGACCGCCGAGAAGCGAGGTGCCGCCGATGATGACCGCCGCGATGGCCTGGAGCTCGTACCCCATGCCGATCTGCGGCTGCGCCGAGTCGAGGCGAGCGGCCATCACGACGCCGGCGATGCCCGTGAAGACACCGGCGACGACGTAGATGATGATGAGCCAGCGGCGCGTGTTGACGCCGGAGAGGCGCGTCGCCTCCTCGTTGCTGCCGATCGCGAACGTGTAGCGGCCGAGGATGGTCTTGCTCAGCAGCAGGTAGGCGAGCAGGGCGAGCACGAACAGGATGAGCACGGCGTTGGGAAGACCCGGGATGACCGTGCCGAGGGCGACCTGCTTGAAGCCCGGTGCGACGGACGAGAAGTAGATCGGGCGGACGTTGGAGATTACGAGGGCGAGGCCCTGCGCGATCATCATCATCGCGAGCGTCGCGATGAACGGCGGCAGTTTCAGGTACGTCACGTTGAGACCGTTGATGAGCCCCATGAGCGCACCGGTCGCGAGCCCGGCGAGGATGCCGACGCCGATCGGCATCCCGAAGTTCACCGTCACGACACCCGTCATGACCGCGCACAGCGTCATGCCGGTTCCGATCGACAGGTCGATGCCGCTCGTGATGATCACGAACGTCGTGCCGAGCGCGAGGATGCCGATCACTGCGGTCGCGAGCAGGATGCCCGAGATGTTGCTCCACTGGAAGAAGTTCGGGCTCGCCAGCGAGAAGAAGATGACGAGAACGATGAGCGTGCCGAACGCGAGCGACTGCTGCAGCTGGGCCTTGAGGAACGCTTTCGCGCCGCCCGACTGCCGCTGCTCGGCTTCCGCCTTCGTCTCCGGGGACTTCGTGGCTGTTGTTGTCATGCGATTGCCTTTTCCTCGCTTGCTCCGGTGGCGTAGTCCATGATGGTTGCCTGGTCAGCGTCTTCGTTGTTCAGGATGCCGGTGATGCGACCGCCTGCCATCACCGCGATGCGGTTCGACATGCGCAGCACCTCGGGCAGCTCCGACGAGATCATGATGATCGACTTGCCCTGGGAGGCGAGCTCCTCGAGCAGGTTGTAGATCTCCTCCTTGGCGCCCACGTCGATGCCTCGGGTCGGCTCGTCGAAGATGAGGATGTCGCAGTCGCGAGCGAGCCATTTCGCGATGACGACCTTCTGCTGGTTTCCGCCCGAGAGGTTCTTCACCGTCTGCGTTATCGACGGCGTCTTGATGCGCAGCGACGACACGTAGGTGCTCGAGACCTTCCGTCCCTTGCCGGGCTTCATGACGCCGAGCGGTCCCGTGTAGTCGGTGAGCGATGCGAGCTGGATGTTCGTGTTCACGTCCTGCTGCAGCAGCAGGCCGAGCGACTTGCGGTCCTCCGAGAGGTAGCCGATGCCGTGCTTGACGGCATCCGCCGGCTGGGAGATCCGCACCGGTTTGCCGTTCACTTCAATGCTGCCCGCGGTGATGGGGTCTGCGCCGATGATGGCCCGAGCGACCTCCGTGCGTCCGGCTCCCATGAGCCCGGCGAAACCGAGGATCTCGCCGCGGCGCACGTCGAACGACACGTCCTTGAGCAGGTTGCGCGTGCTGATGCCGGAGACCGCGAGCGCGACGGGAGCGCCGGAGAGGTCGCGCGAGGTCGGGCGCGCTCCCGCATCGATGTGACGGCCGACCATCATCTCGATGATGCGCGGAACGTCGATCTCGCCCTTGTCGAGCGATCCGATGTATTCGCCGTCGCGGAGCACGGTCACGCGATCCGCGAGACGTCGCAGCTCCTCCATGCGGTGGGAGATGTAGATGATGCCCTTGCCGTCGGCCTTGAGCTGCTCGATGAGGCGGAAGAGCGTCTCCGTCTCGGATTCGGTGAGCGCCGAGGTGGGCTCGTCCATGATGAGCACCTTCGCGTCGAACGAGAGCGCCTTCGCGATCTCGACCATCTGCTGCTTTGCGACGGTGAGGTTCTCGACGAGCTCACGCGGGTTCAGGCGGATGCCGAGTCGCTGCAGCAGCTCCCCGGCCTTGCGGTTGAGGGCGGACTCGCGCAGCGAGAAGCCGCCGAGACCCCGCGGTTCGCGGCCGATGAAGATGTTCTGGGCGATCGTCAGGTGCGGCATGAGGTTCATCTCTTGGTGGATGATGCTGATGCCGAGAGACTGAGCGTGCTTCGGGTCGGCGATCTCGACCTCGTCGCCGTCGATGAGGATGCGGCCCTCGTCCTTCGTGTAGATCCCGGAGAGGATCTTCATGAGACTCGACTTGCCGGCGCCGTTCTCGCCGACGAGGGTCAGCACCTCACCGCGGTGCAATTCGAATTGCACGTCCTTGAGTGCCTGCACGCCGGGGAAACTCTTGCTGATTCCCTCGACCTTGAGGAGTGGGGCTGCCACGTTTTCACCTACTTCGTTGGAGATACCGGCTGTCGCCTGGCCTTGATTCTGACACGGACCCATCGGAAAGATCGGATCAATGCGGCCGATCGTGATCTCATTGTAATGAGTTGTATCTAGTTGTATCTAGTTGTATCTATCTGGAGCTACGGTACGACGCGCGTCGCGAGAATTGCAACCTGAAATCGATATCATAGCCTGCTCATCCGCGCAGTGTCACGCGCTCTCGTGACCGACGAGTCCCTTGCGCACGACGACACAGCCGTATTTGCGCGTCTCGCCCGTCCGGATGATCGCGTACGCCGTCTCGGCCGCGTCGTAGAAGTCGAAGCGGTCGACGAAGCGCACGCCCGCGTCGTCGACTCCCGCGGAGGCCATGAGCTCGCGCTGCACGTCGAGAACGCTGCCGTCGGCGGAGGTCATGAGGTCGACAGCGGGCGTATCGTCGAGCGGCAGAACGCTGCGGATCGCCGCGAGCACCTCGGGCGATGACGTGCCGGGCAGCGTCACGAGCCGCTTCGCGATGCGAGCAGCGGGAAAGTGCGCGTCGACGACGATGACGCTGTCAGAGTGCCCCATCTCGTCGAGGTGCTTGAGCAGGTCGCCGGTGAGCAGCGGGTCGATGCCATTGAGCATTGTTCAGTTTCCTTTCCGGGTGGATGCGAGGGCGTCGAGGGAGTACACACGGGCGGCGGTGTCGTGCAGCACCGCCCACTGCTCGGGGGACGACAGCTGCGCGATCAGTTCGGCCATCACGGCCCACGTGGGTGCGTAGCCGCCGTCGGGAACGGGCATCGGCCAGTCCCCGCCGTACATGAGCCGCTCCGACCCGAAGCACGCGAGCGCATGGTCCCACGTCTCGCGCAGCGCATCGGGGGTGAAGTCCTGGCCGGCACGCCGCAGTGAGGAGAGCTTGCCCACGACGTTGGGGTACTCGGCGACGTGCGCGATCGCCGCCTTCCAGTCCGCGAAGTCGGCGGAGCCGCGCGGCGGCTTGCCGAGGTGGTCGATCACGAGCGTGAGTTCCGGCAGGGCGCGTGCGACCGCGGCCGCGTCGTCGAGGAAGTCGGGCCAGGAGTCGTGCACGTCGAACGCGAGGCCCCTCCGGCCGACCTCGGCGAGGGTCTCGATGACGGCGGGCCGGCCGAGCAGGTCGCGTCGCGGGTCGTCGTTGAGCAAGTGACGGATGCCGCAGAAGGCGGAGCTCCGCTGCCACTCGTCGAGCGGCGCGACCGCGGCGTCCGGGTCGGTGAGATCGACCCAGCCGACGACGCCGAGCACCCAGGGGTGCTGCGCGGCGACGTCGAGCATGAACCGTGTGTCGGCGAGCGAGTCCTCGGCCTGCACGAGCACGGCTCCGGCCATGCCGGCGGCATCGAGCTCGGGTTTCGCCTGCTCGGGGGTCCATGAGGCGTAGAGCGTGCCGAACTCGGGAGTGAGCCACGCGTAGCGCCCCTCGGCGAGGTTCCAGAGGTGCATGTGCGCGTCGATGCGCTGGCCGCGCGGCACCGCGAGGGCGGCATCCGTCATCTCGTTCATGCGGGGATCAGCTCCCGTGTGGCGAGCTCGATCCAGAACTCCTCGGGGATCGCGAGGTTCATGCGCTCGACGTTCTGGCGCATCTGGGCGGCCCTGCTCGCGCCGACGACGACGGAGCGCACGACGGGCTCGCGCAGCGTGTACTGCAGCGCGGCGGCCGGCAGCGGCACGTCGAAGTCGCGGCACACGCCGGCGATCGCCGTGACGCGCTCGAGCACGTCAGCGGGCACGCCACCGTACTCGTAGCGGGCGTCGGCGCTCGGGGCATCCTTCGCGAGAAGACCGGAGTTGAAGACGGAGGCGTTGACGATGCCGACGCCGCGTTCGCGGCAGGCCGGGATGACCTCGGCGAGCGCAGGCTGCTCCGCGAGCGTGTAGCGCCCGGCGACCATGAGCAGATCGACCTGCCCCGACTGCGCCGATTCGAGAAGGGCGTTCGTCGTCATCGAACCGACGCCGATCGCTCGCACCGAACCGGTGTCGCGCAGCTCGGCCATCGCCGTGAGCGCGGAGTCGAGTCGCTCCTCAAGGGGCTGCGGCACGTCGGCCCGCTCGGGGTCGTGCAGGTAGAGGACGTCGAAGCGGTCAAGTCCCGTTCGCTCGAGCGACTCCTCGACGCTCGCCCGGATTCCGGCGGCCGAGAAGTCGAACTCCCGGCGCAGGTCGGCGGGAACGGCGAAGTCGTTCGCCTCGTCGAGCTCGCCGGCGAAGTCCGGGTTCGGCCGCAGGAGCCGGCCGACCTTCGTCGACACGGTGAACTGGTCACGCGGCTTCGACTGCAGAAAGGCGCCGAGCCGCTTCTCGGACAGGCCGAGGCCGTAGTGCGGCGCCGTGTCGAAGTAGCGCACGCCCGCGTCCCAGGCGGCCTGCAGGATCTCCCAAGCCTGCTCGTCGCTGAGCGCGCGGTACAGGTTGCCGACGTTCGCGGCGCCGTAGCCGATGCGGGGAAGCTCGAGCTCAGACATGGAGGCGCTCGGCGGCCTGCGTCTCGGTGTACTCGAACTCGCTGCGGCTCGCCGCGAGCATCTCGGTGCCGGCGCCCGGTGTGGCCGGCGGCCAGTAGGCGCCCTCGCGCACGTCCGTCGGCGTGACGAAGTGCTCGTGCAAGTGGTCGACGAACTCGATGCGCCGGCCTTCGGTCGTGCCGGACACGGCGATGAAGTCGAACATCGACAAGTGCTGCACGGCCTCGCACAGCCCGACGCCGCCCGCGTGCGGGCACACGGGAACGCCGAACTTGGCGGCGAGAAGCAGGATCGCGATGTTCTCGTTCACGCCCGCGACGCGGGTCGCGTCGATCTGCAGCACGCTCATCGAGCCCGCCTGCAGCATTTGCTTGAACACGATGCGATTCTGCACGTGCTCGCCGGTCGCGACGGGAATCGGCGCGACGCCGCGCGCGATGGCGGCGTGGGCGAGGATGTCGTCGGGGCTCGTGGGCTCCTCGATCCACGCGACGCCGAACGGCTCGAGCTGCTTCATCCACGCGATCGCCTCGTCGACGCCCCAGCGCTGGTTGGCGTCCGTGCCGATGAGGATGTCGGGCCCCACGGCTTCGCGGGCGAGCCGCATGCGGCGGATGTCGTCTTCGAGGTCGCCGCCGACCTTGAGCTTGATCATCGAGAACCCGTCGGCGACAGCTTCCTTCGCGAGGCGCACGAGCTTCTCGTCGGAGTAGCCGAGCCAGCCGGGCGTCGTCGTGTACGCGGGGTAGCCGCCCGCGAGCAGCTGCGCTTCGCGCTCGGCGCGGCCGGGCTCGGCGTCGCGCAGGATCTGCAGCGCGTCCTCGGGCGTGAGCGCGTCGGTGAGGTAGCGGAAGTCGATGAGCGCGACGATCTCCTCCGGACTCATGCGCGCGAGCAGCTGCCAGAGCGGCATCCCGGCCCGCTTGGCCTTGAGGTCCCAGAGCGCGTTCACGACCGCGCCGATGGCCATGTGCATGACGCCCTTCTCGGGGCCGAGCCAGCGCAGCTGCGAATCCCAGACGAAGGAGCGCCACGTGGCGCCCATGTCGGCGAGCAGCTCCTCGGCGTTCTTGCCGACCACGTGGTGCTCGAGCGCGCGGATCGCCGCGACCTGCACGTCGTTTCCCCGGCCGATCGTGAAGACGAAGCCGTGCCCCTCGACGCCGTCGTCGGCGTCGGTGACGACGCGCACGTAGGCGGCAGAATAGTCGGGGTCGAGGTTCATGGCATCCGAGCCGTCGAGCTGGCTCGAGGTCGGGAATCGCACGTCGCTGGTCTCCAGCGCGATCACGGTGCTCACGGGGTGGTCTCCTTCGTGGGGTCGTGGCGAGCTTAGACATCGGATCAATACGGTGTCAATACCGGTATTCTGCATCAGCGCGGCCGCAATGATCCGATCAAACGGGCTATAGTGGCCGTGTTCCGCAGTTTCCGCTGCGTTCCGCCACCAACCGGAGGACTCCCGCATGAAGTTCGCGCGCCTCGGCCCCCTCGGGCACGAGATCCCCGTCGTCGTCACCGGCTCCGAGCAGGAGCCCCGCTACCTCGACGTGAGCTCGATCACCGCCGACATCGACGGCGCATTCCTCTCGGGCGACGGTGTCGCGCGCGCTCGTGACGCGGCAGCGGCGGGCGAGCTCAGCCCGGTGACGGATGCCGCGAGCCTGCGCGTCGGCGCGGCGATCGCGCGGCCGAGCGCGATCATCTGCATCGGCATGAACTACGCGGCGCACGCGGCCGAGTCCGGCTCCGAGCCGCCGAGCGTGCCCATCATCTTCCTCAAGACGCCGAACACGATCGCGGGCCCGAACGACACCGTGACGATTCCGAAGAACAGCGCGAAGACCGACTGGGAGGTCGAGCTCGGCGTCGTGATCGGGCAGCGCGCCTCCTACCTCGACTCCCCCGCTGACAGCATCCGTCACATCGCCGGGTTCGTCACGGCCAACGACCTCTCCGAGCGCGAGTTCCAGCTCGAGGTCTCGGGCGGGCAGTGGTCGAAGGGCAAGTCGAGCGCGGGCTTCAGCCCCGTCGGACCGTGGCTCGTGACTCCCGACGAGGTGGACTACAACGCGCTGCGGCTGCGCAGCTGGATCAATGGCGAGCCGCGCCAGGACTCGTCGACGAGCGACTTCATCTTCGACGTCGACTACGTCATCTGGCACCTCAGCCAGTACCTCGTGCTCGAGCCGGGCGATCTCATCATGACGGGCACTCCCGAGGGCGTCGCGCTGTCGGGCACGTACCCGTACCTGCGGCCGGGCGACGTGTGCGAGATCGAGATCGAGGGCCTCGGTCGCCAGCGCCAGGAGTTCGCGGCCTACTCCGCGTGACCCGACAACGTTTCACCGGTTTCAAAGGAGAACGCATGCCTGAATTCGACAATCTCGTCGCCGTCGTCACGGGCGGCGCCTCGGGCCTCGGGGCGGCGATCGCACGCCGCCTCGCCGATGGCGGCGCCGCCGTCGGCGTGCTCGACGTGAACCCGGCCGGGGCCGACCCGGCGTTCTTCGCCGTCGCCGCCGACGTGTCCGACCGGGACTCCGTGGCCGCCGCCATCGCGCAGGTCGCGGAGAAGTTCGGCCGCATCGACATCCTCGTCAACAACGCGGGCATCGGCGCGCAAGGCGATGTCGCCGCGAACGACGACGCCGAGTGGGCGCGCGTGCTGAGCATCAACGTGACCGGCATCGCCCGCACCACCTCCGCGGCGCTGCCCTACTTGCGCGCTTCCGACTCGGCCGCGATCGTGAACACGTCGTCGATCGCGGCGACCGCCGGCCTGCCGCAGCGTGCGCTCTACAGCGCCTCGAAGGGCGCCGTTCTCGCGCTCACGCGGGCGATGGCCGCCGACCATTTGCGCGAGGGCATTCGCGTGAACTGCGTGAACCCCGGCACCGCCGACACTCCCTGGGTCGGAAGGCTTTTGGATGCCGCTGACGACCCCGCCGCCGAGCGCGCGGCGCTCGAAGCGCGCCAGCCCCACGGGCGGCTCGTCGCCCCGGCCGAAGTCGCCGACGCCGTCGCTTACCTCGCGAGCCCGCGATCACGCTCGACCACGGGAACCTCCATCGCCGTCGACGGCGGCATGCACGAGCTGCGCTTGCGGCCGGAGTAGCGGCGGTCAGCGCCCCGGCGCTCGCTCGGCGCGACTGTTCGAGAACTCCGCCGTCGTCGACGGGACGGCGTTCGAGCCGTCGATCTCGAGACTGTCCGCCGTGACGCTGCCGCGATCGATCGTGGTCTTGAGCGGATCCTCGCGCAAGAAGCAGATGAGGATCGCGGCGATGATCATGAGCGGGACCATGACGAGGAAGATCGGCGTGAGCGCGTCGCTGTACGCGCCGATGATGATGCTGCGCACGGCTTCGGGGAGGCTCTTCACGGCGTCCGGCGTGAACGCGTTCGAGGACCCGGCTTGCGAGCCCGCCGCCGGCGGCATCCGCTCGCTCAAGAGGTTCACGAGTCGTGAGGTGAACACGGTGCCGACGATGGCCGAGCCGAGCGAGGCCCCGATCTGGCGGAAGTAGTTGTTCGTCGCGGTGGCCGTGCCCACGACCGCGTTCGGGAACGTGTTCTGCACGATGAGCACGAGGTTCTGCATGCACAAGCCGAGCCCGAGGCCCATGACGGCGAGGAAGCAGCACGTGACCCAGACCGGTGTCGAGGGTGACATCGTCGACAGCAGGAGCAGGCCGAGTCCCGTCACGAGGGTGCCGGCGATCGGCGCCCACTTGTAGCGGCCGGTGCGGCTGATGATCTGACCCGAGACGATCGAGGAGACCAGCACGGACGCCATCATGGGGATCATCATGAGGCCGGCCTGGGTGGCATTCGCGCCCGTGACCATCTGCAGGTAGGTCGGCGTGTACGCGATCGTGCCGAACATCGCGACGCCGATGAGAAGTCCCGCTCCCGTCGTGAGCCCGAAGTTGCGCGCGCGGAAGAGCCGCAGCGGCATGACCGGCTCGGACGCACGGCGCTCGACGAAGACGAACGCGACGGCGCAGATGACCACGCCTGCGATGAGGCCGATGATCGTCGGGGAGTTCCAGTCGTAGGTGACGCCGCCCCAGACGCTCACGAGCACGAGACCCGTGGAGGCGAGGGCGAGAAGGGCGATGCCGAGCACGTCGACGCGCACGTCGCGGCGAGAGTGGTCGGGCAGGTGGAGGAACGCGACGGCCGCGAGGATCGCGAGGATGCCGAGGGGGATGTTGATCCACAGGCACCAGCGCCAGCCGATCACGTCGGTGAACCATCCGCCGAGCAGCGGGCCGGCGACGGAGGAGACGGCGAACACGCCGCCCATCACTCCCATGTAGCGGCCGCGCTCGCGCGCGGGGACGACGTCGGCGATGATCGCCTGCGAGAGGATCATGAGTCCTCCGCCGCCGATTCCCTGCACCCCGCGGCCGATGATGAGCCACGTGATGTCGGGGGCGAAGCCGCCGACGATCGAGCCGATGACGAAGACCGAGATCGCCGCGATGAACAGTCCCTTGCGCCCGATGAGGTCGCCGAGCTTGCCGTAGATGGGCAGCATCACGGTGGAGGCGAGCAGGTAGATCGTGATGACCCAGCTCATCTCGTCGGCGGCGTTCAGGTCGCCGACGATCGTGGGCAGCGCCGTGGCGAAGATGGTCTGGTCGAGCGAGGCGAGAAGCATCGTCACCATGAGCCCGGCGAACATGAGCAGGATGTTGCGCTTCTCGTGGTTTGTCGGCGCGACCCGCGCCGGGGCGTGTTCTCTGCTCATGCGATCTTCTCCGTCACGTCTTTGACAAGCTCGGTGGCTCGCTCGATCATCGGCTCGCCCGACGCGTCGGCGCCGAGCAGCTCGAGCGCGACGGACTTGACCGCCGCCGTGCACATCATCAGGAGCACCTGCGCCTGTGCCTCGGCGATCTCGGTCGCCGCGAACCGGTGATCGCGCTTCATGAGCTCGACGGTCGCGGCGCCGAGCGCGCTGTGCACCCGGTGCATCTGGTTGAACTTGCGCTGCAGCAGCTCCGGGTGATCCTGCAGGATCCGGCGGCGAACCGGCTCGAGCGTCAGATCCGCTCCCGCGGTGCCCATCAGCCCGAACAGGAGCCGCACGACGCCTTCGACGGCATCCGTGCTCTCGATGATCACGAGCTGCTGGGCGACGAGCGCTTCGGTCTCGTCGCTGTGCCGAAAGCCGAGGACGGCGTCGTCTTTGCCGTCGAAGTAGTTGAAGAAGGTGCGCCGCGACACGTCGGCGCGCGCGACGATCGCGTCGATCGTGAGCGCATCGAGGCCGTCGGTCAGCACGATCTCGGCCGCGGCCGCCTCGATCCGCGCGCGCGTCTGCTCGCGTTTGCGCTCTCGGTGTCCCAGAGGAGTTGCTGTTTGCACCCATGCATCCTTGCACCCGTGCACTATCGACCTCCAGAGGGACGCAGGAACGTCACAGCAAATCGCGAATGCGAATCCTCTCGCTTCGTCAAGGCCTGCCGCGCGAGGGCCGATCGCTGTAGCGTGGGAGCACCAGAACGAGGGGGCCGGTGCTTATGCTCGACGCGGTCGTCGTCGGATCGGGCCCCAACGGGCTCGCCGCCGCGGTCACGCTCGCACGAGCCGGTCTGTCCGTGCGCGTTTACGAGAAGGGTGCGACGATCGGCGGGGGCGCACGCACCGCCGAGCTCACGCTTCCCGGGTTCCACCACGACGTGTGCTCGGCCGTTCATCCCATGGCCTACGCGTCGCCGTTCTTCCAACGGTTCCGACTGCACGAGCGCATCGAGTTCGCGATCCCTCCCCTGTCGTACGCGCACCCCCTCGACGGCGCGCGTGCGGGCCGCGCGTGGATCGACCTGCAGCGCACGGCCGATGAGCTCGGGGCCGACGGCGAGGCGTGGCGCTCCCTCTTTCTTCCGCTTCTCGAGCGGACGGAGGACGTCTCCGACTTCGTCTCGCGCTCGATGCTCACGATTCCGCGGCATCCGATCACTCTCGCGCGATTCGGACTGCGCGTGCTCGAGCAGGGCAGTCCCGCATGGAACCTGCGCTGGAAGACGGCGGAGGCGCCCGCGATGCTCACGGGCGTGTTCGCGCACACGATCCGACCCCTTCCGGGCCTCGCCCCCGCCGCGGCCGGCCTCGTTCTCGCGCTCTACGCCCACGCGGGCGGCTGGCCGATCCCGATCGGCGGAAGCCAGGCGATCGTCGACGCGCTCGCGGCGGATGCTGTCGCGCACCGCGCCGAGATCGTCACCGACCACGAGATCTCGAGCCTCGCGGAGCTGCCCCGGGCCCGCGCCGTCATCCTCGACACGAGCGCGGCAGGGCTCCAGCAGATCGCGGGCGACCGGCTTCCGCCCGCGTATGCGCGGTGGCTCGACCGCTTCCACTTCGGCCAGGCGGTCGCGAAGGTCGACTTCGCGCTCTCGGGGCCCGTGCCGTGGGCGGCATCCGACCTGGCGAAGACGGCAACGCTGCACCTCGCCGGCACGCGCGCCGACATCGCGCGCAGCGAACGGCAGGTCGCTCGCGGCCGCCACCCCGACGACCCGTATGTGCTCGTGTCGCAGCCGAGCCAGTTCGACGCGACGCGCGCGCCGACGGGAAAGCACGTGCTGTGGGCGTACACGCACGTTCCCCGCGGATCAACACTCGACCGCACAGAGGCGATAACGCGGCAGATCGAACGCTTCGCGCCCGGCTTCCGCGACCTCATCATCGCGAGCTCCGCGCGCACGGCCGTCGATCTCGACAACTACAACCCCAACTACGTCGGCGGCGACATCGCCGCGGGCGACGTGAACCTGCGGCAGCTGATCGCGCGTCCCGTCCCCTCTCCCGACCCGTGGCGCACTCCCGTGCCCGGTCTCTACTTGTGCTCCGCGTCGACGCCGCCCGGACCGGGCGTCCACGGGCTCGGCGGCTGGCGCGCCGCACTCTCGGCGCTGCGGCACGAGTTCGGCTACACGAAGAGCCCCGATCTCGGCCCGGACAACAGGAAGTGAGACCGAAATGTCGGTGACATATCGCGCGGTGGCGGCGTCACCCCAGGATGTTTTCGACGTGCTCGCCGACGGCTGGCTCTACGTCGGCTGGGTCGTCGGCACCGCCCGCATCCGCGGAGTCGACGCGGACTGGCCACAGCCGGAGTCGCGCTTGCACCACTCCGTCGGCTTGTGGCCGTTCATGCTCGAGGACACGACGTCGATGGTCGAATGGGATCCACCGCGCCGTGCCGTGCTCCGCGCCAGGGGGTGGCCCATCGGCGAGGCGCACGTGACGATCGACGTGAAGCGGCGCGGCGACGGCTGCGTCGTGCGCCTGAACGAGGATGCCGTGGAGGGTCCCGGCCGCTTCGTCCCCTCGGTCTTCCGCCAGCCGGTCATCCACGTGCGCAACAAGGAGTCGCTGCAGCGCCTCGCGTACCTCGCGGAAGGACACGCCGGCCGCACATAGACGGACGTGAGATCCGCCTGTCGACGGACGACGGCGAGCGCCGCGGTTCCCTAGAATTGCGGGTGCCCCTCCCACGGAAAGGCCGCACCGTGTCCGACGTCTCCCCCGCCGCGCCGCCGAGCGCGGCATCCGCTCCCGCCCTCTCGATCACGGGCCTCATCAAGCGCTTCGGCCCGAAGCTCGCCGTCGACAACATCAACCTCGACGTGCCCGTCGGCTCGTTCTACGGCCTCGTGGGCCCGAACGGGGCGGGAAAGACGACGACGCTCTCGATGGCGACGGGGCTCTTGCGACCGGATGCCGGGAGCATCCGCATCCTCGGCGTCGACGTGTGGGCCGACCTCGTGGCGGCCAAGCGGCTCGTCGGCGTGCTGTCTGACGGCGTCGCCCTGTTCGACCGGCTCACGGGCGAGCAGCTCGTGAGCTACGCCGGACTGCTCTGCGGCCTGGATCGCGACAGCGTCGCCGAGCGCACGCGCGACCTGCTCGCGCTGCTCGACCTGCAGGAGGCCGCGGGCACCCTCGTCGTCGACTACTCCGCGGGCATGACGAAGAAGATCGCGCTCGCGTGCGCTCTCGTTCACGCGCCGCGACTGCTCGTTCTCGACGAGCCGTTCGAGTCCGTCGACCCGGTGTCGGCAGCGAACATCCGCGACATCCTCACCGGCTACGTCAGCACGGGAGGAACCGTCATCGTGTCGAGCCACTCGATGGACCTCGTGCAGCGCATGTGCGACCACGTCGCCGTGGTCTCCCAGGGCCGCATCGTCGCCGCCGGCACCGTCGACGAGGTGCGTGCCGGGTCGACGCTCGAAGACCGCTTCGTCGAGCTCGTCGGCGGTCGCCGTCACGCGGAGGGACCGTCATGGTTGCGGTCCTCGTAACACTGCGCTTCCGGGTGATGTGGAACCTTCTGCGTCGCAGCACCTGGCAGCTCGTCGGCGCCGCGATCGGCGCGCTCTATGGGCTCGGCCTGATTCTCGGGCTCGTCGCGGCGCTCATCGCCTTGAGCTTCGCACCGCAGGAGCTCGCGCGCACCATTCTCGTGATCGCGGGTTCCGCGCTCGTTCTCGGCTGGCTGCTCGGACCGCTGTTCGTGGCCGGCGTCGACCAGACCCTCGATCCGGCGAAGCTCGCGCCGTTCCCGATCCCCCGCCGTCAGCTGTTCGTCGCCCTCACCGTGAGCGGCGTGCTCGGCATCCCCGGCATCGTGACGAGCATCGCGGTGCTCGCCTCGGCCGCCGTGTGGTGGCGGCATCCGCTCGCCGTCATCGCATCGCTCGTGTGCTCGGCGATCGCGGTATTCACGTGCGTTGTCGTCTCGCGCGCCGCCACGACGCTCAGCGCAGGACTCAGCGCGGGCAGGCGGTTCCGCGAGCTCACCGGCATCGTGATCATCATCCCGCTTGTGCTCGCGGGCCCCATCATCGTCGGCGTCACGGCCGGGCTCTCGGAGTTCTCGGAGCTGCTGCCGCGCGTCGCAGACGGGCTCGCCTGGTCCCCGCTCGGCGCCGTGTGGGCGGTTCCCGCCGACGTCGCCGACGGCGCCTGGCTGCTCGCACTCGCGCGGCTCGGCATCGCGCTCGCGACGCTCGCGGTGTTCGCCTGGCTCTGGCACGCGGGGCTCAATCGTGCGCTCGACGCGCCGATCCGCTCGACGGCGAAGGCGCGCCCGCAGACGGGGATGGGCTTCTTCGGCGTCGTGCCCGGCACCGCCGTCGGCGCCGTCGCCGCGCGCGCGCTCACGTACTGGCTCAGGGATCCGCGCTACGCGCGCCAGCTCATCACGATTCCGCTCATCGTCGTGCTGCTCCTGTTCTACAGCACGCTCGGCGCGGGCGCCTCGTGGCTGCCGAACGCCGCGGCGCCGCTCGTCGCGTTCATCTTCGCGCTGTCGATCTACTCCGACATCTCGTTCGACGGCAGCGCCTTCGCCCTGCACCTCTCCTCGGGAGTGCGCGGCTGGGCGGACCGGGGCGGACGTGCCCTCGCAGTCGTGAGCTTCGCCGTGCCCGTCGTCGTCATCGTCGCGATCATCTCGTGCCTCATCACGGACACGCTCGACGTGCTCCCGGCGCTTCTGGGACTCGCGCTCGGGCTGCTGCTCACGGGGCTCGGCGCGGCGAGCGTGACCTCGGCGCTTCTCGTGTTCCCCGTGCCGAAGCCCGGTGACAACCCGTTCAAGTCCCAGCCGGGCGCCGCGCTGCCGTCGGCTCTCGCGTCGTTCGGGACGTGGGGTGCGATGACGGTGCTCGCGCTGCCCGAGATCGTCACGTCAATCGTGTTCTTCATCACGCGCGCGCCCCTGCTCGGCTGGATCACTCTCGCCCTCGGCGTGCTGTTCGGCCTCGGGAGTCTCGTCGGCGGCATCGCGCTCGGCGGACGCATCCTCGACCGGCGCGGTCCCGAGCTGCTCGCTCAAGTGCGGAAGTAGCGCTCCCGCGGCCGTCAGGATTGGGCCGATATCCCGCGCAGCAGGGTTGCGACGACGGCGGCCGCGCGCGACGCCGTGTGGTCGCGGTGTGTGAGGAATTCCTCCCCGTCAGGGGCGCAGAGGTCGCTGATCCCTCGAACGGAGATGAACGACATCTTGTGCACGTGAGCGTATTGGGCGATCGCCGCGGACTCCATGTCGACGGCGGCGACCTCCGGGAAGTTCGCCCTCAGTTCGACGGCGCGGCGCGTGGTTACGAACATCTCGCTCGAGCCGATCGGCCGGGCGAGAAGGCGAACCGGATGCGTGCTCGCGCGGATTCGCCGGAGCAGGGACGGATCGGCGTCGTAGTGTTCCGGCATGCCGGGGACCTGGCCGAGGGCATAGCCGAAGGCGGTGGCGTCGGCGTTCAGATTCACGTATCGATCTCCGACGACCACGTCTCCGAGGTTCACGTCGGCTGCCAGTCCGCCCGCTGTCCCGATGCTGATGATCGGAACGTCGCTGCCGAAGGTGTGGAAGGCGTATGCGGCAGCGGCCGTCGCATTGGCGAAGCCGATTCCGCTCCGAAGCAGCACGATCTCTGTCGGTCCGAAGCGCAGCTCCGTCTGACGGTGCGTCCCGTCGCCCGTCAGGGCTTCGTCAGCCAGTTCCGACAGCGCGGCGGCTTCCTCATCCATCGCGGCGATCGCGACAGCCGTCGGTCCAGCCCGCCTGCCCGGCTCAGGGGCTGTCGCCTCCCCGGCGCTTATGCCGCGACCTCTTCCCGTTCGCACACAGGCGTGGTTCCCGTTCGCATGCGACCGTGCTCAGCCGCCGACCTTGCCGGCATCCGTCTCGTTCACGTCAGTGCGGTGGAAGTTGTAGAACGAACGGGATGCCGTCGGCCCGCGCTGTCCTTGATAGCGCGAGCTGTACTCGGCCGAGCCGTAGGGACGCTCGGTCGGCGAGGTGAGGCGGAAGAAGCACAGCTGACCGATCTTCATGCCCGGCCAGAGCTTGATCGGCAGCGTCGCTACGTTGCTGAGCTCGAGGGTCACGTGACCGGAGAAGCCAGGGTCGATGAAGCCCGCCGTCGAGTGGGTGAGCAGTCCAAGGCGCCCGAGCGAGCTCTTGCCCTCGAGACGTGCGGCGATATCGTCGGGCAGCGTGACGAGTTCGAACGTGGAGCCGAGCACGAACTCGCCGGGGTGCAGGATGAACGGCTCGTCGGGCTTCGTCTCTATCAGGTGTGTGAGTTCCGGCTGGTCTTCGGCCGGGTCGATGTACGGGTACTTGTGGTTGTCGAACAAGCGGAAGTAGCGGTCGAGGCGAACGTCGACGCTCGAGGGCTGCACCATGCCGATGTCGAGCGGATCGAGCCCAATGCGCGACGATGCGAGCTCTGCCTTGATGTCCCGGTCTGAGAGAAGCACGTTGTCAGTGTAGCCGTCGGGGTGTTGATAGGATGGCCGAGCGTCACGGCGCACTGGGGCTGTAGTTCAATGGCAGAACTTCTGCTTCCCAAGCAGACAGCGCGGGTTCGATTCCCGTCAGCCCCTCTTCCTGTCGAGTATCCACGTATTCTGTCGCTTCTCAGGCAACATGGCCTTTTTCTCTTCGAGTTGACCTCAGACAAGCGTGTCGTTGCCTTCTGGCGTTGTCACTTCCAGCCGTAGTTGAGACTCGTCAAGTGAACTTGAGACAGCGTTTGGACTGCTCACTCATCCCGGCGATCCAAAAGCCTCGGGTCGTGGGACCGGCAAGGTTCACGACGAGGACCGGAGCTTGTGGGCCACTGGTTCAGCAGCAGAGTCCAGTCCCCGGAGCTATCGAGCGAGATAGCGTACCGGTTGCGTCCCAAACCGCGACGGCCGACGCAGACCGGGACGCAGCAGACTTGCGTTGAGGCTCACGCGCCTCGCACGTGCCTCGCGGCAAGGCGTAGACGCCGTGATTCCTAGCAGCAACGGCGTTGCTTTTGCTCTTACAGCGGCAGCATGCGTATCACTCGTACTTATCTCGCTGCAGGCTATTGCTCTCCCCAGGGTCGTTGAGGTGCTGAATCAGCTCCTTCAGAATGATCAAGTCGCAGTGTTTGTTCCCAGTCTCGAGGTCCTGAAGAACGTGAGTCACGCCGTGATACTGCCGCTGATCTGCATTCTCTGGAATCAAAACCGTTGAGAGCGCGTAACGCGATTCGTATAGATCACCTGTTTCCCATGCAATGCAGAGGTCTATGTCGTTGATGTTTTTGTCGTTGCTGTCGAAGTCTTCGATAAGTCCATCAAGCGAGTACTTGTACTCCAGCACCCTCGGTGGCGTCACTCTGCCGCGCAGTCCGGTCAAAACATCTTCTGACACACCAAGCGGGTTCATCTCTGAGTGATAACGGTAAAGCTCAGGATCCATCTGGAATGAAATCTTGAAAAGTCCGTCGTATGTCGATCGTTCGTTGGTGGACATAATTACGAGGCCGCGAATTACCCCGCCAGCGACTAACTCATGGAAGAGCGCGATCACATCTTGTTCCCGCGTGGGCACCGACGTAATGGATATCGACTTCGTAGGAACGAAGAAGTAGGGACTGGTTAGCTCCAGCGGTGACTCTTTCTCGTGATCCATCAGCTGAGCCTTCCAGTCCTCGATCGCTAGCTCTCGTGCGAGGTCTGGAGAGGCGCCCGTGTTTGGTTTGAGTTGCGCCCTTCTCTTCGAGAGCGGTCCTTCTGTGATACCTCGAGCGATCCTCTTCGCGAACTCAGTCAACTCGCGATGAAACCCCTTACGCCCCAAATCGGGAGTGTAGTTGGCGAAATGGATCAGAAAGTGGACCTGGTTTTGGCGTCCAATGTTTCTGACGAGAGGGACGAGGATGGTCTCTCCTTGCGGCATGTTATTTGCCGCAAGCTGAATGCCGCTGGTTAGGACCGATTGGCCAACCCTTATCCCGAGGTCTTTGTTGAAGTTGGTCCAAAGCTTCGCGGTGTATCCAAACTCGAACGATACCGTTGGTGAGTATTTTTCCAGCGTGGTCAGATCCTCGTCGTCGAGCGCACTCGACAAGTTGGATCGAATTTCTTGCGTGTCCCAAGAATCGTAGATGAAGTCTAAACGGCTGAACCTATCCGGAAAGCGCCGTAGATCCCCGTGGCGAGCATAGATTTCGTCAGCTTTTTCGTTGATCTCGCGGAGAGAGGCTGACTTCGCAGCACTCTCGTGCAGCCACAAATACGCCGTCCCGTTTCGTTCCGCGGTCGTTGCTTGCCCGTTCGAAATCACTTTCACCAGGATGCGTTTGTGGTCTTCCGAAACGACTGCACCTAAGCCAGTCTTGATCCTCAGGAGTTTCATCCAGGTGCTAGCAGTATCGGCCTTTAACCACGAGAGCTTTCCCGGAGTTGTCGTATCGTCAAAGCGGACTGTGACTGCTACACCTCGGTCAATCGACTCGAACGATGCGTGCCATTGTTCCGGAGATAACGGCAACACCTTGGGATTCTCGGCACTGCCATACTCGCTAAGCCAGGTGCGGGCTCCGGTTATCTGCCCCGTGGCTTCGAAACCGGGATACTTCGTGCTGATCCGCATCGAGTTGAAGCCGTAAGCGACGTATGTTGCCCCCACCCCTTTGTGTCCGCGCGTTTTACCGTTCCCCTTCTTAAAGGAGAAACTCGGGGCAAGAAACTGGGTGAACTCAGTTTCTGAAAGCCCGACTCCATTATCGGTGACAGTTAACTTATTGTCATCGACGTCGATCTCAATGAAGATCGTAGGGATATATGCGTCGTTTCCGTCATGACGTTCGGCCACCATACGGGCGTCTACAGAATCCAAGGCGTTTTGGATGAGCTCGGCGAACGGGTCGAACCATCCTACATAGGAGCTAAGAATGTTCTCTATCTCTCGTCTCACTGCAGCGAGCGCCGCCTGCGTCGTGGCGGAATTCTTGAATTCGAGAGGGTCGAATGGGGAGAAAGTCATAGCCTCACACTAGTGAGAATCGGGGTGCTCAACTACCCAATGGTTCGAGGAGCCCGCTACCTCAAACTGATTGGCCAATTTCTGATGTCTACGAGGTCTGCGAGATCTCCAGGCTCGATGCGCCCGATGCCAGGTTATTTGGCGTCGTGGCACGGCACGGGTTAGACCGTCGGTCTGGTTACAGTGCGATACGTAAAGCATTCCGAGGATGGCGGCCACGTACGACGTTTCTATACGTTGTCGACTGTATCCCGGTGTGGCTGTCCTCGAAGGCCAAGTGATCAGCGCTCTTGCGCGTTGTCGATGTCAGCGTCACGCAATCCGAGAGGAGGCAACCCATCCACGATCGCCATCGTTTCCAGACTGAGCGCGATCACCCGGCCGATGAGCTCAATGATGTAGCGAGGCTGCGCGTGTTCACGGGCCCATGCATTGGGGTCGTTCACGATTCCCGATGTCTTGTCCGTTTTCACCTGGTAGCGCTCAACGATCCAATCGAGACCAGATCGGGACCCTAGTTTGTAGCGCTGAGCATCCTCCGGGATGCCATCGATGTCGACGTAAGGGTTGTAACGGATTCGTGTCCTATCCAACGCGCCGGACTTGCCGCCATACCTCATCTTCGAGACTGAATACCGCTCATACTCGTCCTCTGGCGCAGCAATTCGGATCGACTCGGTTAGAGGGTAAGGATCGATCCTCTCGAAGTTGAGATGAAGTTCCGTCAGTTTGTGGCCCGCAGCCCTGAAGGAGTTGAATCTGTCTCGCCCCGTGACTTGCGGTATACGTGGCAACGATTTCTTGAGGTCCGCTGCATATACCTTTCGGTATTCTGGCGAATGCAGAAGGCCGTAGACGTAGTTGAAAATGTCGTCTTTGGTGACGTCACTGCCATAGACGCGTTGGTAGTCGCCAAGAGCCCAGTCCGTGATGTTGTCATGCTTGGTCTGTTCATCGAGTAACGAATTTTGATTGGCCGGAAGATAGCTGAAGCGGGCAAAGTACTGCCCTCCACTTCCAGCGCCTGTTACATGGAGGTCCGGGATCGAGTCAGTCATGAAGACGCTGAACGGAACCGCCGACCCCGCACCGACATAGTAAAACCCGAAGTTCTCTTGTCCCGCGTTCGGAAAGAGCTCGTTGAGCCGGTAGACCATGTCGTTAGCTTGACGGTCGAAATACACGTTCTGCTTTTGGAACGGCCTATATAGCGCAACCCGAAAGCTATCAGGATTCACCGAATATCGCGTACCGCGCGCTAGTTGCGCCTTGTCAGAGCGGTTCCAGCTAAATCGTGAGGGGTCGGTGTTGATGAAGTTCTCGACTTTGCCATTGAGCCCCGCCTGCCTGTACCGATCTACTTCTTGGTTGTAAAAGCCGATCATTCGTTTTACGTTGTCGCGGAGCTTGACCTCCGAAGAGTTGTACACCCAAGCATCTCGTGCGGTCGCAAGTCCGCGTGAGTGCATTGCGAAAATAGCCTCTCGACTGCCCTTCTCGGCAATTGGCGGGTGGGCCTCGTAGTTGGGATCGCGCTGGTTGATCCAGTCGCCGTTCGCGTTGGGAGCGATGGTTTCCCAGTCAAGGTTGTTGATGCTCGAATTATCAACGATTTCGAGTTTCGTCTTGCGGTCGAGATAGTCGCCAATGTCTTTGTAGTGCAACAAGCTCTTCGAGACGGGTCCGGGCCGTTTGATGAGCAGGAGAATCGCAACGGTGTTTCGTGACCCAGAGTCGAAAACCTTGCCACCTTCCTTGCGGCTCTGCTCACCAGCAGTGCGCTGGTTGCCGCGGAGGTTGTAGACGTAGATGTCGTGGAACTCTTTGGTAAGTGTCTTGCGAAGGCCGTCCGCGGTGTTGCCGTCGATGTATCCGCCATTGGAGACGTAGCAGACGATGCCGCCGTTGTCTGATTGGAGGACGCGGTTTGAGGCCCAGCGGATGGCTCGGATGTAGGAGTCGTAGAGCGAGTTCTTGTTCGTGGCCGTGGAGAGTCTTGCGTAGGTGTCCCGGATGGAATCGTCGAGAGTCGGGTATTTCAGATTGGCGTTGTTGTCATTTCCCGACGTTTGTCCGACCGAGTACGGCGGGTTTCCGATGATGACCCGAATATCGAGGGTGTTCTGTTCCGCTGCACGTTCGTTGTTGTGGGGAAACACGGTGGTGTCGATCACGTCACCGTCTTCGGTCATCTGGAAGGTGTCGGTGAGTACGATCCCGTCAAAGGGCGTGTAGCTACCCTCGCTCTGGCCTTCCACGTTGGCGAGTGAGGCGTCTTGTTCGAAGGTGTGGAAGGTGGCTTCGATGTTTATTGCAGCGATGTAGTACGCCATCAGGAGGATCTCGTTGGCGTGGAGCTCCTTGGTGTATTTGCGTAGGAGGTCCTTCTTGTCGATGAGTCCTGACTGCAGTAATCGGACGATGAAGGTTCCGGTCCCGGTGAAGGGATCGAGGATGTGGACCCCCTCGTCTGTGATCGATGCGTTGAAGTGTTCCGTGAGGGCGTCGTTGACGGCGCGAATGATAAAGTCGACGATTTCAATGGGCGTGTAGACGATGCCGAGGGATTCCGCGACGCGGGGGAAGGCGAGCTTGAAGAATCGTTCATAGAGCTCGGTGACGATCTTCTGCTTACCCTCGGCAGTGCTGATTCCGTCCGCACGCACCCGCACCGACCGGTAGAACTCTTCCAGCGATGCTGTTTCAGTGTCGAGGTTGTAGCTGTCGAGGGTCGCGAGCATAGAGTCCATCACCTGAGAGACGGGATTGTGCCCGGTGAAGTCATAGTCCTCGAAGAGCGCGTCGAAGATCGGCTTGGTGATGAGGTGCTGCACCAGCATATCCACGGCGTCGGCGCGGCTGATGCTGTCGTTGAGATTGCCACGGAGGCCAGTGAGGAAAACGTCGAACTCTCCCGAGGGGCGCGGGTCGTCGCCGTCAAGGATGGTCTTGATGCGTGCGGTTTGCCGTTCGGCGATGTCTTTGACGTCTTTGGCCCAGTCTTCCCAGTAGCGGCGGTCGCCGACTTTCTTGACCATGCGGGCAAAGATCGCGTTTTCCCACTCGGCAGCGTTCACCATTGTGAACAAGGCCTCGCTCGCGTCGGAGTCAGAAGAGGCGTCAGATCCGCTGTCACCGTCGGTCTTCCCGGTTCCGATGCCGATAACGTCGATCGTCTTGTTGGCTTTCTTGTCGAGTTCGAGCTTGTTGATCATCGCTTCGAACCGGTCATCGTGCGCACGCAAAGCTTGGAGTACGTCCCAGACGACCTTGTACTTCTTGTTGTCGTTCAGCGCCGTCGTCGGGTCCTCGGATGCGGGCACGGCTATCGGTAGGATGATGTATCCGTATTCCTTGTTCGTCGTCGTGGACTTGCGCATGACACGGCCAACGGACTGCACAACATCGACCTGCGAGTTCCGCGGATTCAGGAACAAGACGGCGTCGAGGCTGGGGACATCCACGCCTTCGGAGAGACACTTCGCATTGGTGAGGATCCGGCACACGTCGACGCCCGCGTCGTCCTGAAGCCAGTCAAGGCGTTGAGAGCGTTCGAGGACATTGAAGGTCCCGTCGACGTGCTTGGCTTCCAGGCTCAGATCCGATGACCCCTCGCTTCGGTTCATCAGCAGTTCGCGGCCGACCCGTTCGAACTGTGCAGCGATCGCCTTTGATTCTTTGATGTTGCGCGCGAAGGCAACGGCGCGTTGCATGGGCGCAGTGTCGGTGATCGAAAGCCGCTCCCCGTTGACGCCGCGCTTGGAGAGTCCGTTCCAACAGCCCACTATTCGGGCGACGTCGTCGAGGTTCATTTCCCCGTCTGAGGCGAGGAGGCCTTGGAACGAGGAGGCGACGGATTCTTCGTCGACGGCGAGGATGAGGACTTTGTAGTCGGCGAGGTGGCCCATTTCCACGGCGCGACCGAAACCGAGGTGGTGGAATTCGGGACCGTAGGTGGTTTCGTCGTCCATCGAGTACACGACGATGCCGTCTTTCGCGGCCTGGGCTTTCGAATCCTCCACGTAAATCCGGGGAGTCGCCGTCATGTAAAGGCGCTTTGCTGCCCGGACATACGTGTCGTCGTGGACGCGGACGAAGGCGGAATCGAATTTACTGGCTTGAGTGATGCCGGTGGTGCGGTGTGCCTCATCCGAGATGATGAGGTCGAAGGCCGGCAGCCCGAGGTCCTGCGCCTGGCTGATCACGTCGATCGATTGATACGTGGAGAACACCACGGATACTGTTTCTTGGCCCGTGGAGATCCTGAACTGATGCGCGAGCTTGTTGGGGTCGGTGGTGGCGGGGAAGCCGAGGTCGTGTGCGGAAACGTCCTCGTTTTCTTTGCGGCCGACGGTTGCATCGGAACAGACGGCGAACGGGCGAAGGGGTACGTCGGCCTGCGCCGTCCATTCGTTTAACGTTTGCTGCAGCAGAGCGATCGAAGGCACGAGGAACAGTACGGCGCCGCCGACAGGGACGAGTTCTTCCACGAGCTTCAGCGATGTGAACGTTTTGCCGGTTCCGCAGGCCATGATGAGCTTGCCCCGGTCGTGCAGGTCAAATCCCCGTTTGACGTCGTCGATCGCTTCGCGTTGGTACTTCCGGGGCTCCTTGCCGGGGCCGCGAACGAGTTCTTCCGGCCGGTCGAGGTTGAAAACAGACCAGTCAATTGTCGATTCGGAGAAATCCTGGAGCCGGATTCGCTGGATCGGTTTGGTCTGCCCCTTCAGGGCGTCTTCGGCGTGTTTGGACCATTGGTCGGTAGTCGAGACGATGAGTCCGTTTGTGAACGGCTCCTTCCCGAGTTCGGTGAAGAAGGAATCGATAGCCTGTTTCGGCAGGGTGTGGGCCGGGTCGTAGAACTTGGCTTGGATTGCTGTCAGTTCACCGGTGTACCGGTCCTCGGCAACAAGGTCGATGCCTGTGTCCGGTCGGCCGTGACGTCCCGGCCATTGATTCCACAGCCACACCTGGGAGTACTGGTCGGCGTACTTCGGCTCGACCTCGAGGTAGCGCTTGAGTAGTCTCTCGAACTTCGACCCCTTGTCCTTCTCGCTCTTTGCCGAGAAATAGAGCTGGTCAAAGACGGCATCGAAGGAAGTCACAGGCACAACACCCATTCTTACGGATGAAGGCCCCGTGCTACGAGCCCACACCTGAGGGGCATCGACTGCTGCCCCTCATTGCTCCGCGCGAATGGTTGGCGGTACCCCTCATTCTGGGTGCGCGATCCGAAAGCCTCGGCGTTCACATTCTCATAGCTTTGACATGTGGAACCAGACTCATTTGATGGCACGGCTGCATGGGAGAAGGCATGCTCCCGCTTTGGGACGGCCACGCTGCGGTATTTATTCAATCTTGACCCGGAGGCGACGCAACCGGATTTCACCGTGCCCACGATCCGGTCTGTCATCGACACGTGCGCAGGCGACGATCTCAGACGCATCCCGAGACCACAATATTTTAGTGTCGCATGCGGTGTCTTCCTTCAAATCGCGGCAGGAACCGCATTCACGCACTTCGAGATGTTGCGTGCCATTACCGGTCAACGGCCGCAACAGCCGAGCAACCTCGTTGAAGCGCTCGCTCGGCTGGTGCGGCATGGGCTCCTGCTTGAGCAGTTCGAAGGAGCAGAAGATCGCCGATTCGAGATCGCCGCGGCTTTCCAAACACCTGAGCTTGTGGATCCTGTAACGGTCGCGTTCCTCGAGGACGAGGAACTGAGCACGTTACTGCCGCAGCAGACGCCGCAAGATGACCCGGCGCGGCCAGACAACGCGGTTGGCCTGCTGTGGTGGTCACCGGGCGGCGGTGGAACGTTGTTCTCGCAGATTGTCATCGGCGCGATTGTCGAGCAGACGCTCGCTCGAATGCGTTTCAGGGATGCTCTGGATGAATCCCGTATTGAAGAGTTCGTAGTTGAGAGCGTTGATCAGCTGAGGCGCTTCGCGCAGGGGGAGCCGGTTGACGTCGTCGTCATGAAAGGACTCGACCATATCGACGTCCAGGGGTGTATCGAGCGCGAGACGTGGGGTATCCGTGGGGCCGATGGTTTGGCAATCGAAACATTCGGAGAGTCGGAAACGCGTCCACGGCCGAGAAGCATCATGTGGCAGACGGTTCCCTTCCATCTCGTTGCGGCGATGAGAAATGAAGTTGATGAGAACACCTCCCTCGAAGTGTTCCAACAGCTCACACGCGAGGCTACGGCGCACAGGTCGGGGCTGTTTCGACACTTCGACGCTGTAGCGTTCGCGATTCTCGCTCATACGCATACGTCGGAATCCCGGGTGAGTCTGGCGACAAGTGGGCCATGGGATCTCTTCCCCCTGCAGCCAACCCAAGCTCCGTTACGGATTGAGACTCTCGCGCAGGAACCGACCGTACTTTCCCAAGGCGACCTTGACGAGATTGCAATCGTTGTCGACGGCATAACTCCCGTCAATGACTCCATGACAATCGCCTTGACCCGAATTACGAAGTCATTCACGGAACGACGCGCGCAAGACGATGCCCTCATTGATGCCGTCATCGCTTGGGAGAATATGGTCGGTTCCAGGTCAGAGACGACGTTCAAAGTGTGTTCGGCTCTGGCCTGGCTCCTTGAGCCCGAACATGCGGAACGCCGAGCCGCGCTCTTCAATCGCTGCACGAAGATCTACGGTGTCCGCAGCAGGCTGGTACACGGCGACACAGACGCCATCTTGTCGAGCGAGGATGTCGACGACGCAATTCGAATCGCCACCGAGGCTTTCAAACGAATTCATGGTGACGCTCGCTTGCGAGCGATGAACTCGTCCAGCAAGCGTGCAAGTCATCTCACGCTACAGAGCGCTTCCGCACAGTAAGTTCGGCGGTTCCCGGGACTCGGGTAGCGAGCACGCAGATACGGCGCTGCTGTCCTTACTACTTCCGCATCGAGCGTTCCGTGCAACGCTCTCCCATGTCGAATTTCACCCGTGCTCAGCACTGGGACCGTGTGGGGCTTCCCGTTCGATTTTGCGGATCGTCGACGACACATGCCAGTAAAAGTCGACCATGACGTCGTCGCTGCTCATCGACCAGCGCCCACGCTCGCCTACCCTGCACGCGTCAAGACTGCGAAGGGGCCGGGTGATGTCATTGATGCTCCTCGACCGACCCTTGCCGGGCACCCGGGTGACGGTCGCTTCGTCGAGGTTGAGGATATGTGAGCTGCCGTGGGTCCAGACGCGCCACACACCGCGGTCGTTGAGGGTGAGTTCGGTGACGACTTCCTCGTCGCCATCTCCGTCGTCGATCAACGGTTCTCGCCTCATGGCAATCGCCCTAAGCTTTGAAGATCGGCCCACTTGGGGAGCTTGCCGCGGTTTAGCCACAAGAACATGATCGTCGCGGCATCGATCCCTTCCAATGGAACGGCCTCTCTCGGCCCATCCCTCTTCGTCTTCTTCTTGCTCGGGGCTGGCCGCTTCGATATTTTGTGGTGTTCGAGGTGCGTTCCGAGCTCGACAACGTACGTCTTTTCGCTGACCTTGAGACGTGAGTAGCGCTCGAGCTCGTTTGGGACGCGGAAGGTCATCGGGGTGTATTCCGGGTGCCTGCCTGCGTGGATCGTGATGGCGATCATTCCCTCGATAGAGTTGACGGTTTCCATCTGCCCATCCGGTTTCGAGAATATCGCGAGCGGCCGTTCCAGGACGACGAATTCCGGGTAGTACTCGTCCATGGTTTTGGCCTCCGGCATTCCAGAGTCGTCTCGTGCGCGATCCCTCCTCGAAGTCCCAGCCCGCCGGGTGGTGGTCGGTTCTTCTGCCGCGTCGTTCGCCGGCCGGCCGGCACCCTCGTCACCAGTGTTGTCCTTGCTACCGTCAGTCATCGCGTGTTCCTTCCTGGTACGGGCCGCCCTCGACGTCGAAGACCTCAAGATTCAAGGTCGAGGTGGTGAGAATTGCGCAGTTGCCGCGATGCTCGCCCTGTTGGTCGAGCACGACGACGCGGCTCGTGAACGAACCGTCTGGCGATTCGTAGGTGACCGTCTCGTCCACGAAATGGTGGTAGTGCCCACCGATCGACAACTGCGGCCGGACCTGCATGAAGCCGCGGTGGAACGTCTTCCGGCCCTCGCGTGCATATTCGATGGCGGCAGGAGGCCAATATTTGTCGCCGCTTCGCAGGCGCACATCAAGAGTGGGAACGCCCATGGGCGCGTCGTGGCTGAGCATGACGGCGGCGTGCTCGTTGCCGAGCGCGTTCAGGTCGTCCTGTGTGATTTGTTCTTGCTCCCACCAAGTGAACCCGCGCCGGCGATGCGCGATGTCGATGCTGTTCGCACCGCCGAGGACCGCGAGCGAACGCCCACCCTGAATTCTCGTGCGGTACCCCCGGGGGAGGTGCGCGATGTTCGTTCGGATCCAGCGGATCCCGTCCGGCGAGACGGGGCGTGCCGTCAGGAGATGGAAATTCTCGTGGTTCCCATCGACGAAATACATGGTCTGATCCCGACCGTTGAGATGATCCTCGAGACGACTCAAACTGAGATTCGCTTGCGAATGATTCCAGATGAAACCAAAATCGCCAAGCTGCACAATGACCGAAACTCCCTTAGCTCGGAGCATCGATATCGCCGCGAAAACATGGCGGAGATCACCGTGCACGTCTCCGAGAAGTCCGATTTTCTCGGCCTGCGCGAGTTCATGCCGCGGGGTCATCGCCAAGCCGTATCTGCTCAATACTGCGAACGCGAGTGGTTGCTCGAGTCGTGTTCATCACGCCCGGCCACGACAGATCGATCAGCAACAGCATCGGTTTCCCGACCTCACACATGAGAATCTCCAACAGGATCGCTTCGCCGCCATCACGCCGAAGCGACGCCGAGATATTCGTCAGACCTCGTTCCCGAACCATGGTCCGTCGATCCATGTCGAGCACATAGGCGGCGCCGGAAGCTGTGCGCACCCGCCACACTCCGGAGGTCATCACACTCTCATCGATTCCATCGCCACTCATCAGGTCTCCGCGATCTCGTCAATGCTGACAACCGGCGTCGCCGTCCACTTGACGCGCACGGTGCCAGGCAGTGCCAGTTGAACTACGAGCCGGAGCGGCTTGTCCACGCGGCAGTCGATGACCTCGACCAGCGAGATCGCGTCTCCTTCGAAACGCGGCTCTCCGGTCACCTCTTTCGTGCGGGTCATGGTGCTCTGGTCCAGGTCGAGCTCGTAGCAGGCGCCGGAGAGGGTGCGCACTCTATAGCGGCCCCTAGTCGGTTGCTGAACGCTTGTCACACCACGGAATCTATGCGGCACGCCCGGCTCACCGTTCCCGTGCAGGCATACAAGTCACCGTCGTCGGCGCGGAACCGGTACGCCTGCCGCTCGCAGTCGCTCCACCTCCTGGGCCGACAGGGCACCGCGCATCGCCAGTTGGCGCCGTTTAGCGGCCCAGTTCGCGAGCCGGCGCTCCTCTGGCGCCTCGGCGCGGTAGCGCGGCGCACGCCCGAATCGTGTGAAGAATTCGGCGTATTGTGTGGCGAGCTCCCTCTGCGCTTCCCCAAGCGGGTCCCACTGGAAGCCGTCGACGATCTCAAGGCGTCGCGATTGGTACTCGCAATGGCCATTTCGGGTCGCGGGACGCCGCTGGTAGCGCACCCAACTGGCGAGGCTCTTCTCCTGCTCGCCGATTTCCCCGGGCGCCAGCCGGCGGTTCTCGCGTGGCATCCGTCGCTCTGCCAGGACGAAACGGTCGAGGCAGTTCACTGTTGCAACCCACCGGCGCATGCGTCGGCTCCCCTGCGTCTCGACTCCGCGGTGGAAAGCCTGCTCTGCTTCCGCGAACGCGCGGGAGGTGCCATCGGATGCGTTGAGGAATTGCCCGATCAAGATCTGCACGTCGTTCTGCACTGATGTATCCCTTCTGCAAGCGCGTTTGCACTTGCAGAGGGGTTATGCGCGGCATCTTCTCCGGTCTTTCATGGACCGTTGTGGCCACGCGCGAGGGGGCTACCGGGAGGGGGATGGGCAAGGATGACGACCTTTCACTGGACGCGCTCCTCAGTCCTCCGATGTCACCGTCTGACGTTGACGCTGTGGGGCTCACGCCCGAGCAGGAACAGCAGATCAAACGCGTGTGTGAACACAGTCCAGCCGGCCGATCTAGACGAGTACAGGCGTCGCAGAAGAGGGCGGAGTCGTAGCTAACAGAGCGGCGGACCGGCGACCTCGCGTCTACGACCGCCTCCCGTCGGTCCGAACAAGTGTTCTAATAGAACTGTGGGAATGTGTTGCAGTGTTCAAGCCTCGGCGGTATCGCCACGCTGTTCCGGGCGATTCAGCAGGACGCGCTATCCCCGGCGGAGCGCTTTCCTATCGGATGCGCGCTTCTTACAGCAGCGAGAGAAGTCTAGAGCGGAGCTGGCCTGTGGGCACGAATAAGCGGTATGACTTGTATGGGCCCAAGCTCGCTGCGGACAAAGAAGCGACCGAACGCAGACCACGCCCAGTGAGTCTGCCTGAGGAAGTGGTTCGTGCCACCGGCCGACGGCGAGACGAACCAACCGCCGTGCCCGTCCGCGCCATGGTTCCCGTGCGCGTCGCGTACAACGACATCGTCGAAACTGAGGCCGAAGTACTCGCATGGACACCGGGCGGCGCGGTACTCGTGCGGTACATCCCATCAGGCGAGAAGTACCCCGCCTATGTCTGGCTCTGGGCGAACGCCGTCAGACGAGTAGCAAAGGAGGGCAGCATCTGACCTTCTTGAGACGAACGAGCACCCAGACTGAGGTGGGCGTTTCCAGCAGAGAGGGCGCGACCCGCCCATTAGAGCACCTCGGCGCTTGCTTTGACACGCCTTTCCCGGGACAAGCTTTATCGGCGGTTGGTGTTTGACCCCGACCAACATGGGCTTCGCTTTGTGCGCAGCTTGTTTCCCGCATGACGTCACTGTGCCGGAGTTTTCAAGAACTCGGTGTTGCATCCCCTCTCGTTTCGGCACTCACGTTCAAGCAACTGTCCATGCGGGTCATAGTGCCATCCGCGGAATCGCCGCACGTAGCCGGTTGAATCGCTGCCGCGTATCAGTATCGGCGGATTCCGTTGACGAACGTGGCGGTGACCGTCGCTTCCCCTAACGCGTTCACTCCCTGATCGAGAATGTTCCGATCGAGGACAGTGATGTCGGCGTACTTTCCAACTGCAAGGGAGCCGAGTCGCTGTTCTCGTCGAGCTGCCCAGGCTCCGGAAAGCGTGTATGCCTGCAAGGCTTCGAGTGGCGTCACGCCTTCATTGGGTCCGACCACCTGCCCGCCGTTGGAGGTTCGGTCGACCATAGTCTGCATACCGCGAAGTGGGGTGCCGGGCAGCGGGCGGTCGGTAGACCCGATGAGCCGGACTCCAGCGTCCAGGAGAGAGCGTCCTCGATAGAGTTGGTGAGCGCGCTCGGGTCCCATGATCTTGTAGAAGTCGTCTCCGGAGTATGTGATGAAGCACGGCTGGGTGCCAATTGAGATTGCGAGGTTCCGTAGCCTACTGATGTGATCCTCACGAATCAGCGCGCCATGTTCCATACGGTGACGGCGACTAGGGTCAGGGGCAAGACGTTGAGCCCCTTCGAAGGCGGAGAGGGCACTGTCGATTGCCCGATCACCGATCGCGTGGGCCGCGACATCCCATCCCGAACGGTGGGCCTTGATTAGCCTGTCCCTGAGCTCTTCCTCATCCTCTGCGAGCTCGCCGCAGTAATCGGTGCCCTCGTATGGTTGGGTGAACGCGGCGCTTCGCGCCATCATGCCGCCGTCGAACCACATCTTGGTAGGCCCGAACCAGATGTCATCGCTGCCGAACCCTTGAAGGATCCCAAGGTCGAGCGTCGACGCGGCGTAATCATCCTCGTGCGCTCTCAGGGGATGTAGGTAGTCGATGCAGGGCATCAGCTGTACCCGGATCCCCAGCTCCCCCTTCCGATGGAGGTTGAGGTAGGCGCGCATGTCAATCTCAGAATGCGAGCAGAGCCCGCGGCCGATACCGGCCTCTATGCACGTGGTGACTCCCTCGGACAGCACAAGCTGCGCGCTTGCACGGACAGCCGCTTCAATTTTCGCCACCCGATACGGTTCGACGAGATCGCGGATCGCGTCCTGAGTCTTTTCGAAGGCAAGGCCGTCCGCTCGTTCGATCTGTTCCCGCAATTCCGGATCACGGATCAATGACAGCGCCGTGCTGTTCACAAGGGACGCGTGGCTCGACACATGCCTCAGCACTACGGGGGTCTTCGGCGCGACACCGTCGAGTTCTTCCATTGTGAGATGCCGGCCGATGTTTCGCTGGTCGTAGCCCCAGACTTCGAGCCATTCGTCTGTGCCCTGCTGGTCAAGCGCGTCGACGATGCGATGTAGCACCGCGTCGACCGAGCGGTCCTCGGAGGCGTTGACGCCGGCTAGCAGCATCCCAGTCGTCGCCAAGTGCGTGTGGCCATCGATGAAACCGGGAACGACACATCCCGTCTCGAAAGCCTCATGCTCGCGCGCTTCGAGACTCTCGATCTCCTCGTCGAACCCGACGATTCGGCCCTGCCACACTCCCATGCGCCTGGCGCGAGGTCGTGAGGGTTCCAGGGTGAGAATGTTTCCGGTGATTACCGTGTCAAGCAGCATTATTGATCCCGTTTCGCTGGTTTTGCTTGCATTGGCGTGGCGGACTGTGGCAGTAGGGCCGCCATGATGTCCGTGACTCTCCAATCCACTCCGGGTGTGGTTCGGAGAATCTCCACCGTTTGTTTGCGATCCTCGATCGTGCGGTTCTGACCCATTTTGAGCTTGAGTTGGACGTTTTCGAGGTCGACTTCGAAGCCGACGAGCATCGGTAGCAGCCGATCGAATCGCTCTTGGTTGACCGGGTCGATCACCCATGCTGTCCGCTCGGTCTGCCCGGCGAACCACTCTTCTCGCTGCGTGATGAGGCGATGCAGATGATCTGCCAGTTCGGTCTCGTCAAGCTGTCGACACTTATCGGTGACTTCGCCAATCCCGTAGTTGAATGTGGGCAAACCGGCATCGCCATAGAGGCTCGGGCTGATGTATTGCTGTGGCCCGTGGACGACGACTGTCAAGAGATCGCTTTCGCTGATGGCTTTAGCGATTGGGTCCACTGTCGGCATGTGGAAGAGAAGCTTCGCCTCGCCGGATTCCCGCCTGACGATCTCTACCGGCATATGGGCGACGCGCACCGGGTCATGCGTGATGATCGTCGATAGATTGTTGTCCGCGACGAAACTCTCGAGCCACGTGAGAGCGTTCTCGACCTCGTACTGTTTATTGATCCACATCTGATTCTCCGCGGAACTGTCATGGCTTTTCCGATGCGGGGCACTTGTCCCCGTCATCACGCGGACTGCCGGCGGCAGGCTGCGAGCTCCGGTGAGGCACCGACGAGGGAAACCCTGTCGGCGCCTCACGAGGCGTTTGAGTTAGCGTGTGGAAGGCATCGCCGGCTTGAGGACTTCATCCCAGAGCCGATCGCCGAAGGGTTCGAAGTCGATGTCGTCGATCGACAGGTCGGAGGCGATGATTTCGGACCAGGTGGCGGGCACCTTGTCTCCGTAGCCCAGTTCGTCAGTGATTATGCGCTGCCATTTGTCCATGGCGGCCGAGTAGGCGCTCAAGAGCTTCTCGTGCTGCTCCCCGGAGCCCTTCGGGGCGGTCGACATAGCGTCAGCCATTCGTTGGCTCTGGTTCTTCTGGAGCGCTTCACGCATGTCGTCGCCCATTTCGTGAATGGTGACGCCGTGTTCCTTGCTCTTTTCGCGAAGCTCGAAGTCCGCTCCCAACCCGGCCGCGACAAAGCGCTCGCTGTAGTCCTTGAGTGTGCTCCAGATTTCGTCCTGACCCTCGGGCCCCAGTCCGTCCCACCAGTCAAGGTTCGCGCCCAGCGCGGCATCGAATCCGGTGAAGCCGATCTCGTCATCCATCGTGAGGTCGGTGGCGACCTCGATGAGGTCGAAGGCGATGAGATCGCGAAGTGGGTTCACACTGCAGTCGAGCACGCCGCGCTGAAGCGCTTCATACATCTCGCCTACCGCCATTTGAGTCGGTGCCATGCCGAGCGCTGTCGTTTCGCGCTCCCATGGACCGCCGGGTGTCCGCACGGTCTTGCCTTTCGCGTCGTCGAGAGACGTGACAGGTTCTGTACATACGAGGTGGTACCCAGCGTTCATCTCGAACATTGGGAGAAGGGGCTCGATGCCTTGATCGCGATATTCGTCCTTCAACAGATCCGAGTTGAGGGATACCTCGAGTGCCGCGGCGTATGCTTGCATGTCGCCGATGACCGGACGGGCGTCGGACTGGAATGAGTACTCCGACAGCCAAGCCCAGTTGGGGAACTTGCTGGGAGTGTAGATCGGATAGAGGATTCCGATCTGTGATGTTCCGCTTGCCATGGCATCGGCAGCCTCGGGAGCGGCCGCCAGTGACCCGGACCAGTGGATGTTGACCTTGACGTCACCGTCGGTTGCGCTCTCCACATCCTTGATCCACTCCTTGTCGGCGTTTGCCAACCATGTCGTGGGGTCATTCGGATGGGCATATTGCGCAACGTTGGTTGATGCGCCGCCGGACGAGCATGCGGCTGTGAGCGCGACCATGCTGCTTACCGCCAGAACGGCAAGTATTCGCCTCTTCATGTGATTGTCTCCGTTCGTTTCAGGTGAGGGATGAGTCGCCGGTACCACCGTTGGCAGGGCGATCGAAGATAGTCAGTGCGGTCACTTGACATTCCCCAAGGTCGGTAGCCAGGTGGCGATGTCCGGGAAGAAGATGAGCAACAACAGCAGAATCACGGGCCCTGGGATGAACCATGCGGCGCCGATGAACACGTCGACGAGAGTGATTTCTCGCGCGCGGACATCATCGAGGGTGCTGGTGATCTTGTGCACGATGTACGACATCATTCCGACGGGCGGCGTCACCGACGCCAGCTCACCCAGCAGGACGATGAACACGCCGAACATCAGCAGGTTCACGCCAGACGCATCAAGCAATGGAATGAGAATCGGAACCGTCAGCACGATCATGGTCATCGGATCGAGGGCCATCCCCAGGATGAGGTAGAAGACCAAGAGCACGAACAGCACGCCGACCGGGCTCAGGTTCAGTGAGGTGAAGTACTCGATCACCTGGCTCGTGATGCCGCTGAGGCTGAGCATCCGCGTCAGCAACGAAGCGCCCGCGATCAGCAGGAGAATCGCCGCAGTGCTCGAGGCCGTCTCGAGCAGCGCCTGGGTGATGGCGCGCATCTTGCCCTTGATGCTGCGCGAAACGAGGGTGACTGCGACGGCGAAGCCTGCTCCATAGGCTGCGGCTTCTGTCGCCGTGAAGATTCCCGAGAAGATGCCGCCGATGACGATCACGAGCATGACGCCGATGGGCCACACCCCGGCTAGAGTCTTGGCCTTGACGACTAAAGGAACACCCTTGTTCTCTGCGCGGGGGCCAGGGATGGTCGTATGGTCGCCATCAGAATCAGCTGAACAGCGAATATGAGCGCGACGGCCACGCCCGGCACGATGCCGGCGAGAAGTTGCTGCCCGACCGATGTTCCGGCCACGCCGGCGTAGATGACGGACAGGATGCTCGGCGGAATCAGTTGTCCTGCCAGTCCCGACATGAGGACCGTGCCTGTCGCGTAGCGCGTGTTGTAGCCGCTCTTGAGCATTTCGGGGATGCTCAATCGTCCGATCGCGTAGGTGATACCGGCGGTCGAACCGCTCACCGCCGCGAGGCCCGCACCCGCGAAGTTCGTCGTGACGGCGAGCCCGCCAGGGAGCCAGTGCAGCCAAACGCGGGCTGCTTCGAAGAGCCGGCCGGTAATGCCTGAGCGCCAGAGCAGAAGCCCCATCAGGATAAACATGGGTAAGACGCTCAGCGACCAACTGGCCACGGCTGCGTACGGCAGGTTGGCGAGCGAATCGTTCATTCCGCGTAGCCCGACGATCGAGTAGATGCCGAGTGCGCCTGCTAGCACCATCGTCAGACCGACGGGCATCCCCAGAAAGATGAGGACGAGCATGAGAATGAGCGAGGCGATCCCCGCCGCCGAGTTGTCGAGAACTCGCGTCAACAGCAGAGCACCAGCGATCACGGCAGACGCGACGAGCGTCACCGTAATCGCGATGCCTCGACCATTCTTGGGCGAGGGAGCGAGGATGGGTGGCGTGCCCTTCGAAGAGATGGGCGCAAGAGCGCCCTTGGCCGCGGTCATGCTTCAGGCCCTTCCGCTTGGAAAGTTCCTCGCAGTATCTGTCGCCGGTCGTCGAAGAGTTTCACGATTGTAACTACGAGGAAGACCGCGACACCGACGACCAGGATGTAGCGAGTGGGCCAGATGGTGATCTCGGAACCGGGGGCGTACTCCCCCTGCAGCCGGTGCTTCCATGCAGTCGGGATCATCGCTATGAGCATGAGGGTCAGAGTGACGGTGACGAGAGCGGCGCGAATATAGCGCCAGATCACTTTGAGTTTGGTGGGCATGAGAGCTTCAAGTACGAGCGCTTCGATCTGCTCGTTGCGTCTTTCTGCGATACCGAGGGCCCCGAAGACGATGAGGATCATCCACCAGTAGCGGCTGTAGTCGTTGGCGCCCGGTATGGGGGTCGAGAAGAAAAATCGTCCGGCCGTATCCGCGATAACGGTGATCATGAGCCCGGCTACACTCGCTGCCGCGATAACCCCCAAAATCGTGGCGGAACCGTAGAGGAGCCTTTTCACCATCAGCATGCACCTTCTTCACGTTGAGCCAAGAGCGCGCTGCCCCGTTTGTCACGGTTGCCACAGTCACACCCTTGTGTACTAGATCACCTACTGGTCACAGATAGTACACTGGCCCTTCGAAGCAAAGCAACTACCACGCTTGCTGAACAGCGACCGCGGACCGGTGTACTATAACGGCTACTTGTCGGCGATTTAGTAGGGGGCATGAGCACGAAGCGAACGGACGGACCACACACGGCTGAGGGGATATTCCAATCCCTCGAGGGCGACATTCTCTCCGGAAAGTACCGACCCGGGGACCTGCTGCCCTCTATCCGGGAGCTCGCCCGCGAACGAGACGTGAGCCCTGCAACAGCTGCAGCGGCCTTTCGCAGGCTTGCAGACCGAGGCCTCACCCACGTCGTGCGAGGCGTGGGCACGACGGTTCGCCAGGAGTCCCTTCTGGTCAACTCGCCCCTAGGCGCCCCCGACCAGCTGTTCAATGGAGCGATTGACGTTGCCAGCGGTGCACCCGATCCTGCCTTCTTGCCGGACCTCAATGTACATCTGCGCCGCATCTCCGTAGAGAAGACGCTCTACGATGTCGATCCCATGCTGCCGGAGTTGCGCACACACGCCCTCGCCCAGTTGTGTGATGTCCTCGCGGGGCGACCGGAGAATGTGATGATCACCAATGGGGCCCTGGATGGCATCGCCGATGCTTCGGAGGTTAGGCTACGAGCCGGAGATCGCATCATCGTGGAAGATCCGGGATTCGCGGCAGCGACGTCCCTGCTCCGGTCGAGAGGGCTCGCACTTGTTCCCGTACCGGTGGACGATGAAGGTTTCGAGTCGGTCCCGTTCCAGGCCGCAATTCGACATGGCGCAGCAGCGGTTATCTACAGTCCCCGCGCGCAGAATCCCAGAGGGTCCGCATTGTCAGCAGAACGCGCTGCAGAGCTTCGTGCGGCTCTTGCCGCTGCTCGCGACAAGGGCAGGGATGTTTTCGTAATCGAGAACGATCACGCTTCACTCGTCGCGAATGCCGACTATCACTCGCTCACCGTCGACTCCAGTTCCTGGCTGTCGATTCGATCACTGAGTAAGTCACACGGGCCCGACCTCCGCTTCGCCTTCGCCGCTGGCGATGAGCTAACGATAGAGCGGATGCAGCGTCGGCAGTCTCTGAACCGTGGCTGGATATCGACAATCCTGCAACGCCTCGTCGTCGACCTGCTCTCCGACACTGATGTGCAGCACCTCGTGAGCGACGCCAGCGTGGAATACGGCAAACGGCGTGCACGCCTCATCGAAGCACTCTCGGGTTTCGGAATACCGGCTTTCGGGTGCTCCGGACTCAACGTCATGGTTCCCGTCGACGACGAGGCGAGCGTCTCTAGCACTCTAATTGCCGGAGGATGGCAGGCCCGGAGCGGGCAGACCTATCGACATACATCGCGCCCGTTCATCCGACTGACCTCGGCAGCACTGGATTACGACAAGATCGATCAGCTTGCGCGTCATGTCTCGCAGGCGCTTCACGGGACAACCCGCCCCCACAGGTAGGTTCGATCAAAGCGATACTCGCGTCGTTGTTGCATCTCGACCTCCATGGCCCGCTCTGGCTGTGAAACCGACCCGGCATGCGTTGAGGCCTTTAGCCTTCCGATGACTTCGAATAACTGACTCGCAGGTAGATTTTTGGCTCCTTCGCTTCTAGGAGCAGGAAGACGCGGTTCTTGGATGCGATGCCTCGCGCACGACAATATAAGCGAAGATCCAGGTTGTGCCTCGGCTAGGGTGGCCCTGTGAAGCGACGGTTCCTCATCGATGTGCCACACCCGTGGTTTTTCCTGGACGACCACTGCTCGAACTGCCTGACGGAACTACCCATCGATATCGTTGGGCTCTACTGCTCAACCTGGTGTCAGGAGATCGCCGCTCACGTGCGTTATCTTCGCCGAGTGTCACGCGATGGGCGCCTAAAAGATCCAGATGTGAAGCTCGCCGTGCAGACAAGAGAGGCATTCCTGCTTGCTGGTGGGTATGGGTCACTACGGCGAAGACTCACGCCTCGGACCCGCACAGAGGTGCGCATTCGCGACAGCGGGCGCTGCCAGCGATGTGGCACTCCTGGTGTAGAGGTCGACCATATCGATGGGAACTCCGATGCGCTCGATAACTTGCAGCTACTCTGCCTCGACTGCCACCACGCCAAGACCGCTGAGAATATGGCTCCGGCCACTGACGACGAACGTCAGCTACTCCTCACCATGATGGTCACCCGCGTTTTGCCTGCCGAACCGCAGCTTCTTGCTGATGACGAAAACGAATGGGAAAGAAGATGGCGCACTCTTCGGTCGGAACGTAAGGAGCGCTTCTTGGAGAAACTACGCGCCCGGGGGCTCGCCGTGCGACAAAGAGACTCCCACGCTAAAAGAGTCCTGGCACTCTTAGACGCAACCAGTGAAGACTCAGTTTCCATGGAGAGCTTCCCCGATTTCGGCCCGGACGAGTTCTTTGACGATCTGCTCCGCGGCAGCTGGAATTGACGGGTTTGACGCCTCTGCGCGGGCTCCCTTTGGCGACGTGACCTCGTGAAGAGGCGGAGAGGAAATATCCGCCTTGCAGGAGGAATCGGTTATGACGAGCCTCGTAGCGGCATGTCGAACGCAGACGTAGGCTTACCACATGGACGATGAGGTAGATGAGGACGGGCTGCCACCGGCAGCTCGCTGCCCCGAGTGCGGAGCTCCGATGGTACCGGAGAGCTTCGACGGCGCGGGGCGGATCCAAGTCGCCTTTCTCTGTTCTCTCCACGGCGTCGGGTGGACGACTGACCCGTTTGAGAGCTGAAGTAACGGTCACGCCCGACCTTCGGGGCATCCTTACTTACTGCGCGCTTTTTTGCTATGGATGGGAGTAAGCGGCCGGGAGCGAATAGCGGCAAATCTGCACCTTAGTAGCGCGCGTGACTTCCCAATTGGGTCTCGTAGTTCAGCGGCCCGAACCACGCCGTCTCCCGAATCAGTATCGCGCCAATGGGCTGTGCAAGCGCATGCACAGCCCATTGGCGCGACGAAACTCCGGCCCCTCGGAGAGGCGCCTGCCTAGAACGGCTAAGCGTTGTACAAACGCATCCCGAAATCATGGCTGAGGCGGTGCGGGTGCCCCTCTACATGCCGGGGATGGCCGAACATGTCGTCGTACTGGTTTCTGGCGATTACCTCTCCGGACCCTGATACTGCGCTCAAGCGGACATCGATCCGGGCCGAATCTGCTTTGTTCAGTTCAAGGTCGAGCACGCGAACCTGCTCGCGTGCGCCGAGATCGACCTCGCTCGTCTTTTCAAGGAGGGTTCGCCCTTCGTCCCTGACAGCCACCGTTACTGCCACTGTGCCGAAGGAACGGGGCGAGTCGTTTATCAGTAGCACACCGGTTGCTTCCTCCGCGGTCTGCTCTACAAGTACCGTCACGGGCTGGTTGCTCATAAGTAGTTCATCAACCACCGGCTTCGGGTGCCCCCACCAGTCATATGCACCGTAGAAGCTCTGTGGCGAGAGGTCGATAAACATGAACTGGATGTAGCCGGAATTCGGGTTCCACCGCTGCATCCGGTAGTGCTCGATGTAGTACTTGATCAAGCGCGCCTGATAGTGCTGGATCGCGGCAAGCCGCGGAAGGGCCGACTTGAGCCGCTTGTAAACCCGCGGCACGCTGCGGAGATTTGCTTCACAACCGGGAGCGTCGAATCCAAACTCAGTATTGAGCTTCTCTGTCGTTCCATCAATTTCCACGTAGTCCTCGTGGTTGCCTTCGAGTGATCCGCGGTAGTTGTGGGTGTCGCCGCTTAGAGGGTCGAAGTTGCAAAATGAGCCCCTGATTACAGGGCGCGTAGGGTCAGCCGCTGTAATTGCTTCGTACATCTGCGGTCCCGGCGATTCCGTCAGGGCCTTGCCTCCGCTGTGGTCGAGAGTGCCGAAGAAGCCGGGTTCGTTCAGCCCGATCCATGTGACGATCGAGGGGTGGTGATCCAACATCCGCATCGCATCGACATAAATGCTTGTCAGTCGCTTCACCCATTCCTCATCTTCAGGATGCGTCCAGTTGTAATCGGAGTCTTGCATCACTGCGAGGCCGAGTTCATCACATAGGGTGTAGAACTCCGGTTGTTGGATGTGCACGTGAATCCGGATGAGGTTGAAGCCGGCCTCACGAATGGCGTGGAGATCGCGCCGGTAGCGTTCGCTTGTCAGCGTGGAGAGATAGACGTCGGGGAAGTATGAAGTGCCGCGAACGTAGAGGCGTTTGCCGTTGAGGATCAGTGTGGTCTGTGATTCGTTACGCACCATTTCGACGGTTCGGAACCCGAACTTGATGTTGGTATTTGCCTCTCCCGCTCGCAACTCAACGTCGTAGAGCCTTGGCTCTCCAACGTCCCAAGTGTTCCAGAGGACGATGCCCTCGACGCGCGCTTCGATCCTGACGCTCGTGGGCTCGGCGCTTAATTCCACTTCCTGGGTCACCCTAGCGACGACGAATCCGGTTGTCACGTCGGTGATCGTTGCGGTCACCTTAGCCTCACCTGAGCCGGCGACTTTTGCGGAGATCGCGATGGCGGCTGACGATTTGCCATCGTCGAGTTCGTAGTGGATTGACGGTTGTTCGGTAATGCGTACGGCGTCTGTCACGATGAGTTCGACATCGCCGTAGATTCCGACGGGGTTCACATCTCGGGCTATGAGGGCGTCATCGTGTTCGTAGGTGCCTTTGACCATGTTGCGGATAACTTTGAAGGCGCGTTTCGCGTGGTGAGCGTCCTGAACGTCGTCGTCCCACGGCGACCAGACCTTGACGATGAGGAGGTTCTTCTCGCCATTACGACGTGCAAGATCTGTCACATCGAAACTGAAAGGGACCGCGTAGCCCTCGTGGCTGCCCAGTCTTGAACCGTTCAGCCAGACTTCGCAGTAGTAGTCGACGTGGCTAAAGCGGAGCTCGAGATGGCTTCCTTCTTCGTCGAGAGTGAACTCGTTCTTGTACCACCATGGTGCCTGGTTAAAGTATCTGAGTTCCCTGCCCCAGTATGGTTCGGCGGAGAAAAGGACTTGCAGATGCTGCAGTCGGTCGATGGGTTCCCACTCTGATAATTGGTGGCCGATCTCGGTGTGGTCGAGGTCGCCGGAAGGTAGTCCGAGCGCTTCTCCGGCGTGGTGGACGTCCTGTAGGACCTGCCAGCCTGATGTCAAATCAACTTTCACAATGCACCCTTTCGATGGTTGGCAAGACGGTTTGTGTTATCCGCGTACGGCCCCTGCGGCCATACCGTCGATGACGCGGCGGTTGAGGAAGAAGTAAAGGACGAGGGTTGGGACGATCGCGACCACGATTGCGGCGTATGTGGCGCCAAAGTCGGTTTGCCCCATCACACCGACGTAGTCGTTGAGGCCCACCGGTAAGGTCTTCATCCGCGGTTCACTGAGGAACGTGTTGGCGAATACGAATTCGTTCCAAACGAAGACAAAGTTGTAAGCGATGATCGTGATTGTGGTGTTCAGGGACATGGGGAACACCAAGGAGATGAACACTCTAAAGCGCCCGGCACCTTCAATCGTCGCGGCTTCAATCAGCGAGTCCGGGATGTATCTCATAAACCCCGAGTAGAGGTACACGCAGAGCGGAAGGTTGAAACCCACTTGCGGGATGACGAGTGCCCAGTATGTATCCCGCAAGCCGACGGCGTTGAACGTTTGGAACATCGGCAGGAGCGCCACGAACACGGGGACTGTAATGCCTAGGAGAAGGTAGCCCAGCACGAGCCGTCCACCTCGAATTCTCAGCTTCTCTATGGCGTATGCTGCAGGCGCACCGATGGCGATGGTCAGGCCTATCGTGAGAAGCGCCACAAGCGTGCTGTTCAGCAGGTACGCGAGCAGGTCCGCTTGTTCAAAAGCGCGAACGAAGTTACCGATGTAGAACTGTGTCGGCGGCGCATATGCGGGTGTTCCCGCGAGCTGTTCAGGCGTCTTGAACGAGGACATCAGCACCCACGCAATGGGATAAACCTGTACCAGGAGAAAAGCGCCGACGACGACGTAGATCAGGCCCCGACTAACCGGGTTACGATGACGTTTGATGATCAGTCCTCCATCTCGTGCTTGCGGAAGATCCAGCGGATGACGACGACGATCAACAGACACTCGGCAGCGAGAAACACTGCCATGGTGCTGCCATATCCGAAGTCCAAGGAGGTAAAGACCGTCTTGTACAAGTACGTTGAGACCAACTCGCTTGATGCCCCTGGCCCACCGTTTGTCATGATGTACGAGACGTCGAAGCCTTTTAGGGTTCCGCTGACCACCATGATGACGGTGGCGATTACGACCCCCTTGATGAGGGGGAACTTCACATAGACGAACTGCTGCCACCAATTCGCTCCGTCGAGCGAGGCCGCCTCCAACGTCTCCTGATCTACAGCCATGAAGGCGGAATAGTAGATCACCATGTAGATCGCGCAGAATTTGTAGGCATCGACTAGGGTCACGATGATCAGGGCGAGGTTTGGGTCGGAAAGGTAGGCACCTCGAAGACCGTCCAATCCGAGCACGCCCAGTCCGGCATTCACCACTCCTTCGGGTTCGGCCGAGAGGAGTCGGACGAATATCAAAGAAATGGCTACTGACGAGATCACGCATGGAATGAAGTACGCGACTTTAACCAGGTTTCGAAATGCGCGGATTGAGAGTAGTAGGAGCGCCATGATCATGCCGATGCTGATCTGAACAAGCGAGCCGACCAGAGTGAAGACGAGGTTGTTCAGTACAACGGTTCGCATTACTTCGTCGTGGAGTAGGCGCACATAGTTTTCAAAGCCCACGAACCGCATCGGTCCGTAGCCGCCCCATTTGAACGCGCTGAGTGACATAGACCAGACGACGGGAACAAAGACTATGGCGGTGAACACGAGTACTGCAGGTAAGGCGAAGAGCCAATCCGACAGCTTGCCTCGGTGACGTTTCCCCGCTTGCGTATGAGTCATTTCAGGTCAGGCCGCCTCTCGATTTGTAAACGATTCGGCGGTTCCTCACCGGGAGGCCACCGCTTCCTTGATTGCGGCGTCGACTCGGGCTGCGAACTTCTCAGGCGTTGTTTGACCGGTTAGGAGGTTGGCGCTCTCGCGGCCAAGTACCGTGTTGACGCTCGGGTCCAGTTCAACGTCCCAGACCTTCGCGTAAGTCTTGACGTTGCCGATGTCTTCAATGACCTTGCGGTAGATATCCGGAGTTGAGTCATTCAAAGTGGGCCTCAACGACGGGATCACACGGAACTGCTCAAATGCGATTTGGCCGTAGTTGTCGAAGAAGAACTGCAGGAAGTCCTTCAGCTCATCGGTAAGCGCGTCGGCGCGCACTGCGGTGCCCACTCCTGAGTTTGCAAATCCATCTGATGTCGGCATGGCGTCCGCACCACCTGTCGGCGGGATGGGGAAGTAGCCGTAGGCGTCGTCGAGGTCGCCTGACGAGTTGAGGAAGTTCGGCAGTCCGTATGTGCTCGAGTAGAACATGGCGGCCTTCTTGGTGGTGAACAGATCCGAAGCGTCCGTGTACGCCGTGTTGCTGAATCCGTCTTGAAAGAACGGCGCGAGTTTCTGCAAGAAGCGAATTGCCTCGAGACCGATCTCACTTCCCATCGACTCGTCGCCGTCCTTCAGACCATTAATGAAGTCGTTCCCCACGCGGCGGAATGGAACCATTGCGAGGTATCGGTAGTACGGCCAGCCGTCTTTGCCGTTGATCGCGATCGGGGTAATTCCGGCTTCATGCAGACGGGAGCACACTTCCGTGAACTCCTCCAGTGTCGACGGCACGGTAACGCCGGCTTTGTCGAAGAGTTCCCGGTTGTACCAGAAGTACTCAATATTGGCGTTGAGTGTGATCAAGTCGAGTGATCCGTCATCCCATTTCGGGTACTTCAACGAGATTGGGAAGAACTTGTCCGTGATACCGAACTCTTTATAGAGCGCGCCGATGTCTGCCACCGCTCCGCTTTTCGCGATCTTCCCGAAAAACGGCTCCGGATCTGCATCGAACATTGCTGGTAGCGCGTTGCTTGACGCGAGAAGTCGAATCTTCTGGTCAAATGCTGGCCGATCCGGCATCGGGTTGATTGCGAGGCGGAAATCAGGGTGCGTCTCCTGATACTTCTTCACCACCGCTTTGAGAGCCTTCACGGTCGGCTCGCTCCCGCTCCGCGATTCGATCCATTCGACCTTGCCAGCGCCAGCGCCCCCTTGGGCACCGCCGCTACATCCGACGAGGGCCATAACGCCGGCCCCCGCACCGAGCATCAGCAGCGTTCGACGGTTGAGAGTAAGCGATGTACTCATAATGTGTCTTCTCCTGTGTCTTGTCACCTTCGACGTACCCACAGTGTGACGGAATTTTGACATCGTTGTCAACTACCTTCTGGCGCGTGTCGGCGTGCGACCGCGATTACTCAAGTGTCGCCTCACGGCGCAGCCCGAGAGCCAGTTCTCGCGGCATTCGAGGCACGTCCCATTTTGAGGCGTCCGCGCAGAGAGCACTCTACTTCCAGACTACGCGGGGCTCGTTGATATCCATGTCACACGATGCGTTAGGCTGTGCTAACCGGCGAAGGGCCGTTCAGGATGGAGGGTTCATGACGACATCGGTACCGTCCCGACGAGAGCCGCCAAAGCCACCCAAACGGCCAAATATGGGCGACGTTGCCCAACTCGCCGGCGTCGGGATAAAGACGGTTTCACGGGTGATCAACGAGGAACCTCACGTAACTCCGGAGACGGCACAACGCGTCTGGAGCGCAATCAGCGCGCTTGGATACAGACCGGATTTTCAAGCAGCCAGCCTGCGACGCCGGGAAAAGCGCACCAGGATGATTGGCATGATGATGGCTGCGAACCCGAACCCGTTCTGGTCGGAGGTTCGGTGGGCGGTCGAGCAGACAGCAACAGAGCACGACACACTAGTACTTACCTCCAATTTGGACGGCAACGCGGAGCACGAGCGCAGGCTATTGAACGCATTGATCAGCAGACGGCTTGACGGGCTCGTAATCGCTACCCCAACACGCAGCCACAGCGAGCTTGCGCAGGAGCAACAGCGCGGCATGTCGATTGTAATAGTCGACGGCATGCCTCTTGGTGTTGACTCCGACGCCGTACTCAGCGATGTCCGCGCGGGAGCCGCACTCGGAACACGCCACCTTATAGAGCAAGGCCACCGCAAGCTCGCATACTTCGGTGCGGACCACTCGCTATTCACGATCAGCGAACGGCGACGAGGCTTTCTTGACGAGACTGTCAGGGCCGGAATCGACATCAGCGAAGTGACAATCGTTGAAGATCTCGACGAGGAGAAGGCATACCGCAACGTGATCGCGGTGATGCAAGGAGAGAATCCCCCCACCGCGATTTTCGCTGGGCAAATATTGGTGACCCGAGGAGTAATCCGCGGTCTGCGACATCTCGGACTTCAACACCAAGTGGCCCTAGTCGGCTTTGACGACAGCGAGTTATACGACCTGCTCGAGCCAGGCATCACTGTGATAGCGCAAAACCCAAAAGCGATTGGCGTCACTGTGGCTGAGCGGATCTTCTCCCGCATCGAGGGTGACAGCTCGCCAGCACGGCAAATTCTGCTGCCGGTGGACCTGATTCAAAGGGGCTCTGGGGAAATTCGGCCAGCGGACGGGTAGCAGTTTACTCGTTCTCATCGCCAACAACAGGCCCCCCGGTGCACCCACGCGACATGCCTCAAGGGTTCGAAGGGGCCGCGTGGCGTCATTGATGCTCGTCGGGCGCCCTTCCCCTGAAACACGTGTGACGGTCTGCTTCTCGAGATCGAGAATGTGTGAGCTGCCTTGGGTCCAGACACGCCAGACTCCGTGATCCTGGAGTGTCAGCTCGGTGACGCTGTCCCTGGTGGAATCTTCGCCGGTCGCCTCGCTCATACCGTTCGCTCTAACGAGTCAAGTCGCACCCATTTCGGCAGCCGGCCCCGGTTGAGCCAGTGGAACATTACCGTAGCGGCATCGACGCCTTGAAGCGGAACACGATCAGCGCTGTCACCCTTCCCTCTACTTTGCTTCACCTTCGTCGCGGTGTGATGCTCAAGGTGCGTCCCGAGCTCCACTCTGTACTGCCTCTCGATGATGCTAAGTCGCGCGTAGCGCTCGACCTCGCTGGGGACCCGGAATGTCAGCGGTGACTGCTCGGGGTGGCTCCCGGTATGGGCGGTGAGAGCGATCATTCCCTCGACGGAGTTGACCACGTCCATCTCGCCACTAGGTCTCGAGAAGATCGCGAGCGGCCGTGCTAGGACCACGAATTCCTGGAAGAGCTCGTCGAGATACTTCGCCTCCGGCATCCCGTGTTCCTCAACCTTCGCACGCTGACGCCGCTTCGAGGCAGCTCCCTTCTCCGTGTCTCTCTTCTCTTGTGCCTCGTCACTTGTCGACTGCCCATTCGTCTCGTCGGCGTCATTCTTGCTCGTCATCATCGTCCCTTTCCGGGTACGGGCGGCCCTCGACGTCGAAGACCTCGATGTCGAGGGTGGGGAGTGTGAGGATGGCGCAGTTGCCGCGGAACGTGCCTCCTTCGTCGAGCACGATGACGCGGCTCGTGAAGGCCCCGTCTGGCAACTCGTAGTCGACGGTGGCGTCGATGAATTGGTGATAGTGCCCGCCGATTGAGAGCTGAGGCCGAACCTGCAGAAACCCCTTGTGAAACATCCGCCGCCCAGCGCGCGCATACGCGAGCGAGCGAGGCGGCCAATACTTGTCGGCACTTCGCAAGGTCGCGTCGAGAGCGGGAACATGCAACGGAGCGTCGTGACTGAGTAAGACATCTGCGTGCTGGGTGCCGAGCCGTGCCAGGTCGTCTTCGTCGGTTATCTGTTCTTGCTCCCACCAGCTGGACCCTCGCTGCCGGTAGCCGACATCAATACTGTTCGCCCCACCGAGCACCGCCAAAGAATGCCCACTGATAAGGCGTGTCCGGTAGCCACGCGGAAGATGCCCAATGTAGTCGCGGATCCAACGCACGCCATCGGATGAGATCGGGAAGGACTCGAGCAGGTCGAAATCTTCGTGATTTCCATCGAGAAAGAGGAGCGTTTGGGCTCGGCTGTGAAGGAACTGGTCCAGGCGGTCAAGCGTGGCCTCGCGCCCGGGGCCGTTCCACACGAAGCCAAAGTCGCCTAACTGAACGACAAGTTTGATGCCCTTGTGGTTCAGCATCCCTGTCGCGGCAAGCACATGGTTCAGGTCTGCGTGCACGTCACCGAGGAGCCCAACGCGGTTCGCATGTCGGAGTTCACGCCTCAAGATCATCGCCATCGCCGATCTGCTCAATACTGACCACTGGAGTGGTCAACCGTCGTGTCCACGTCACGCCCGGCCACGAAAGGTCGATCAAAAGAAGCATGCGCTTCCCCACCTCACACCCCACAACAGCGTGCAGAATCGCCTCGTCGCCATCACGCCGCAACGGCGCCGAGAAACTCGTCAGACCCCGCTCACGAACCAGAACGTGACGATCGAGATCGAGCAGGTAACGTGCTCCGGAACGCGTACGCACCCGCCACACACCGGAGGTCAACTCGTGGCCTCCCTCGTCCACGCGGCTCATAGCCTCTCCGCGGTGCCGAACGGCGGAGAATCGTCTTGCACGGTCGGCATTACGTACGTTTTGGGCGTCGCGGCTATCGCAATGCGAACGTCAGCAGGCGGCCTAGCTGCCGAGGGCCGACGCGCTCGAAGGATGTTCGTGGCCGTCATGTCCGGACCTCGTAGATGTCCGTGACCGGGGTAGATCGCCACGTGAGACGAACGATTCCGGGCCAGTGAGGGCGAACCACCAGATGCAGAGGCTTCCCGATCTCACACTCGACGATCTCGAGCAGATCCATCTCCTCCGCGACTTCCGGTCCGCCCCCATCTCTTGACCGCGATGCGGCCTGCCGGTCAAGGTCCAGCACGTATGTCGCACCTGAAATGGTGCGCACATGATGGATGCCTTGGGCAACGCCGTCCGTCGAGATGCTCATACTGGCGACCGTATCCACCGGGTGTCGGGCGATTCTCCCGTACCGGCATACACTTCATTTCCGGCGCCTCGGAACGGGTATTCCCGCGGCGCGAAGTCTTTGCACTTCTTCCTCGCTCAGGGCTCCACGGGCAGCAAGGGCCCGGCGTTTGGCTGCCCTGTTCGCAAGGCTGCGCTCAGCCCCGTCCGCGGAACGGTAGCGCGGAGCCCGCCGGTGCGTCGCGAAGAACTCGCCGTAGGCGCGCTCAAATTCCCGTTGCGCTTCCCCCAAGGGGTCCCAGGAGAACCCGGGGATCATTTCCAGCCGGCGAACCTGGTAAGTGCACAGCGAGTCCCGCGTGGCGGGCCGCCTCTGATATCGCAGCCAGTTCGCAAGCGATCGCTCATCCTGCTGTTCGCTGCCAGCCTCAGGTCGCTCGCGGGGTGCGCGACCTTCGTGCAGCACAAACCTCTCTACCTTGTTTATGCTTTCGATCCACCGGCGCATACGATTGCCAACGTCGATGACTACACCCTGGTGATAGGCGAGTTCCGCGGCCGCGAAAGCACGACAGATGGGGTCGCGGTCCGCCGAGTGCTGCTCGATAAGTGTCTGGAGTTGCGTGTGCATGTGTCCCTTCCGACCTGCACGGACGTGCGGTCAGAGGGGATATGCGCGGCATTAGCCATAAAGAGGTCATGGCTAATGACGGGATTTCGTGGAAGGGACACAGCCGTCCCTCCTCGCCTGGTCTTGATAACGCGGGGCGAAGGCCCCGCTCCCCGATTCGAGCGGAGAGGCGGAGACCCCGCCCGGGGCAAAGGATACTGGTAGGTCCGATTGTTGAAGAGTGCACTTTTCATGCACTGTTCGTCGATGATGCGGAGGTCACGCGCGAAGGGCGTTGGCAGCCCTGCCTGAGCACGGTAGGTGAACATCCGGTGACGAAGCCGGCATGGGCTCGCGAACTGATTCGATAGATGTCAATATAGAAGTATGTCGAATCAAGAAGTCGAACTGGTCATCGTCGGGTCCGGTCCCGCCGGATACACCGCGGCGGTCTACGCGGCCCGCGCGGGTCTTGCGCCGAACGTGATCGCGGGCTCGGTCACCGCGGGCGGTGCGCTGATGACGACGACCGAGGTGGAGAACTTCCCCGGCTTCGTCGATGGCGTGCAGGGGCCGGAGCTGATGGAGTCGATGCGGGCGCAGGCTGAGCGTTTCGGCGCTCGGATCGTCTACGACGACGCGATTCGCCTCGAGCTCGACGGCGACGTGAAGACCATCGAGACGGGTGCCGGGATGACGTACCGGGCGCGGGCGGTGATCCTGACGATGGGTTCCGCGTACCGCAAGCTCGGCCTCCCCGAGGAAGAGCGCCTGTCGGGGCACGGGGTGTCGTGGTGCGCGACCTGCGACGGGTTCTTCTTCCGCGACAAGGAGATCGCCGTGGTCGGTGGCGGGGATTCCGCGATGGAGGAGGCGCTGTTCCTCACCCGGTTCGCATCGAAAGTCACCGTCGTGCACCGCCGGGACGAGTTCCGAGCGTCGAGAATCATGGCACAGCGCGTGCTGGACGATCCGAAGATCGAGGTCGCCTGGAACAGCGAGGTCGCCGCGATCCTCGGCGACGAGCAGGTCACCGGGCTCACGCTGCGCGACACGATCACCGGGGCCGAGCGGAGGCTCGACGCGACGGGGGTGTTCGTCGCGATCGGGCACGACCCGCGCTCCGAGCTCGTGATTGGGCAGGTCGACACCGACGCGGACGGGTACGTGCGGGTCGCGCACCCGTCGACGCGGACGAATCTGGCCGGGGTGTTCGCGGCCGGGGATCTCGTCGACCACACGTATCGGCAGGCGATCACCGCCGCGGGCACCGGCTGCGCGGCCGCGCAGGACGCCCAGCACTACCTGTCGCACCTCGCACCCGCCACCGTTTCCGAGCCTGTTCTGGAGGTCTCCGTATGAGCACCGTCACCCCCGTCACCGACGCCACCTTCCAGACCGAGGTGCTCGAGTCCGAGCTGCCCGTCGTGGTCGACATTTGGGCGACCTGGTGCGGCCCGTGCAGGGCGATCGCCCCGATCCTGGACCAGCTCGCCGGCGAGTACGAGGGCCGGGTGAAGATCGTGAAGATCGACGCCGACCAGAACCCCGAGACCGTGACCGCGGCCGGCGTGACCTCGATCCCGACCCTCGGCTTCTACCGGAACGGGGAACGTGTCGACGTGCTGATCGGCGCGCACCCGAAACCCGTCTACGTCGCGAAGCTCGAGGAGCTGCTCGCATGACCGACGCCCTGACCCGCACCGCCCCGAAACGGCTCTCCACCCTCGACAAGTGGCTGCCGCTCTGGATCGGCCTCGCGATGGTCGCCGGCCTCGTGCTCGGCCGGTTCGTGCCGGCGCTCTCCGACGCGCTGTCTGCGATGGAGGTCGGCGGGATCTCGGTCCCGATCGGGCTGGGCCTGCTGGTGATGATGTACCCCGTGCTCGCGAAGGTCCGCTACGACAAGGTCGCAGCCGTCACGGGTGACAAGAAGCTCCTGGTCTCCTCGCTCGTGCTGAACTGGCTCGTCGGGCCCGCGGTGATGTTCGCGCTCGCGTGGATCTTCCTGCCGGACCTGCCCGAGTACCGGACCGGGCTGATCATTGTCGGTCTCGCCCGCTGCATCGCGATGGTCGTGATCTGGAACGACCTCGCCTGCGGCGACCGCGAGGCGACCGCGGTGCTCGTCGCGATCAACTCGGTCTTCCAGGTCGTGATGTTCTCGGTGCTGGGCTGGTTCTACCTGACTGTGCTGCCGGGCTGGCTGGGCCTGGACGCACAGGGACTGGAGATCTCGGTCTGGAAGATCGCGCTGAACGTGCTCGTGTTCCTCGGGATCCCGCTCATCGCGGGCTTCGCGTCCCGCTTCATCGGCGAGAAGCGCAAGGGGCGCGACTGGTACGAAGAGAAGTTCCTCCCGAGGATCGGGCCGTGGGCGCTCTACGGGCTGCTGTTCACGATCGTGCTGCTGTTTGCACTGCAGGGCAACGCGGTGCTGGCGAAGCCTCTCGACGTGGCGCGCATCGCGCTGCCGCTGCTGGTCTACTTCGGCCTGATGTGGTTCGCGGGGCTGCTGCTCGGCAAGGGCCTCGGTCTCGGCTACGCACGGTCGACGACGCTGGCGTTCACCGCAGCGGGCAACAACTTCGAGCTCGCCATCGCGGTCGCGATCGGCACCTTCGGCGCGGCATCCGGCCAGGCCTTGGCCGGGGTCGTCGGCCCGCTCATCGAAGTGCCCGTGCTCGTGGGCCTGGTCTACGTCTCGCTCTGGGCCGCGAAGGCCTGGTTCCACACCGACCCCTACGCCACCGAATCGAGGACGTCATGACCGACACGACCGTCATCTCCGACGCCGACGCGTGCGCGCCGTCCACGGCGCACGCGATCGGCACCGAGGCCGCCACGACCGTGGCCGGGGCACTGAAAGCGCTCGCTGACCCGCTGCGGCTGCGGATGCTCTCGGCGATCGCGACCGACCCGCGCGGCGAGTCCTGCGTGTGCGACCTCGCCGACCTCGCCGAGGTGTCGCAGCCGACTGTTTCCCACCACCTGAAAGTCCTGAAGGAGACCGGGATGCTGCTGTCCGAGCGGCGCGGCACCTGGGTGTACTACCGCATCGCACCGGGCAAGCAGCGCGCCGTCGCGTCCCTCCTCGACGCGTTCGCTCCCGCCGCGGCCGTCACCGACGAACCCGAAGACACCGCGGCACGGGCCGCGGCCCTGCAGCAGATGGACGCCCGCGTGACCCGCCTCGCCGAGGAACTCGCGGACGAGCTGACCGGGCTGAACCGGGACCTCGTGATCGCGATCGTGCGCGAGTCCTACGCCGGCCTGGTGCGTTCGGCGAAGCTGACGGCGCACATGATCCCGCTGACCGAACGGTTCGCCCGGCAGCGCCTCGCCGACCTGACGCGGGACCGCTCGGCCGGGGTGCCGCAGGTGTTGTTCGTCTGCGTGCAGAACGCGGGCCGCTCCCAGCTCGCCGCCGCGATCGTCAACCAGCTCGCCGACGGCCGCGTCGTCGCACGCTCCGCAGGATCCACCCCGGCGTCGGACGTGCACCCGCACGTGCGCTCGCTGCTCACCGAGATCGAGGGCGAGCAGGAGGCCGAGACGGCGTTCCCGAAGCCGCTCACCGATGACGCCGTGCGCGCGGCCGACGTGGTGGTCACGATGGGCTGCGGCGACGTCTGCCCGATCATCCCCGGCGTCCGCTACGAGGACTGGGCCGTGGGCGACCCGGCTCTCGCTTCCCCGGACGGGGTCGACGCGATCCGCCACGATATCGAGGGCCGCGTCCGCGAGCTCCTCGCCACGCTCACCGACTGAACGAAAGCGAACAACAATGACTGACCAGAAGCCTTCCGTCCTCTTCGTCTGCGTCCACAACGCCGGGCGCTCCCAGATGGCCGCCGGCTGGCTCCGCGAGCTCGCAGGCGACCGCGTCGAGGTCCGCTCCGCCGGATCCATACCCGCCGACCAGATCAACTCCGTCGCCGTCGAGGCGATGCGCGAAGTCGGCATCGACATCACCGCCGAACAGCCGAAAGTGCTCACCACCGAAGCGGTGCAGGACTCCGACGTGGTGATCACCATGGGCTGCGGCGACGCGTGCCCGTTCTTCCCCGGCAAGCGCTACGAGGACTGGAAGCTCGACGACCCGGCCGGACAGGGCATCGATGCCGTGCGCCCGATCCGGGACGAGATCAAAGGTCGCGTCGAAACGCTGCTGGCGGAACTGCTCGTCTGAGGGACTGCGAGCACGGGAGGGGCAGCGGCCAATGGCCCTGCCTCTCCGCTGTGTTTCCGGGTTTCCTGGTCCCTGCGGCGAACACCGATGTGCCGTGAGGCGTGCGCCATCGATCGCGCTACAGCCCGTTCTTGCTCTACCGGGACGCGCCTCGCAGCGCTGCTTCGATCTGCTCCTGCGTAGGCGCTCCGGCGAACCCGTTCCTCGTCGCATAGACGCGGCACGCGAGCGAGCGGACCGGTGCTGTCGGGAACAGGTCGACGCCGTCGACGAGGATCGTGGGCGAGCCTCCGAACCGGGTGCTTACCGCCTCGGCCTCGGTCCGGATCGTGACCAGCTCGACAGGCACGGCCCTGAATCCAAGAGCGTCCAGTGCTGCGCGCGCGTTGGCTTCGGCCACGTCCGTGTTCGGGCAACCGACAATGTGCAGCAACTCGACCTTCATGCGGCATCCTCGAATCGCGCGTCGTTCGACGCCCGGTCCGGGCCTGGCGGGAGAAGGTTCAGGCAGACCAGGCCGACACCGGCGACGACGAAGACATCGGCGACGTTCCCGACGAACAGGTCGCCGTAGGCGAGGAAGTCCGTGACCTGCCCCTGTCCGAAGGAGGGCGGGTTCAGGAGCCGGTCGACGAGGTTGCCGACCGCGCCGCCGAGGACCAGGCCCAACGCGGCACCCCACCGCGCGCCACGCAGCCGCACAGCGAACACAACTACCGCGATGGCGGCGAGGAGGCCGACGAGGGTGAAGATCCAGGTGGACCCGGAGCCGAGCGAGAACGCGGCTCCGGGGTTGTAGACCAGGGACAGGCCGAACAGGTCGCCGACCAGCGGAACCCGCTCGCCAGAAGTCAACTGCGCCACAGCGAGGGCCTTCGACCCCTGATCGAGGGCCACGGCGAGCACGGCGACCGCGAGGGCGACGCCGAGTGCCCTCCGACCTTTCGGGGAGGGCGGGCTCGTCCCTTCGGCGACGACGGTGCCCTGCGCGGTCACGCGATCGACTTCCTGGTGCGCGCGGCGCGCAGCCCGTTGAGGATCACGATCACCTCGGCGATCTCGTGCACGAGCACCACGGCCGCGAGGCCTAGGACGCCGAACAGGGCCAGCGGCAGCAGGACGGTGATGATCAGCAGCGACAGGATGATGTTCTGGTTGATGATGTGCCGTCCCCGGCGGGCGTGGTCGAACGCGCGCGGGAGCAGGCGCAGGTCGTGGCCGGTGAAGGCGACGTCGGCGGACTCGATCGCGGCATCGGAACCGGTCGTGCCCATCGCGATCCCGATGTCCGCCGCGGCGAGGGCGGGGGCGTCGTTGATGCCGTCGCCGATCATCGCGACCGACCCGTGCTTCTCGCCGAGCTTGGCGATCGCTGAGGCCTTGTCCTCCGGGCGCAGCTCGGCGCGCACGTCCTCGATCCCGGCCTGCGCGGCCAGGGCGCGGGCGGTGCGGGCGTTGTCGCCGGTGAGCATGGTCGTCCCGATGCTCTGGGCGGCGAGCGTACGGACGACCTCGGGGACTTCGGGGCGCAGCTCGTCGCGGACGCCGATCGCGGCGACCGCGGCGCTGTCGCGGTGCACGATCACGACGGTCATGCCCTGCTCCTCCAGGCCCGCGACCCGGTCCTTGAGCGGGCCGGCGTCGAGCCAGCGCGGGCTGCCGACCGTGATCCGCGCGCCGTCGAGGGTGCCCTCGATGCCGTGACCGGCCTGCTCCGTCACGGCCTCCGCCGCGGGCGCACCCGGCGCAGCGGCGGTGATCGCCGCAGCGAGCGGGTGGGTGCTGTGCTTTTCCAGCGCGGCCGCCCAGGCCAGAGCCTGCGACTCAGTGACGCCGTCGGCAGTGAGCACCGCGGTGACGGCGGGCTCGTTGCGGGTCAGGGTGCCGGTCTTGTCGACGGCGACGTGACGGATCACGCCGAACCGCTCGAACACCGCACCGGACTTGATGATCACGCCGAACTTGCTCGCCGCCCCGATCGCGGCGACCACCGTCAGGGGCACGGAGATCGCCAGCGCGCACGGCGACGCCGCGACGAGGACCACGAGGGCGCGGGTGACCCACAGCTCCGGGTCGCCGAACAGCGACCCGATGACCGCCACCAGGACGGCGAGGATCAGCACGCCGGGCACGAGCGGGCGGGCGATGCGGTCCGCGAGGCGGGCGCGGTCCCCCTTCTCCGCCTGCGCCTGCTCGACCAGCTCCACGATCGTGGTCAGCGAGTTGTCGGTGCCCGCCGCGGTCGTCTCGACCTCCAGCGCACCGGCGGTGTTGATCGCCCCGGCCGACACCGCGTCGCCGGGCTCGACCTCGACCGGGATCGACTCCCCGGTGATCGCCGACGTATCCAGGCTGGAGCGCCCCGTACGGACGATCCCGTCGGTCGCGATCCGCTCACCCGGACGCACCAGCATGACCTGGCCCACGGCGAGATCCTTGGCCGCGACCTCGACCGAGGCCCCGTCCTGGCGGATCGTCGCGGTCTCCGGGACGAGCTTGAGCAGCGCCCGCAGCCCGCCACGGGCCCGGTCCATCGCCTTGTCCTCCAGGGCCTCGGCGATCGAGTAGAGGAACGCCAGCGCGGCGGCCTCCTCGACGTAGCCGAGGATCACTGCGCCGACCGCGCTGATGGTCATCAGCAGGCCGATACCGAGCTTGCCCTGGAACAGCTTGCGGATCGCGCCGGGGGTGAACGTCGACGCGCCTAGTAACAGGCCGATCCAGAACGCCACCAGCGCCGGGAACTCGAGCCCGGACCACTCCAGGACGAGGCCGATCAGGAAGGCCACGCCGGAGAAGACCGGGACCATGATCCCGCGGTCCCGCCACCAGGGGCGCTCCGCCTCCTCGGACTCCTCGCCCACCATGCTCTCCGGCTCGTGCTCGCAGCCACACGCCGCGCTCACTCGCCCGCCCTCGTCGCGCAGCAGCCCGGCACCGTGCACTCGGCGTCGACGCACGGCGCGTGCTCATCGACCGCGAGGGTCACGTCCACCAGCGCCGTCAGCGCCGCCGCCAGGTGCGGGTCCGCGATCTCGTAGCGGGTCTGCCGACCCTCGGGCTCGGCGACCACGATCCCGCAGTCGCGTAGGCAGGTCAGGTGGTTCGACACGTTCGAGCGCGTCAGCTCCAGCTCGCGAGAGAGCACGGCCGGGTAGCTCGGGCCAACGAGCAAGGTCATCAGGATCCGGGAGCGCGTCGGGTCCGCCATGGCCCGGCCGAGCCGGTTCATGACGTCGAGGCGAGAAGCAATGGTCAGCATGCACTGAACTATACAGCCAGCACTGACCTGAACCAAGGGTAGTGAACCTACGATGCCGAACCCACGCCGAGTTGGATGAGCTGCGGGGCCGGCGCGCAGCACGATCCCGCGCTGGCGGACTCGTCCGGCGCATCGAAGAGCCCCGAGCCGCCGCACACGCCCGTGTCGGGCAGAACGAGGTCCACCCGTTCCGCGGCCTCGCGGTCCCCGGCGATCGCGGCGACGACGCTGCGCACCTGCTCGAACCCGGTCAGGGCGAGGAACGTCGGCGCACGGCCGTAGGACTTCGCTCCCACGATGTAGAACCCCGGCTCGGGCTGCTCGAGGTCGGCCGCGCCGGTGGCCCGGACGGAGCCGCAGGAGTGCACGTTCGGGTCGACCTCCGCAGCGATCTTCGACGGGGCCTGCAGGCGCATGTCGAGGTCGAGACGGATCTCAGAGAGGAAGGACAGGTCGGGACGGAAGCCGGTGGCGACGAAGACCCGAGCGGCAGGCGCGAGCCGGCGGCCGTCCTCTGCCACCAGCACCGCCTCGCCGGCGGCGAGGACGACCTGCTCGGTGCGGAACCCGGTCACGAGGTCCACGAGGCCGTCCTCGACGGCCTTCTTCGCGCGCTGGCCCAGCGCTCCGCGCTGCGGCAGTTCGTCGGCGCTGCCGCCGCCGAAGGTGTTGCCGACCGTGCCGCGGCGCAGCACCCAGGTGATCCGCGTCCCCGGCTCGCGCTTGGCCACCCGCGACAGGATCCCGATCGTGGTCGCGGCGGAATGGCCGTTGCCAACGACCACGACGTGCTGGCCAGCCAGGGCACTGGCGTCCTCGATCGCGGGCATGCGGTGCTCCAGGAGGCCTGCGTCTGTCGCTGCGCTCTCGCCGAGGGCAGGGAGCCCGTCAGCTCCGGCGGGGCTCGGTGTGCGCCAGGTGCCCGAGGCGTCGATCACGGCACTCGCTTCGATCCGCTCCTCGGTGCCGTCCGCGCGCTCGACGTGGACGACGAAGGGCTGCTCGGCGCGGCCGTCGTCGACGGAGAGGTCGCGGCCCTTGCGGCCTACGCCGACGACCCGCGCTCCGTAGCGCACGCGGTCGCCGAGGGCCTCTGCGAGGGGTGCGAGGTACTGCTCGATCCACTGCGCGCCGGTCGGGTAGCCCTGCGTCGGGGCCGACCATCCGGTCGGCTCCAGTAGGTGTCGCGAGGCAGCATCAGTGAGCTCGGTCCACGGCGAGAACAGGCGCACGTGGCCCCACTCGGCCACGGCCGAGGCGGTGGCGTCGCCGGACTCCAGGACGATTGGGTCGAGCCCGCGCTCGATCAGGTGGGCTGCGGCGGCCAGTCCCTGCGGACCGGCCCCGATGACGACGACGGGATTCACTGCGACCTCCATGCATTGACGTTCTTCGATGTGAGACAGGAACGATCTTGAGGCTCATATCGACAGATGTCAATACGTCGGGCAGAATGGAGCCATGAACGCACTGCCCGTCACTATCGACACCAGCGCAGGCTCCTGCTGCGCCCCCGGCCAGGCGATGGACGACGGCACGGCTCACGACCTCGCGAAGGTCTTCAAAGCGCTCGGCGACCCGACGCGGGTGAAGCTGCTCTCCATGATCGTCGGCAGCAGTGCCGGCGAGATGTGCGTCTGCGACCTCACCGACCCAGTGGGCCTGTCGCAGCCGACGGTCTCCCACCACATGAAGCTGCTCGTCGAGGCGGGCCTGGTCACCCGCGAGCAGCGCGGGAAATGGGCCTACTACCAGCCCACCACCGGGACGCTCGCCGACGCGGCGAAGGCGCTGCTGGGCTGAGCTTCGTTATCAATCGGACGCCGAGCGGATCTTTGGGTGGTCGGACCAGTCCCCACTGGCGAGGCGCGACCACGCGGCGGCCGACGCCGGTGTTATGCCGAGCAAGTCGGACACGATCCGCGGGTGCATCTGCCGGGTGAGTTCGATGAGGGCGGTTGTCCGTGCGCTTCCGGAGCGGAGCCCTTCGGCGCGGAGGCGGCGACTGATCGGCCCCGGGGTGAGGTGGAGTCCCGGGTTTCTGCCGGGGAATAGCCATCCTTCGGGATGGCGCATCGACGCGTCGACGAGGTCGATGATCGCGTCTCCGAGAACCTTGGGGAGCTCGATCGGTTCCGCCCCGATAGTGAGCTTCACGGGCTGGGATGTCGCGTCGACCTGATCGCGGGTGAGGGTGATGATGCGGGTGAGCTGGATGCCGTAGAGGAGCACGAGCAGGCCCGCAGCCCGGGTCTTGGAGTCCATGTCCGTGTCCGTGAGGAATCGGCGGGCCATCTGCCATCGGTGGTCGGACTCGTAGTGCCGGCCCTCGAGGCGACTCGGCCGGAACTCGACGCGGAGGGTGCTCAGATGGTGGCGTCGCAGCCAGCGGGTGAAGGGTGCCAACGCGTCTCGCTGGCTTGGAGAGTCCGTGAGAAACGCGTCGAGGCGACGCTGGGGGAAGGTGGCGAGCGTCTCGTGTTGCGATCTGATCTCGTGCAGGAGCGCGGCGCAGTGTTTGAGCGCTGCGCGTTGCCGCTGGAACCCAGTCGCAGGGTTCGATGGGCCGCGAGACACCGCCCGGAATGTGCGCGTCGAACGGAGCAACTCCCAGGTGCAGTACCGGCGCAGGACAAGCCGGTCTTCGGCGTGCCCGACCTCTGATAACCATTTCTCGAGCCAGTGGTCGAAGCGCGCGGCCTCGACGTCAAGCTCCGGCAGTACGCCGGAGCGAACCAGCAGCGAGAGGAGGAATGCCACGGACTGCCCCGACTGGGCTCTGGTGATGATCGCATCGGCGGCGAGAGGCAGGGTTCCCTCGGCAAGTTCGCGGAGCACGGCGGCGCACTTGCTCTTGTGATGCCATCGCTCCAGAGAATTTGCTTTGCCATGGTGCGTGAGCAGGTAATCCGCAAGAGGCTGAAGTTCAGGGCGAATGTCGTCTGTCTCGTCGCAGAGAAGCCGCTGAGATCTGTGGCCACGGCTCCACACCCACCCATCAATGATTGCGCCCAATGCGGGTGCTCACAGCGGTCAAAAGTTCGGCTCCGCCTACAAGTGCGGTCTCCAACCATGGAATCGGCGGTCACCCATCGGGGACGAATCAAAATGTATGCCATCCCGGTAACGCCAACGACAAGTGCGACGTAGCTTTATCAATCAGGCGCCGTCACCGGCCGGCTCGGTCCTGTCAGAGGCGTCCAGCGGACCGTGGCTAGGGCCTTGGGGCGCCCTGGTGGTTTGCCATGTATCGAGCACTCGCTTCTTCGATGGCTCTCGACTTATACGAAATAGGAGGCGGTTCCACGGTCTTTTGCTTTTGCTTCATCTGCGGTGAGGTGATGCCGCCAAGAATCTGCTCGGCGGCTGCGAGGTCTTCCAACCGCATGATCACTTCCCCGCGCAACATCTTCGAGAGTCGTTGGTATGTGGTCCCCATCGCGCTGGCGAGAGCCTTGACACTTAAACCCCGGTCAGCCCCTTGCGCGCGGATGCGGACCACATATGCGTGCTGCAATTTCGCCGCATTGAGCCGGTGGTGCTCGCGTAGCACGGAACGCACTTCGGGGCCGGCCGGCATACCGATCCTCATCTGGCTCGGTGCCCATTTGACTTCGGCCGCCTTCCCGAATGCGGCCGGTTCAAGGCAATAGTCACGAGGAATATAGCGAGGATCAGACACGAGAAAACACTACAGCATGTATCCCTTCTAGCTTTTTTATGCTCTTTTAGGACACATTATGGCTCGCTTCTCGCGTCTGCGAGGATCACTCGGCGCATACGAAGAGCGTGGACATCAATGAGCTAACAATGACCGTCAAAAACCAAGGGCGCGGCTATCCCGGGGACTGCACCGTCTCCTGGCTAGACGCAGCGTCGACCGCACATGAGGAGCTGGCTTCGGCGAATCTGTTAGAGCGGGAGCTGTATCTTGCTCAACGCATTCGTGAGGGCAACCGGTACCCGCAGCAGCGCAACTATCACGGGTTCTACTTCTTCTCCCAAACCCGGCGTCTGGTCTGGCACGAGTCGTTGCTTGAGGCGAGCATGCTGCGCTGGCTGGACCATACGGCTGACATCGTCGCTGTCGCGACCCAGCCCATGAAGCTCGTCTTCTCCAACGGTGCCTCGCATTTCCCGGACGCTATCGCGATGCGAGCGACCGGCGAGCAGTTGCTCATCGATGTGAAGGCCAGCCGCTATGTGAAGGATGCTGCCGTCGAGCAGTTCGCGCGCACGTCGGCGGTGTGCGAGCGCGTCGGCTGGGAGTATCTGCTTTTCACGGGGCTTCCTGCGGCGACCGAGCGGAATCTGAAGTTCCTCGGTCTGTTCAAGCACCCCGCCTTTCGGCCCGGAGCTGCCGCGACGCACGTTCTCATCTCAGCGCTTCGGGTGAGCCGGATGCCGTTCGGGGAGGCTGCCCGTTTGCTCGCTCCGGACGCGTTGCCGCAGGGCCGCTCGCACCTCCTGCACTTGCTGTGGACTCGCGAAGTCTCCTGCGACATCACCCAGCGACTCACTGACACGACCCTCATCACGGAGGCCCCGAATGCGTGAACTCGACTACAGCGCTCCCGTCGTCCTCGACGATGGCGCCACATACACTCTGGCGAACCACAGCACGACAGCCGTTCGATTGCGTCACAACACCGACGGTTCATTCGTCGACATGCCGTTGTCAGTGCTCGCGCAGCGCGTCACTGGAATGCCGCCGTACAAGGCCACATCCCCGCGCGCATTCGATGACGAGACACTCGCCGACGACGTGCGATTCTGGGCTGGACATGCGACTGAGGTCATCACCGGCGTCCACCCCGATAAACCGTGCGCCGACCCCGCATACGACCTTTCGTTGACGACGAAGACCGCACGCATCAACGCGAAGTCCGCAGAGTTGCGCTCAGCTGGTCACAAGGCATCACCCAAAACGGTTCAACGGCATGTGTTGGCGTTCGAGCACGCAGGAACCAGCGCCCTCGTCGACGGCCGGCGACGGGATGACTCCATCCCGCAAGCCGCCCTGGTCCCTCAGCATGTGCGCACCGTTCTAGCTGAGCTTCTGAGTAAGCAAGTCAATGGCGCGACTCTGACGCGTAAAGAGTTCATCGAGCGAGCTCATGCGCAATTGCTGCGCGACTACGATGCATCTAAGGTCCCGGCCGTGTCGACGATGTACCGGTATTTACAGGCGATGGATGATGGTCGGCACGCGTTCGGGTCGGCGAAGTCACGTCGCACCAAGGCGAACCAGCCGAAGCGCCGTATGGCCAAGTCAGCCGAGCTGGTGCCTGGGGCTCAAGTCCAGGTTGATTCCACTCCGCTGGATGTCCTTGTCCGCAACAGGGAAGGTAACGCGGTCCGCCCGATTTTGACCATCATGGTCGATGCTGCCTCGCGCAGCATCCTGGCATCCACAATCCGGCTCGAGGCCGCCAAAGGCATCGACCACGCGCTGCTGCTGGCACAGGCGCTCGTGCCGTTGCAGAATCGTCCCGACCGCAGTGACCACCGCCGTACCCTGCAGCTGGCTAACCCTGGTCTTAATCTGCTGGAGACGGACGAGTTGGAGCGCCTGGCCGACCGGCAGCCGTATGTGTTCCCCAGGCGCATCATGATGGACAACGGCAAGGACTACGCCTCGACGGTCTTCCTCGCCGCTTGCGAGAAATTCGGTCTGGATGCGACCCTGTCGGCCATCCACACGCCGACGGACAAGGGAATCGTCGAGCGCACGTTCGGCAGCATCAGAACACTGTTTGCCCAGAAGCTCCCTGGCTACACGGGTCGTTCACCTGAGTACCGTGGCCGGGCTCCGGAGAAGGAAGAGCTGCTCTCCGCGGAAGCTGTGCACGAGCTGTTCACGGATTGGGTGCTTCGTGACTGGCAGAACCGCAAACACGACGGCCTGACCGACTTATTCGACCCGACCATCACGTACACGCCCAACGAGGTCCTACAGCGCGCCTCCTGCGTGACCGCCAGCGTCGTCCTGCCGCTCACCCGGTCGGATTTCATCGACCTGCTCCCCACCATGCATCGCACCATTGGCGCGACCGGAGTCACCTATCAACGCCGGGAGTACGACTCGTCACAGCTGAACGAGTTCCGTGGGCACAAATCGAACGACGTGCGACACCGCGGCCTTTGGGAATTCCGGTACGACCCGTACAACCCCTCCGCCATCTGGCTGCGCCACCCGGACGGCGGGTGGGTGGAATGCCAAGACCGCCGGACCGGAGACCTTGACGCGAACTTTGCTGAACTGTTCTTCCAGCACACGCCTGAAAGCGACCGTGAGTACTCCGCCCGCACCAACGCCGCCATCAGCGGAACCCCGCTGCCGGCCCCCACGGACCGTTTCGAGCGGATGGCCGAGCATCTCTCCGAAATGAGCGCGCATAGAGATACCGACGAGGCATACGCCGCGTTCGATGAAGACGATGAAGGGATTTACTGACCATGCTGTTCCGTGACACAGACACTGCAGACGCTCTCCATACTCGAGAGGGGCTCTACTCCTATCTTGCCTCCCGCAAGACAGCACCTCGCGTGCTCCAGGACGAGGACTACGACATCCTCAGCACGGCCGAAAAACACGCATATGACGAGGAACGTATTCGCTTCCTCTCGGGCGATATCACCCTCAACACACCGGCGCTGGCCTCCGCAAAGAAACTCCTCGTGCAGACCATCACCCAAAACCACGGCCGAAACTCTGGCCACGCGGGGATGATGCTCAACGGAAAACCCGGCGTGGGCAAGACCACCGCAGCCAAGTCGTTGCTGCGCTTCACTCATAGCCAGTACGCGAAGCAGTTCCCGGGCTTCGAACGCGCTGGACGACTGCCGGTCGTCTACATCGACGTTCCCGCCTCATCCTCCGGGAAGCTGCTGATGCGCACGTTCGCGGATTTCCTCGGAATCCCCGTCGCGACGAACGAAACGATGGGGACCACGCGGCGCCGCGTCATCGATGCACTCCGGAAGGCGCACACCCAACTCGTCGTCGTCGACGAAATCCAGAACCTTTCCGCCCGCAACATCGGTGCCGGCGAAAGCGTCGACGTGCTCAAGAGCCTCCACAACGAGCTCGCCTGCACGTTCCTGTACGCCGGCATCGACCTCACCTCGGGCGAACTGCTCTCCGGTGTGCGTGGCAATCAGCTCCGCAGCCGCTTCAGCATCCTCGAACTGGGCAACTCCACCATCGGCACGAAAGACGGCAAGGCCGCGTGGCGGAAGCTCGTCGCCGGATTCGAAGCCTCGCTCCCTCTCCGCCACCATGAGAAGGGAACGCTCACGGAGCTCGCCGGCTATCTCTATAGCCGAACGGGTGGTTCCATCGGCTCGCTCAGCCGCCTCATCACTGGAAGCGCCATCCAGGCCATCACCGACCCCACCATCAGCGTGGAACGCGTCGACGAGGACCTCCTCAGCCAGCAAGTCCTCGACGGCACCGCGGAATCCTTCTACGCCAACTACCGTGCCGGCAACCGCAAGGAGGCAACCGCATGACCACGCTCCCGTTCCCGGTGCGGCCCCGCGACAAAGAGACGTTCGAGAGCTACAGCGGCCGCGTACTCCACGCAAATATCTGCGATGCCACGCACCGACGGTCCCTCACCAACGCTGCTACCCCGGACCAGTCGACCGCGAGCAAGAACGCCACCTGGTCGCAGCTGCTAACCGAACTCACCGGCCGCAAGGTCTCCGAACTGGAGAAGCCGCCGGCCCCGGCCCATCATGAAGACGGCAGCTCCTGCCCACAGTGCAACACCGGGCTCGAAGAGCGCTGGATGTGTCTACTCTGCGCCCACGGAGCACAGGTGAAACAGCACCCGCACTTCTCTAACCCCGTCTGCCTCAAACACGCCCGCTGGGTCGGACTCCACACCCCAGTCGAGGAGCAACATCCTGTGAGTGACGAAGTCCACGCCGCCGCATTGACGTTCAAGCGTCTTGCCGACCGAAACCACATCGCACCCTACCTCTACGCGTTCCTTCTCGCCCTCGTGGCGCCCGCGTCGACGAGCGTCGGCAACCGTGCAGCCGAAGCGGCGTCATTCCTCAAAGTCGTCGCACTCGCCGCCATGCTCGCCAGCGACTCGTTCCAACGCAACGTGCTCGACCCCGCCATCACCTACGTCACCGCCTACGCCCGCCTCGAACACCAGATTCGCCGCACCATCGGCGCGCTCGACTACAACATTTCCCGAGGGCTATGGCTGCACCTCAGGCCGACTTTCGCCGCCATCAGACGCTCAATTACACGACAGGAGCCGTACGAGCGCACCTGGGCACACGACCAGCATGTGCGCGCAGACCTCGCCAGGCACTTCGCAAAACACACTGGCAAACTCGCTCCCTTCAGCGAGTACCTCGACGTCACAGAAGACAGCATCGCCAGCGCCGAACAATTCACTGCGGACCTCGGCGCCAGCCGGCTGGTGGTCCGAGGCGAACACACGCTCACCCGGCCGACCTTGCTCGTCTGCGAAAGCGGGCACGAATACATCGCGCAAGAAGCCGCAACCACACGTGTCCCCCAACCCCAAAAAAGGCGCGTGAGACACTGCCCGACCTGCCGAAACCACGTGCTCGAACCGGGCTGGAATGATTTCGCTACCACCCACCCCGAACTCGCCGCCGAACTCGACGTCAAGAAGAGCGGCATCACGCCACGTCAATTCAGAGCCGCCAGCCGGGAGCACTACTGGTGGACATGCCCCCAGGGCCACAGCTACAAGACCCGCCCAACCAACCGCGCGTTCAACCAAACCAGCTGCCCCGTCTGCATGAACCGCAAAATCGTGCCCGGCGTCAACGACATCGCTACAACCCATCCTGAAGTCCTCAGCGAATGGAAGCACCTCGATGACACAGGAGGCCCACACAACTACTCGGCCGGGTCTAGCCGAGCTGTTAGATGGGTATGCCCCAAGGGCCACGAGTACATCATGAGTCCCGTCGACTGGCTCAGCGGCCATCGCTGCCACACATGCGCCCACGAACGACTCCGGAAAAACGGTCGCCATCTTTCAGCAACACACCCGAATCTCGCGGCGGAATGGGACTACGAAGAAAACAAGCTCACGCCGGAGGACATCGACGCAACCTTTCACAAGAAAGTCGCATGGGTCTGCGCGAGCGGGCACCACTACTGGCAACGCGTCGACCTCCGCGCACGTGGATTCCCCTGCACTCGCTGCGCAAAATCAGGCGTCATCCAAGGCAGGAACGACTTGGCCACGACCCACGCCGACCTCGTCAGCGAATGGCACCCATACAAGAACAGACACACGCCGGAGCGCGTCCTCGCCGGCGAGGGTGAGTTCTGGTGGAGATGCCTAGCCGCGGGCCATGACTACCGTCACACCGCAGCACACCGCCGAGAACTTCGCGGCTGCCCGCTCTGCCCCGACCACATGAGAATACTCAACACCACTCACTAAACGCCCCGACCGAAAAGGCGGAGAGACTCGCAGTCTCTCCGCCTTTTTCAATGCCATCCAGCCGAACGCCCAACAGGTCAACTATGCGAGAAAATGCGACAAAAGCCAGGTCAGTTGCAGCGAGAATGCGAGCAATGCTCAATGCCCGCGCGTGCTTGAGTTCTTCAGGTAGGTGGACCGGTCACTTGCGAAAGAAAAAGTCATGTATGCCGAGAAGGGACATATTCGGTGGAAGACGATGAATTCGTTCTACTTGCTCGTGTCTCCGAGAACGCCAATCTTGAGCGAAGAGGACGGCCATCTTATCCGCTCTGGAAAGGCACTATCGGAGCAGCATGGGCAGCTGGGAGCGCTGTTGAAAACTTTGATGCCCCCGACCGGCAAAGCTGGGAATCGTTGATTCAAGAGTCGGAGTTCACTGAGCGTGAAATCGCTCACCATGCTGGCCCGTAGCATATGTGCGATACGCCTCGATCATTCATCAGACAAGGTCGGAGTCATTGTCATGGAGTCTGAAACGTTCGAGCGCTTCACAGTTGCCACACTCAAGCGCGCCCGCGCGTCCTTGCTCCTGGCTGCCGCAGCAGAGATTGTGGCATCCGGTCACTCGCACTTTCCCCGAGTCGTGGAGCGCGAGGATGAGCGCCACGGTAGGCACCCAACCGTTCCCACGCCAGAGCCGCGATGGAAACGGACTCCTCCTTTGCAGGAACGATAAACCGCCAAGGGTTCAGTCACTTCACTCGTGTCATTCTCCAACGCGCCTCAGTCGTGTTGCTGTACACCGGCGGGACGATCAGCCACGCCCACCTGGGATACTCACCGCGGCGATGAGAGTGCCGATCCACAATGTGGCATATATCGAGGGCAGAAGCGGGCTCTCCCCGACACGGACGCCAAAGGCGGCGCAACGTTGGGCGATACGGTGATTGCACGAGGACTATGCAATGGCTAGCGGTGGAGACGCCGTTGCACCGGCCTTGGCGGCTCCGTTCGACATCGCGTCGCCTCGCGCGTACTCTTGTCGCGTGCCACAGCTCATCTCACTTGCTCCGCCCGTTGGGCGTCTGGAGGTCGTCGGCGTCTCATTCGCCGACGCGAGATAGCGCCTTCGCCCCGCTTCCGGGGATCAGTGCGCCCATCGGGCGCTTCCCTCGCTGCGCCACGCCGACGGCGGCATCCGCAGCTCGACTCATCAGGCTCGCCGCGCGAGCCATCAAACGCGAAGGCAACCATGCTGTCCTTGACCGAAAAACAAATCCGCGCGTCGTTCATCAACGCGTCTGTGCGCGAACGCAGCGCCCTCACCCTTCCTGCGAACTTCGACGATCTGGATTGGGACGCGCTCGACTTCCTCGGCTGGCGTGATCCGAAACTGCCGAAGGTCGGGTACGTCGTCGCTGTGCTCGATGGTCAGCCCGTCGGGATCATGCTGAAGCAGGCCGAGGCGAAGACACGCACGCGCCCGCAGTGCTCATGGTGCGAGGACGTCCACCTGCCCAACGACGTCGTGTTCTACAGCGCCAAACGGGCCGGGCAGTCAGGCCGCAACGGCAACACCGTGGGGACGCTCGTCTGCGCGAACTTCGAGTGCTCCGCCAACGCGCGCCGCCGCCCGCCGACGGCCTACATCGGGTTCGACGTGGAGGCGGCACGCCAGCGTCAGATCGAGGCGTTGCGCGCGAACGTCGGGAACTTCCTGCGCGACATCCGCGACAAGAGCTGAGCGAGCGCGCTCAGCGCCGCCGCGCGGGCACGACGACGACCGGTCGATCCTGGAGTCGTGTCAGCGCGGCTGTAATCGAGCCGCTGATCACGTCCTCAACCTCGTGCATCATTCCGCGCCGCACTCCTCCGACGATGATGAGTCGCGCATTGAGCTCGGCTGACAGTCGGCCGAGCGCCTTCGCCGGATCTCCGCCGAGCATGCGGAGGTTCCACGGTGCGCGGCCGGCGACAACGGACTCGACCCGCTCTCCGATGTGAAGGGAGAGTTCCTCCATCTCCTCGTCGACGGCGGGCGCGAGCGAGAGCCCGTCCCGCGTCGACGCCGGAGAGTACTCGACGAGGGACGTGTTGATCATCACATGGCCGATGACGAGTGACGCGCCGAGATCCTGCGCGAGGCTCGCCGCGACCTCGACGATCTCGTCGATGCGCGTCGGTGCGATTCCGACGACGATCACATTGTCCGGGGCTGGCTCAGGCATTGTTCTCCGCCCGATCAGTGTTAGCGTGCGGGCCACGCCGTACGATCATCTTCCACCAGCTCTCGCGGAGGATCAACAGCAGCGTGCCGTCTTCTCGCTACTTGCCCACCGGGCGCTTTCTTCGCTTGTTGCTCGTGCCGGTACGGGGCGCTTCGGAGGCGGGGCGAAGCGGGCGCCGGGCGACCGGCCGGACCGGTTCGCCGCGCCTGTCTTGACCCGGAAGCGGGCGGGAGCGGCGACCGTAGATGAGCGAGGACGAGTCGAGCAGCCACGGAACGAGCGTGACGGAAACTCCGTGGGCGAGCATGAGCTGCCGGCTGATGCGCCGCGCCCGATGGTTGTGCAGGAGCTGCTCCCACCAGTGACCGACGATGTACTGCGGCAGGTAGACCGTGACGAGCTCGGGCCCGCGCTCCTTGCGCCGCCGTTCGATGTACTCGATCAGCGGTAGACCGACTTCCCGGTAGGGCGAGTCGACGATCGTGAGCGGGATGTGGATGTTCTGCTTCTTCCAGTCCCGTTTGAGAGCGGCGGTGTCGTGGTCGCCCGTCGCGACATGCACCGCCTCGATGCTGTCCGGGCGGGAGGCGATCGCGTAGTCCAGGGCCTTGAGCGCGGGCTTCTGCAATCCGCCGACGAGCACTATCGCGTGGTCGCGGTTGCTGCCGAACACTGTCGTCGCGTCGACTTCGACTTCCTTCGCGACATCGCGGTAGTACCGATTCACCCCGAGCATGAGCGTGTACAGCACGGGCATGAAGATGAACACGAGGTACGCGCCGTGCGTGAACTTCGTGATCGTGACCACCACGAGCACGCTGAACGTGAGAACCGCGCCGAACGCGTTGATGCACAGGCTGCGCACGGTGCTTGCGCGAGCGGGATCGCCCGCCCTCAGCAGTCGAATCCAGTGCTTCACCATTCCGCTCTGCCCGAGGGTGAACGACACGAAGACGCCGATGATGTACAGCTGGATCAAGTGCGTCAGACTCGCTTGGAAGATCACGAGCAGCACGATGGCCGCGAGCGCCAGGAGGATGACGCCGTTGGAGTACACGAGCCGGTCGCCGCGGCTGTTGAGCGATTTCGGCGCGTACGCGTCGCGGGCGAGAACGGAGCCGAGCAGCGGGAAGCCGTTGAACGCGGTGTTCGCCGCGAGAAGCAGCACGAGAGCCGTCGCGGCTTGGACGATGAAGAACGGCAGGGAGTTGTCGCCGAACACGGCCGACGCGACTTGGGCGATGACGCTGCGCTGCGGGTCGGTCGCGCAGGTCGCCCAGCCGACCAGATCGCACGGCTGTTCCGCGTAATGCACGCGCGTGATGAGCGCGAGGGACGTGAGTCCTGCGAACAGGGCGATCGCGATGCCGCCGAGCAGCGCGAGCGTGGCCCGGGCGTTGCGGATCTTCGGCACGCGGAACGCGGGAACGCCGTTGGCGACGGCTTCGACGCCGGTCAGGGCGCTGCAGCCGCTCGCGAACGAGCGCAGCAGCAACAGCACGATCGCCGCTTGCGTGAGGCTGGCGCCGTGCACGCCGTAGCCGGCGGACTCCGCGACGGGCGCATCGCCCAGAATCGTGCGGGCCAGCCCGGTGACGATCATCACGCCGATGCTGCCGATGAACACGTACGTGGGGATCGCGAACGCCGTGCTCGCCTCGCGAACGCCGCGCAGGTTGGCGGCGGCGATCACGACGACGAAGCCGACGGCGAGTTCGACCCGGATGCCGCCGAGCTCCGGTATCGCCGAGATGATGTTGTCGACGCCGCTCGCGACCGACACCGACACCGTCAGCACATAGTCGACGAGCAGCGCCGAGGCGACGACGAGCCCGGCCTTCTCCCCCAGGTTCTTGTGCGCGACCTCGTAGTCGCCGCCGCCGGACGGGTACGCCTTGATGAGCTGCCGGTACGATGCGACGACGGTCACGAGCAGCAGGATGACGGCGAGCGCGATCCACGGGGCGAAGCTCAGAAACGCGAGACCGCCGATTGTCAGGATCATCAGCAGTTCCTGAGGCCCGTAGGCGACAGACGACAGCGCATCGCTCGCGAAGATGGGGAGCGCGAGGCGCTTGCTCAAAAGCTGTTCGTCAAGCTTCTCGTTCGGCAGGGGTTCGCCGAGCAGCCACCGTTTCGGTGACCGTCCTTCAGTTGTCACGAAGGATGACACTACACCCGCGCCGTCCCCTGTCAAGACGCTTGTTCTGAGGGATGATGACGCCCTTCTCGGGCGTGGATCGGCGCGGCTTCGTGCTTAGAATCCGAGCATGAGCAGCCGACGGCGACGACGGTGGCGCTACGCCGTTCTGGCGCTCCCCGCCCTCGCGTTCGCGTGCCTCGTCTCGGGTGCTCTTCCCGTTCAGGATGCCGCAGGCCTCGCGGACCGCGCGATACCGGTTCTGTCCTTCGTCGCCGGGATCACCGTCGTCGCCGAGCTCGCGAGCGCGGCGGGCGTGTTCGTCGGCATCGCGGCTGCGCTCGCCCGCTTCGGGCGCGGCCGGATCGGTCTCATCTGGCTGCTCGTGGTCGCGCTGTGCGTGTGCTGCACGGCGTTTCTCTCCCTTGACACGACGGCCGTGCTTCTCACTCCCGTGGTCGTGATGCTTGCCCGCCGGATCGGCGCTCCCGCGTTCGTGTTCGCGCTCACCGCCGTGTGGCTCGCCAACACGGCATCGCTCTTCCTTCCCGTGTCGAATCTGACGAACCTGCTCGCGGCCGACCGGCTGCGGCTGACGCCGACGGCGTTCGCTGCCGCCTTCGGCGTGCCCGCTGTCGCCGCTGTCGTGTGCTGTCTCGCCCTGCTCGTCGGTGTCAATCGCCGCGCGCTCAGGGGGCGCTACGCGACCGCACCGGCGGCGGCTGTCGCCGATCGTCCCCTGTTCCTCAGCATGGCGGTGCTCGTGGCAGCCACGGTCCCGCTTCTCGTCACCGGCATCCCCGTTGGCATCACCGCGGGCGTCGCGGCGATCGCGATGGCTGGCGTATTCGAGTGGCGCCGCCCCGGCTTCGTCTCGATCCGTCTCATCCCGTGGCGCGTGCTCATGATCGCCGCGAGCCTTTTCGTCATCGTCGAGACGCTGCACGCGCACGGCGCCTCCCAGCTCGTCGTCGCGGCCCTCGGCGGTGGAGAGTCGCTCCCCGACCTGCTCCGACTGGCCGGCGCGGGTGCGGTGAGCGCGAACCTCGCGAACAACCTGCCCGCCTACCTGCTGCTCGAGCCGGCCGGCGACTCGCCCGTTCGGCTCGCCGCTGTGCTCATCGGCGTCAACGTCGGCCCGCTCGTGTCGCCGTGGGCGTCCCTCGCCACCCTGCTGTGGCACGATCGCTTGCGCGCGATGGGCGAGAACGTCTCGTGGGGCCGTTTTGCGCTGCTCGGCGCGCTCGTCGTCGTGGTCGCGGTTCCCGTCACCACGCTCGCGCTTGCGGTCACGGGCTGACCTCAGGGCAGAGTGACCTCGGGTGCGGGCCCGAAGACCTCGTCGACCAGCTGCCGCGCGGCAGCGGCATCCGTCGCCGGGACGAGGGCGAGCACGAGGATCTTCCACATGCGGTTCAGACGCGCGTCGAGATCACGGCGGCCCGTGATCGCGTCGGCGACGAGCTGCACGCCTGTGTAGGCGGGGCTGATGAACTGCCCGAAGGAGTCGGGGTCGATGTCGGGCACGAAGCGGCCTTCGGCCTGGCCCTGACGCACGAGCCCGGCGAAGGTCTGCATCCAGTCGGTGTACGGATCCTTCACGGGGGTCTTGAACGTCGTCGTGTCGGTCGTCAGCCGGATGCCGGCGGCGGTGATGGGGTCGTGCTGCATGCGCTGCGAGAGATCGTGGCACATCTCGAGCATGATGCGCAGCGGATCCGTCACGCGTTCGAGGATTCCCATGGCGCCCTCGCGCGCTCGCGCGTGCTGGGTGTCGACGATCGCGTGGGCGATGTCCTCTTTCGAGCGGTAGTGGAAGTAGAGAGCGCCCTTCGTCACGCCCGCAGCCTCGACGATGTCGGACAGCGAGGCGTTGAGGTATCCCTTGCGCTGCACGACATCGGCGGCCGCCTCGAGGATGCGCTGCCTCGTGGCCTGAGCACGCTGCTGTTGTGCCACGTGGACCCCTTCGGTTGTCGAGGCTCACCGGCACCTCGGCTCTTCCAGAGTAGCCGGGTGTTTCTCAATGTTTCCGCACAGTGCGCGGCCCACTTTGCAAAACCGGTCGAATGGTATGTAATTGTTGTGGGGAATCAGTGCGCCCGCAGACCCTCCGACGTCTCGGAAGGTGCCGACGCCTGCCGCCACACGGCCGATCGTAGCCGGTGGCCCTCAGGGGCCCGGTTCTGCATCGGGGGTTGCAGCCGGGCCCCTCACCTCACGCCGACGCTGATAGCCGCGCACGCGCGCCTTAGCAGAGCCGTCGCCCACTCGGCAAGGGTTCGCTCTCCACTTTGCCGCTCTCGCTGAGCGGTGGCAGATTTGCTCTCACCACCCCCACTCGGGGGCCGGGCCGTGGAGAGGAGCCACCATGAGCGTCACCTTCGGCGAAACATTCGTCCCTTCCCGTCGCAGCCGATTCAGCGAGGTGCGCGAAGCAGCGCGCGACCGCATCCTGCTCGGAATCGCAACCGGCGTCGGCATCGCCTGCACGCCGCTCATCATCGGCGGCGCGATCGCCGCCGCGTACTACCTCTGAGAGCGCGCTCGAGCACGCCGACGAAAAAGGAAAGGACTTCTCGATGACAATCACAAACCCCACCGCCCCCGCACGCACGATCACCGCCTCCGACTTCTCGTGGCGCGAGGCGGACGCCGGCCTGTGGGTCGCCACGGTGCGCGGCAGCTTCGCCGGCTCGGTCGACCGCGTCGACGGGCAGTTCCAGGCCCACGACCCGCTCGGCCGCTACCGCGGCGCGTTCCCGTCGCTCGAGCAGGCGCAGCGCCTGCTCGCCGCCTTCGCCGCCCACCCGAGCATGTCCCGCCACTTCGGCGGCTGAACCCCCGCGAGACCTAGAGGGATCGCGTCGAGAAGGTGTCGCACGCCTCGGCGCCGCCGCGGTAGCCGTTCGTGAACCACGACTGCCGCTGCTCGCTCGTTCCGTGCGTGAAGGTGTGGGGCGTGACTTGGCCCTGCACCTTCTCCTGGATGCGGTCGTCACCGACAGCGGCGGCGGCGCTCAGCGCGTCGGCGATCTGAGCGTCGGTCGGCTGCTTGAGCAGGGTCGTGCCCTGCTCGTCCTTCGTCTTCGAGGCCGCGGCGACCCACGCTCCGGCGTAGCAGTCGGCCTGCAGCTCGATGCGCACCTGGTTGGACTCCGGCCCTGTCTGCCCGTCGGAGTACCGGTCGAGATCCCCCAGAAGGTTCTGCACGTGGTGGCCCCACTCGTGCGCGATCACGTACATCTGCGCGAGCGAGCCTCCGCTCGAGCCGAACTGGCTGCGCAGCTGGTCGAAGAACGACACGTCCACGTAGATGTGCTCGTCGCTCGGGCAGTAGAAGGGCCCCGTCGCACTCGTCGCAGACCCGCATCCGGTCTGCGTCGCGTCAGTGAACAGCGTCACCTCCTGCGGCGGCGCGTACTGTCCGCCGAGCGCGGGCACTTCGTCTTCCCAGTAGTCGTCGAGGGATGCCGCGGCGCCCTTGACCCGGCATTCGGCGCTCGCGTTCGCGTCTGCGCCGGTCTGGCAGTTCTCGAGCGACTCCCCGGCCACCTCGCCGCCACCGCCGGTTCCCCCGCCGACGAGCCCCGAGAGGTCGACGCCGAACAGCTGCGAGATGAGGAAGACAGCGATGAGGCCGACTCCGCCGATCCCGCCGCCGATCGCGACCCCGCGGCCGCGCTTGCGCACGCGATCGCCTCCGCCGCCGCCCAGATTCGCATTGTCGTTGAACGTCATACCGGAACAGTACCCACGTCGAGCGTGATTCACGCCGCACGCGTGACATCGCCGCGCGGGCCGGGCAGACTGGCAGGAGCATTCAACGGCGAGGAGGACGCTCGTGCAGAAGACATCGTTGACGGCTCTGGCGCGGCACGAGCTCGAGCACGCGCTCTCGGGGTCGAGCGGACGCAGCGCGAAGACGCTCTACGGCGGCCAGGAGCACCAGTTGCGGCAGACTCTCGTCGCCCTGCGTGCGGGCGTCGTCATGGCCGAGCACGAGAATCCCGGCGAGGCAACCGTGCAAGTGCTGCACGGTCGGCTCGAGCTCGCGACGGCGGACGCGTCGTGGTCGGGCTGGGTCGGCGATCTCATCATCGTCCCCGATGCGACGCACAAGGTCACCGCCGTCGAGGACTGCGTCTTCCTGCTCACTGTCGTCAAGACCCAGTGAGCGAGCGGATGCCGCGGCCGGCGGCATCCGCAGTGCACGACGCCGCCCGGCCCCACGTGGGGACAGGGCGGCGTCGCGAGGTGGCGCGAGCCTAGAGAGCGCGGATGTTCTCGGCCTGCAGACCCTTCGGGCCGCGGGCGGTCTCGAACTCCACCTTCTGTCCCTCGTCGAGCGAGCGGTAGCCGTTGCCCGAGATGGCGGAGAAGTGCGCGAAGACGTCAGCGCTTCCGTCGTCGGGAGCGATGAAGCCGAAGCCCTTGTCAGCGTTGAACCATTTGACGGTGCCAGTTGCCATGTATTTCTTTCCTTATTCTGCGGGAGCCGCTCGTGCGGCTCCATCGTTCACGCTCGGTTGAGGGCGAACGTCGTGTCGGGTGCGGTCGCACCCGGGTCTGTGGGCCGCTCAGACACGCCGGAACTGGGTGACGAGCGGACAGTCGAAGGGGTCGCGCGCGGCGAGGCCGACGCGATTGAGGTATGCGATCACGATCGCATAGGAGTTCACGAGAGTGGTCTCCGTGTAGGGCACGCCGAGCGTCGCGCAGTGCTCGCGCACGATCTCGCGCGCCCGCGCGAGGTGCGGGCGCGGCATGCTCGGGAACAAGTGGTGCTCGATCTGATAGTTGAGCCCGCCCATGAGGGCGCTCGCCCACCAGCCTCCGCTGATGTTGCGGGAGGTACGCACTTGCTTGCTGAAGAAGTCGAGCTTCGCATCGCGCGGCACGAGGGGCATGCCCTTGTGGTTGGGCGCGAAGGATGCCCCCATGTAGACGCCGAACACCGCGAGCTGCACGCCGAGGAACGCGAACGCCATGCCGAGCGGCAGGAAGGCGAACAGCACGGTGAGGTACAGGGCGAAGTGCGCGGCGATGAGCGCCAACTCGATCGCGCGGCCCTTCACCTTTCCCGCGGCGAAGAGCGTGCGAATGGAGCGGTAGTGCAGGTTGACGCCCTCGCCGAGCAGCAGCGGGAAGAAGAGGTATCCCTGCTTGCGGGTGATGAGCGCGATGAGTCCGCGAGCCTTCGCGGCATCCTCCTCGACGAACGAGATCGTGTCGACCTCGATGTCGGGGTCCTTGCCGAGCTTGTTCGGGTTCGCGTGGTGGCGGTTGTGCTTGTTCATCCACCACGAGTAGCTCATGCCGACGACGAACGTGGCGATGAACCGGCCGAGGCGGTCGTTCGCGGGCCCCGAGGCGAGCACCTGGCGGTGCGACGCCTCGTGCGCGAAGAAGGCGAACTGCGTGAAGATGACGCCGAGCGCCCCGGCGATGAGCAGCTGGAACCAGCTGTCGCCGAGCAGGACGAAGCCGACGGCCGCGCCGACGAGGCTCAGCGTCAGCGCTCCGCCGAGAACGGCGTAGAACAGGTGCGTGCGGTTCAGCAGACCGAGGTCTTTCACCGCGCGGGAGACGTCAGTGTACGAGCGAGTGATGCTCGCTGCACCGGGGATGCGGGGCCGCGTCGCCCTGACAGCACCCAACTGCCCGATGGGCAATGAGGGAAAAGAGATAGAACACCAACTCGATCGGCGGCCGGGGCCGCATGAAAGCCAAAGGCAGATCGCCGATCGCTGAGTTCATGCTACGGCAGATTCCCGGCATTCGGCTGAGCGTTTTTGTCGGATGCCGCCGGCGCGGTCAGCCGCGGTCGCGCGTCACGTCCCACGCGTGGTGCACGAGGTCGTGCGCGTAGTAGCGCCCAAGCGTCTCGATCGTGAACCGGGAGCCGTTGCTGCGCAGTCCCGTGCGCGCGGCGTACTCGGCGGGCACCGCGTCGAACGCCTCGGCCGTGCCGAATGCGGCCTCCATGAGCTGCGTCGACACGTCGCGGGGATCCTGCTCGGCGTAGGCGCCGGCCTCGGCCGCGGCATCCTGATCCCAGTCCGCGAACTCGGGGTCGTCGTGCGTCATCATGAGCACGAGCCGCTCGGCGAAGACGTTGTGCACGTCGCGCACGTGACACGCGTACTCGAGCGGTGACCACGTGGCGGCGTCCGGGCGCACGGCCACGTCGGGGCGCTCGAGCACCTCGGCCCAGATGCCCGCGTTCGTGCGCGCCATGTCACCGACCTCGTCGAGCTCGAGCGTGCTCGCGTCGAAGCCGCACTCGGGGCAGCGCCGTTCGATGACCCACGTCCAGTCCTTGGTGTCGGGTGTGATCGCCATGCCCCCAGCCTAGGAGCACGCGCGCGCCGTGTCAGCCGCGCTGCGCGGCCTCACGCCGCGTGAGCGAGGATCCCTTCGACGAGAGCCTCGAGGTCCGCCCGCGTCGCGGCAGCGTCGAGCCCCTGCGCCTGCCGCAGCTGAGCCCACGTGAAGACGTCGAGCGCGGCGACGAGAAGCCGCGTCGCGCGCGCGCGCCGGGCCGGATCGAGCGCCGCGATCTGCGGGGCGAGCGCTGACTCCACCCACGCGCGATGGGCGCGCCGGCCGTACTCCGCGGCCTCGGCGAGCGCGTCGATCCGATCGGCGAGGGCGAGCATGCGCAGCGTTCCCGGCCCCGACTGCTCGTAGTCGCTCACGGCGACGTCGACGACGGACGCCAGATCGCCGACGCGCACGGCGGCGCGGTGCTTCGTGATGCGGGGCCCCGTGCGCTCTTCGAGACCGACCAGGTACAGCTGCCCCTTCGAGCCGAAGTGGTTCACGATCGTCTGCTGCGACACTCCCGCTTCGCGCGCGATATCGGCGAGGGTCACTTCGTCGTACCAGCGCTCGGCCAAGAGGCGCTCGGCCGCGTCGAGGATGACGGTGCGCGTGCGCTGCGCCGCGGCATTGCGGGAACCCATGTGGTAACGGCGCCGCTCCGAGGATTTCTTTTCATTAGTACTTGACACAAATGAATAGTAGCGCATACTAGTGAATTACACACGACCAGTGAGGAATTCTCATGTCACGCATTCTCGCGTATACCTCGCCCGCCTCCGGGCACCTGTACCCCCTCGTCCCCGGCCTGCTGGAGTTGCAGCGCCGCGGCCACCACGTGCACGTTCGCACCCTGTCGAAAGCGCTGCCCTCGCTGGCTGCCGTGGGTCTCGAGGCGAGCGCCGTCGACCCCCGCATCCTCGACGTGGAGGTCACCGACTACCGGGCGCGCTCGAGCAAGGAGCGGCTGCTGTCGGGACTCACCGACGTCATGCGGCGCGGGGCGCTCGACGGCGCGGATCTCGACGACGCCATTCGCGAGTTCCGCCCCGACGCGCTCATCGTCGACGCGAACGCGTACGGCGCGCTCGTGCACGCGGAGGCGAGCCGCCTCCCCTGGGCGCTCGCGATGCCGTCCCTTCTGCCGCTTCCCGAGCCCGGCATCCCGCCCTACAGCCTCGGCCTCGCACCCGCGCGCTCCGCACTGGGGCGAGTCAGGGATGCCGCGCTGTGGCCGCTCGTCGAGCGCGCGTTCGGCAAGGCGATGCTCCCGGGGCTCAACGGGCTCCGACGCTCAGCCGGGCTGCCGGAGTTCGCGTCGCCGCTCGACCAGTACACGCGGCCGGATCTGGTTCTCGGCCTCACGGGCGAGCCTCTCGAGTATCCGCGCCGGCGCCTCCCCTCGAACGTTCGCCTCGTCGGCTTCCAGGCATGGGATCCGCCCGCGGCCGCGCCGGACTATCTGTCGGAGCCGGGTGATCCGTGGATCCTCGTCACGTGCTCGACCGACTACCAGGGCGACGAGTCGCTCGCCCGCGTCGCCGTCGAGGCTCTGCGCGACCAGCCGTACCGCGTGCTGCTGACGCTCGCCGACGCCTTTGACGGCGCAGCGCTGCCGAGCGCGGGCAACGTGCGCGCCGAGCGCTTCGTGCCGCACGCGCCCGTGCTTGAGAGGGCTGCCGCCGTCGTGACGCACAGCGGGATGGGGATCGTGGGGAAGGCGACTCGGGCGGGCGTGCCGGTCGTCGCCGTGCCGTTCGGCCGGGATCAGCCGGAGATCGCTCGCCGCGTCGTCGAGGCGGGCACGGGCGTCGCGGTCCCCGCGGCGCGGCTCACAGTCGAGAGGCTCCGGGAGGCCGTCGCCGATGCTGTCGCCCGAAGCGGCCGAGCACGCGAGGTCGCTGCCGAACTCGCCGCGCACGATGCTCCCCGCGCATTCGCGGATGCCGTCACGGGCATCGTCCCGCAATTGCAGCGCAGCTGAGCTGCGGCGCCCGGCTCACTGGCAGACGGCGAGCTTGCCGATGGCATCCTGCATCTGGCCGGCGGACCACGGCAGGTCGAGACCGGGCGCCGTGTTCCCCTTCGCCGCCGGCACCTTTGACGCGTACGAGGCGAGCTGCATAGCGAGGTCGAGCGCGAGGCCGGAGCCGGCCGTTGAGTTGTTGAGCATGACGACGATCGTGAGGCCCGACGACGGATCGCTGAGCGACGCGGTGATGAAGCCGGGCACGTCTCCCGCCTGGCCGTAGAGCGGACCGTAGTGGTAGGTGCCGAAGCCGTACTGCTGCCACGATTCCGCCTTGTCGCCGATCGGCCGGGTCTGCTTCTGCACGTCGGCCGTGCCCTTCTTGAACAGCGCTCCCGTCGCGAACGCCTGCGAGAACGCATGCACGTCGGCGGCTGTCGACACGACGCCGGCGGAGGTGTAGCCGAGCGACGACGACAGCTTCGATTCGTCGAACGGCGCATCGCACTGCAGCTTGCCGTCGACCTTGAGAGCCTCGTAGGCGTGCAGGCTCGAGTCAGGCAGCTCGGTCTTCGCCGGCGAGGGGAGGGTGCTGCGGTCCATCCCCACGGGGGTGAACACGTACTCGTTGTACAGCTCGTTCATCTGCTTGCCCGTCGCGGCCTCGAGCGCCATGCCGAGCAGCACGTAGCCCGTGTCGGCTGGCGAGAACGTGTCACCGGGGTCTGCGGCCTTCGTGGCCATGCCGTCGTTGTAGAGCTCGTTCGGGCTCCAGATGCGCTCGGGGTTCTGGATGAAGATGTTGTCGAGGTTCCCGCGGTAGCCGCCGAGCCCCGAGGTTCCCGTGCACAGGTTCGAGAAGGTGATTCCCGTGAGGCCAACGGTGCCGGGGAGGTAGTCCGCGACCTTGTCGTTCAGCGACACCTTCCCCTTGTCGACGAGCGCGAGGAGCACACTGCACGTCATCGGCTGCGTGTTCTGGCCGATGCGGAACGCCATGTCCGGCTCGACCTCCGTCTTCCCGTCGATCTCGGTGACGCCGTAGCCCTTGAGGCTGCTGCCCGCCCACGGCGCCCACACGCCGACGATCGCTCCGGGAGCGGCGGCCATCGCCATGGCGTTCGCGACCGCGTCATCGATCTGCTTGCCCGTCTCCGCGGGAAGCTCTCCGTCGGCCTGCGCGGGAAGCGTCACTGTCGGCCCGGGATCGCCGGTGCAGCCCGTGAGCGCGAGAAGCCCTGCCCCTGCCAGCGCCAGAATCGAAAGACCGCGTCGGCCGTGCCTGAGCTTCTCCACCATCGATGTCCCCCTGACGTCTCGCAGGATTGTATCGACGTTGCCTGAATCGAACCCGAACACGTCTGGCGCAGCTCGAGCCCGCCTGCTTAGCTAGCTGCATGACGCTCCACTTCGAGGCCGATGTCGTCCACGCCGTGCTCGCCCATCTGAACGACGACCACGCGGAGGCCAGTCGCGCGATCGTGCACGCCTTCGCCGATGCGACGGCTTCCGACGTGTCGATGGTCGGCCTCGACGGCGACGGCGGAGATTGGGAGTACACGGATGCCGCCGGCGATGTCGTCCACACGCGCATCCCATGGCCCCACGAGGTCACGGAACGCGACGAGGTGCGCGACACCTTCGACGCGCTGCACGCGAGGGCCCGCGAGCGTCTCGGCGGGCGCCCGCACTCGCGGTGAGCCCGGCGGCTCAGTCGGCGCGGCTCACGGCCGTGGCGGCATCCGCCCCGCGCACGCGCGTGACGCCCGCCATGAACCGCTCGACGTCGCGGTCGACGATGATGTCGCTCGGCCGCAGCGGCCGGGAGAGGTACAGTCCGTCGAGCGATGTCAGCCGGCTGAGCGCGACATAGGTCTGGCCGGGGCTGAAGGCGCGCGGCCCGAGGTCCACGACGGCGCGATCGTACGTCTTGCCCTGCGACTTGTGGATCGTCACGGCCCACGCGAGCCGGAGCGGGAACTGCTCGAAGTCGGCGACGACCTCGCGCTTGAGCCGCTTGGTGGCGGCGGAGTAGCTGTAGCGGTATTTCTCCCACGTCGCCGGCTCGACCTCGTGCTCTTCGCCGTCGACTTCGACGAAGACGTTCGAGGTGATGCGCGTGACCGTGCCGATCGTGCCGTTCACCCAGCGCAGCCCGCCGTCGTGCACGCTGTCGTTGCGCAAGAACATGACTTGCGCGCCGACCTTGAGCTCGAGGGTCTCTTCCGCCGGGTAGGCGCGGCCGCCGAAGTCGCCGTTGATCTCCGCCTTCGCGCTCAGGGCGCGGCCGGGCAGCCGCGCGAGCGCCGCGTTGTTGATGCGGTTCACGCTCGCGTTGCGGGACGCGAGCGTGATGACGCCGTCGTCGGGCGGCCTGCGGGCGCCCATGCTGTTGAGCCGACCCGCGATCTCCGCCGTCACCTGCCCGTGCCGCACGGCGTTGAGCATGTGCTTGAAGTCGAGCTCGTGCTGGCGGTGGATCTCGGTGAGCTCGACGATCGTGAGCGAGGCCTCGAGCCACACCTTCGCGTCGAAGAACCACATCGAACGGTAGGTGTCCGCGAAATAGGCGCGTTCCTCCGGATCCCCCGGCACGGGGGCGAGCTGGTAGGGGTCGCCGAACAACACGATCTGCACGCCGCCGAACGGCTCCGATTTGCGCTGCCGCGCCTGCCGGAGACTGCGGTCGATGGCGTCCATGAGGTCGGCGTTGACCATCGACACCTCGTCGATGACAAGGGTCTCGATGGTGTTCAGCAGCTTGCGCACGGCGTCGTTCTGCTCGATGTCGCTGTCGGCGATGACGCCGATCGGCAGTCGGAAGAGGGAGTGGATGGTCTGGCCGCCCACGTTGAGCGCGGCGACGCCGGTCGGTGCGGCGATGACGAGCTGCTTCTCGGTGCGCCACGCGAGCTCGTTGAGAAGCGTGGATTTTCCGGTGCCCGCGCGTCCGGTCACGAAGACGTGCTCGCGCGTCTTCTCGATCAGATCGAAGACGGCCTGCTGCTCAGCGGCGAGGACGAACGTGGGACTACTGATGGCGGCATCCTCTTTCGCTATCGTGCCGCCCGCGGGCGACCCCACCATGATAGGCGACGGGGAGCGCTCCCCGTCGCCCGCCATCCCCGCTCACCTTAGGATGGCCGTGTGACTCAGGTAGACGCGCAGCAGAGCGGCGAGCCGCACGACGCCGAATCCCGTTCGGGCTCCGCCGCGAAGACGCGGGCGATCATCGTGTGGGCTGCCATCGGCGTGCTCTTCCTCGCTGCGGCCGCGTCCGCTGTCGGCTCGCTCGAGCGCACGGTGTATGGGGCGCGCGGTGTCGTGAACGAGTACTTCGACGCACTGCAGCGGGGGGACGCCGCGGCGGCGCTCGAGGTTCCGGGCGTGGCCCTCGACGCGGCAGGGCTCCAAGCGGCGGGGCTGCCCGAGAACGCGTCGACGGCGATGCTCCGCCGTGACGTCATGCCCGACCCCACGGAGGTCCAGTTCGTCTCGGACACCGTCGATGCGAAGGGCGTGCACGAGGTCACGTATTCATACGAGCTCGACGGCACCGCGGGACAGACGACGTTTCGGCTGACGAAGGTCGGCGGCCTGTTCGGGCACTGGGAGTTCGTGACGAGTCCCCTCGCGGCTGTGAACCTCACCGTCAAGCACTCGTCCGTCTTCGAGATGAACGGGTTCGCGCTCGACACCCGCCAGGTCTCGGAGAAGGGCGCGAAGGCGCATTTCGAGAACATCGCGAACATCCTCGTGTTCACACCGGGAAGCTATACGTTCAAGACGGACACGGACTTCGTCGTCTCCGAGGACAAGCGCGTGTTCGCCGACGCGCCCGCGAACGTCGAGGAGGCGTCGCTCGACGCCGAGCCGACGGACGCGCTCGTCGATGCGGTGCAGAAGCAGTTCGATGCGCAGCTCGACGCGTGCGCGAAGCAAGTGGTGCTGCAGCCGACGGGCTGCCCGTTCGGCTACCACGTGTCCGACCGGGTGTCGGGGCAGCCGGCATGGAGCATCGGCTCGTACCCGGACATCACGCTGACTCCCGGCAGCGACTCGTGGCTCATCCCCGCTGTCGACGGCGTCGCGACGATCGACGTCGACATCCAGTCGCTCGCCGACGGCTCGGTCCGCAACGTCAGCGACAGCGTCCCGTTCACCGCGTCGGGCGCCGTCTATCTCTTCTCCGACGGAACCCTGACGACGCAGCTGCTCACCGAGTAGCCCTCACACGCGGTCGCGTTCGGCGAGCCGGGCGAGCTGCGCGTTGTAGGCGCGAAGCTCGGCGTCGCCCGAGCGCGCCTCCCGACGGTCGATGCGCCTCTGGTCCTTCGTGTCGCTCGTGGCCCACTGCACGGCCACGACGATCGCGAGAGCGAGAGTCGGGATCTCGCCGACGCTCCACGCGATCCCGCCGCCGACGAACTGGTCCTCCATGGGCGTCGCTCCCCACGTGCGGCCCATGGCGCCGAACCAGTCGGCGGCGAACAGGCCGGTGCTCATCATGATCGAGAGCCCGAAGAAAGCGTGCGTCGCCATGGTCGCGAGCAGCAGCAGCAGCCGCATCGGATAGCCGAGGCGCTCGGGGCCCGGGTCGATGCCGATGAGCGCGTTGACGAACAAGTAGCCGGTGAGCAGGAAGTGCACGATCATCCACTCGTGACCGATGTGCTCCTCCATCGCCCAGCGCAGCAGCGGGGAGTAGTAGAAGACCCACAGGGAGCCGGCGAACAGAACGGCGGCGATGACGCCGTTGCTGAGGAACCGCGCGTAGCTCGAGTGCACGAAGATGAGGATCCACTCGCGGGCTCCGCGCGAGCCGTCGTCGCGCTTGCGGATGGCGCGCATCGCGAGAGTGATGGGCGCGCCCGGGACGAGGAGAACGGGAACCGCCATGGTCAGGCCCATGTGCTCGAGCATGTGCACGCTGAACATGTAGTCCTGGTACACGTTCGAGGCCCCGCACGTGAGCCAGAACAGCAGGAGCAGTCCCGCGACCCAGGATGCGGTGCGCAGCGGCGACCAGCGGTCGCCGCGCTTGTGCAGCCGCCACACGCCGGCGAGGTAGAAGAAGAGCCCGAAGCCGCACACGAGCAGCCAGATCAGGTCGATGTTCCATGCCGTGACGAACTTCATCGCCGTCAGCGGATCGGGAAGCGGGTCCCCCGTGAGGAGAATCGCGGGGGTTCCCGTGACGGGAGCCTCCTGTGGGACGGGAGTCGCGCTGCGCGCGAGCGCCGCAGCGACGCCGGAGGCGATGCCCATGAAGGCGAGCTCCGCGACGGCGAGGGACCAGAACATGCGCGTGCGCTTCGCCGCGGCCGCCGTCACGGTCTTCGCGGCTCCCGCCGCGGTCTGCGGCATCCGACCGATGATCCAACGGCGGTAGATCGCGCCGAACAGGCCGAGAGCGATGAGCGCTGCGACCTTGAGCACGACGAGAAGGCCGTAGGGCGTGAGCAGCTGCGGAAGCGTGCCGATGCGCAGCTGCGCGCTCACGTAGCCGGAGAGCGCGACGACGATGAAGCAGATGAGCGCGAGCGTGGAGTAGCGGCGCAGCGCGTCGATGATCTCGCCGCCGTCGAGCTGCTTCTTCACGAGGATGAGGGCGAGCAGCCCGCCGATCCAGACGGCGGCGAACATGAGGTGCAGGCCGAGACCGTTCACGGCGGCGTCGTGGCTTGCCGCACCGGCCGCGTGTCCCTGCTCGGCCATGGGCACGAGGGAGACGAGCGCGAGAAGGCCGACGAAGAGCACGCCGGTCTGACCGCGCACGGCGAAGCACAGCACGGTCACGGCGGCCGCGATGAGTGTCGTGATGAGCCACGCCTGGCCGAGCGCGACGTCGGTGAAGAAGAAGCCGAGCTTCTGGCCGAAGTCGCTGCCGAAGGAGAACGACGCGCCCGTCACGTTGAGGAATGTGAACACTCCGGTGACGGCGGAGGCGATCGCGTAGACAGCGGCACCGGCCGCGGCGACGTCGAGGGCCCGCGCGTAGGCGGGCCGGGTGGCGTCGAGCACGAACAGCGCGACGGTGAGCGTGCCGAGAGTGAGCGCCGCACCGAGATTGACGAGCAGCTTCGCGATCGGCAGGCCCCAGCGCACGGCGGCGCCGGGATCGCCGATCGCCGGCGCTTCCGCTCCCCCGCCGATGACCAGGCCGACGAGCACGGCGGCGAAGGCAGCCAGAACGAGCACGGCGGGGCCGAGGATGCGAAGGGAGCGGGTCACCCCTCAAGGGTAAGCCTGACCGGCTGGGAGTCGCCGCCTGCCGGAAAGCGCTGTGGGGCGCCGCGCGAACGCGCGGCGCCCCACAGCGGAGAGCTGTTGGCTACTTAGCGGCAGCCTTGAGCTTCGATCCAGCGGTCACCTTGACCGAGTGGCCGGCCGGGATGTTGATGGTCTCGCCGGTCTGCGGGTTGCGGCCCGTGCGAGCGGCGCGGTCGGTGCGCTCGACAGCGAGCCAGCCGGGAACCGAAACCTTGACGCCGTTGCTGACCGCGTCAGCAAGCTCGGCGAACAGCGCGTCGAGCACACCGCCGACGGCGGCCTGGCTCTGGCCGGTCGATGAGGCGATCTTCGCGACGAGCTCGGTCTTGTTGAGCGACTTATCAGCCATTGAGTTGTCCTCCTCGGACGATTACTGCGTGGATCACGCTTCGTGTTGTCCCCTGTGAGCAGTCCCACCGAGGCTCTGTGACTCGTTGAATGTAACAGAGTTCCGCGTGATTTCGCGGATTTATGCGGGTTTCGAGCACATTTATCCGGCGTGTCGGGGCCGGATTGGACCTGTGTGACGCGTGTGACGCCGCTGGGGATGCCGAAAGGGCGCCGGCACGAATGCCGACGCCCCTTCAGAGGTGTTGTCGTCTACCAGCTCGACTTGGTCACGCCGGGAAGCTCACCACGGTGCGCCATCTCACGGAAGCGGACACGCGAGATGCCGAAGCGGTTGAGGATTCCGCGCGGGCGTCCGTCGATCGCGTCGCGGTTGCGGACGCGGACCGGCGAAGCGTTGCGGGGAAGCTTCTGCAGGCCGACGCGGGCGGCCTCGCGGGACTCGTCGGTGCCGTTCGGGTCGACGAGTGCCTTCTTCAGCTCGCGACGCTTCTCGTCGTAGCGGGCCACGATTACCTTGCGCTGCTCGTTGCGCGCGATCTTGCTCTTCTTAGCCATATGCCTATCGCTCCTCGCGGAACTCAACGTGCTTGCGCACTACGGGGTCGTACTTCTTGAGCACGAGACGGTCGGGATTGTTGCGGCGGTTCTTCTTGGTCACGTAGGTGTAACCGGTGCCCGCCGTCGAACGAAGCTTGATGATCGGACGAACGTCCTGAGCCTTAGCCATTAGATCTTCTCCCCACGTGCGAGAAGGTCCTTGACGACGGACTCGATGCCGCGTGCGTCGATGACCTTGATGCCCTTGGTGCTCAGCGTGAGCGTCACGTTACGACGAAGCGACGGAACGTAGTAGGTCTTCTTCTGGATGTTCGGGTCGAAACGACGCTTGGTGCGTCGGTGCGAGTGCGAGATGTTGTGTCCGAAGCCGGGGACGGCTCCGGTCACCTGGCACACTGCTGCCATAGTGGTTCTCCTTCAATACCGCAGGACGGATGCCCTGCCCAAGATCTCTTGTCGGCATACGACATCCCTCGCCGCGAAGGAGGGGGATGTGTACACGGCACAACCGGTCGAGATCTCCGGTCAGCCAAAGAGATACTCTACCACAGCCGGTTGCCGAGACTGAGCGTCAAGCCGTGGAGCACTTCTCGCACAGGCCGAAGATGTCGACGACGTGCCGCGCGTCGGTGAAGCCGTGCTCGGCGGCGACGGCGCGCGCCCACCGCTCCACCTCGCCCGCTTCGATCTCGACGGTGAGCCCGCAGTTGCGGCAGATGAGGTGATGGTGATGGCCTGTGCTCTCGCACGCACGATACAGGGCCTCCCCCTCGGGGGACTGCAGCGAGTCGGCCTCTCCCTCGGTGGCGAGGTCGGCGAGAGCGCGATACACGGTGGCCAGTCCGATGTGCGATCCGGCGTCGCGCAGCTGGAGGTGGAGGCCTTGCGCGCTGATGAATCCATCGCTCGAATCGAGAGCCTCCCGCACCGCTTCGCGCTGCCATGTGTTGCGCTTGACGACCATGACATCCCTCCCGCGTCTTCCGTTTCAAGACTATCCCGAAGCGGCGTCACGGTCGCTGGGAGCGCGGCGTGCGCGAGCACGGCGGCATAGGCTGATGACGATGTCCGATTCCACTCCGACGGGGGCCCTCGAGCTCCCTCCCGCGCAGCGCTGGCGCGCGTTCGCCGTGTGCGTGACCGTGGCGGCGCTCACCATCCTCGACCTCACGAAGGTGAACGTGGCGCTGCCCGCGATCGAGCACTCCCTCGACGCGTCGTCGACGTCGCTGCAGCTCATCGTCTCGGGCTACATCCTCACGTTCGGACTCGCGCTCGTTCCCGCAGGGCGGCTGGGAGATTTCCGCTCCCGGAAAGTGTTCTTCATCATCGGCCTCACGCTGTTCACCGTCATGAGCGTCGCGTGCGCACTCGCGCCGACGAGCGACGTCCTTCTGGTCGCTCGGCTGCTGCAGGGCGTCGCGGCCGGTATTCAGATGCCGCAGGTGATCGGGCTCATCCAGCAGATGTTCCACGGACGCGAGCGTGGCAAGGCGTTCGGCCTGTTCGGCGCGATGATCGGAGTGTCGACGGCGTTCGGTCCCACGATCGGCGGCCTGCTCATCGCACTGGGCGGCGAGCAGAGCGGCTGGCGCTGGATCTTCTGGATGAACCTCCCCCTCGGCATCCTCGCGCTCGTGCTCGCGGCGAAGTTCCTGCCGACGACGCGCGGGCTCGCCGGAAAGCTGTCGCTCGACCCGCTCGGCACGATCCTGTTCGCGGTGACGGTCATCAGCCTCATGTGGCCGTTCCTGTTCACGACCGGAACGCCCGCCGATGTCCCGGCGCGCTGGTGGCTGCTCGTCGTGTTCGTTCTCGCGGCGGCGGCGTTCATCGCGTGGGAGCGTCGATATGCGGCATCCGGAAAGCATCCTCTCGTTCCGCTTGACCTGTTTCGGGTGGCGTCCTTCCGCAACGGGACGCTGCTGTCGACGCTGTACTTCTCGGCGATTCCCGGCATGTTCCTGCTCACGACGCTGTACCTGCAGGAAGGGCTCGGTATTCTTCCGGTGTACGCGGGCATGGTGAGCATCGGCTTCGCGCTCGTGAGCGCCTACACGTCGTGGCGCAGCGGCACCATGGTCGACACCTACGGCCGACCGCTCGTTGTCGTGGGACTCGTCGTCGTTCTCGCCGGAATCGCGGCCCTGATCATGTCGGCGCTGTTCGCCACACCCGCCGCGACGCCATGGCTCATGGCCGGCGCTCTCGTGATCGCGGGCGCCGGGGGCGGTGTCGTCGTGTCGCCGAACCAGACGCTCACCCTGCACGAGATCCGGGTGAGCCAGGGCGGCCTCGCCGGCTCGGTGGGTCAGCTGGGACAGCGCATCGGCACGGCCGTCGGCACCGCCATCGGTCTCGCCCTGTACTACGCGACGATCTTCGCGGCGGGCGGGCGCGACACCGGCATCGCGACGTACCACCAGGCGTACCTTCGGGGCATGCTCGCGGTCACCTTGCTTCTCGCCCTCTCGCTCGCGGTCGGCGTCGCCGACATGGGGCGCCGTCGCCGCACCCCCTGACGCGGCTCAGCGCACCGCGGGCCGCGCCTTCGCGCGCAGGCCGATGAGCCGGCAGACGATGTAGATGACGAACGAGATCGTCGTGATGTACGGACTGATCGGCAGCGAACCGCCGATTGCGAGCATAATTCCGCCGACTGCGGAGACGAAGCCGAAGAGCACCGCCAGCAGCGGCACCATGAGCGGTGAGCTCGAGACGCGGAGCGCCGCCGCTGCGGGCGTGACGAGCAGGGCGAGCACGAGCAGCGCCCCGATGATCTGCACCGAGACCGCGACGATCAAGCCGAGCACGATCATGAAGCCGAGCGAGATGAGACGGCTCGGCACTCCGCGAGCGGCCGCGACGTCGGCGTCGAGGCTGTCGAAGCTCAAGGGCCGCCACATGAACAGCAGGGCGGCGAGCACGACAACGCTGATGCCGATGAGCCAGCCGAGCTGCGGGTCGTCGACGGAGATGATCTGTCCCGTGAGCAGACCGAACTTATTCGCGCTCCGACCGGGATAGAGGGCGAGGAACAGTATGCCGAGGCCGAGCCCGAACGGCATGAGCACGCCGATGATGGAGTTGCGGTCTCGGGCTTTCGCGCCCATGACGCCGATCATGACCGCGGAGATGAGCGCGCCGACGACGGAGCCGGCGACGACGTTCACCCCGAACAGCAGGGCGGCCGAGGCGCCGGCGAACGAGAGCTCGCTGATGCCGTGCACGGCGAAGGCCATGTCGCGCTGCATCACGAACACGCCGATGAGGCCGCCGACGATGCCGAGAATCGCTGCGGCGATTATCGAGTTGTGCACGAGCCCGAGCAGCTCGCCGTAGTCGGTGAAGTTGAACAGCTTCGACCAGATGCCGTCGTCGTCGGATGCCGCGGAAAGCGGAGCCGCGAGGGTGCCGAGGGCGCTCATGCGACGGGCTCCGGGTGCGGGCCCGCATGGTGATCGTGGTGGTCGTGGGTCTCGGCGTCGGGGATGCCCATGACGACGACGCGGTCGCCCGTGCGGATGCATTCGACCGGCGTGCCGTACAGCTCGCTCAGCACGTCGCTGCGCAGCACCTGCTCGGGCGTGCCCTCACGGAATCTGCCGCCCGCGAAGTACAGGATGCGGTCGACCATGTTCAGAACAGGATTCACATCGTGCGTGACGAACAGCACCGCGGTACCCGCCTCGCGGCGTCGGCGGTCGATGAGCTCGCTCACGCCCCGCTGATGCTGCAGGTCGAGGCTCAACAGCGGCTCGTCGCACAGCAGGAGCGTCGGATCGCCCGCGAGCGCCTGCCCCACGCGCAGCCGCTGCTGCTCGCCGCCGGAGAGGCTGCCAACGGGGTCGTCGGCGTAGGCGCTCGCACCGACGGCCTCCAGTAGGGCGTCGACGCGTCGACGGTCGCTGCGACGCATGATCGGCAGTCCGAAGCGGTGCCCGTTCACGCCGAGCGCGACGAGGTCGCGGCCGCGCATGGGGGTGCCGGGCGGGATGATCTTCTGCTGCGGAATGTAGCCGATCTGCCGGTCGCCGCGGCGCACGGGGTGCCCGTTGACGCGGATGCTGCCGGCGTCGAGCTCCTGCTGGCCGAGCACGGCCTTCAGCAGCGTCGTCTTGCCCGAGCCATTGGGCCCGAGCACGGCGAGGAACTCCCCCGGGCACACGTCGAGGTCGAGCCCCGACCAGAGCTGACGTGGGCCGAAGGAGAGGCTCCCGCCCTGCACCGACAGCACGGGGTCGCTCGGATGGTTGTGCACGGGTGTGTTCACGCGTTGAGTGCCTTCGTCAGGGCGTCGATGTTCGCCGTCATCCAGCTCACGTAGTCGTCGCCGTCGCGCAGGGTCTCGGTGAAGGACACCACCGGAACGGATGCCGCTTCGGCCGCGTTCTTCACCTGCTCGGTGAGTGGGCCGCTGGTCTGCTCATTGTAGGCGAGCAGCGCGATGTCACCCGAGTCGACGAGGTCGAGCATCTTCTTCACCACGGTCGCGGCCACGTCGTTTCCCTCCTCGACGGCCTCGCTGAAGGCAGCCGGCGTCATGTTGACGAGGCCCGCGTCCTCGAGCAGATAGAGAGGCACCGGCTCCGTGATGAGAACCTGCTCACCGCCGTGCTCGTCGCCGAGGCCGTGGACAGTGTCGAGCAGAGCCGCGAGCTCTCCCGTGAAGCGCTCGCTGTTCGCCGCGAACGTGTCCGCCTTCGACGGCTCTAGCGCGCCGAGCTCTTCGGCCAGGCGCTGCGCGACGCGCGTCATGGCCTCGAGACTGTACCAGACGTGCTCGTTGAAGCCTTCGACATGGTCGTGCTCCGCCTCGCTGGCCTCGTCGTCCGCGTGGTCGTGCTCGTCATCCGGCATGAGCCCCGAGATCTCGCTCGCACGCAGCACGACGGGGTTCCCCGCACCCTCGAGCAGAGCATCCATGAACGGGTCGTAGCCGCCGCCGTTCTCGATGACGATGTCAGCCTTCGTCACGGCCAGTCGATCGTGCGCGCTCGCGGCGTAGGAGTGCGGGTCCTGCGTGCTCGAGTCGATGATGCTCGTGATCGCGGCATCGCCTCCTGCGACCGCGAGCGCGATGCTGCCGTACACGTTCGTCGAGGCGACGATCTCGACGCCGTCGCTCTGCCCCGCCGCGTCGGTCGGCGAGCAGCCCGCGAGGGCAAGGGCGGATGCCGCTGCGAGCGCGATCGGGACGAGGGGGAATCTCTGAGGCACGAAACCACGCTATTGCTAATGATAATGATTGTCAAAAGCGCTGAGTTCGGAGACAGCGAAGCGGGCGCCCACCGAAGTGGGCGCCCGCCGCGTGTGAATCACATCGCTACTCGGTGAGCGAGTCGACGTAGTCCTGGTTCTCGGCGATCCAGTCTTCCACTACCGGGGTGTAGTCCTTGATCTCCTCGTCCGTGTTGTACATGACGTTCTCGAGCGAGAAGAGCAGGTCGGAGTCCATCGTGAAGTTGGACAGCCACTCGTTGACCTCGGGGAAGTCATCGGCGAATGACGTGCTCGTCACCGTGTGAATCGACTCGGCGTCCCCGAGAGCGCCCTTCGGGTCCTCGAGGTCCTTGATGTCGAACGCGTCATACGCCCAGTGGGGACGCCACAAAGTCACGACGATGTTGTCGTCGGCCTTGAGCGCCTTCTGCAGCTCGGCGAGCATCGCCGGCGTCGACGACGTGATGAAGTCCATGTCCTCAAGACCGTAGTCGGGAATCACCGCGTCCTGAGTCGCCTTCGTGAGACCGGCGCCCGGCTCGATGCCGATGATCTTGCCGCCGAATTCGTCGGCGTGGTCGGCGAGCTGGTCGAGCGAGTCGATCGGCGCGTCCGCGTTCACGGCGATCGTCAGCTTGGCGTCCTTGTTCCAGGTGCCGAGGTCGACGATCTTTCCTTCGTACTGCTCGAAGTAGTCCTTGTGCGTCAGCGGCAGCCAGCCGTCGAGCGCCACGTCGTAGTCGCCCTTGCTAAGGCCGGCGAACACGGGGCCCGCGTCGGCGTACTCGAGGTTGACGGTGTAGCCCTTGTCCTCGAGGATGCTCTTCCACAGGTAGGAGGCCGCCTCGCCCTCGGGCCAGCCGTTGAACACGCCGATCGTGACTTCGCCCTTGTCGTCGCCGCCGCTACCGCTTCCGCCGGAAGCTCCGGCGGAGCAGCCGGTGACGCCGAGTACCGCTGCCGTGGCCAGGGCGGCCGCGGCGAGAATACGCTTCTTCATTTCTTTCCTTTCCACGCCTCGGCGCTGCCGAGGGTCATGACTGACAGAGGATTGGGGTGTGGGGGCAGCTCAGATGGCGTTCGGGGCCCGCTTGGGTCCTGCGGCCACGAGCTCGTCTTTCTCCTCGCGCGCCTCGGCGGGCGCCTCGGATGAATCACGCTTCGCGCGAGTGCCGCGCTTGCGCTGACCGCCGAGCGAGGCGGTGAGACGGTCGAGGATGATCGCGAGGATCACGACCGACAGCCCGGCCTCGAAGCCGAGTCCCGTGTCGACGCGGCTGAGCGCCTGGATGATGTCCTTGCCGAGCCCGGGAGCGCCGACCATGCTCGCGATCACGACCATCGAGAGCGACAGCATAATGACCTGGTTCACGCCGGCCATGATCGAGGGGCGAGCGAGCGGCAGCTGGATCTGGACGAGGATGCGGCGCGGCGAGGCGCCGAATGCCTGTCCGGCCTCGACGACCTCACTATCGACGCCGCGAATGCCGAGCTCTGTGAGCCGGACGCCCGGGGCGACGGCGAAGAGGATCGTCGCGACGATGCCCGGAACGACGCCGACGCTGAATAGGATGATGGCGGGGATCAGGTAGACGAACGCCGGCATCGTCTGCAGGAAGTCGAGGATCGGCTTCACCACTGCGGATACGCCGCTCGAGCGCGCTGCCCAGATTCCGACGGGGATCGCGATGATCACGGCGATGACGGCGGCGACGAGCGTGAGCGCGAGGGTGTTCATCGCGTTCTCCCACTGGTTGACGCCGTAGATCACGAGCAGCCCAATGAGTGTGCCGATTGCGAATGTCCACTTGCGTGCGATCCACGCGAGAACGACGAGCACGATCATGATGACCCAGAACGGCGGCGTCACGAGCACCCAGTTCACGCCGTCATAGAAGCCACCGAAGATCGTCGCGATCACGTCGAAGACCACGCTGAACGTGTTCGTGACGAAGTCGACGACATCTTCGACCCAGTCGCCGAGGGGAAGCCGGAAGTCATTCATGCGTTGCTCCCTTCGCTCGCGACGGCGGCGCCGTCGGCGATCACCTCATCGCCCGAGCCCGCCGTGTCGCGCAGCATCTGGGTCATGATCTCGACCGGCACGGTGACGGGCGGCTCGATGACCGGAATCTCGGTCGTCGTCGAAGGCACGTTGCTGAGGGAGGCCAGCAGGGTGACGCGAGGGACGACGCCGAGCAGTCGGTCCTTGTCGTCGACGACGGCGACGGGAAGGTCAGACCCGGCCGCCGGCTCGAAGAGATCGACGAGATGCTGGTCGGGCGAGACGGTCAGCATGTCCTTGCGCACGATCGCCATGAGGTCCTTCTCACCGTTCTTGACGGCACGCAGCACGTCTCGGTCGCGCACGACGCCGAGCAGCTTTCGACCGTTGCCGACCACGAAGGCGGCGGAGGTCTGCAGGTCCCGCATGGTGCGGAGCGCTCCGCGCGGCCCGGCCGTCGCCGTGATGACCGAGCGAGGCGCCTCCATGACGCCCGCGGCAGTGAGCACGCGGGCGCGGTCGACGTCTTGCACGAACTGCGCGACGTAGTCGTTCGCGGGGTCGGTGAGGATGTCGTCGGGGGCGCCGATCTGCACGATGCGGCCGTCGCGCATGACGGCGATGCGGTCGCCGAGGAACATGGCCTCGTTCAGATCGTGCGTGATGAAAATGATCGTCTTTCCGAGCTCCTGCTGCAGCTCGACGAGCTGCTCCTGCATCTCGCGGCGAATGAGCGGGTCGAGGGCGGAGAACGCCTCGTCCATGAGCAGGATGTCGGTGTCGGCGACGAGCGCGCGGGCGAGGCCGACGCGCTGCTGCATTCCGCCGGAGAGCTGGCTCGGCAGCTTGTCCTCCCAGCCGAGAAGGCCGACGCGCTCGATGACGCGCATGGCCCGCTCGCGGCGCTCGGCGGCGGGAACGCCCTGCACCTCGAGACCATATGCGGCGTTGTCGAGCACCGTGCGGTGCGGCAAGAGCGCGAAGTGCTGGAAGACCATGGAGATCTTCTTCTTCCGCACGTCGCGCAGATCGCGGTCGGAGATGCCCGTAACGGGCTCGCCCATGATGCGCACGGTTCCGTCCGTGGGTTCGAGCAGCCCGTTGAGCATGCGGATGAGCGTGGACTTGCCCGAGCCGGACAGGCCCATGACGACGAAGATCTCGCCCGGCTTGACCTCGAAGCTCGCGTCGATGACGGCGGCGGTTCCGAGGGCGGACAATTCGTTGCGCGAGGCACCGGACTTCAGGCGTTTGATGACCTCTTTGGGTCGGCGCCCGAACACCTTGTAGAGATTCTGCGCTTCGAGCGCAAAGGTTTCTGACACGTGTTCTCCAGGCACGCAACGGGGAGCATAGGCGGTCTCCCGTTGCTGCTTTTCGTTCTTGCGGCCGGGTCAAGGACACGCGCAGAACGGCGATCAAGCGGTGACGACGCAAATTAGGGACGGCGTCAAGTCACGCGATTCGGGTTTCCGCAGGGACAGCTATTGAGCCGCCGCCAGCATCCTCGACCATACGCTCACGCGCTTCCGACGGGGGCCGGGAACTACGTGACCGCGGACTGGTTGAGTGGCCGTGAGGCCGTCAACCACCGTATCGACCTCGCGCGCGAAATGCGAGCCGCGTTCGGTGATCAGAGCGGGAAGCACGCAGGAATCCGGGCCGATAAAGCGCTTCCCATCGGGCAAAACGTCAACGTTGCCGTTTTGTTATGTTCGGTCCCCGCGAACGGGCGCCTAATCGAGCAGAAGCGCGGGTTCCTCAATGATCGAGGCGACGTCGGCGACGAAGCGCGAGACGACATCGCCGTCGACGACACGGTGGTCGAAGGAGCCGCCGATCGTCGTCACGAAGCGCGGGCGCACTTCGCCGTCGACGACCCACGGCTTCTGCTTGATCGTGCCCATGGCGACGATGCCGACCTCGCCGGGGTTGAGGATCGGCGTTCCCGTGTCCATGCCGAACACGCCGATGTTGGTGACCGTTATCGTGCCGTTGGCCATGTCGGCGGGCTGCGTCTTGCCGTCGCGAGCGGTGAGCGTGAGCTGCTCGAGCGCCGTCGCGAGCTCGAGAAGGCTCATCGACTGCGCCTCCTTGATATTCGGCACGAGCAGGCCACGGGGCGTCGCCGCGGCGATGCCGAGGTTGACGTAGTGGTGGATGATGATCTCCTCATCCGTCCACGTCGCGTTCACGCTTGGGTTGCGGCGCACGGCCCAGATCATGGCCTTCGCCATGATGAGCAGCGGCGACACCTTGACGCCGGCGAAGTCCGGCGAGGCCTTGAGTCGCTTCACGAACTCCATCGTGCGCGTCGCGTCGACGTCGACGAACACGCTCACGTGGGGAGCGGTGAACTTCGAGCGCACCATCGACTGCGCGATCTGCTTGCGCACGCCCTTGACCGGGATGCGTTCTTCGCGGTCCTCGCTCCACGCGGGGGTCTCGATGTTGCGGAAGACGCTCGCCTGGCTCGCGTGGCGCACGACGTCGTCTCGAGTGATCTCGCCCGCGAGTCCCGTGCCCTCGACGGCGGACAGGTCGACGCCGAGGTCCTTCGCGAGCTTGCGGATGGGCGGTTTCGCGATGATGGGAGTCGCGGCGGCGGCGGGGACGGATGCCGGCGGGCGGGGCGCCCGCTGCGGCTTCCCCTTCTTCTTGCGGCGGCTCGACGCTCCCGCGCCCGTGCCGTAGCCGACGAGCACGGACCCCTCACCGGACTCCTCGGCGTCGATCGTCGCTTGCGTGTCGGCGGCGATGGAAGCGGCGTCGTCCGAGGCGGCGGCGGGAGCGGCATCCGACCCGCCCTCGATCGTGACGATCGCTGTGCCGACGTCGACGGTGGTGCCCTCGTCGACGAGGATGCGCCCGACCGTGCCCGTGAACGGGGACGGCAGCTCGACGAGGGACTTCGCGGTCTCGATCTCGACGAGCACCTGGTTGAGCTCGACCGCGTCGCCGGGAGCGACCTTCCACTGCACGATCTCGGCCTCGGTGAGGCCCTCGCCGACGTCGGGAAGAGTGAACTCTGTTTCGCTCATGCTGTTTACCTCCGGCTAGTAGGCGAGGGACCGGTCGACGGCCTCGAGGATGCGGTCGGCGTCGGGAAGGAACGCCTTCTCGAGGCGAGCGGGCGGGAAGGGGACGTCGAAGCCGGACACGCGCAGGACGGGCGCCTCGAGCGAGTAGAACGCCTGCTCGGCGATCGTCGCGGCGATCTCGGAGCCGACGGAGACGAAGCCGGAGGCCTCCTGGGCGACGATGAGCCGCCCGGTCTTGCGGACGCTGTCGAGGATCGGCGCGTAGTCGACGGGCGAGAGGGAGCGCAGGTCGACGACTTCGAGGCTGATGCCCTCGGCGTCGGCGAGCTCGGCGGCCTGCAGGGCGACGGTGAGCATCGCGCCGTGCGCAAGGATCGTCGCGTCGCTCCCGGTGCGCACCACGCGGCTCGCGTGCACGGCCGCGGCGGGTGCGCTCACGTCGACCTCGCCCTTCTGCCAGTAGCGGCTCTTCGGCTCGAGGAACACCACGGGGTCGTCGCTGGCGATGGCGTCCTGGATCATCCAGTACGCGTCGTTCGGCGTCGACGGGCTGATCACCCGCAGGCCTGGGGTGTGGGCGAAGTAGGTCTCCGGGCTCTCCTGGTGGTGCTCGACGGCGCCGATGTGCCCGCCGTAGGGGATGCGGATGACGACGGGCATCGAGAGCGCGCCCTGGTGCTTGTTCGTGAGCTTCGCGAGCTGCGTCGTGATCTGGTTGAAGGCCGGGAAGACGAATCCGTCGAACTGGATCTCGCAGACGGGGCGGAATCCGTTCATGGCCAGTCCGATCGCCGTGCCGACGATGCCGGACTCGGCGAGCGGCGTGTCGAGCACGCGGTTCTCGCCGAACTCGGAGATGAGTCCCTCGGTGATGCGGAAGACGCCGCCGAGAGAGCCGATGTCCTCTCCCATGAGAAGCACGCGATCGTCGTCGGCCATCGCCTTGCGCAGGCCGGCGTTGAGCGCCTTCGCCATCGGGAGCGTCTGCACGCGCGTCTCGGCTGCCGTGGGCGTCTCGATCGTGTTCGTCATCGTTCGCCTCCCTCGAGGCTCGCCTCGTACGCTTCGAACCACTCGGCCTGCTGGTCGGTGAGCGGGTGATCCTCGCTGTAGACGAAGTCGAACATGAGCTCCGGATCGGGGTTGGGCAGGGCGAGGCAGCGTCTGCGGATGTCGGCGGCGAAGTCCTTCGCCTCCGCGTCGATCTCGTCGAAGAAGCTCTGCGAGGCGCCCTGGCCGCGCAGCCAGGACTCGAAACGGGTGATCGGGTCCCGCGCGATCCACGACTCGAGCTCGTCCTGCGTGCGGTACTTCGTGGGGTCGTCGCTTGTCGTGTGCGCGCCGACGCGGTAGGTCATGGCCTCGATGAACTGCGGCCCCTTCCCGCTGCGCGCGTTGTCGAGGTGCTGCGCCGAGACGGCGTAGCTTGCGAGCACGTCGTTGCCGTCGATGCGCACGGCCTCGAGTCCGAAGCCGGCCGCCCGTTCGTACAGGGGCGTGCGCGACTGCCGCTCGACGGGGACGGAGATGGCCCAGCCGTTGTTCTGCAGGAAGAACACCTCGGGCGTCTGGTAGCTCGCGGCAAAGATCATCGCCTCGTTGGCGTCGCCCTCGCTCGTCGACCCGTCGCCGAAGTACACGACGACGGCCTTGTCCTTCTCGGGATCCCCCGTGCCGGACTCGCCCTTGAAGCCGATGCCCATGGCATAGCCGGTCGCGTGCAGCGTCTGCGTCGCGAGCACGAGCGTGTAGAGCCGGAAGTTGCCGTTCTTGGGGTCCGTCGGATCCCAGCCGCCGTGGGTGACGCCGCGCAAGAGGGCGAGGATGCCGAGCAGGTCGATACCGCGGATCATGCCGACGGCGTGCTCGCGGTAGGAGGGGAAGATCGTGTCCTGCGGACGCGAGGCGTGCGCGGATCCGACTTGAGCGGCTTCCTGCCCATGGCTCGGCACCCACAGCGCGAGCTGGCCCTGGCGCTGCAGGTTCGCCGACTCCGCGTCGAACGCGCGCGTGACGACCATGTCGCGGTAGAACCGCTTGTGGTCGTCGTCGGTGAGGCGGTCGAGGAGGGGGAGGTAGGGTTCTGCGTTCGGCGACGGCGCGAAGCTGCCGTCGGCCGACAGAATCTGCACCGGAGTGTTCTTGTCGTTTTTCACGGGCACCACCGTTCTAACCTACGGTCCGGATGGCCGGCCGAGAGGTTCTCCACAATCAACTGTGCAGCTGCTAAGAGCTTTTCGACAGACTCCTCTTCGCCGACGCTGACACGGATGCCGGAGCCGGAGAACGCGCGGGCGATGATGCCGTTCTCGGCGAGCACCGCGGCCGCAGCATCCGTCTCGTCGCCCGTGGCGAGCCAGACGAAGTTCGCCTGCGACTCGGGGACCGACCAGCCCTGTTCACGCAGGCCGGCGAGCACGCGCGAGCGGCGCTCGACGATCGTGTCGACGCGCTGCAGAAGCTCGGCCTCCCGCTCGAGAGAGGCGAGAGCCGCGGCCTGGGCGATGCCCGTGACGGAGAGCGGAATGGCGCTCGCCCGCGCCGCGTCGAGCAGGCGCTCGGCGCCGAGCGCCCAGCCGACGCGCACGCCCGCGAGGCCGTACGCCTTCGAGAAGGTGCGCAGGATCACGAGGTTGGGGTGGCGGCCGATGATCGCGAGTCCGTTCACGGCCTCCGCATCGCGGACGAACTCGGCATAGGCCTCGTCGAGCAGCACGAGCACGCTGTCGGGAACCTGAGTCATGAAGCGCTCGAAGTCAGCCGCCGTCACCGTCGTCCCCGTCGGGTTGTTCGGGCTGCAGACGATGACGACGCGCGTGCGCGGAGTGATCGCAGCGGCGATCGCGTCGAGGTCATGCCCCCCGGCGGCCGTGTTCGGCACCGGCACGCTCGTCGCCCCCGAAGCGGTGACGAGTCCCGGGTACGCCTCGAAGCTGCGCCAGGAGTAGACGACCTCGTCGCCGAGGGTCGCGGCGGCAAGGATGAACTGGGCGAGCAGGGCGACCGAGCCGGACCCGACGTGGATCTCGGCCGGGTCGACGTCGTGGCGTGCGGCGAGGCGCTCGCGAAGCGCGAACGCGGCGGCATCCGGATATCTGTTGATGGCGGTCTCGGCGGCGATCGCCTCGATCACGCCGGGCAGCGGCGGGAAGGGGTTCTCGTTGCTCGAGAGCTTGAACGCGTCGGCCGCCGCCGGCTTCCCCTGCCGGTAGGGCGGAGTCGCGAGGATCTCGGGACGCAGTGCGACCTTGTCGGCCTCGGGCAGGCGCGAGGCGTTGTCGGGGGCAATCACCTTCCCGAGTCTAGACACCGGCCATACCGGCGCCGGTATACGGCGCGCACGGGGTCTCGCGCGCGACCGGGCGGCCTGTCATCATGGGCGCATGCGCTTTATTCTTCGCATCATCGTCAACGCGATAGCGATCTGGCTCACGACGCTCATCGTCGCGGGAGTCTCGGTGACGTCGTTCGGTCCGGAGTGGTGGCAGATCGGCCTCACGTATCTGCTCGTCGCGTTCATCTTCGCGCTTGTGAACGGCATTGTCGGCACGGCGATCCGGATCGTCGCCTTCCCCATCTACCTGCTCACCCTCGGGCTGATCTCCTTCATCGTCAACGGTCTTCTGCTGCTGTTGACCGCGTGGGTGAGCAGCTGGTTCGGCTTCGGCTTGAACGTGGAGGGCTTCTGGTGGGGCGTGCTCGGCGCAATCGTCATCGCGATCCTCAACTGGATCATCGGCCTGTTCGTACGGCCGAAGCGGGGTCGCTGACCGCTCGTCAGTCAAGCCGGCGGATGAGTTCGCCGTCGAACCAGCCGAGGCCGAGGCGCTTTCGGCCGGCGTCGGGCTCGGTCGGGTCGATGAGCGGCCGGTCGCTGACGCCGGATGCGACCGCGCTTCCCGTTCCCGCGCCAGCCGGCGGTGGTGGGACGGGCGCCGCTTCTGCGGGCGGTGACACGCGTTCCGCGCGGTAGTCGGTGACATCGCCGGTCGCGTCACCCCCGATTCCCGCGACGGCGCGCTGCAGGTCGACGATCTGCGGGTCGGTCGAGACGTCGATGGCGGCCGCTGTCTTCTCGTACTCGGTGAGGGCGTGCGCCGAAGGCCCTTGGTCGGCCGGCGGCACGTCGGCGCTGATCACAACGCGATCGCCGCCGGGGTCGACGAAGCCGCCGAGGGCGGGCACGACGTCGCCGCGATGCTCGACGGCGTAGGCGTGCACCGTGTCGGGCAGCGGGGCGTCGGTGGACGGCGCCCCGAACGTGACGAGGGTGCGCACGTCGTACTGGCCCGACTGCGCGATGCGCTCGGCCACGAGCCCGCCTTGCGAGTGACCCGCGATCGTGACCGGCTCGCCTGAGGCCACGCCCGCGTCGTCCATCGCCTGCACGACGGCGCGGTAGGCGCCGCCGTCGGCGTCGGCCATGAGCGCCGCGTTCGACTCCATGTCGAAGGGCTCGTCTCCCGGTGCGACGGCCATGTCGACGGTGCCGCCGACGTACACCGCCCAGGAGTGGTTCCCCGTGTCGTCGGTGTACTTCTCCACGCGGATCTGCGAACCGCCCGCCCCAGAGGCGGGAATGCGCGAGACCAGCTCCGCGATCGAGCGCGGCGGCGCTGTTCGGGCGTGGTCGACCGCCGTCACACGCACGGGCGTCTCTGTCACTCCCCCGATGCCGAGGGCGCCGAGGCCGAGCGCCGCTCCGGGCACCGAGAGTCGAGGGTCGTTGACGAGGGGCGAGAGGACCGTGGGCATGCCGAGTGCGGACTTGACCGCGTCGTCGCTTCCCGACACGAGTCCGCGGACGAGCAGCATCGCGAGCGGGTTGCGTGCGGCCTGCGGGTGTTCGGCGAGCCAGCGAGTGACGGCGCCGCCGAGGACGCTCCCTGCCCGAGTGAGGGCGGCACGGGTTTCGGGGAGCGCCGCGGCGGCGACGAGGGAGGGGATGGCGGGAGCGGCGATCGTGGCTGCCACGCCGAGCAGCGGCAGCAGCATGCGCGAGAACAGCGCCCCGCCGATCGCTCCGGTCATGGAGGTCGCCGTCTCGAAGAGCGCGCTGACTGTCGACTCAGTGGTCACGTACAGGTCGGCGGAGGCGGAGAGCGCCGTGCTGAGGTCGAACGCGGCGTCGGCCGCGAGGGCGAGCGCGTCGGCGGCGGCCTCGATCTCCGTCCCTGACGCACCGGACCAGCGCGACGCCGACTGCGGCGGGGCGGTCAGCAGCCGGGCGGCCGACACGTCGGCGCTCACGAGCGCGCATTCTGTTGCGATGCCGAGAACGGCGTCGGCGAGGGCGCCCACTTCTGCCGTGTCGACGGTGCCGTTCGAAACGTAGGCGAGGGTCATGACAGCCGTCCTCCCGTCGCGGGGACGAGGCCGGCGGGGATGTCGGCGACCACGTCGGCGATCGCGGCATCCACGCGCCCGATCGCGGTGTCGAGAGTCGCCGTCGCGAGACGGAGCGACTCATCGAGCGCGTCGAGCCGTGCAGAGTATGCGGTCGCGGCCGAAGTCGACCACACGGAGGGGCGGGCCCCGGCAAGCCGATCGGCGCGCAAGCGAACGAGCGCGCCGTGCGCCCGGTCAAGGGCGGCGCGCTGTGCGCGGAACTCGTCGATCGCCTGTCGGCACTCCGCCTCGGTCACGCCACTCGCCATCGTGCGCCCCTTCCCGCTTCGGCTTCCAGAGTGCCGCTCGCGGGACGGCAGCGGCTGGCGGAATCCACGAATTGTGGAGGGTGGGCTGGCGGCATCCGCTGGGGAGGAGGAGTGGCTCGAAGGGGACTGTGCAAGCGTGCGGGAGTTCGACAGAATAGTGCCCATGCCTCCCTCCGACCAGATCGTTCCCTACCGCGTCTGCTTCGTCTGTGCGGGGAACATCTGCCGCTCCCCCATGGCCGAGGCCGTGTTCCGGGCGCGCGTGGAGAAGGCCGGCCTCACTCCGTGGGTGAGCGTCACGTCCGCGGGAACTGGGGACTGGCACGTGGGCGAGCAGGCAGACGCGCGCACGCTCGACGCGCTTGCCGCGCGCGGCTATGACGCGGGATGGCATCGGGCCAAGCAGTTCGACTCCGCGTGGTTTCCGCAGCTCGACCTCGTCGTCGCCCTCGACCGGGGCCACGAGCGCGCGCTGCGCGACTGGGCGCCGACGCCGGCCGACGCCGACAAGGTGTCGCTCCTGATGAGCTTCGACACCACGTATCCCGGCATCCTCGACGTGCCGGACCCCTACTACGCCGACGCGCGCACCTTCGACCGGGTTCTTGGGATGATAGAGGGAGCGAGCCTGGCGTTGTTCCGCCAGCTCGAACCCGCGATCCGACAGGGAGCCCTTCGATGACCTCACTTCCGCCTCAACCGCTCAGCCCGCTCGACGGCCGGTACCGCACAGCGGTCACAGAGCTCGGAGAGCACTTGAGCGAGGCAGGACTGAACCGGGCGCGCGTGCACGTCGAGGTCGAGTGGCTGATCTATCTCACGTCGCACGAGATGTTCGGGGCGAGCCCGTTGACGGATGCCGAGACGGCGGCGCTTCGCGAGCTCGCGAGCGGCTTCGGGCAGCCAGAGATCGACCGGCTCGCCACCCTCGAGGCGACGACGCGGCACGACGTGAAGGCCGTCGAGTACCTCGTTCGCGAGAAGCTCGCGAAGCTCGGCCTCGACCGCATCGCGGAGCTCACCCACTTCGCGTGCACGAGCGAGGACATCAACAACCTCTCCTATGCGCTCACGGTGTCCGACGCCGTGCGGAACGTGTGGCTGCCGAAGTACCGATCCGTCATCGGGGCCCTGCGGTCGCTCGCCGACGAGTACGCCGACGCGTCGATGCTCTCGCACACGCACGGCCAGCCGGCCACGCCGAGCACGATGGGCCGCGAGATCGCCGTGACCGTCTACCGCCTCGAGCGCATCCTCCGGCACGTCGAGGGCTCCGAGTACCTCGGCAAGTTCTCGGGCGCGACGGGGAACTTCGCCGCGCACACGGTCGCCGCGCCTGACGCCGACTGGCTGCGCATCTCCCGAGAGTTCGTCGAATCGCTCGGTCTCACGTGGAACCCGCTCACGACGCAGATCGAGTCGCACGACTGGCAGGCCGAGCTCTACGGGCGCATCGCGCACGCGAACCGCGTTCTGCACAACCTCGCGACCGACATGTGGACCTACATCTCGATGGGCTATTTCCGGCAGATCCCGCAGGCGGGCGCGACCGGGTCCTCGACGATGCCGCACAAGGTGAATCCGATCCGCTTCGAGAACGCGGAGGCGAACCTCGAGATCTCGAGCGCGCTCCTCGACTCGCTCGCTGCGACGCTCGTGACCTCGCGCATGCAGCGTGACCTCACGGACTCGACGACGCAGCGCAACATCGGGGTCGCCTTCGGGCACTCTCTCCTCGCTCTCGACAACATCGAGCGCGGCCTGCGCGAGGTCGACCTCGACCGGTCGGCCCTGCTCGCGGATCTCGACGCGAACTGGGAGGTGCTCGGCGAGGCCATCCAGACGGTCATTCGCGCCGAAGTCACCGCCGGGCGCTCGCAGATCTCCGACCCGTACGCGATGCTCAAGGAGCTCACGCGCGGCAAGCGCATCGGCCACGCGGATCTCACGGCCTTCGTGGACGGGCTCGACATCGGCGATGCGGCGAAGCAGCGCCTGCTGCAGCTCACGCCCGATCGCTACGTCGGTCTCTCGATGCAGCAGGTGGCCCTGCTCGCCGACTGAACGCGCGTTCGCACCGTCATCGAGTTGCGGCTCGACAGTTTGTGAGGAAAGCTAACAAACATGAGTCCGCGGCAGCCGTCCCTTCATGCGCCGCTTCGGCGCGAGACGGCGGCGCTCCCCGGGCACACGCGCGCGCACAACCGGGCGCTCGTTCTGCAGATGCTCTTCCGCGGCGAGTCGCTCAGCCGCGCCGACATCGCGAGGGAGACGGGGCTCACCCGCGTGACGATCTCAGATCTCGTCGCGGAGCTGCAGCGCGAGGGCCTCGTTGTCGAGCGCGGCGTGCGCACGGCATCCGGTCCCGGAAAGCCGGCCGTGCTTCTCGAGATGGCGCGCGGCTCGCATCAGATCATCGCTCTCGACTTGAGCGGGCACGACGTGTTCCGGGCGGTGCTCACCGACCTGAACGGCGAGATCGGCGAAGAGGTCTCGATCCCCTCCCCCGACGTCACGGGCGAGGACGCCGAGCGACTCGTCGAAGATCTGCTCGAATGGGCGCTGCAGCTGACGACCGCGCCCGTTCTCGGCGTCGGGGTCGCCGTGCCGGGGATCGTGGACGCGAGCGGCATCGTGCGCCGCAGCGTGTCGCTCGACTGGACGGATCTCGACCTCGGCGCCTCGCTCGCCGCCCGATTCGGCACGCCGGTCTCGGTCGCGAACGACGCCAACGTCGCTGTTCTCGCCGAGCACAGCTTCGGCACGGGAACCGGCGACATGCTCCTCGTCAAGATCGACCGCGGCTTGGGCGGAGGCCTTCTGCTCGACGGCCGGCCGGTGCTCGGCTCGCGGCTCACGGCGGGTGAGATCGGCCGCGTGCACGTGCGGCAGGGTCCGAGCGAGGCGTGGGTTCCGTTGGAGTCCATCGTCACGGCGCCGGCGCTGCGCCGCCGCATCGAACGCTCGGTCGTCGGCGGCGACGGGGCGGATGCCGCACTCGGCAGCGCCGGTGAGCTTCTCGGCGCCGCGCTCTCCCCGCTGATCAGCACGCTCGATCTGACGGACGTCGTGCTGACGGGGCCGCACGAGCTCGTGAACGAGCCGCTGCTTGACGGCGTGCGGCGCAGCGTCGACGAGCGCACGGGGAGCGACGGCGCGGCGAAGGTGATCCGCACCTCTCAATTGGGCAGGGACATCATGCTGCGCGGCGCGGCCGCACTCGTGCTCTCGCAGCGGCTCGGCATCGCCTGAGCCGCGTCACGCCGGCTTCAGAGAACGGGCGGGGTGGGGCCGTCGTCGTCTTGCTTGTGGATGTCGTCGAGCTCGCGCTTGTTCGGCTTCACCGTCAGGGCGAACAGGGCGAGGAACACGAGCCCCGCGATGAAGGCGACGCCGAAGAAGATGACGGACAGCGTGATGTCGCGCGTCGACATGAGGGTGATGAGCCCAGCGAAGACGCCGAACACGGCGGCGATGGCGAGCAGTTCGACGGGCTTGAGCACGTCACGCATGCTTGGCTTGGTCACGCGGATTCCTCCTGGACATCTGTGGCGGCATCCGTTCTCTGCCATTTGAGGGACAGGCCCGCGATGGCGAGGTAGACGGCGACGATGGCGGCGTAGGCGCCGAAGACTCCGACGGCCATGACCGATGAGGTGAGGGTGGCCGGAGCGCCCTGCTCACCGCCCCCGGTCTGCACGAAGTCGGGCGGAAGCAGAACGAAGACGACAGCGAGCAGAGCCGTGAAGGCGCCGACGATGAGGAAGTCCTTCGACAGCGGCGCGCGCCGGCCGAGTCGGTAGCCCGTGTACAGCTCGAGAAGGCCCGTGATTCCCGCCCAGATCGCGACGGTGAGCAGCAGGCTGCCGAGCCCAGAGTCCCGCAGCAGGAGAGCGACGACGCCAGCGGCGAGGGTGATCGCCGATTGCGCGACGACGAGGCGCCGCGTCGGGCCATCGGCGATGAGCGGGAACGCGAGGGAGCCGACGACGATGCCCGCGACGACAGCGGTGACGCCGAAAACGACGAGGCCCAGGTGCGCGGAGTGGTCAGCGGAGAAGGTGATGTACACGGCGGCGAGCGCGAAGATCACCGCACGGCTCAGTTGCAGCGCCCAGAGGCGGGTGTGGGGAGCGGTCGCCGATGCGGTTGTGCCGCGGGGAACATCGGCAGGGGTGACCACAGACGAACGCCTCTTTCATGAAAACCGGCCGCGAGTGCGCGACCGTCGGGATGCTGCCATTCTATCCGCCGCAAGCTGAGTGCGCGCCGCCCCGTGGAGCCGATCAGATCCCGGTAACCAGGCGAATGCCGGACGCGATCCTCGTGAGGAGGTATCCCGGCAGGCGCCCCGTCGCGTACGGCTCGAGGTATTCACGGCTGACGGGGCCGATCTGGGATACGACAGCGACGGAGTCCCTCTCGAGTCCGGACGCTTCCTGGGGAATGAGGACGTTCCCGGGAAACGCTTCCAGTGCCGTGTTCGAGGTCAGCGGTACGACGAACACGGTTTCGATGCCGCTGGACAGGAGCCAGTTCTCCTGCATGACGATGGCAGGGCGCTTCTTGGCAGGCGCTGACCCGCGCGGGGTCCCGAAGTCCGCCCAGACGACATCGCCGTGAGCGATCACCACGGTGTTCCTTCTTGGGACACGCGCTCCGATTCGCGAAGGAACAGACCATCCTCGGCCGGCTGGCCCGCACGTTCTATCGCCGCGTCGGCGAGCGCTGTGAGCTCCGCTTCCCCCTCAAGTTCGTCGGCGAGCTTCTGCGCGGCACGACGATAGAACTCGGATCGGTTCATACCGTGTCGCGCCGCGATTCGCTCGTATCTCTCGAAGTCACCATCGGGAACAGAGATCGCCGTCTTCATAACCAGAGTATAACCGGTCATACCCTATCCCGTTCGTCGACGTGAGACATGCATCGATCATGACGGTCGAGCTGTTACCCGGGATGAGCAGGCGGCAGTCTGTGGAGAATCGCTCGAACAGATCCGTGGGGACGGTCACATTGACGTGACGCCCCGAACGCGGTGCCCCACCGCGATCGACTCTCCAGAGATCGTTCCCGCGAGCGGCGAGACGAGGAAGGCGATGAGATCGGCGACGTCGGCCGGGCTCGTCTGGCCTCCCTGCCCGGGCCTGACGTCTCGAGACGGAGCCGCGCTGACGATGCCGGGGCTCACGGTGTTGACGGTGACGCCGGTGCCGGCCGCGGAGTCGGCGAGGTTCTTCGCCGCGATGATGAGCGCCGCGTTCCGCACGGAGCCGGCGAGATTGCCGGTCTGGAGCGCGTTCTGGCCGCTGACGCCGACGATGCGGCCGTATCCCGCGTCGGTCATGAGCGGGAGCACGGCATTGGCCACACGCACGAACCTGAGCGCCTTGCCGTCGACGGCAGCGAGCACCTGTGCGGGATCGGATTTTCTCGCCGGGTCGAGCGTCTGTGCGCTCGGGGCTGCGGCGATGACGAGGCCGTCGATCTCGCCGAAGCGCTCGAGCACCTCCTCGAGCGCCGCGGCCACGGAGTCATCGCTTCCCGCGTCCAGGCGCACACCGTCTTCGCCGTGCCGCGACGCGGGAACGGCGACGGCGCCTTCGGCGCGGAGTCGTTCGACGACGGCGCGGCCGATGAGTCCGGTGCCGCCGACGACGAGAATGACACGGTTCTCAAGCTGCAGGTCCATGTGCGGAATCGTAGCCGCGCAGGCAGGGCGCTGTCAGGATGCGGCGTAACGCCAGAGCGTGAGGACGCGCGCGACCGCTGCTGTGTGCGACCACGGCATCTCCGGCACCTCGCACCGCCCATCGGCGAGCGCACGCGACACTGCGTCAGCCTCGGCCGCCATCGGCTGCACAATGGGAACCTCGATCGTCTGCTCGTCGCCGTCGCGGCGCACGATCAGGGAGCGAGCACTGTCGACGCGGCTGCCCCACGGGCTGGGAAGAATGACCTCTCCGCCCGTGAAGCGCAGAGTCGCCGTCGCATCGAGCGTGCGCACGATCGACGTGGAGAGCTGCGCCTCGAATCCACCGAACTCGACGAGAGCGGCGGCATCCGTCTCGACTCCGGCGTCGTGCTCGGCCGTGCTGGAGATGAGCTCCGGCGCGTCGAACGGCAGCCCCGCCGCGGCGGCGATCTCCACGGCGAGGGACACCGGGTAACAGCCGACGTCGAGGATCGCGCCGCCGGCGAGCTCGGGGTCGAAGAGCCGGCCGGTCCGGGTGCCGGCCGCGAATCCGCATGCCGCCTCGAGACGCGCGGGAGCGCCGAGCTCACCGCCGGCCACGAGGGAGCGCACGGCCTCGGCGAAGGGCCCGAAGCGGTTCTTGAACGCCTCGAGAAACGGCCGCTTGGCACGCGCAGCCGCGTCGAGGATGCGCTGCGTCTCCGCGAGCGTCGGGCTCGCGGGCTTCTCGCACAGCACCGCCTTTCCCGCATCGAGCGCGCGGATGGCCAGCTCCACGTGCGTCGTGTGCACGGTGCCGATATAGACCGCGTCGACGTCATCACGCGCGATGATGTCGGCGTAGGTTCCGGATGCCGCGGCGCCCTGTTTCGCGGCGAATGCCGCTGCGCGTTCGGGCGAGGAGCTTCCCACGGCGTGCAGCATCCCATGCTCAGAGTGCCGGAGGCCCTCCACGAAGTCGGTGCTGATCACGCCAGGGCCGAGCACGGCCCACCTGGTCTGCTGCATGAGCCGATGCTACCCGGCGAGGACGCGGCTCCGTCCGTCGTGCTCCCCGCTCGCGGAGGCCTCCGGCGCACTATCGGCCGACGAGGGCCGATCGAGGATCTGCGCGAACGCCGCCCGGAGCACGCCTGCCGGGTCATCGGAAGCGCCGGTCTGGCGCAGCGCGATGTGCTGGTCGGGACGCACCAGGAGGCAGCCATCCTCGCCGATGCCGCTGCGGCGCTCGAAGTCGCCGTAGAGGTCCTGCACGTCACCGGCGTGCGCGATCGCGACGACGGCGAGCGGCACCCCGAGTTCCGCGGCGACCGCTGTCGCGGCATCCGCCCATGCCCCGCCACGATCACGCGTGACGAGAGTGAAGCGTTCGTGACCGGTGACGTCGAGCGTCGACACCGTGCCGGTCGCGTCGCCCACCCACGCGTGCGGGATGCGCGCGCCGGGGCGGCTCGACGGCTGGATGTACAGCTGCGGGTCGCGATCGTAGACGAGCTCGGTCCCGTCGTCGACGACGGCTGTCGACGCGTACACGTGGTTCATCAGCTCGACACGAGCCTCGGGATGCTCAAGCCAGTCACCTGGATTCACGCGCCCTGGCGCGCGCGGCGCTCCGCGATTCGCTCGCGAGCGATGCGCATAGTCTCGCGTCCGTCAACGAGCTGGACGCGGCCACTCTCGATGTCTTCGATGCGCCGACGGAGCTCCTTCTGCCAGGCAGCGTCAACAATGGGATCAGGCTCCTCCGGCTCCTCGACGCTGTCGAGCAGCTCGTAGGCGAGCGCCACGCGGTCGGCGGGCGCAAGCTCACGGGCCTTCTCGATCAGCTCTGACAGGGTCACGCTTCGAGTGTACGACGCACACGCGAGATTGGTCCGAATTCCACCAGCCGCAGACCTGAGCGAATGCGCCGCCTACACCGGCGCCATGTCAGTGAAGCGCGAGAAGTGTCCTTGGAACGCCACCGTCACCGTGTCGGTTGGGCCGTTTCTGTGCTTGGCGACGATGAGGTCGGCTTCCCCGGCGCGCGGGTTGTCCTTCTCGTAGGCCGACTCGCGGTGCAGGAGCACGACCATGTCGGCGTCCTGCTCGATCGACCCTGACTCTCGAAGGTCGCTCAGGGCGGGCTTCTTGTCCTGCCGCTGCTCGGGGCCACGGTTCAGCTGCGAGAGGGCGATGACCGGCACGCCGAGTTCCTTCGCGAGCAGCTTGAGCGCTCGTGAGAACTCCGAAACCTCCTGCTGGCGGCTCTCGACGCGCTTGCCGCTCGTCATGAGCTGAAGGTAGTCGATGACGACCATCTTGAGCCCGACACGCTGCTTGAGCCGACGGCATTTGGCGCGAATCTCAACGAGGGTCATGTTCGGCGAATCATCGATGTAGAGCGGGGCGTCATTGATCTTCCCGCGAATGGACGCGATCGTCGTCCAGTCGCGGGCGTCGAGCGTTCCCTTACGCATGTTCTGCAGCGGGACCGAGCCTTCGGCCGACATGAGGCGCATGGCGATCTCGCTTCGCCCCATCTCGAGCGAGAAGAAGATGGTGGGCATGTTGTGCTTGATCGCTGCGGCGCGAGCGAAGTCGAGGGCGAGCGTCGACTTACCGAGAGCCGGGCGCGCGGCGATGATGATCATCTGCCCGGGATGCAGACCGTTCGTGAGCTGGTCGAGCCCAGAGAATCCGGTCGGAACACCCGTCATCGACCCGTCGCGGTTCTTGGCCGCCTCGATCTCGTCGATGGCCGCGTCGACAGCGGTAGTGAGCGGAACGTAGTCCTCGGCGCTCTCATTGCCTGTGACGGAGTAGATCTCCGCCTGGGCGTTGTTGACGAGGTCTAGTACCTCACCCTCGCCCGAGTAGCCCATCTGAACGATGCGCGTGCCCGCTTCGACCAGGCGGCGAAGCAGCGCACGCTCGGCGACGATCGATGCGTAGAAGCCGGCATTCGCGGCGGTGGGGACAAGTGAAGTCAGCGTGTGCAGGTAGTCCGCGCCGCCGGCGCGCTGGAGCTCTCCCTGCTTGATGAGCTCGTCCGTGACCGCGATGACGTCGGTGGGCTCGCCGTGCGAGTAGAGCGAGAGCAGCGCTTCGAAGATGATCTCGTGCTTGGGAATGTAGAAGTCGGCGCCGCGGACGGTCTCGACGACGTCGGCGACGGCATCTTTGGAGAGCATCATGCCGCCGAGAGTGGACTGCTCGGCGAGGAGGTCATGCGGAGGCGTCCGTTCGAATGAACGCTCGCTGTCGCTCGGGGCTTCGTCTCCGATACCAAGATGAGCGATTGACACCGCTTCCCCTTCCCTGACTGTCGAGCGCTCGCGCGCCTCATTACTCCTTGACGAGTCGTTCCGGCCTCTTTGTCGACGACTCGTCAAGCGAATCAGCACCCTCCGACAGTGCGCGTCGAGGCACTGAGCCGGCGCGGGAGAGGGTGTTGCTGATTCACCCTATGGACACTCGCCCACCGCCCCAAATCGTCCTGTGGATAACTCTGTGAATAGATTGCGGGAAACGCCGTGGGACCTGTGAACAACCGTTGTGGATAACTGTGGACAACTACGTCGAGTTCAAATCAGTTTCACCCCGTGACCAGGCGTTGAGTTATCCACCCCTGTGGAGAGACAACCGGTTTGAAGTATCGGTTGAGGGTTGCAAAAGAGCACGGCGCCCTGTGCACAGATTGCTTGACAAAGGCCGTCCCGACCCACTAGGGAAACCGATTGCACACCTCCGCGCAACCGTTCGTTCAGGCATGCAAAAGGGTCGTGACGCCGAGTTTCTTTCTCGTCGTCACGACCCTTGGTCGCGTGGACCTACTTTGCGGCGACCACCTGGAGGGTGATCGTTGCCGAGACGTCCTCGCGCAGGCGAACGCTCGCCTCGTGCGTTCCGGTCGTCTTGATCGGTGTGGGGATCTCGATCTTGCGACGGTCGAGCTCGCCGACGCCGGCCTCCGAGACAGCGGCGGCGATGTCCGCCGGCTTCACGGAGCCGAACAGGCGACCCTCGGCGCCGGCCTTGACGCTCAGCTTGACCTTCGTCGACTCGAGCGCTTCCTTGAGCGACTTCGCGTCTTCCAGAGTGGCGAGTTCACGAGCGGCACGCGCCGCCTTGATCTGCTCGACCTGCTTCTCTCCACCGCGGGTCCACGGGGTGGCGAAACCCTGCGGGACGAGGTAGTTGCGGGCGTAGCCGTTCTTGACCTCGATGACGTCACCGGGAGCTCCGAGGCCAGTGACCTCGTGCGTCAGAATAACCTTTGACATTCGCGTGCTCCTTAGCGGCCCGAGCCGGCGTAGGGCAGAAGAGCCATCTCGCGGGCGTTCTTGACGGCCTTCGCGATGAGGCGCTGCTCCTGCACGGAGACACCGGTGATGCGACGAGCACGGATCTTGCCGCGCTCGGAGATGAACTTGCGGAGTGTGGCGACGTCCTTGTAGTCAATGACGCCGACACGGATCGACTTCGCCGGGGCGGATGCCTTCGCACCCTTGCCGCGGGAAGGCTTGCGGCCCTGGCCGCTCGACTTTCCAGCCATGTTGGTTTCCTTTTCGTGGAGATTTGAGAGTTAGAACGGAGTGTCGTCGCCGTAGTTGGTGCCGGGGTTTGCCCACCCGTCGGCACTCGGCTGGGACTGCGAGGACGCAGCCCACGGCTCGTCGTTCTGTGAGGATGACGGGAAGCTCCGGCCGCCACCGCCCTGCGACTGCGCGCGCGTGATCTGCGCCGTCGCGTAGCGGAGGCTCGGACCGATCTCGTCGACCTCGAGCTCGATTGTGGTGCGCTTCTCGCCTTCGCGCGTCTCGTAGGAGCGCTGCTTCAGACGTCCGCTGGCGATCACGCGGCTGCCCTTGGTGAGGGAGCCCGCCACGTGCTCGGCGAACTCGCGCCATACGCTTGCGCGAAGGAACAGCGCTTCGCCGTCCTTCCACTCGTTCGCCTGACGGTCGAACGTGCGCGGAGTCGACGCGATGGTGAAGTTGGCAACCGCGAGTCCCGACTGCGTGTAGCGCAGCTCCGGGTCTGCGGTGAGGTTGCCCACCACGGTGATGACGGTTTCGCCTGCCATGAGCCCTACGCGCCCTTGCTCGCCTTGCGCGCGGCCTTGGCCTCGGCGCGCTTCGCCTCGGATGCGACGAGAGCGATCGCCTCTTCGGCACGCAGCACCTTGGTGCGCATGACGGCCTCGGAGAGCTTCAGCTGACGGTCGAGCTCCTGCGTGGCCTCGCTCGTCGCGGTGAAGTCGACGACGGCGTAGATGCCCTCGGACTTCTTGTTGATCTCGTAGGCCAGGCGACGGCGTCCCCAGATGTCCACGTTGTCGATGGTTCCACCATCGTTGCGGATGACGTTGAGGAACTTGTCGAGGCTCGGTGCAACCGTGCGCTCGTCAATCTCCGGGTCGAGGATGACCATGAGTTCGTACTGATGCGTCACTAACCCACCTCCTTCGGACTCGAACGGCTGCAGACGGTCTGCAGCAGGAGGGTTCTAGCATCGTTGCGATCGCTCGTGTGCGAGCGCAACTTGACAATGCTACCCGATCATCGCCGAAGTGGCGATTCGGATGCTATTGCCCGATCGCCGCGTTCGCCGCGGCCTGGGCCCGTTCGAGGCCCTCCTTCGGCTTCACGTTCCCCGCGAAGATCTCCTTCATGATCGGGTCGTACTGTTCGAAGCCCTTGCTGAAGTTCGGTCCGGTCGGGGCGGGGATCGTCTTGTTTCCCTTGACGACGTCGAAGAACGGCGAGACGTCGACGCCCTTCTTCTTCCAGTAGGAGAAGTAGGTGTCTTGCGCGGCGACGACGCCGGGCACGGCCGAGCCGGTCGACGCGAGATAGCCGTTGCCTTCCTCCGTGCCGAGCCAGGCGAGGACCTTCTTGATGGCGTCCTGCTTCTTGCTCGCGGCGTTGCCGGCAGCGACGATGCCGTTCGTGACGGTCACCTTCCCCGCGGGTCCGGCGGGAATCGACGCGACTCCCCAGTCGAAGTCGGCGGCGTCGGAGATGTTCTTCAGGTTGTACAGGCCCGACTGGAACATCGCCATCTTGCCCTGCGTGAAGGCATCGAGGCTGAAGTCGCCATTGCTGTTGGTGTCGGCGGCCAACGGCGCGACGTGGTACTTGTTTATCGCGTTGACGAGGTACGAGACCGACTCGACGCTCTTCGGATCGTCGAACGAGAACTCGTCGCCCTTCTGGAACGTGCCGCCGTTCGAGCCGATGTACGGCAGCAGGATCGCCTGCAGGTCGTAGGCGATGTTTGTGCCGTACTGGCTGACCTTGCCGGAGTCGAAGCCCTTTGTCGCGGCATCCTTGCCCGACGCGTCGAGCGTCAGCTTCTGCGCAGCGGGCAGGAACGTGTCCTTCTCGGCATCCGGGTTCCAGGTCAGGTCGTCGAGCTTCTTCGGGTCGATGCCGGCCTTCTCGAGCAGATCCTTGTTGTAGTACACGCCGATGCCGGCGTCGTACAGCTGCGGGACGCCCCACAGAGTCTTGTTGCGCGTGAACTGGTCGACGACGCTCGGCTCCCATGCGGAGCTGGCGTTCTCGCCGAGCACCGCCCCCACGTCGACGAGGTTGCCGGAGTCGACGTAGGCGCCGTAGTACGAGTTGTTGATCCAGAAGACGTCGTCCATCGTGCCGCCCGCGACGTCGGTGCGCAGCTTCGTCCAGTAGTCGGCCCACGGCACGACGTTGACGTTCACCTTGATGTTCGGGTTCTTCTCTTCGAACGCCGCGAAGGAGTCCTTGTACGCCGCGGCGACGGTGTCGTCCCAGAGCCGGAAGTTGACTGTCGTCACATCGGTCTCTGTGGTGTCGCTCGCGGCACAGCCGGAGAGCAGAAGAGCGGATGCCGCTACGACTGCCGTGATGATTCGCTTGGCCATTCGGGTCTTTCTCTTACTACTTGAAACCAGTGATGGTGATGGATCGCACGATCTGCTTTTGGAAGATCAGGAACAGGACCAGGAGGGGGACGACGGCGAGCGTCGTGGCCGCCATCACGAGCGTCCAGTTGCTGGTGTGTTGCGACTGGAGGCTAGCAGTCGCAACCGTGATCACTCCCCACGTGTCCCCTGTCGTCACCACGAGCGGCCAGAGGAAACTGTTCCACTGCGTGACGACGGTGATGAGGGCGAGGGTCGCGATGATCGGCCGCGACAACGGAACAACGATACCCGTCATGATTCGGAAATGCCCGGCTCCGTCGAGCCGAGCGGCGTCGATGAGGTCTTGCGGGATGCCCCGGAAGTACTCCCTGAGCAGGAATATCGCATACGGGCTCGCGAACATGAACGGGAGAACGAGACCCCAGAATGTGTTGCGCAGGCCGGATTCGACCATCATCAGGTACAGCGGCACGACGAGCACGACGCTCGGCACCATGAGCCCGGAGAGGTACAGCCAGAACAGCGCCGCCCGGCCGGGAAACTGTATGCGCGCGAAGGCATATGCCGCCATGATCGAGAAACTCAGCTGCAGTACGAGGATGACGCCGGTCATCGCGACGGTGACGCCGAGCGCCCGGCCCAGCCCGTGACCGCCGCCGAGCACCTCGGTGAGGTTCTGCAGCGTCGGCGGCGCGGGCAGGCTCAGCGCGCCCTCCCGCGCGAACTGGCCGGGCGAGGTGAGCGCCGTCAGCACGCTGAAGGCGAACGGGGCGAGCGTCAGCACGGCGGCGATGACGAGCGTGAGGTAAACGCCGGCCGTTCCGAGCCGCCCGCGCGGCGCACGGCGACGCACCGCGGAATCAGGAGAGGTCATACGTCGTCCTCTTCCGGAAGTACAGCTGCTGCGCGATCGTGATGGCGACAAGGAGCACGAGCAGGACGACCGCGATGACGCCGGCGTGGCCCATGTCGAAAGTGACGAACGCTTCGCTGTACAGGCGCATGGCGACGACGTCCGTGCGGCCGAGCGTCGCGGCATCCGTCACCGTGTAGGGTCCGCCGCCGGTGAGCGCGTAGATCTGGTCGAACAGCTGGAACACGCTGATGACGCTCGTGACGAGCACGAAGAACATCGTGGGGCGCAGCAGCGGCAGCTTGATGCGCCAGAACACGGAGACGGGGCCGGCGCCGTCGATGCGGGCCGCGTCGACGAGCTGCTCGGGAATGTTCAGCAGGCCGGCCATGAAGAACAGCGCGACGTAGCCGACGTTTGTCCAGATGACGACGGCGGCGACACTCGGCAGGGCGAGCGCCGGGGTCGTGAGCCATTCGACGCGGTGCCCGATGATCGTGTTGAGCAGACCGTCGGTGGGGGCGAGGATCCACTTCCACACGACGCCGAGCGCAAGCGGTGCGCTGATCCAGGGCAGCACGTAGATGACGCGGAACAGGCCGCTTCCCGGCAGCCCACGTGTGAGGAACGAGGCGACGAGCACGCCGAGCGCCGTCTGCACGGGGATCACGATCACGACGAAGAACGCGGTGACGAGGAGCGAGTTGATGAACGCCGGATCGCCGAGAATCTCGCCGTAGTTGGCGAGCCCCGCCCAGCGCGCGGGCGAGAGCATGTCCCAGTCGTGGAAGCTCAGCCACACGACGACGAGGACGGGGAAGACGAGGAACATGACCACGCCGAACAGGCTCGGCGCGAGCAGGGCGTATGCCGCTCCGGCCGCTCGGCGCCGTTCGCTGCGTCGTCCGGCGGGGCGCGAGGCGGCGGCTCGCGGGTTTCGGGGAACGGCAGGAGACAGAGGGGTGCCCACGTTTCCTGCCATCCGACCATCGTATCGATGGCGCGCGTGCACGGAGGCGGGCTGCTAGGCGAACGTCGCGGCGAGCGCGGCGTCGAGGTCCGCGATGATGTCGTCCGGGTCCTCGAGCCCGATCGAGAACCGCAAGTGCCCGAGGCGTTTGAATTCCGCGGGATAGAACTGCACGCGCGGCCCCGCGTCCGCTCCCCCGGCGACGTGCACGATGAGCGACTCGTCGTGCCCGAGCGAGACAGCAGAGGTGATCAGCCGCAGATTCTGCACGAACCTGTCTTGCGTCGCCGCATCGCCGTCGACGGCGAACGCCATCATCGCGCCAAAGCCGGCACCGCCGAACTGGCGCGCCGCCAGTTCGTGCTGCGGGTGCGCCTCGAGCCCCGGGTACGCGACGTAGGCGACGCGCGGATGCTGCTCGAGAAACGCCGCGACGCGCATGGCCGAGTCGAGGTGCTGCCGCAGCCGGAGCGGCAGCGTCACGGAGCCGCGCATGATGAGCCACGCGTTGAAGGGTGAGATCACTCCTCCCACGTCGACCATTGCGTCGTCCTTGATGGTCTGGATAAGCTCACGTCGACCGATCACGGCGCCGCCCATCGCGTCGCCGTGTCCGTTGATGTACTTCGTGAGGGAGTGCACGACGAGGTCGGCGCCGTGCTCGAGGGGCCGGAAGAACGGCGGCGGCGTGAACGTGGAGTCGACGCTCAGCAGGGCCCCTGACTCGTGCGCGATCTTCGCGATGGCCGCGACGTCGGTGACCTTCGTCGTCGGGTTCCCGATCGCCTCGATGTGCACGAGCCGCGTGTTCGGTCGCATCGCGCGGCGCACGGCGTCGGGGTCGCTCGTGTCGACGAAGTCGGCGTCGATGCCGTACTTCTCAGGCAGCAGCTCGGTGAACAGCCGGTAGATCGCCTCGTACGTGACGTCGCCGACGACGACGTGGTCGCCGCTGCGCAACGTCGTGAAGAACACGCCGTGCAGGGCGGCGACGCCGCTCGCGAGCACGACCGCGTCGATGTCGTCCGCGCTCGATCCCTTCTCGAGGGCGGCGAGCTTTCTCTGCAGGCCGAGCTGATTGGTGCCCGAGTTGCGGGTGTACAGCGGCTCCTCGGTGCCCGACCAGCTCATGCTCGCGGGCTCGTCGGGCAGCGCGTACGAGTTCGCCATCACGATCGGCGTGCGGATGGCGCCCGAGGGTCCTCGCTCGTTCCCGGCGTGCACGGCCAAGCTCGTCGTGCGGAGTGTGTCGGGCTTGTGCTTGTCGACGCGTGCGCTCATGCGCTCAGGGTACGCTGGGCCGGGTGCCGCCGGTCGTCGCGTTACGGCTCGGCTACGCGCTGCGGCGCGCCCACCACTCGCGCAGCCGGCGTTCGACCTCGTCCTGGCCGAGAGCGCCCTCGTCGAGCCGCAGCTCGAGCAGCCACTTGTACGCTTGCCCGACCTCCGGCCCCGGGGGGATGCCGAGAACCTCCTGGATGCGGTTGCCGTCGAGTTCGGGCCGCACGGCGTCGAGCTGCTCCTGCTCGGCGAGTTCGGCGATGCGCTGCTCGAGGTCGTCGTAGGCGAACGCGAGCCGCTCCGCCTTGCGCCGGTTGCGCGTGGTGACGTCGGCGCGCGTGAGCATGTGCAGCCGTTCGAGCAGCGGACCGGCGTCGCGCACGTAGCGGCGCACGGCCGAGTCCGTCCAGGCTCCCTCGCTGTAGCCGAAGAAGCGCAAGTGGAGCTCGATGAGCCGCGCGACCGACTTGATCGTGTCGTTGTCGTAGCGCAGCTCCCGCAGCCGCTTCTTCGCGAGCTTCGCGCCGACGATGTCGTGGTGGTAGAAGCTCACCGCCCCGCCGGGCTCGAGCTTGCGCGTCGCCGGCTTCCCGACGTCGTGCAGCAGCGCGGCGAGGCGCAGTACGAGATCGGGTGCCTCGCCCGGGTGCCGTTCACGCTCGTAGTCGATGGCCTGCTCGAGCACCGTGAGCGAGTGCTCGTAGACGTCCTTGTGGTGGTGGTGCTCGTCGATCTCGAGCTGCAGGCCGGGGATCTCGGGCAGCACGATGTCGGCGACGCCTGTGTCGACGAGCAGTCGGATGCCGCCGGTCGGCGCTGCCGTGCACAGCAGCTTCGAGAGCTCGACCTGCACGCGCTCGGCGGAGACGATGCCGATGCTCTCCGCCATCGCTCGCATGGCGTCCTGCACGTCGTCCGCGACGTGGAAGCCGAGCTGGCTCGCGAAGCGCGCGGCGCGCATCATGCGCAGCGGGTCGTCGCCGAAGCTCGTCTCGGGGCTCGACGGTGTGCGCAGCGTGTGGTCGAGCAGGTCCTCGACGCCGCCGTACGGGTCGACGAGCCTGACCTCGGGAACGCGCAGCGCCATCGCGTTCACGGTGAAGTCGCGGCGCTTGAGGTCGTCCTCGAGGTTGTCGCCGAACGCGACGACCGGCTTGCGCGTCACGCCATCGTACGCGTCGGCCCGGTAGGTCGTGATCTCGACCGTGTCGGCGACGGCGTCCTCGCCCTCCCCCGCGACGACGCGGGCGCCGATCGTGCCGAACTCGCGCCCGATGTCCCAGTGCGCGGTCGAGAGGGGCGCGACGATGGCGAGGATCTCGTCGGGGCTCGCGTCGGTCGTGAAGTCGTAGTCGTGCACGGGCACTCCGAGCATGGCGTCTCGCACGGGACCGCCGACGAGCGAGAGCTCCTTGCCCGCATCGGCGAAGGCCGTCGAGACTCTCCGCACGATGGGTGAGCCGGCGAGGGACTGCAGTCGTTCGAGCGCCTCGGCCATTTTCACCATGCGCACAATCTTAACCGGCGGATGCCGCCCCCGGCCGCTCCCGTAGGGTTGAGCGGTGACCTCCTCCCCCACGACTCTTCAAGCGCTGCGCCGTCCCCGCCTTCTCACGACCGAGGTGCTCGCGGGCGCGGTGACGACGCTCGCGCTCATCCCCGAGGTCATCTCGTTCTCGATCATCGCCGGCGTGGACCCGAAGGTGAGCCTCATCGCCTCCGTCGTCCTGGCCGTCTCGATGTCGATCCTCGGCGGCCGCCCCGCCATGATCACCGCCGCGGCGGGAGCGGTCGCGCTCGTGGTCGCACCGCTCGTGCGCGAGCACGGGGCCGAGTACCTGCTGCCCACGGTCGTGCTTGCCGGCATCGTGCAGATCCTGTTCGGCGTCACGGGCCTCGCCCGGCTCATGCGCTTCATCCCCCGCTCGGTCATGATCGGCTTCGTGAACGCCCTCGGCATCCTGATCTTCACCGCCCAGCTGCCGCACGTGCTTGGCGTGCCGTGGCTCGTGTACCCGCTGTTCGCGCTCACGCTCCTCATCGTGCTCGGGCTGCCCCGCCTCACGACGGCGGTGCCCGCGCCGCTCGTCGCGATCGTGGTCGTCACGGCGATCACGATGATCGCGCACCTGCAGGTGCCAACGGTCGGCGACCAGGGCGCCGTCGCGGGCGGTCTGCCCGGCATCACGCCGCTGCTCGTTCCGCTGAATCTCGAGACGCTGCGCATCATCGGCCCGACCGCGCTCAGCGTCGCGTTCGTCGGACTCATGGAGACCCTGCTCACGGCGAAGCTCGTCGACGACATTACCGACACGCGCTCCCACAAGGGCAGGGAGTCGTGGGCGCTCGGCGTCGCGAACATCCTCGCGGGGTTCTGGGGCGGCATCGCCGGCTGCGCCATGATCGGCCAGACGGTTGTCAACGTCAAGCTCGGCCGGGCCCGCACGCGCATCTCGACGTTCGTCGCCGGCGTGCTCCTGCTCGCTCTCGTCACCGTGCTGAGCGATGTCATGGAGCAGATCCCCATGGTCGCTCTCGCCGCCGTCATGATGGTCGTCGCCGTCTCCACCGTCAACTTCCACAGCGTTCGCCCCGCCACGCTCAAGCGCATGCCGCTGTCGGAGACGGCCGTCATGGTCGTCACCGTCGGGGTCGTCGTCGCCACGAGCAACCTTGCCCTCGGCGTCGCGGCAGGCGTGCTGCTCGCCATCGTGCTGTTCGCGCGTCGCGTCGCGCACGTCGTCACCGTGGAGCGCAGCGCCGACGCGGAATCCGCCGTCTACACTGTGCGGGGTCCGCTGTTCTTCGGCAGCAGCAACGACCTCGTCGAGCAGTTCCGCTACGCCGACGACCCGCCGCTCGTGAGCGTCGATTTCTCGGCGGCGCAGATCTGGGACGCCTCCACCGTCGCCTCGCTCGACTCGGTGCAGACGAAATACGGCGATCACGGCGTGAACGTGCGCTTCACCGGCCTCGATGAGCGCTCGACCGCCTTCCATGGGCGGCTCACGGGAACCCTCGGCTGACGCGGGCGCCCTGTCAAGGCCTGTCCGCGCGGCAGGGCGCGCCGGTAGCGTCGCGGCATGAATGAGAAGAGAGCGGATGCCGCCGCCGGCAATCTGCCGGTTCCGGAGGAGACCGCGCAGCCGACACGGCTCAAGCGCCGCATCACCGGCCCCCTGTTGTACTTCTTCATCGTCGGCGATGTGCTCGGCGCCGGAATCTACGCCCTCATGGGCAGCCTCAGCGCCGAGGTCGGCGGCGCCCTGTGGGCGCCGCTCATCGTGGCGCTCCTGCTCGCGCTGCTCACGGCCGGCTCCTACGCCGAGCTCGTGACGAAGTACCCGAGGGCCGGCGGCGCCGCGGTGTACGCGAAGCGCGCCTACCCGTGGCCTGTCGTGTCGTTCCTCGTGGGCTTCAGCATGATCGCCGCCGGCGTGACGAGCGCCGCGGGACTCTCGCTCGCGTTCGCGGGCGACTACCTCGGCACCTTCGTCGAGCTGCCGCCGATTCCCGTCGCGATCGTGTTCCTCGCCCTCGTGGCGTGCCTCAACGCCCGCGGCATCTCGGAGTCGCTCAAGAGCAACACGGTGATGACGGTCATCGAGCTGAGCGGCCTCGTCATCGTCGTCGTCGTGGTGGCGATCATGGTCGGCCGCGGCGACGGCGGAGACTTCTCGCGCCTCGGCGAGTTCCCGGCCGAGACCGCGCCCGCCCTCGCGATCCTCGCCGCGGCGATCATTGCGTTCTACTCCTTCGTCGGCTTCGAGACCTCGGCGAACGTGGCGGAGGAGATCACGAATCCGTCCCGTGTGTATCCGCGCGCGCTGTTCGCCGCGCTCGGCACGGCCGGCGTCGTGTACGTCCTCGTCGGCGTCGCGAGCTCGATCACGCTGCCGGCATCCGAGCTGTCGAAGTCGTCGGGGCCGCTGCTCGAAGTGGTCAAGGCCACGCACGTGGCGCTGCCGCCGTGGCTGTTCAGCATCATCGCGCTCATCGCCGTCGCCAACGGCGCGCTGCTCACGATGATCATGGCGAGCCGCGTCACCTACGGCATGGCGGAGGAGGGCCTGCTGCCGTCCTTCCTCACCCCCGTGCTGAAGAACCGGCGCACGCCGTGGGCGGCGATCGTCGCGACGACTGTTCTGGCGATGCTGCTCACTCTCGTCGGCGACGTGTCGACGCTCGCCGAGACGGTCGTTCTGCTTCTGCTGTTCGTGTTCCTCAGCACGAACATCGCCGTCCTCGTGCTGCGCCGCGACCGCGTGGACCACAAGCACTTCCGCGTGTGGAGCTTCGTTCCGGTGCTCGGAGCGGCCTCGTGCATCCTCCTCATGACGCAGCAGAGCGGCCAGGTCTGGATCTACGGCCTCCTGCTCCTCGCGCTCGGCGTCGTGCTGCACGTCATCACGGTCTTGACGCGCAAGCGCCGCTCCCGCTAGCACCAGCGACCCGGCCCGTCTACCCCGTGGAGGCCCCCGCTCGCGGGACTTAGCCTCGCAAGACGTGAGAGAAGCGAAACGAGAAGGAGCACTCCGATGACCAGCGCAGACGCCCCGGAGCCGAATGACGGCGTTCCGGGTCGCACTCCTCGCAGTATCGACGCGTTCGAGGACCTGCCCGAGGACACCGACCTCACCGACCATGCCGACACGGCCATGATCGACGAGTTCGCCCAGGATGCCGAGGGCGACCCCGACATCGTCGCCGACGACCCCGCCGACGACGAGGACCGCCGCGCTCAGACGGCGGAGGGCGCGCTCAGCCCCGGCAGCACGGCGACCGGCGCGCCGACGAGCACCGACGACGACGGCGCTCTGCGCGAGAACCCCCTCGGCGGCTGATCGCGTCGCGGCCGCTCAGCCCTCGTCGGGGAAGACGCGCTTGTAGGAGCGCCCGTCGGGAAGCGTGACGTTCTCGGCGCGCAGCTGTCCGCGCGAGACGCGCAAGTACACGGCCTGCGGGCTGATGCCGAGCGACGCGGCGGCCTCGGCGACCGACAGCCCCGGCAGGTCGGTCGGCTTGCTGCTCGGCCGCTTCGAGCGCGGGCGGCGCAGCCTCGGCCGCGTCGGCATCGAGCAGGCGCTGCAGCAGCTCACGGGTGTCATCGCGCAAGAAGGCCATGCCCCCATCGTACGAAGGCCGTGGGCGGGGCGTGCGAACATGGTCTGGTGTCTGCCGAGCCTCTTCCCGCCATCGACCTCGGCGCGGTCGAAGCCTACGTCGGCGCGGCGACCTACGAGCGGGCGGCGCGCTATGCCGCCGGCGGCGCCGTCTCCGAGCTGCGCTGGAACTCTGCAGCGCGCACGCTCTCGGCGCACGTGCTCGGCAACTCGGCGGCGCCCTACCGCTGCCGCGTCGACCTCAAGCCCGCGCGCGAAGGACTGCGTCCGAGCTTCACGGCGTGCAGCTGCCCCGTGCAGGCCCGCTGCAAGCACGTCGCCGCCGCGCTCATCAGCTGCGACGCCGCCTCGCGCACCCGGCCGGCTCCCGAGCCCGACGCGCCGGCGTGGAAGACCGCGATCGCGGCGCTCGCGCCCGAGCCGCAGCCGACGGGTGAGCGCTCGGCACTCGCGCTCGGCTTCGAGCTTCGCCGCGCCCGGCCGAGCGCCCGCATGGGCGGCGGCGCGGCGGCGACGCCCGCGGACCTCGCCGACGCGCCCGCCGTGCGCCTCGGCATCCGCCCGCTCATGCGCGGCAAGAAGGACAACTGGATAAAGGGCTCGATCACGTGGCGCACCCTCTCGCACCAGATCAACCGGCTGAGCCTCGAACCCGGGCAGCTGCTGTGGTTCACGCAGCTGCTCGGCCTGCACGACGCCACCCGCGAGCGCTACCTCACCGGTGAAGCGGACACGCTCGCGCTCGACGGCTTCCGCAGCCCGCTGCTGTGGACGCTCCTGCGGGAGGCCGAGCAGCGCGGCGTCGCCCTCGTCGGCATCAATCGGGGGATGAGCGTCGAGCTCGCCGGGTCGGCGAGCGTGCGACTCGACGCGCATGCCGAGGGACGCGACCTCACGCTCGCGCCGATCGTCTCGATCGACGGGATGAGCGTCGACGCGGCGCGCACGGCGCCCATCGGCGAGCACGGCGTGTACAGCTACAGCCTCGACCACGGCATCCGGCTCACCCTCGCCCCGGGCGAGGAGCCGCTCACGGGCGAGCGTCGGCGACTGCTCGAGCACCCGGAGCCGCTGCGCGTGCCCGCCGACGACGTGCCCGAGTTCCTGCGCGACTACTACCCGCGACTGCGCTCGGCGCTCACCGTCGAGAGCGCCGACGGGTCGGTCGATCTGCCCGAGGTGGCTCCGCCGACGCTCGTCGCGCACGTGCGGTTCGGCCGGCGCACGCAGCTGAGCGTACGACACGAGTGGGAGTACCACGACCCGAACCGGCGCGTGCCCTTCGAGGCGCGCCCCGGAGAGCGCCGCGACGCCGACGCCGAGCGCGAGGTGCGAGCGCGGCTGCGCGAGCTGTGGCCGGACGCGCCCGAGGCGGACGCCCTCGAACTGCGCGACGTCGACGCCGCGGAGTTCACCGAGCACGTGCTTCCCGCACTCGAGGCGGCAGAGGGCGTGCGCGTCGAGGTGACGGGAAGCAGACCGGAGTACCGCGAGCTCACCGAGTCGCCGCACGTGACGATAACGACCGTCGAAAGCGAGCACAACGACTGGTTCAACCTCGGCTTCATCATCACGATCGAAGGCAGGGAGATCCCGTTCGTCGACCTGTTCACGGCGCTCGCGCGCGGCAAGAAGAAGCTCATGCTCATCGACCGCAGCTACTTCTCGCTCGACCATCCCGCGTTCGACCGGCTGCGCGAGCTGCTCGACGAGGCCGACGCGCTTGAGGAGTGGGAGCCCGACCAGCCGCGGCTGAGCCGCTACCAGGCGAGCCTGTGGGCCGAGTTCGAGGACCTCGCCGACGAGACCGTCGAGGCCGTCGGCTGGCGCGAGTCGGTGTCGGCCCTCGCGGGGCTCACGCAGATCGAGCCCGTCGCGCCGCCCGCGAGCGTGCGCGCGACGCTTCGCCCCTACCAGCAGGAGGGCTTCACGTGGCTCGCGTTCCTCTGGCGGCACGGGCTCGGCGGCATCCTCGCCGATGACATGGGGCTCGGCAAGACGCTGCAGACCCTCACGCTCATCGCCCACGCGCACGAGAGCGGGCAGCGGCATCCGTTCCTCGTCGTCGCCCCGACCTCGGTCGTGTCGACCTGGCAGAGCGAAGCCGAGCGTTTCACACCCCAGCTGCGCACGCGCGTCGTGGCCGAGACCGCCGGCAAGCGCGGCTCGACCCTTGCGGACGCCGTCGCGGGCGCCGACATCGTCATCACCTCGTACGCGGTCATGCGACTGGATGCCGCCGACTACCGCGCACAGGAGTGGGGCGGGCTCATCCTCGACGAGGCCCAGTTCGTGAAGAACCGGGCCTCGAAGGCGCACAAGGCGGCGAAGGACATTCCCGCGCCGTTCCGGCTCGCGATCACGGGAACGCCGCTCGAGAACTCGCTCATGGACCTGTGGTCGCTGTGCTCGCTCACCGCGCCGGGCCTGTTCCCGTCGGCGCGGCGGTTCACCGAGGAGTACGTGAAGCCGATCGAGCACGGCACGGCGCCCGAGCGCATCGAACGGCTGCGCAAGCGCGTGCGCCCGTTCATGATGCGGCGCACGAAAGAGCTCGTCGCGACCGAGCTTCCGCCGAAGCAGGAGCAGGTGCTGCACGTCGAGCTCGCTCCCGCCCACCGGGAACTGTACGACGCCGTGCTGCAGCGGGAGCGGAAGAAGCTGCTCGGGCTCATCGAGAACCTCGACCGCAATCGCTTCATCGTGTTCCGCTCCCTCACGCTCCTGCGCATGCTCGCGCTCGACCCCTCGCTCGTCGACCCCGCGAACGTCGGGGTTCCCGCGTCGAAGCTCGACGTGCTGTTCGAGCAGCTCGACGACGTGATCGCCGAAGGTCACCGCACGCTCGTGTTCAGCCAGTTCACCTCGTTCCTGCGCAAGGCGGCCGAGAGGCTCGACGCGAGCGGCATCCGATATTCCTATCTCGACGGCTCGACGACAAGGCGCGGCGAGGTCATCGAGGGCTTCCGCTCGGGCGACGCTCCCGTGTTCCTCATCAGCCTCAAGGCGGGCGGCTTCGGGCTCACGCTCACCGAGGCGGACTACGTGTTCATGCTCGACCCGTGGTGGAACCCCGCGACCGAAGAGCAGGCCATCGACCGCACGCACCGCATCGGGCAGACGAAGAACGTCATGGTCTACCGGCTCGTCGCCGACGGCACGATCGAGGAGAAGGTCATGGAGCTCAAGCGCAAGAAGTCGTCGCTGTTCCAGGCCGTGATGGACGACGACTCGGCATTCAGCCAGGCGCTCAGCGCCGACGACATCCGCGGCCTGCTCGAGGGCTGAACCGCCCGCAACCCCTACCGTGCCGGCGACGGCCGTGCCTACACTCGGAGCACCGACCGGGGAAGGGGCGCCATGACCACCGTCGCAGAGAACATCGTCGACACCTTGCGGGCGAGCGGGGTGAAGCGGGTCTACGGGATTCCGGGAGACTCCCTCAACGGCTTCACCGACGCGCTGCGCACGCGCGCCGACATCGACTGGGTGCAGGTGCGGCACGAGGAGTCCGCGGCGTTCGCGGCGTCCGCCGAGGCGGCGCTCACGGGCGAGCTCGCGGTGTGCGCGGGAAGCTGCGGCCCCGGCAACCTGCACCTCATCAACGGCCTGTTCGACGCGCAGCGCTCTCGCGTGCCGGTGCTCGCGATCGCGGCGCAGATCCCGAGCGAGGAGATCGGCAGCGGCTACTTCCAGGAGACCCACCCGCAGGAGCTGTTCCGCGAGTGCAGCGTGTACGTCGAGCTCGTCTCGAGCGTCGACCAGATGCCGCGCATCCTGCACATCGCCATGCGCGCGGCCGTCGAGAAGAGGGGCGTCGCCGTGATCGTGCTGCCGGGCGATGTCGGGCTCGCGGAGGCCGCGAACGAGCTCGTGGTGCCCGTGACAGCGACCCAGTCCACCGTCACCCCGAGCGTCGAGGAGCTCGACAAGGCGGCGCGGCTGCTCAACGCCGCTTCGAAGGTCACGATCCTCGCCGGCGCCGGCGTGCAGGGCGCGCACGCCGAGGTCATGGACCTCGCGCACGCGCTGAAGGCGCCGATCGTGCACGCTCTGCGCGGCAAGGAGTTCATCGAGTACGACAACCCGTACGACGTGGGCATGACGGGGCTTCTCGGCTTCGCCTCGGGCTACCGCGCCATGGAGGCGTGCGACACGCTGCTCATGCTCGGCACCGATTTCCCCTACCAGCAGTTCTATCCCGACGACACGACGATCATCCAGGTCGACATCCGCGGCGAGAACCTCGGCCGGCGCACTCCGCTCGACCTCGGCCTCGTCGGCGGCGTACGCGAGACCGCCGCGGCCCTGCTGCCGCGACTTGCGACGAACAAGAGCGACAAGCACGTGAATTCCTCCCGGAAGAACTACGAGAAGACCCGCAAGAAGCTCGACGATCTCGCGACGCCGCGGCGCGGAAAGCAGCCGCTGCACCCGCAGTTCGTCGCGCGCGCCATCGACGAGGTCGCCAGCGACGACGCCGTGTTCATCCCAGACGTCGGATCGCCCGTCGTCTGGGCCTGCCGCTACCTCACGATGAACGGGAAGCGACGCATGATCGGCTCGTTCACCCACGGTTCGATGGCGAACGCGCTGCCGCAGGGCATCGGCGCGCAAGCCTCGTTCCCCGGGCGGCAGATCATCGGGCTGTCGGGCGACGGCGGTCTGACGATGCTCATGGGCGACCTCATCACGCTCACGCAGAACAAGCTGCCCGTGAAGCTCGTCGTGTTCAACAACTCGTCGCTCAACTTCGTCGAACTCGAGATGAAGGCGGCCGGCATCCTGACGTACGGGACGGGGCTTGAGAACCCGAACTTCGCCGACGTGGCGAACGCGATGGGGATCCGCGGGTTCCGGGTCGAGCGGTCCGCCGACCTCAAGGGCGCGCTGCGTGAGGCGCTCGCGCACGACGGCCCGGCACTCGTGGACGTGGTGACGGAGCGGCAGGAGCTGTCGATGCCGCCGGCGATCACGGCGCAGCAGGTGGGTGGTTTCGCGCTGTACGCGATCCGCACCGTGATGTCCGGGCGAGGGGACGAACTCATCGATCTCGCTCGGGCGAACGCGCGCCAGGTGCTCTGACCGCGGTCTGCCGACGGGGGTCTTGTGAACCGCGGCCGTCTGGTTCATCCTTGATGCCAGCGGAGGGTTGCGCATGGACAAGAGATACGTGCTGTCGGATTCCGAGATCGTCGAACTCGTCCCCGGTCGCGGAACCGCGGCAGCGACTGACGAGATCACGGTGGCGGGCCGCGCCGTCGGCTACATGTACCGCGAGGACCCCGAGGACGACTCCGACAGCGGCTGGCGATTCCTCGCCGGCGACGAGACGCAGGAGTACCTCGACGACGAGCGGCACGTCGACGTCTTCGACGTGAACATGATCGCGAACATGGACCAGGCGATCATCCCCTATCTCGATGCCGAGCCCGGCACCCACCTGGTTCGCGACGAGGAATCGGACGACTTCGACGAGATCGACCCCGACGCCGAGGACGACGAGCTCTACGACGCTGACGATGGCCTCGACGAGGAGTGGGAAGAGTTCGACGACGATGCGATCGACAGCGCCGACGACCTGCGGGACGACGACCGGCTCTGAGCGGCGTTTGTGAAATTCCTCGACGAATGATGGAATAGTCGGCCGGCCCCCGCGGTTATCCTCTCCACTTCCGCGATTGCCCCTCCCCTCTTTTTCCCGCCGATGACGGCGGCGCACACCGACGAACGGACGCCCGTGACCGAGCACGCCCCCTCCCCGACTTTTGATTCCAGATCCGCCGTCGCGCCGCACGCCATGCGCGTGATCTGGCTGCTCCTCGCGGCAGCGTTCGTCGTGATCCTCAACGAGACGATCATGAGCGTCGCCCTGAGTGAGCTCATGCACGACCTCGACATCACCGCTCGCCTTGCGCAGTGGCTGACGACAGCCTTCATGCTGACGATGGCCGTGGTGATCCCGATCACGGGGTTCCTGCTGCAGCGTTACACGACCCGTCAGGTCTTCATCACCGCGATGTCGCTGTTCTCGCTCGGCACCCTGCTCGCCGCGTGCGCGCCCGGATTCTGGATGCTGCTCGGAGCACGCATCGTGCAGGCCTCCGGAACGGCGATCATGATGCCGCTGCTCATGACGACGCTCATGACCCTCGTGCCGCCTGCGGCGCGGGGAAAGACCATGGGGAACGTGGCCATCGTCATGTCCGTCGCCCCCGCGGTCGGCCCCGCCGTCTCCGGGCTCATCCTCGATCAGCTCAGCTGGCGCTGGATGTTCATCATCGTGCTGCCCATCGCCTTGGCGATGCTCGGAGTCGGCATCCGATTCGTCACGAATGTCAACGAGCCACGGAAGCTGCCGATCAATGTGTCTTCGATCGCGCTGTCCGCGATCGGGTTCGGCGGACTCGTCTACGGGTTGAGCAACATCGGCAGCGGCGACGGCGACAACCCGCAGGGGACCCCGCTCACGGCGTGGGTCGCGATCGGCGTCGGCGTCCTCACTCTCGTGTTCTTCGTCCTGCTGCAGAAGCGCCTCGAGAAGAAGGATGATGCCCTCCTGGATCTGCGCACCTTCACATCGGGCAACTTCTCGGTCTCCGTCGCGATGATGGTCGTCGCGATGATGGGCCTGTTCGGCACGATCGTGCTCCTGCCGATCTACCTGCAGCAGGGCCTCGGCATGGACCCGCTCCTGATCGGCCTTCTCGTTCTTCCCGGTGGGCTTCTCATGGGCGTCATGGGACCTGTCGTCGGCCGCTTATACGACCAGGTCGGCACGCGTCCGCTGCTCATCCCGGGGACGGTGATCGTCGCGGCCGTCTTGTGGACTCTCGCCACCGTTGTCTCCTCGGAGACCTCCCCGTTCCTGATCCTCGGCGCGCACATCGTCATGAGCCTCGGTCTGTCGCTGCTGTTCACGCCGCTGTTCACGTCGAGCATGGGCTCGGTCAGGCCGCAGCTCTACTCGCATGCGAGCGCGATCGTCGGCACGGTTCAGCAGGTTGCCGGTGCGGCGGGGACGGCGCTGTTCGTGACGGTCATGGCGACCGTTTCGACCGGCCTCGTTGCATCAGGCGCCGCGGAGGTGCCCGCTCTCGCCGGCGGCGTGCGCGCGGCGTTCCTCGTCGGGGCGATCGTGTTCTCGCTCTCGATCATCGCCGCGATCTTCGTCCGCAAGCCCGCCGATGATCTCGATGCTGACGCGCACGACGCGGCCGATCCGGTAGCCGTCGGCGCGCTCTGAGCCCGGCGCCTACCGCTCGGCGACGGGCGTCTGCGTGTACAGCGCGAGTCGCCACTCGCCGCGGACGCGGACGTAGCTGCTCGTCATGAGCGCGACGAACTCCGGTTCGGATCCTCGATGTGCGGCGCCCGTGTACTTGAGCACGACGACGTCGTCGCTCACCTGCACGAATCGTTCATCGCTAATGTCGAACGAGTCCCAGGGCGGCGCGTCACGCAGGGACGCGATGGCTCCCTCGCGGTCCAGTGCGAAGCCGCCTGCAAGGACCATGAGACCGTCGAGGACCATCGCGCGTTCATAGAACTCGGCGCCCATGCCGTTGCAGAGCGACTGCCATCCCGCGCGTTCCAAGGCGAGCAGCTCCTCGCGCTCAGCGTCGGCAACCATCCCGTCACGATAGCAACCGGGATGGTTGCCGTCGAGGACTCAGAGCTGCGGGTGAGGCTGGCGCTGCCGGATCGTGCTGCGCTCCCGCTCAAGCACGGTGCCTGCCTCCCACTGGGCCGCCACGGCCCGCGACAGTCTCGCGGCGTCTCGAGCGCAGCACGGGCAGCACCAGGAGAGCCCCTGGACGACCGCCGCCTCGTATGCGCGCATACCAAGCTCGGCGTTTTCGACGACCACCGCCGTCGTGGTCAGCTGACCTGACGCAACCCCGAAGAATCCGCGCGAGCACACGCAGGTCCAGTCATCGCTCGCCGTCGTGTCGCTGCACGATCCCAGGTCGATGACGAGCTCTCCGGGAACCGCATGCATGAAGTCGTCGGGCTTGAGGCCCTGCAGCTCGGTTGTGGCGACGAGTATTTTCATGATCTTCTCCCCTGATGGTGGATGGAAGATCCGGCACAAACCGAGAGTAGGCCCGGCCTCCGACACTGCTCAGTTCGAGCGGTGCTGGTAAGTCTCGATCACCCGGCTGTCGTCGCGAGCGCCGAGACCAGCGTCCGCGGCAAGACGGTAGCGTTCCTTGGCCGCGTCGAGCAGCGGCACCTCAGCTCCCGTGGCCGCAGCAGCGTCGGCGACGAGTCCGCTGTCTTTCACGAAGATGCCGATCGTGCTCATGACGGGCGCGTCGGTGCCCATGAGCATGCGCGGACCACGATCCGACAGCATCCATGACCCGGCGGCTCCGTCCTTGACGAGGTCGAGCACTTCGCCCTTGTCGAGGCCGAGCGACTCGGCGAGGTTGAGCGCCTCCGCGGCGGCCGCGATGTGGACGGCGGCGAGGTGCTGGTTGACCACCTTGATGCCCTGACCGTCGCCGAGGTTCGCGCCGACGACGCGGGCGGTGCCGAGCGCGTCGAGCGCGGGCCGCGCGGCGGCGATCGCGTCGGAATCTCCGGAGACGAAGATGACGAGCTCTCCGGTCTTGGCGCGGGCGACCCCACCGGTCACGGGGGCGTCGACGACGCGGGCGCCGCGAGCGATGAGCTGCTCGCCCTGTTCGCGCACCGATGCCGGCCCGACGGTGGACATGATGACCCAGGTCTGCCCGCTGACGCCCTCGCCGGCTTGGGAGACGAGGGTCTCGAGGTGCTCGGGCGTCGCGACCATCACGACGACGGTCTCCGCGCCCGGCGCGTCGGCGATGCTCTCGACCGCGTCGATGCCCGACTCGACGGCACGCTCGCGAGCTCCCGCGAACGGGTCGACGCCGGTGACTGTATGTCCCGACTTCGAGAGCTGAACGGCCATCGGAAGTCCGATGGCGCCGATTCCGACGAAGGTGACGTTGCTCATATGGCTGCTTTCTGTTGGGCCGCCGGGGAGGCGACGAGGGTGAATACGTCGAAGTGCTTGCGCATCGCTCGGCGAGCGGCATCCGCGTCCCGGTTCTCGAGCGCGTCGATGATGTCGCGATGCACCGTGTCGGTGCGGAGGGCGCCGTCGGGGTCTCGCTCGGCGGCGAGGCGCGCAAGGGCACGACGGCCCTGCACGTTCTCAGAGAGGACATGGGTGAGCCCACCACCCAGCATGTTGAAGATCGGGTTGTCCACGATCGCGTACAGGCGGTTGTGGAAGGCGAGGTCGGCCGCGGCGGCCCCCTCGTCGTCAGCGTCCTCGGTGCGAGCGATGATCTCGTCGACGAGCGCGTGCAGAACCGCGATGTCGTCGTCGGTGACAAGAGGCGCCGCTGCGGCGGCGACGGTCTCCTCGATCATCTCGCGGGCCTGCGTGAACTCCTGATCGTCGAGATAGCCCAGATGTCGCATGAGCGTGAACGACGTCCGCACGAACGCCGCATCGGGAGCGTCGAGGTAGCTGCCGTGGCCTTGACGGCGGTGCAGCACGCCAAGGTTCTCCAGCATCGCGAGCTGTTCGCGAAGAGCGCCGCGGCTGATGTCGAGCCTGGCGCACAATTCGCGCTCGGGCGGGAGCCGACGCGAACCGGTCTCGTCGGGACTCGAGAGCTCGAGGAGGCTGTGCACGAGAGACTCGAGGCGCGCCGTCATGTCGCTCCCTTCACAAGCGAATGATTGGTCTAACCAATCTTGTGCTCTCGACGATAAGCCCTGATAATGGAGACGTCAAGATTGGTTTTACCAATTTCCGCGACATGCCCGCGAGGAGAAGACCCCATGAAGACCATCGTGCTCGACGACGACCCGACCGGCACCCAGTCCGCCTCGAACGTGACCGTCCTGCTGGACTCGAACGCCGACCTGCTCGAGGCCGCGTTGCGCGATGCCGACAGTGTCTACGTGCAGACGAACTCGCGCGCGATCTCCGAGGACGAGGCGGTCGCTCTTGTCAGCCGAGTCCGCGATGACGGCCGCGAGGCCGCCCGCCGCCTCGGCGAAGAGGTGCGCTTCGTGCTGCGCGGCGATTCGACCCTTCGCGGGCACGTTTTCGCCGAGAGCAACGCCTTCGCCGGTGACGATTCCATCATCGTGTTCGTTCCCGCGTTTCCCGCCGGCGGGCGTACCACGATCGACGGCGTGCACCTCGTGGCGATCGACGGAACGACCTACCCGGCACATGAGACGGAGTACGCCGAGGATCCGGTCTTCCCGTTCTCGAGCGGTCGCCTTGTCGACTACGTGGCTGAGAAGTCCGATCGGCCCGCTCTCGCGGTTCCGCTCGACGCCGTGCGTTCGGGCAAACTCGCCGAGGCGCTACGCGACGCGGCCTCGGGAAGCGTCGTGCTTCCCGACGTCGAGAACGACGACGACGTCGCCCTCATCGCCGAGGCCATCACGGCCGTGCAGCGCGAGGGCCGCGACATCGTGGTCCGCAGCGCCGCCCCACTCGCCGCCGCCCTCGCCGGAGTGGTCAGCGATGGCCTGCTGCCCACTCCCCTCGTCGCCGAGCCCGGTCGCACACTGCTCGTCTGCGGCTCGCACACCGAGGGAGCGACGCGTCAGCTCGCACCGGTGATCGAGCACTTCGGCGAGCCCGCCGTTGTGGACACGGATGCCGCTCTCGCGAACAGCCGCGAGGCCGGAGAGGATGCTGCCCGCGCAGCATCCGCCCAGCTCGACGAGCGAGGACTCGGTCTTCTCATGACGGAGCGCCGCCGCAGCTCCGAGCACAACACGCTCGATCACGGCGCACGCGTGATGGATGCGCTGACCACTGCGGTGCGGGAGCTCGTGCCCGGAATCGATGTGGTGATCGCGAAGGGTGGGATCACCTCGGCTGACGTGGCCCGAATCGGGATCGGCGCAACCTCGGCGCGCGTGCTCGGTCAAGTTCTCGCCGGTGTCTCCGTGTGGGACCTGACGGCGTTTGACGGCCACCGCGTGCTGTACGTCGTCGTTCCGGGAAACGTCGGCGGCCCCGACACGCTCACGCGCATCCTCGAGGCGGTGCAGTACCCGATGTAGCGCCAGATGCGGCAGCTCCGCCTCAACGCGCCCCGGGCGCAGCAGTACGCTGTCGGCATGGCCGCCATCGACGACGATGCCTCCCTCTGGTCTTGTCCGCCCTCCGAGCCCGACGACCGGCCCCTGCTGGTCCTGCTTCACGGCAGGGGCGGCGACGAGCACGACATGGAGCGGTTCTTCCCCCAGCTGCCATCGGGCTACGCCGCCGTCTCGCTCCGAGCGCCACGGCCGCACGGAGAGCGTTTCTCCTGGCTCGCCCCGATTCACGACGAGGATTCGCTGTCCGCGGCGCTTGACGGGGCAGCTCTCGAGCTGCTGCGCTGGATCGACGCACATCGAGGAAATGCCGAGCACGTCGGACTGATCGGCTGGTCCCAGGGCGGTGCGGTTGCACTGCAGGCCCTGCGGCTCGCGCCTACATCGTTCGCTTGTGTGGTGACGCTCGGGGCTTTACCGGAGGAAGCGATCGGGCAAACGACAGCGAGCTCGCCAGATTGCGCCCGCCCGTCTTCTGGGGACGCGGCACCCGTGACGATGTCATTCCGCCATCCGACATCGAACGGATGGCGACCTTCCTCCCCCCACCACACGACTCTGACGGCCGAGGAGTACGAAGGTGTCGGCCACGAGATCTCACCGGCGGAATGGGCAGACGTGCTGGCCTTCATCGACGCGTGGAGTCCCACATCGTCCGTCGAGTGAGAGCGAAGATCAGCCGCGCGCGGCTCCAACAGCGAGCAGCTGCCGATTGTGCCGCACTTGCACGAGCATCGGCGCAGCGAACACACAGAGGACGAGCACGATGCTCCAGTAGCCGATCGACTGCGCGGCAAGACTCGCGCCAACGAACGCGAGCGCGGCGCTGACGCTCCGGCACACAGTCGCGGGCAGAGACCGCACCTCGGGCGCATGCCACCACGGCATGAGGACGCCGGAGTTGGCTTGAGAAAGCAGTCTCATCGAAACGAATCCGCTGATCGCGCTCGCGAGGAGGAGCGCCAGGCCGAGGACGGTCATGGCTGCGACGCTACCATCATGCTCGCACGTTGAGCGGGCAAGCTGTCGCTGTGGATCATGGACGCGGCATCTCGAACAGAGCAGACTTGCTGTGGGGATGCGCTTTGATCAGTTTTCCAATATCCTATAGGAAACGCTTCAATCGATCGACGTGCTCAACGACGAGGAGATAACAGGATGACTCGGCTGTGGAATGAACCGGCGGACTTCGCCGACGAGATGGTGGACGGCTTCGTCCGGGCGAACGGCCGCTGGGTGCGCAAGGTGCACGGCGGCGTCTCTCGTTCGACGCGCTCCGCGAGCCCCGAGGTCGCGGTCGTCATCGGCGGCGGCTCGGGCCACTACCCCGCCTTCGCCGGACTCGTGGGGCCCGGCCTCGCGCACGGAGCCGCCATGGGCAACCTCTTCGCCTCCCCCTCCGCCCACCAGGTGGAGTCGGTGATCCGCGCCAGCGAGCAGGGGAAGGGCGTTCTGCTCAGCTACGGCAACTACGCCGGCGACGTGCTGCACTTCACCGAGGCCCAGGAGACCGTGCGCAAGGAGGGCGTCGACTGCCGCACCGTGACGGTCACCGATGACATCTTCAGCGCAAAGCCTGATGAGAAGCAGAAGCGCCGCGGCATCGCGGGAGACCTCACGGTGTTCAAGGCAGCCGGCGCCGCCGCGGCATCCGGCTATGACATCGACGGCGTCGAGCGCATCGCCAAGCTCGCGAACGAGCGCACGCGCTCGATGGGCGTCGCCTTCACCGGCTGCACTCTGCCCGGTGCCGACGAGCCGCTCTTCTCCGTGCCCGAGGGCCGCATGGCGGTCGGCCTCGGCATCCACGGCGAGCCCGGCATCGACGAGACGGACATCCCCACGGCCGACGGCCTTGCGGAGCTTTTCGTCGAGCACTTGCTCGCCGACGGCGAGATCCCCGAGGGCGTCACGGTCGACGGCGCGCGCGTCGTCCCCGTGCTGAACGGCCTCGGCTCGGTCAAGAGTGAGGAGCTGTTCGTCGTCTTCAGCCGTGTCGCGGATCTGCTCGAGGAGAAGGGCATCACGCTCGTCGACCCGCAGGTCGGAGAGTTCTGCACGAGCTTCGACATGGCCGGCGCATCGCTCACCCTGTTCTGGGTCGACGAGGAGCTCGAGAAGCTCTGGAACGCCCCGACCGACACTCCCGCGTTCCGCAGCGGATCCTTCGACAGCTCGGACCTGGAGACCGTCGACGCGAGCGAGGATGAGGAAGCGGATGCCGTCATCCCCGACGCCTCTGACGACTCGAAGCACGCCGCGTCACGCATCGCCGCCGCGCTCGACGCGGTCCGCGTCACCATCGACGAGAACGCCGAGGAGCTCGGCCGCATCGACTCGATCGCCGGCGACGGCGACCACGGCATCGGCATGCAGCGCGGCTCCCGTGCAGCCGCCGAAGAGGCCGCGGCGGTCGCCGAGAAGGGCGCGGGCGCCGCGACCCTGCTCAGCCGCGCCGCCGACGCCTGGTCCGACCGCGCCGGCGGAACCTCCGGCGCGCTCTGGGGAGTGATCCTGCGCACCCTCGGCGAGAAGCTCGGTGACACCGAGCAGCCTTCCGCCGAGACGGTGAGCGCCGGAATAACAGCCGCGAAGGACGCCGTTATGTCCTATGGGAAGGCCAAAGTCGGCGACAAGACCATGGTCGACTCGCTCGTTCCGTTCGCCGACACGCTCGCCGAGCGCGTTGCCGCCGGGGACGCTCTCCTCGACGCCTGGAACGCGGCGACGACCGCGGCGAAGGGCGCTGCCGACAAGACGGCGGATCTGATGCCCGGAATGGGTCGCGCCCGTTCGCACGGTGAGAAGGCCCTCGGCGTTCCGGACCCCGGCGCCGTGTCGCTCGCGATGATCGCGGAGACCGTCGGCGGCGTCCTCGCCGACAAGTAGAGATTCCCAGAGACAGATAACAAGAGTAAGGAGTGGTCATGGCCAAGACATGGCGTGTAGTTGTGGGTTCGGATGATGCCGGATTCGACTACAAGGAAGCGATCAAGAAAGACCTCGAGGGCAGCGACCTCGTCGCGTCAGTGACGGACGTCGGTGTGGATGCCGATGGGCACACGAACTACCCGACGATCGCGACGACGGCAGCCGAGATGGTCGCCCGCGGTGAGGCCGACCGTGCCGTGCTGATCTGCGGCACCGGGCTCGGCGTCGCCATCGCGGCGAACAAGGTCAAGGGCGTTCGCGCCGTCACCGCGCACGACAGCTACTCGGTCGAGCGCAGCGTTCTGTCGAACAACGCGCAGGTGCTGTGCATGGGCCAGCGCGTCGTCGGTCTCGAGCTCGCTCGCCGCAACGTGCGCGAGTGGCTGACGTACGAGTTCGACACCACGAGCGCCTCGAACGAGAAGGTGCAGGAGATCTGCGCCTACGAAGGCGAGTAGAACCGTGTCGGCGTCCCCTTATGTGATCGGCGTGAGCCTGAAGATGTACTTCAGCCACGCACGAACCGTCGAGTGGTGCCGCGCTGTCGCTGACATCGCACGCTCGCACACCGCGATCGCCGACGGGGACGCCGAGCTGTTCGTCATTCCTTCCTATCTCTCGGTTCCGGCGGCCCGCGAGATCCTCGGCGATCTCGCGGCCGTCGGCGCCCAGGACCTCGCGACCGAGGACTCCGGTGCCTTCACGGGCGAGGTGTCCGGCGCGCAGATCGCCGAGTTCGGCTGCCGCGTCGTCGAAGTCGGCCACGCGGAACGCCGTCGACTGTTCGGCGAGACGGAAGAGATCGTCCGGCAGAAGACCGACGCCGCCCTGCGCAACGGTCTCGCGCCCGTCCTGTGCATCGGCGAGGCCGACAAACAGGACCCATCGGATGCCGCCGCCGAGTGCATCCGCCAGCTCGATGACGCGCTCTCCCTCGCCCGGGAGGCCGGGCACGGTGGCCGCGTCATCGTCGCCTACGAGCCGTTCTGGGCCATCGGAGCCTCCGAGCCGGCGTCGCCCGACTACATTCGCGCGGTCTGCTCGCGCCTCCGCGATCACGTGCGCTCCCTCACGGATTTCCCGCGCTCTGCCGTCATCTATGGTGGAAGCGCGGGTCCCGGCCTGCTCAGCACGATCGGCGACGATGTCGACGGGCTGTTCCTTGGCCGTTTCTCACACGATCCCGCTGCCGTCGCGACGATCCTCGACGAGGTGCATGCACTCTCGTCGGCGGATGCCGCCCGCACGGCTCACTGACCAACTGGAGACCGCATGGCCGACACCATCTTCTCAATCGGAGCTTCGACGAGCCTCGAGAGACGCGGCCTGCGGGACCGCGTCTACGACCTCGTCCTCGACATGCTCATGAGCTCGCAGATCGAACCGGGGACACGGCTGTCCATCGACGCGATCGCCCGCGATCTCAGCGTGTCGCCGACCCCCGTGCGCGAAGCGCTCGTGCAGCTGGAACGCACGGGACTCGTGACGCGGGAGGCCCACAAGGGCTATCGCGTCGCCCCGCCGATTGCGGACGGACAGCTCGAGTCGCTCTTCGATGCACGACTGGTGCTCGAGACCGGCGCGACGGCTCTGGCAGCCCGCGAGGCAGATGTCCTCACGCCCGTGCTCGAGCACGCGCTCGACGAGCACATCGCCGTGACCAAGCGCGTGCGTGCCGCCCACTCCCACGGCGACATGCCGGTGGATCTGATCCGTGAGTACTTCGCCGTCGACTGGAACTTCCACCATCAGATCTTCGAGGGAACCCACAACGCGTTCCTCATCGACATGTCCGAGGCGATCTCGACCCGCGTGCACCGCATGCGCCAGACAGTGATGACGGGTGTGAGCGATGCCGACGAGGCCGTCGCCGAGCACCGTGCGATCATCGAAGCCCTCGCAGATGGCCCGGAAGCGGCAGCGCAGGCCATGCGCGATCACGTTGAGAAGGTGCGCGAGCGCTCTCGGCGCGACGCCTCCCGCTGACCTACGTGTGAAGAGCCGAGGCGAAGAGGCTCTCGGTATGCCGCACCCCGAGCTGGTCGTGTCCGCAGAGCCCGTTCGTCGCTAGGCGGAGCCGCAGGTCTCGGCCGCTTCGACGATCGATCAGCCGAGCTGCGTGGGGATTCGTGCCCCGCTCTCCGCTGGGACGACCGCGACGTGCTCACCTCTCACTCGGGACAACCATTGCGAGCTGACTTCTTCCCGTTTCGACTGCGCGTCGATCGGCGACATCTCCCGTTGGTTCCACCCGACCGACGGGGCACCGCTTCTGCGGTCCGTGCCGAGGGACGCGGGCAGCGTCGGCTAGCTTTCGGCTCTGCCTGCAGGTACACGAAAAGCCGGGTCGGTGCTCGCCAAAAGCCCGACCCGGCTGGTTTCGTGTGACCTCTTAGTGAGGCGCCGCCGTGGTGACGGTCGTCTCGAGGAATTCGTCCGACTTGGCCTGACGGAAGAACTTGGTGCAGTAGATCATCACGGCCGCGAGGAACGCGAACACACCGAGTGAGACAACGCCCCACGCGCCGCTCTCGGTCGGCATGGCCTCGTTGAACGCCGTGCGCATAAGGGGCGCGACGAATCCACCGAGGTTACCGAGCGAGTTGATCAGGCCGATACCGGCCGCGGCGGCAGCCCCCGTGAGGAATGCCGTCGGGTACGCCCAGGTGATCGGGCCGACCGAGAGGAAGCTCGCCACGGCGAGCGTGATGAACATGATGCCGAGAATCGGAAGGTTCGCCGCTCCAGCCCACGCGGAGCCGAGGATGCAGAGACCGGTCGCGACGTAGAACATCGTGCCCCAGTTGCGGCGACGCAGAACCGTGTTGGCGGCGCGGCCGACGTAGTAGCACGCGAACAGACCGACGAGCCACGGGATGGCCGCCACGAGACCGACCTGCCAGCCCACCTTCTGGCCGATGAGGCCAGCGACCTGCTGCGGGAGGTAGAACGTCGTGCCGTACACCGCGATCTGGAGGCAGAAGTAGATGATGGTGAAGTACCACACCTTCCAGTTCGCCATCGCGCGCCAGACGCCGGACGGGCCGTCCTCGGTACGCGCAGAGTCTTCTCGCTCCATCGTCGCGGAAAGCGCAGCCTTCTCATCGTCGTTCAGGAACTTGGCATCATGTGGACTGTTGATCAGGAAGAACAGTGATGCGATACCGGCGATGACGGCCAGGATGCCTTCGCCGAAGAACATGACCTGCCAGCCGTGCCACGGCGTGACCGCGTCACCGACGCTGATGAGCCCGCCCGAGAGAGGCGCACCGATCATCTGCGAGAACGGCTGCGCGAGGTAGAAGATCGCGATCATCTGCACACGCACCTTGTTCGGGAACCACTCCGAGAGGTACATGATCACACCCGGGAAGAGTCCTGCCTCGGTCACACCGAGAAGGAATCGCAGGATGATGAACATGGTGTCGTTCGTCGTGAACGCGAAGATCGCCGCGACGATGCCCCACGTGATGGCGATGCGGGCGAGCCAGAAGCGAGCGCCGAACTTCTTCAGCAGCAGGTTGCTGGGGATCTCGAACAGCGCGTAGCCGATGAAGAAGATCCCCGCGCCGAGGGCGAAGGCACCATCGGACACGCCCCGGTCGACCTGGAGCGCCTCTTCAGCGAAACCGACATTCGTGCGGTCGAGGAACGCCACGAAGTAGAGGATGACAAGCATCGGCATGAGATGCTTGGCGGCCTTCGAGATCGCGGATTTGAGATGCGGGTTGCTCGTTGATGCGAGGCCCGCTCGTGAATCTGACGTTGACACGTCTGCTCTCCTTTGAGTAGGGAAAGGGGGTTGATGTGTTGTGGGGGTAGAGATTGCCTGCTAGTTGAACAGGCTGGGAAGGATCATCCAGACCCCGACGCCGACGAGGATGACCCCGATGGCGAGGAAGATGATGCGAGATTTAGACCATTCGCCCATGATGTTCACGATCAGTGCATGTAGAGGCCGCCGTCGACGTTCAGGGTCTGGCCCGTCACGAATCCGGCGTCCTCGCTGATGAGGTAGGCAATGGCTGCGGCGATGTCGCGCGGGGTTCCGATGCGCGGCAGAACACCGTCTGCTGCCATCTTCTCCTTGCGCTCATCGGTGAGGGTTCCGCCCATGATGTCGGTGTCGATCGGTCCGGGCGAGATCACGTTCACGGTGACGCCCTCCTGACCGAGCTCACGAGCGACGCTGCGGGAGAAGCCGATGACGCCGGCCTTGGCTGCCGAGTACACCGTCTTGCTGAACGTGCCGCCGCCGCGCTGGGCGGAGACGGAGGACAGGCTGACGACGCGGCCTACGCCGTTCTTGACCATCGACTCGACGGCGCGGCGCGTGGCGTAGTGGACGCCATTCATGTTGATGTTCATGACACGGTTCCACTCCTCCGGCGTGACCTCGAGGTACGGGACCGGCGAGGAGACGCCGGCCAGGTTCACGAGCGCGACGAGCTGGGGAAGCTCGGCCTCGAGCTCGTCGAATGCAGCACGGACCTGCGCCTCGTCGGCCACGTTCGCGCCGGCACCGGCGGCTTTCACTCCGTGCTGCTCCGCGATCTCAGCGGCGACGGCCTTCGCCGCATCCGCATCGAGGTCGATGATTCCGATGTTCCAGGCGCGCTCGGCGAGGTAGTGAGCCGATGCGCGGCCGATGCCGCGCGGTGACGCCGCGCCCGTGAGGACGACGGTCTTCGATTCAGGGAAGGCAGTCATTGCGATCTCTCTCTCGTTGTGCTTTCTGACGCTCAGTTGGCCGGGTGGATGGGGGCCGGACCGAGTTCGTCCATGAGCTTCTTGATGGCGACGTACGCCTTGTTGCGGTAGGCGACGAGCTCCGGCGTGCGATCGGCGGGAACGTCGAGGTAGCCGGCGCCGGACTTGGTGCCGAACTTGCCCGCGTCGACGAGCTCCTTGAGCGACTCAGGCGTGGCGAACCGCTCAGGCCAACGGGTCTGGAGCGAGGCGTAGCAGAAGGAGTAGACGTCCAGACCGGCCATGTCGGCGATCGCGAAGGGACCGAAGGCCGGGAGGCGGAAGCCGAAGGTTGTGCGGACGATCGTGTCGATGTCCTCGGGGGTCGCGATGCCCTCTTCGACGATCTGGGTCGCCTCGTGGAACAGCGCGTACTGCAGGCGGTTGAGCACGAATCCGGTCGAGTCCTTGACACGAGCGGTCTCCTTGCCGGTCTCGGCGACGATCTGCTCGACGGTCTCGATGGCGGACTCGTCGGTGCCCTCGTGCGGGATGAGCTCGACACCGGGGATGAACGGCGCCGGGTTCGAGAAGTGCACGCCCAGGAAGCGCTCGGGGTTCGTCACGGCCTCGGCGAGGGAGCCAATGAGGATCGTGGACGTGTTCGAGCCGATGATCGCGTCGGGACGAGCGGCCGCGCTGATGCGACGGAGCGTGTCGTGCTTGATCTCGATCTTCTCGGGAACGGCCTCCTCGATGAAGTCGGCGTCCGCGACGGCCTCTTCAATGGATGCCGCCGGCGAGAGGTTGGCCTCGATGCGCTCGACGGCGTCGGCGGGGAAGAGCTCGTCGGCGACGAACTGCTTGGCCTCTTCGATCAGACGGTCGTAGTTCTTCTTCGCGATCTCCTCGGAGATGTCGGCGATGAGAACCTTCGAGCCGGCGAGTGCGAGAACCTGGGCGATGCCGCCGCCCATGTAACCGGAGCCGACGACGGCGATGGTACGAGTGCTCATTGTGTGCTTCTTCCTTGTTTCTTACGCCTTGGGCAGCAGGGTCCGGACGTACTTCTGGTTCGTGGCGCAGACGCCGAGGCTGTCGCCGCCGTACTGCTCCATGAGGATGATTCCGTCGAAGCCGAGAGCGACCGCGTCGCGGAAGACCTGACGGTAGTTGATGAGTCCGGTCTCCATCGTCGAAGGAACGGACGTTGCCCAGCTGCCGTCACCGGCTTCGTCGCGCGTGTAGTTCTTGACGTGCATGTAGTTCGCGTACGGCAGGGTCTTGGCGAACAGCTCGCGCCAGTCCTCGACGGGGCGGTGCAGTCGGATGAGGTTGGCGACGTCGGGGTTGAGACCGACGTTGTCGAGGCCGATCTCCTCGACGAGACGCACGGCGCTGTCGGCAGTGCCGAGGTACGTGTCCTCGTACATTTCGAGCGACATGCGCAGGCCGAGCTCGCCGGCGTGCTTGCCGAGTTCGCGCAGTCGAGTGACGGCCGCGTTCCAGACCTCGGGGTCATCCGGGTCCTTGGGGCCCTCAGCGGTCCAGAACCACAGGGCCTTCTTCTGCGCCTCGCTGAACGGCTGGTGCAGGCCGGTCGAGAAGACCTCCATGCCCCACTCCGCTGCCGCGTCGATGGTGCGGTGTGCGTATTCGAGGTTGCGCTCTTCGTGGCCCGGCATGATGACGCTCTGGCGCTGCAGATGCACGGAGGGGATGCCGACGCCGTGCGACTTGGCGATCGAGAGGAACTCGTCGCGGCGCGAGGGCTCAAGGTCGGCGGGGCGAACGTGGCTGTCAGCCAGCTCGGCGAGGTTGAAGTCGACGTCCTCGATCTGGGCGAACATGTCGTCCCACACCTGAGGATCGGCGTCGTGCATAGCGACGCCGTTCTTGTCGACCGAGGGGAATCCGTGGAGGCACGTGGCGATGGGCCAGGTCTCGGCGGTGAATGCGGGCTTTTCCGACATGGTGCTCCGTTGCGATTGTTTGGGGTTTTCTCGGGTCTTCGGGAAGCGATCAAAGATCCTATAGGAAATAGTAGCTCGAAAAATTGATCGCGCAAGACGTCGGCGCAGCTTGTTGCGCGCCGGCAAATCCCTATAGGATCCAGGATCTGGGATCTTTGATCCTTTCTGCAGTCCTCACACAAGGGAGTGAAACGTGACCGCTATCCGCGAATCTCAGCCGACGCAGGAGTCGGCAGGGCGGAAGACAATCAAGAACCTGCGCTGGTGGATTCTGGGCTGGGCGCTGGCCGCCGGGATCCTCAACTACATGGATCGAAGCGCCATCTCGATCGCCGCACCCGAGATGATGACCGATCTTGGCCTCACTCGCACAGACATCGGCCTGCTCGGCACGGTGTTCTCCTGGACGTACGCGTTCTCGCAGCTGCCGGCCGGCTGGCTCGTCGATAAGCTCGGCGCGCGCCGGGTGTACTTCGTGGCTATCGCGGGCTGGAGCATCGCCACGGCGCTCATGTCCGTCGGCACGAAGATGTGGCACCTCATCACGTTCCGCGTATTCCTGGGAATGGCGGAAGCGCCCAACAGCCCGGCGAGCGCGCGCTTGACGGCGGACTGGTTCCCACGGTCTGAGCGCGGGCAGGCCACGGCCATCTGGGATTCCGGTTCCAAGTGGGGTCCCGCAATCGCTCCGCCCATCCTCACTGCCATCATGGTGACTCTTGGCTGGCACGCGATCTTCATCTTCCTCGGCATCGCCGGCATCGTTCTGGCCGTTGCCTTCTACCTCTTCTACCGCTCGCCGGAGGCCCACCGCCGCGTCAGCGAAGCCGAGCGCGCGCACATCGAGGCGGAACGCACCTCTCAGAAGCTTGAAGCGACGAAGATCTCCTGGCTCCGCCTGTTCACTCACCGTCAGACGTGGGGAATGATGGCCGGCTTCTTCTGCGTCATCTGGATCTGGAACATCTTCATCGTGTTCCTGCCGCTGTACCTGCAGGAAGAGCGCGGCGTGAGCATCGCGAACTCAGGCTGGCTCGCCGCCATCCCCTACCTCGGCGCCGCCGTGCTCGGCATCACTGGAGGTTGGGTCATGACGCGATACGCGAAGCGGGCCGGTCAGGACCCGCTGAAGAGCAAGCGACACGTCATGTCAGTCGCAGCGATCGTCTCCGGCATCCTGATCTGTATCATCCCCTCGGTCGACGCCCTTCCGCTTGCGATTCTCGTCATGACGATCGCTCTCGGCTTCGTGGCCACGATGCAGGCCGCCGCATGGGCCATGCCCGGTGACATCGTCGATCAGTCCCAGGTCGCCTCGATCGGCGCGATTCAGAACTTCGGCGGTTATTTCGGCGGCGCCTTCGCTCCGCTGCTCACGGGCATCATCGCTGACGCGACCGGCTCCTACGCGCCGTCATTCATCATCGGCGGCATCATCGCAGCGCTCGCCGCCGTGGCGTACACGGTGCTCGTGCGCAAGCCCATCGTGAGCAAGAAGGCTCTGGTCTAGCCGTGGGATCCCGCTTCACCGTCGCCATCACGGCCGACGCGGCGCAGCCCGACGGCAGCAGCGTGCACGGCGACCTGCGCCTGCGCGACCTCGAAGAGCACGGCATCGCATGGCGTGTGCTCGATCGATACGTCAATCCAATCCCGCCGGCGGACCTCGCCGACGTCGACGCGGTGTATTCGCTCGGTCACTTGCCCTTCGATGAAGAACTCGTCTCGCAGCTTCCGAGGCTGAAGCTTGTGGCGCGATTCGGCGCCGGAGTCGACACGATCGACCTGGACGCGTGCACGCGCGCCGGAGTGGTCGTGACGAACACCCCAGAGGCGATCCGCACTCCGCTCGCCCTCGCGACGGTGACGATGCTGCTCGGCGTGGCTCACCGGCTCGTGGCGAAGGACAGCATCACGCGGCGCTCCGCGTGGCGGGAGCGCAGCGAGTTTCGCGGTGCTCCGATGCGCGGCCGCACCGTCGGCATCGTCGGGTTCGGCGGTGTCGGCAGCGAGGTCGCACGCATGCTGCAGGCGCTTGGCTTCGCAGTGATCGGCAACAATCGTAGCGGGCGCAGTCCTCAGGCCGACGCCCTCGGCGTTGAGCTCGTCGAACGTGACGAGCTGCTCGCGCGCTCGGATTTCGTCGTGCTGTGCGCGGCGCTCACGTCCGAGACCGCGCGCATGATCGGTGCGCGAGAGCTTGGCCTGATGAAGAGTTCTGCTGCGCTGATCAACATGGGGCGAGGCGGGCTTGTCGACACCGATGCTCTCCGTCAGGCGCTCAAGAGTCGCACGATCGATGCGGCCGGGCTCGACGTGTTCGACCCCGAGCCGCTCGACCCCGATGATGAGCTGCTTTCGCTTCCGAACGTGACCCTCAGCCCGCACGCGCTGTGCTGGACGGCGGACTTCACGGAGGACGTCACTCGAGACGCGAACGCATCGATCATCGCCGTCGCGGAGGGCAGACGCCCCGAACGAGCGCTGAATCCGGCGGTCTTCGAGACCGCGGCGTGGCAGCGGAAGGCCGAAAAGGCAGCGTCGGTTCTCACGAGCTGACGCATTGTGCGAATGGAGGCACCGCCCGCGGGCGGTGCCTCCATTCGTGTGCCGGGGCTTACGGGCGGGACGCGGCCGCCTGTTCGTCCTCGAGCGGCAGCACCGCGGTCTGATCAGGGTCGTCCGCGGGTGCCTCGAGCGTCTCGTCGAGCTGCTCCTCGGCGGTGCGCTTCTGCACGGGCACGGCGCCCGTGAACTGACTGCCGCGAGCCTCGGCTTCGGGAGAGCCGGAGAACAGTCCAGCGTGGTCGCGCTGCGCCTCAGCGTCGGCGCCCTTCGGCGCCGAGCGCGTGGAGCGCCGGTCGGCATCCGGGCCGTCGACCATCTGCACGCGGGTGACGGGCAGCGAGTAGCGGCCGTCCTTCTGCAGCCAGGCGACGAGCTCCTCGCGCACGAGGCAGCGCAGGTCCCACAGCTTGCCCGAGTCATGCGCGGAGATCACGGCGCGCACGCGCACGAAGCCGCCGGTCGCGTCGGTGATCTGCAGGGAGGAGCTGCGGCCGTCCCACAGGTCGGTCGAGGCGAGCACCTCGTTGAAGCGGTCGCGCATGGCGGAGATGCCCACGCGCCAGTCGATGTCGAATTCCACGGTGCCGAGAATGAGGCTCGAGCGCCGGGTCCAGTTCGTGAACGGCTGGGTCGTGAAGTAGGTGCACGGCAGGATGAGCCGTCGTTCGTCCCAGATGTCGACGACGACGTACGCGAGCGTGATCTCGCCGATGCGTCCCCACTCGCCCTCGACAACGACGACATCGTCGACGCGCAGAGCGCCGCTGAAGGCGAGTTGGATGCCGGCGATGAGGTTGCCGAGAACCGATTGCGCCGCGAGACCGGCGATGATGCTGACGATTCCGGCGGAGGCGAGAACGCTCGCGCCGACGGCGCGGATGCCGGGGAAGGTCAGCAGGATCGCACCGATGGCGATGACGACGACGACGACGATGAGCAGGCGCCGCACGACGGTCATCTGCGTGCGCACGCGTCGGGCTGCCGCGTTGTCGGCCACGTCGATGCGGTAGCGCGCGTTCGAGAGGTCCTCCATAACGTAGACGAGGCCGACGAGCAGCCATCCGACGACGGCGATCACGGCGATGACGAATACGTGGTGGACGAACGATCGCCACTCGCGGTCGGGGTAGGGGAAGGTCGCGGCCATGACGATCCACAGCGCGATGAGGCCGATGCTGACGCGGATCGCGGGCTTGAGCCGCGCCCGGACGAGTTCGACGGTGGGCTTGCGCCGCCCGGCGAGCGTGAGCGAATAGCTCAGCGCACTGATCACGACGGCCACCACGATCGCTCCGACGACAAGGCCGATGCCGAACACGAGCCACCTCTGCCACATCTCCACAGAGTTCTCCTTCCGCTCAGAAGTCCTCCACGATGCCACAGCAGCCTTGGCGTCGCATCCGTGGCCGAGCCGGTCGGCCTGCTATGGCGCGGAGGGCCGGATGATGAGGCCGAGGTAGTCGGCGAGGCACGCCGCCATGTCGACGGAGTCGTCAAGCAGCCACTGGGTCTGTATGCCGTCCCAGAGGGCGACGATCGAGCTCGCGGCGCGCTCGATGTCGACGCCCTCTCGCAATCGACCGGCCGCCTCGAGCTTGCGCAGCTCGGCCGAGTACTCGTCGCGCAGCCGCGCGAAGCGGTGCTCGAAGTAGTCCCTCGCGGGGTAGTGCTCGGTCACGGACTCGCCGCACAGCACGGTGTAGAGCTCGATGAGTCCCGGCACGCCCTCGTTGAAACGGGCCTGGTCGATGAGGATCGTGGGGAAGTCCCGCGTCTCGTCCTCGAGCGGCCCCGTGTCGGCGACGACGTCCCTGCGGTTGAGCACGGCGACGAGAAGGTCCGCTTTGGACGGGAAGTAGTGCAGCAGGCTCGTCTGACTCATGCCGACGCGATCGGCGACGTCCTGCAGGGAGCCGCCCTGGTAGCCGCGCGCCGCGAACACCTCGAAGGCCGCGTCCACGATGCTGCGCCGACGCTCGGCGGACTTCGCATACGGGCCGCGGCGGCGGGGCCGAGCGTCGGTGTCCATGCTCAGAATCGTAGCCTCGCGGCATCCGTTCGTCGAATTTCGAGTATGCGCTCGAATTTGTGTTATCTTTCCTGACACCGGCCGCACGAGACGAGCGCGGCGACAGAATCGCACGAGGGCGAGCCTGTCCTCACAACGAAGTGAAAGGCACATGACACCACTCACACGACGACAGCTGCTGAGCATGGGTCTCAGCACGGCGGCGATCGGTGCGCTCGCCGGGTGCGCGACGCCCGGCACGACATCGGTTAACGCGCTGCCCACGATTCCTCCGGTGGCTTCGGGCGAGAAGATCACGCTCACCTACTGGGCGTGGCTCAAAGACCTGCAGAAGGTCGCCGACATCTGGAACGCCAAGAACCCCAACGTGCAGGTCGAGGCGGTCTGGATCCCCGGCGGCAACTCGGGCGGCTACCCCAAGATGTACTCCGCGCTCGCGGCCGGCGGCGGCCCCGACCTCGCGCAGGTCGAAATGCGCACGATCCCCGAGTTCATGCTCGTGAACGGGCTCGTCGACCTCTCGCGCTACGGCGCCGAGAAGCACGCCTCGAAGTTCGACCCCACCCTGTGGGGACAAGTGAGCTTCACGGGCGGCGTGTACGGGATCCCGCAGGACTCCGGCCCGATGGCCACGTTCTACCAGCCCGAGCTCTTCGAGACCGTCGGCGGCACGCCGCCTGCGACATGGGATGACTGGGCCGCGCTCGCGAAGGAGCTGCGGGGGCAGAAGATCTACCTCGACTGCTTCCCCATCTCGGACGCGAGCCCGTTCTGCGCGTTCGCCACGCAAGCGGGAGCGCAGTGGCTGACGCCCGAGGAGGACGGCTGGGTCATCAACATGACAGACGACGCGACGATGCGCGTCGCGAAGTTCTTCGATGCCGCCATCGACGACGACCTCGTCACGACGAGCTTCACCCCCTATTCCCCCGCGTGGTTTGCGGCAGCGGCCGACGGCAAGATCGCCTCGCTCACGAGCGCGAGCTGGGGCGACGCGCTCATCAAGGGCGTCGCCGGCGGTGAGGGCAAGTGGAAGGTCGCGCCCATGCCGCGGTGGGGTGACGAGGGCTACGGGTCGAGCTATCAGGGCGGCTCGACGGCCGCCGTTCTCGCGAACAGCAAGCACCCGAAAGAAGCTCTCGAGTTCGCCGTGTGGATGTGCACGTCGCACGAGGGAATCGACGCGATGATCAAGCACTGCGGCATCGGCTGGTCACCCGCCGCCGACTACATCGGCGCCGAGCGCCAGAAGCCGTCGGAGTTCTTCAGCGGCCAGAACTACAACGAAGAGGTGTTCGTTCCCGCCGCGAAGGAGCAGAACCCCGACTGGTCGTGGTGGCCCATCACGCAGCAGTCGTTCAACATCCTCTCCGACGGCTTCCGCCGCAAGGCCTCGGGCGGCACGCTCGTCGACGCCGTCGCCGCGGCGGAGAAGAACATCATGGCCGCGTTCCGCAACAAGGGGCTCAGCATTCGAAAGGCGGGCGCGTGATGACGACGACACGTCAGATGACCACCGGGTCGAAGACGACGGGCACGAGAACGGATGCCGCCAAGCGCGCGCCCTGGCTCCTGCTCGCTCCCTTCCTCCTGCTGTTCCTGTTCACGTTCATCCTGCCGATCCTCGTCGCGATCGGCTCGAGCTTCACGAAGGTCACGCGCAGCGGACTCTTCGGCGAGGCGGGCGTGACGAGCCAGTTCGCGTGGTTCGACAACTACGCCCTCGCCCTCGCCGACGGGAACTTCATCGCCTCGATCGGCCGCATGTTCCTGTTCGGCATCGTGCAGGTTCCCGTGATGATCATCGCCGCGACAGTGCTCGCGCTGCTGCTCGAGTCCGCGTCGGCGCGGTGGCCCGGGCTGTTCCGCGCCGCGTACTTCCTGCCCTACGGCGTTCCGGGCGTGATCGCGACGATCCTGTGGTCGTTCCTGTACGTTCCCGGACTGAGTCCCGTCGTCGACGTGGCGAGCTGGATGGGCATCGACGTCGACTTCCTCGGCGCTGGCAGCGTGCTGTGGTCGATCGCGAACATCGTGACCTGGAGCTACACGGGCTACAACATGCTCATCATCGTCGCCCAGCTCAAGTCGATCCCGACCGAGCTGTACGAGGCGGCGCGCGTTGACGGGGCGTCGTCGTGGCGAGTGGCTCGCAGCATCCAATTGCCTCTCATCGCGCCGGCGCTCGTGCTGACCACGGTGTTCTCGATCATCGGAACCCTGCAGCTGTTCGCCGAACCGCAAGTGCTGAAGACCGTGGCGCCGGCGATCGACAGCCAGTACACCCCGAACCTCTCCGCGTATACGACGGCGTTCGCGTACAACGACTACAACGTGGCGGCCGCGCAGGCCGTGCTCATCGCCGTCGTCGCATTCGTGCTGTCGTTCGCGTTCCTCCGCCTGACGAACAGGAAGAGCAAATGAGCACAACGACACTCAAGACAACGCAGCTGAAAGCCGTGAAGCCCGGCGGGCACGCCGACCGGGCGGCGGGAAAGCGCCGCTCCTCGACGATCATCGTCACGGGCGTGCTCGTCATCATCGCCCTGTACTTCGTCATCCCCGTGTACTGGGTCGTCATCGCGGCGACGAAGACGACGGAGGACCTGTTCTCCACCTACGGCTTCTGGCTCGCCCCGACGTTCGCGCTGTGGGACAACCTCGGCCAGGTGCTGACCTACGACGGCGGCATCTTCGTGCGCTGGTTCCTCAACTCGGTGCTGTACGCCGGCGTCGGCTCCCTTCTCGCGACGTACTTCGCCGCGATGGGCGGCTACGCGCTCGCGAAGTACCGCTTCCGCGGCAACAACTTCGTGTTCGGCACGATCCTCGGCGGCGTTCTCGTGCCGGGAACCGCGACGGCGCTCCCGCTGTTCCTGCTGTTCAGCCAGCTCGGCCTCGCGAACACGTACTGGAGCGTGCTTATCCCCTCGCTCGTGTCACCGTTCGGCCTGTTCCTGTGCCGCATCTACGCGCAGGCGACCGTCGACGACTCGCTGCTCGAGGCCGCGCGCCTCGACGGCGCGGGCGAGCTGCGCATCTTCCACACCGTTGGCCTGCGCATCCTGACACCGGCGCTCGTGACGGTGTTCCTGTTCCAGCTCGTCGGCATCTGGAACAACTACTTCCTGCCGCTCGTGATGCTCTCGGACTCGAAGCTGTACCCGATCACGCTCGGCCTCAACAACTGGCTCAGCCAGGTCGACCGGCTGCCCGAGTTCTACCAGCTCACCACGGGCGGCGTTCTGCTCTCGGTGATCCCCCTCGGGATCGCCATGATCGTGCTGCAGCGCTTCTGGCGCGGCGGCCTCACGGAAGGATCTGTCAAGGCATGACCGGCTACCTCACCGACCACTCCCCCGGCGCGGGCGCGCGGCGCCCCGCCCGCTCGTGGCTGCACAGCGATGCGCCGACGCTGTCGCTGAACGGCGACTGGCGCTTCCGGCTGCTGCCCGGCGCCCCGGGGCAGCCCGGCGCGGGCGGCGTGCTGCCCTCCGGCGAGGACGTCGATGATCTCGCGCGCGTCGATTTCGACGACTCGGGCTGGGACACGATGCCCGTGCCCGCGCACTGGGTGCTGCAGGGCGACGGGCGCTACGGCGCCCCGATCTACACGAACGTGCAGTTCCCGTTCCCCGTCGATGCGCCCCACGTGCCGGATGAGAACGCGACGGGCGACTACCGGCGCGGCTTCGACCTGCCCGAGTCGTGGTCGGATGCCGAGACGATCGTTCTGCGATTCGACGGCGTCGAGTCGCGCTATTCGGTGTGGCTGAACGGCGAGTGGATCGGCTGGGGTTCCGGCAGCCGGCTCGCGCAGGAGTTCGACGTGACGGATGCCGTGCGACCCGGCTCGAACACGATCGCCGTGCGCGTGCACCAGTGGTCGGCGGGCAGCTACCTCGAAGACCAGGACCAGTGGTGGCTGCCCGGCATCTTCCGCGACGTGACCCTGCAGGCCCGGCCGGTCGGCGGCATCGACGACGTGTGGCTGCGGGCGGGGCTCGAGGCGGACGGCGCCGGCGTCATCACGCCGCAGCTGGCGGCATCCGATCGGGCCTTCCCGATCTCCCTGCGCGTTCCCGAGCTCGGCGTCGACGTGGAGTGGGCCTCCGCCGCCGACGCCGCGCCCGTGCGGGTGAAGGCGGTCGAGCCGTGGTCGGCGGAGGTGCCGCGGCTGTACGACGCGACCGTGTCGAGCGGGGCGGAGACGATCTCGCTTCGGCTCGGCTTCCGCACCGTGACGATCGAGGGCGACCAGTTCCTCGTCAACGGCGAGCGCGTCGTGTTCCACGGCGTCAACCGGCACGAGACGCACCCCGAGCGCGGCCGCGTGTTCGACGAGGAGTGGGCGCGGGAAGATCTCGCCCTCATGAAGCGGTTCAACGTCAACGCGATCCGCACGAGCCACTACCCGCCGCACCCGCGGCTGCTGGACCTCGCCGACGAGCTGGGCTTCTGGGTGATCCTCGAGTGCGATCTCGAGACGCACGGCTTCGAGCGCGGCGGCTGGGTCGACAACCCGAGCGATGACCCGGCGTGGCGCGACGCGTACCTCGACCGCATCGAGCGCACCGTCGAGCGCGACAAGAACCACCCGTCGATCGTGATCTGGTCGCTCGGCAACGAGTCCGGAACCGGGCAGAACCTCGCCGCGATGGCCGCGTGGGTGCACGACCGCGACCCCGAGCGCCCCGTGCACTACGAAGGCGACTACTCGGGCGCGTACACCGACGTGTACTCCCGCATGTACTCCTCGATTCCCGAGACCGACGCGATCGGCCGTGACGACTCCCGCTCGCTGCTTCTCGGCTGCTCGGCCGCCGAGTCGGCCAGGCAGCGCACGAAGCCGTTCCTGCTGTGCGAGTACATCCACGCGATGGGCAACGGGCCCGGCGCGATCGACCAGTACGAGGACCTCGTCTGGCGGCACCCGCGGCTGCACGGCGGCTTCGTGTGGGAGTGGCGCGACCACGGCATCCGCACGACGGACGCGAACGGCGCCGAGTACTTCGGCTACGGCGGCGACTTCGGCGAGGTCGTCCACGACGGCAACTTCGTCATGGACGGCATGGTGCTGCCCGATTCGACGCCGACGCCGGGATTGTTCGAGTACAAGCAGGTCGTCGCGCCGGTTCGCCTCCAGGTGAGGGATGCCGCGGACGGCTCGCTCGCCCTCACGGTGACGAACCGCCGCCACACCGCCGACACGAGCGACCTCGAGTTCCGCTGGCGCGTTGAGTCCGACGGCGTGGAGCGCGCGAGCGGCGTCATCCACGTCGATCCGGTCGCCGCTGGCACGACGGCTGCCGTCGCACTTCCCGAGCTCGACGTCCCGCAGTCCGGCGAAGGTTGGCTGACCGTCGACGCCGTGCTGCGCGAGGCGACGCCGTGGGCGCCCGCGGGACACGAGATCGTGTTCACGCAGCACGCGCTGCGACGCGCGACGTTCGCGGCCCCGCGCATCGCGGCATCCGGGGTCGGCGGGGCCGCTCCCGCCTCGCGCACGCTCGGTCCCGCCGAGTTCGAGCACGGCGAGCTCGTGCGTCTCGCCGGCCAGCCGGTCTCCGGGCCGCGGCTCGAGCTGTGGCGCGGGCCGACCGACAACGACCGCGGGCAGGGTCGCGGCTCCTACGACGGGACGGACCCGTGGGAGAACAACGGCAACGGCGTTCCCGCGCCGGCGTACGACGAGATCTGGCAGGCCGCCGGGCTCGACCGACTGACCTCGCGGGTCGAGCTCGCCGAGGCTGGGGAGGATGCCGTCCACGTGCGGCGCCGCTGGTCGGCGGCAAACGAGCGCGCGACGGTCACCACGGACGAGCGCTGGCAGCTCGTCCACGGCGAACTGTGGCTACGGGCCGACATCGAGCCGAGCACCGGCTGGGACATCGTGTGGCCGCGCATCGGCCTGCGCTTCGACCTGCCCGGCTCGGTCGACGGGGCGAGCTGGTTCGGCACGGGGCCCCTCGAGTCGTACCCCGACAGCCGGCACGCCGCGCGCGTCGGCCGATTCGACGCCGCCCTCGACGAGCTCACCGTGCACTACTCGCGACCGCAGGAGACCGGGCATCGCAGTGACCTGCGCTCGCTCACGGTGCGACGCGACAACGGCGACTGGCTGCGGGTGGATGCCGCGCCCGACGCGCGCGGGCGCCGCCCCGGCTTCACGCTCACGCGCAACACGGCTCAGCAGCTCGACGCCGCGCGGCATCCGCACGAGCTGCCCGACACCGGGACGACGTATTTGTACGTCGACGCGGCGCAGAACGGGCTCGGCTCGCGGGCGTGCGGCCCGGACGTGTGGCCCGACTTCCTGCTGCGCCCCGAGGCGCGCACGATCACGCTGCGGTTCGGCGCCCTGTAGCCGCGGCAGAGAGCCGGAGCAGGGCTACGCTGTCCACTCCGGCTCTCAGCCGCCTGTGCGCGTTTCCCCAGGAGCGTGACCGAAGTCAAGCCCCTGTCCGCGCCGGCGGATGCACGCTAACTTGCGAGTGTCAGCGTTCGTGCCACAGCGCGAGCGACCGCTTAGACGCTTCGCCCGACTCTGCCACAGCGGCAGCGCGGGACGAGCGAGATGGGATGAGACAGCTCATGAGCATCGGAACCGGAATCGCCCTCTTCGTCATCGGGGCGATCTTGACCTTCGCGATCAACGTCGACGCGGGACCTGTGAACCTCGACCTGATCGGCTACATCCTGATGGGCGCGGGCGTCGTGGTGTTCATCATCGGCATCGCGCTGCTGTTCCGCCGCCGTTCGAGCGTCTCGACGACCCGCTCCGCGGTCGACCCGGCGAACGGTGAGCGCGTGACGCGCCGCAGCACCGACAGCGACGACCCGATCGCTTGACGTGGGCGAGTACCGCTCGTGCACGCAGCCCTATGACTGACGCTCTCGCATCCCCCCGCAGAACGGGAGAACTTCTCGACGGCCGATACCGACTCGAGGAGCGGATCGGCTCCGGCGGAATGGCAACCGTCTACCGCGCCGTCGACGAGTCCCTCGGTCGCACAGTCGCCGTGAAGCTCTTCCCGCCTGGCACGGCGGAGCCAACTGATGCTCAGCGCAAAGCATCAGAGACTCGCGTTCTCGCGTCGCTCAACCACCATGCCCTTGTGACGCTGTTCGACGCCAACGTCTCCTCTGACGACGGCGCATACCTCGTCATGGAGTACATCTCCGGTCCGACGCTCGCACAGCGCATCGAGGAGTCTCCGCTGCCGAGCGCGGAAGTGGCCGCCATGGCGCTCGACCTGGCCGACGCGCTGCACGTCGTGCACGAGGCGCGCATCGTGCACCGGGACATCAAGCCCTCCAACGTGCTGTTGAGGCCCTCGCCGACAACGGAACCCGCGTTCCGGGCGAAACTCGCCGATTTCGGCATCGCGTACCTCATCGACAGCGCGCGCCTGACCACGCCGGGGCTCGTCGTCGGCACCGTCGCCTACCTCAGTCCCGAGCAAGTGCGCGGCGCCTCTCCCGCTCCTCCCGCCGACGTGTACGCGCTCGGCCTCGTTCTGCTCGAGGCGCTCACGGGCCGGCGCGCCTACCCGCAGCCGGATCGGAACGAAGCCTTGTTCGCGCGGCTCAACGAGGCGCCCGAGATCCCCGGGTCGCTCGGCTACGAATGGAAGTCGCTGCTGACCGCGATGACGGCGACCGATCCTGACGACCGCCCAACGGCGCTCGAGGTCGCGGCGGCCGTCAGAACGATGAACACGAACAACGCGAGCCCCGTCGATCCCGACATCACGAGCGCTATGACGGCGCCCGTCATGGCGGACGCGGATGCCGCCGACGCGCCGACCGTGCGGTTCGACAACGCCGAGACGCCGACCAAGCCGGCGCCGGTGACCCCATCCTCGACTGGCGACGAGCCCAGAACCGACTCGACGCCCGCGACGGCGCCGAGCACCGCCGACTCCCCCGAGACCCGGAACCCGCGCCGCGCCTTGCGACGCTGGATTCTCGTCGCCGTTCTCGTCCTGATCGTGGCGGCGGTGATCGCGGGCCTCGTGCTCTGGCCGATGCTTCAGTCGGGCGGAACCGCGTCAGCACCGGATCTGCCGACGCTCCCCGCTCCGCTTTCGACTCACCTCGACCAGCTCATGAAGGAGGTGTCGCCATGATGGCGCCGCGAGCACGCAAGCGCAGAGTGGTCTCCGCCGTCGGAGCGACGCTCCTCGTCGTGGGCCTGGTGACCGGCTGCACGGCCCCGGCCGGCGACATCACCGTCGACACCGCGCGCAGCATGCAAGCGACAGTCGTCGCGATAGCGGATGCCGCGGCCGACGATGACACCGAGAGCGCTCTGGCCGCGCTGAACAAGCTCGAGGCTCAACTCACGGCGGGCCTCGGCAACGGCACGATCGACGCCGAGCGTGGGGCCGCCATCAAGTCGACGATCGAGCTCGTGCGCGCCGACCTCGAGTCACCGAAGACGGAACCGTCGAGCACGCCGACGACCACTCCCGAGACGACCGCGCCGGTCGACAACTCGAACAACAGCGGCGGCAACGACACCACGCCCAAGGACACCGAAAAGGAGAAGAAGGACAAGAAGGAGAAGCAGGAGAAGAGCAACAACGGAAACAACGGGAACGGGAACAACGGGAACGGCAACAGCGGAAACAACGGAAACAACGGCAACGGCAACGGGAACAACGGCAACGGAAACGGAAATGGCGGCGACGACGCCGGCGATACCGGCGGCGACACGGGCGGCGACACCGGAGGCACGCCGGCTCCTGCCCCGACCCCCACGCCCTAGTGTGGAGGTGCTCCCGCGCACCGATGCGCCCGTCCCACGATCGGAGTAGCCGTGGTTGAGAAGAGTCCCGTCCTGTGGCTGTGCGCGACCTGCGGCGTCGAGTACGCACCGAGCATGGAGCCGCCCGCCGAATGCCCGATCTGCGAAGACGAGCGGCAGTACGTGCCGGCGACCGGACAGCGCTGGACGACGCTTGACGAGCTGCGCGACACAGGCCATTTCGTCGAGGTCTTCCCCGTCGCAGACCGGCTGTGGGGAATCAGGGCCGACGGCGTGGGCATCGACCAGCAGGGGATGCTCGTGCAGACCGAGGCGGGGAACCTGCTCTTCGATGTGCCCGGGCTGATCGATGCTGCTGCGATCGAGCGCGTGCGCGAGCTTGGCGGCATCCGTCATATCGTCGCGAGCCATCCGCACATGTACGGCGCGCAGTCCGCCTGGAGCGAGGCGTTCGAGAACGCGACGATCTGGGTCGCCGAAGCCGACAAGCGCTGGCTCGGGTATCGGCCGGACGCCGTGCGCACGTGGAGCGAGCCGTTCGAGGTGCTGCCTGGCATCCGGCTCGACCAGATCGGCGGGCACTTCCCCGGCAGCACGCTCGCGCACTGGTCAGCCGGCGCCGACGGGCGTGGCATGCTGTTCGCGGGTGACGCGATCTTCCCCACTCCCGACGGGAACGTCACGTTCCTGCGCAGCTACCCGAACCGCATCCCGCTCTCAGCCGCCGTCATCCGCCGCATGGCCGACTTCGTCTCCCGCTTCGATTTCGACGTGCTCTACAACAACTTCGGATCGAGCGCGGGTCCGGATGCCGCCACCATCGTGCAGTTCTCGGCCAAGCGCTACATCGACTGGGTGAGCGGAGCGAACGACGATCTGACCTGACGCGCTCTGCATCCCACCGCCTGAATTCAACACTGTCGTTCAGTTGCCAGCCACGACCGACTACCGTTGTGTCAATGACAGCTCACGAATCGAGCGGAACGGCGACCGTCGACCCCGCAGACACTCCCGAGGTCCCGTCGTTCTCCGAGCTCGGGCTCAGCGAGCCCGTGCTCAAGGCCGTTCGCGACATCGGCTACGAGACCCCGTCGGCCATTCAGGCGGCAACGATCCCCACTCTGCTCGACGGGCGCGACGTCGTCGGGCTCGCGCAGACCGGCACGGGGAAGACGGCGGCGTTCGCGCTGCCGATCCTCTCCCGGATCGACGCCGGGCAGAAGGCGCCGCAGGCTCTCGTGCTCTCCCCCACGCGCGAGCTCGCTCTGCAGGTCTGCGAGGCGTTCGAGCAGTACGCGTCGCACTTGCGCGGCATCCACGTCCTTCCCGTCTACGGCGGGCAGGCGTACGGCGTGCAGCTCTCGGCGCTGCGACGCGGCGTGCACGTGGTCGTCGGAACACCCGGGCGCATCATGGACCACATCGCCAAGGGCACTCTCGACCTCTCCGAGATCAAGTACCTCGTTCTCGACGAGGCCGACGAGATGCTCAAGATGGGCTTTGCCGAAGATGTCGAGACGATCCTCGCCGAGACGCCGGAAGAGAAGCAGGTCGCCCTGTTCTCGGCGACGATGCCGGCGCAGATCCGGCGCATCTCGAAGCAGTACCTGCGGGATGCCGAGGAGATCTCGGTCAAGGGCAAGACAACGACGTCGGCGAACATCAGCCAGCGCTACCTCATGGTGTCGTACCCGCAGAAGGTCGACGCGCTCACGCGGATCCTCGAGGTGGAGAACTTCGAGGGCATGATCATCTTCGTCCGCACGAAGAGCGAGACCGAGACGCTCGCCGAGAAGCTGCGCGCTCGCGGCTACTCCGCCGCAGCGATCAGCGGCGACGTCGCCCAGGCGCAGCGCGAGCGCACGGTGAACCAGCTGAAGTCCGGCAAGCTCGACATTCTCGTCGCGACCGATGTCGCCGCGCGCGGACTCGACGTCGACCGCATCAGCCACGTCGTCAACTACGACATCCCGATCGACACGGAGTCGTACGTGCACCGCATCGGCCGCACGGGGCGGGCGGGTCGCAGCGGCGCGGCGATCAGCTTCGTCACTCCGCGCGAGCGCCGTCTGCTCGGGGCGATCGAGAAGGCGACCCGGCAGCCGTTGACGCAGATGCAGCTGCCGAGCGTGGAGGACGTGAACGTCTCGCGCCTCACCCGGTTCGACGACGCGATCACGTCGGCGCTCGCGCAGGACGGCCGGATTGCGGCGTTCCGCGACATCATCGGCCACTATGTGTCGCACCACGACGTGCCCGAGGCGGACGTCGCGGCCGCCCTCGCGATCGTCGCGCAGGGAGACACGCCGCTGCTGCTCTCCGCCGAGGACGAGCTCGTCCAGCTGCGCGAACGCGATGAGCGCGGCGGGAAGGCCGACCGCGGCGAGCGCCGTCGGCGCTCCAACACCGCAATGGCGCCGTACCGCATCGAAGTCGGCCGGCGTCAGCGCGTCGAGCCGCGCCAGATCGTCGGCGCCCTCGCGAACGAGGGCGGACTGAGCCGGGACGATTTCGGGGCGATCCAGATCCGTCCGGACTTCTCGATCGTCGAGCTGCCGGCCGATCTGTCCGACGACGTGCTCACGCGGCTGCGTGACACCCGCATCGGCGGGACGCTCATCGAGATCAAACCCGACCGGGGACCGCGCCGTCGGCGTGAGGACCGCGACGGCGGCCCGCGCAGAGGTCATGACTCACGCGGTGAGCGTCCGTTCCGCAAGCCGCGTCACAAGTAGGCCCGCATCCCGTTTGGGAGCCACAACAGCCGATGGGAGCCTGGATATCCAGGCTCCCATCGGCGTTTCTGATTCCCCCCTCAGCCCCGGCTACACGAGCGCGTCCGCCTCGCGGAATGCGCCGCGGTACTGCGCCGCCGGGTGCCGCTCGTTCAAGCGCGGCTGCCCGAACAGCTTCTCGCGCAGCGTCGCCCCCTCGCCGTACTCCGTCTTCGCGAGGCCACGCTCCCGCAGCACGGGCAGCACGCTGTCCGCGAACTCCGCGAACGAGCCGGGGATCACCCAGTTGATGACGTTGACGCCGTCGATGCCGGCGGCCTGCCACACCTCGAGCTGGTCGGCGATCGACTCGGGCGTGCCGATAATGGCGCTGTTGCGCGCCCGCAGGATCGCGAGGTCGGCGACGACGGGCTCCCGGTCGGTGATGTACCGCGACACCCACTCCACGAAGCCGCGCGCCGAGTTCGTCTGCACGTCCTTCAGCGGCGTCTCCGGCGGGTACACGCGTCCGTCGGGGTCCACAATCGCGGAGTGCGCGGAGTAGCCGTCGACAGACACGTACTTCATGTACTCGTCGGCCTTCGCCTGCGCTTCCTCCTCGGTGTCGCCGATGATGAAGCTCAGCCCCTGGAAGAACTTGATGTCCTCGGGCTTGCGTCCGTACTCGACGGCGAGCGCGCGCGTCTCGTCGATCTGCTGCCGCGCGATCTCGGGACTCGGCGCGACGATGAACGTGGCCTCGGCGTTGCGCGCGGCGAATCGGCGCCCCGCGACCGACGAGCCCGCCTGGTACAGCACGGGCGTGCGCTGCGGCGACGGCGACGGCAGGTGCGGTCCCTCGACGCTGTATCGCGCGCTCTTGTGGTGGATCTTGTGCACCCGGCTGACGTCGGAGTAGGCGCCGTCGCGGTCCTTCAGCACGGCGTCGTCGTCCCACGAGCCCTCCCACAGCTTGTAGACGACGTCGACGTACTCTTCCGCCCACTCGTACCGGGCGTCGTGGTCGACGAGCTTCTCGAGCCCGAAGTTGCGGGCGCCGTTGTCCTGCATTCCCGTGACGACGTTCCACGCCACGCGGCCGCGCGTGATGTGGTCGAGCGTCGAGATCTGCCGCGCGAACTGGAACGGGTGGCTCTGCATGACGTTCGAGGTGAGCGCGAGCCCGAGGTGCGTCGTGTTCACGGCGAGCGCCGCAAGCAGCACGGTCGGGTCGTTGCTCGGAATCTGCAGCCCCTCGTTCACGTACACGTCGTAGGGCGCGTCGGCGTCGCCGTACAGTCCCGTGACGTCGGCGAAGAACATGCCGTCGAACTTCGCCGCCTCGAGCAGCTTCGCGAGCTCGATCCACGTGTCGACGTCGTTGAACTCGGTCTGCCCGGCGTCGGGCCGGCGCCACTGCCCGTGGTGGATGTGCGAGGTCGTGTTCATGACGAAGGCGTTGAACAGCAGAGGTATTGTCATTGTCGGTGTCTCTTTCTCTCAGGTGAGGGGGTCGGATGCCGCCAGCCGCGGCGCTGCCGCACCGACGAGCTGGGCCGTGTACGGGTGGGCGGGATGCGCGAAGATCTGCTCGACGGGGCCGTGCTCGACGACCCGACCGTCCTTCATGACGAGCACGTCGTCGCTCACGTGGCTGATCACGCCGAGGTCGTGCGAGATGAACAGGTAGCTGAGCCGCAGCTGCTGCTTGAGGTCGGCGAGCAGGTCGAGGATCTGCGCCTGCACCGACACGTCGAGCGCCGACACGGCCTCGTCGAGGACGAGCACCTCCGGCTCGGTCGCGAGCGCCCGAGCGATCGCGATGCGCTGCCGCTGCCCGCCCGAGAGCCGCAGCGGGAAGCGGGCGAGCACGTCGGCCGGCAGCCCGACCTGCCGAACGAGCTCCGCGATGCGCGAGCGGCGATCGGCAGCGGGAACGGATTCCGGCAGGGCGTCGAGCAGGATGCGCTCCGTGTTCCAGCGGGGGTCGAACGAGCTCAGCGGGTCCTGGTACACGACGGAGATGCGGCTGCGCAGCCGGCGCCGCTTGCGTTCGCTCACGGCCGTCCACGGCCGCCCGAGCAGCGTGACCTCGCCCTCATCCGGTGATTCGAGCGCGAGAGCGAGGCGCGCCGTCGTGCTCTTCCCCGAGCCGGACTCGCCGACGATCCCGAGCGTCGTGCCGCGCTCAAGGGCGAACGACACGTCGTCGACGGCGGTCGCGAGGCTGCCGTCCGGCCGCGGGAACCGTTTGGTCAGGTGCGCGGCGGCAAGCGCGGGCACCGCGGCGGGCTCATCCACGGGCGGATGCCGCCGGGCGGCGACTGCGGGGGCGTCGCTGAGCCGCTTCCCCCGCGTGTGCGTGCCGGGAACGGCGGCGAGCAGTCGCCTCGTGTACGGATGCTGCGGGTCGCCGAGCACCCGGTCGGCGGCGCCCGACTCCACGACGCTGCCGCCCGTCATGACGATGATGCGGTCGGCGAGCTCGGCGACGACCGAGAGGTCGTGGCTGATCACGATGAGGGACGTGCCGCGCCGTTTCGCGTCGGCGAGCAGCGCGAGCACGTGCGCTTGCACGGTCACGTCGAGCGCCGTCGTGGGCTCGTCGGCGATGATGAGCTCGGGGTCGAGCGCGAGCGCGGAGGCGATGAGCGCGCGCTGGCGCAGTCCGCCCGACAGCTCGTCGGGCCGCTGCCGCGCCCGCTGCTCGGGCTGGGGCACGCCGACGGCCTCGAGCAGCTCGATCGCCTTCCGCCGGCGGTCGCGCGCGCGGCCCCAGCCGTGCAGGCGCAGCGCCTCCTCGATCTCGGCGCCGACGGGCCGCAGCGGGTCGAGCGAGACGAGAGCGTCCTGCAGAACGAAGCCGACGCGACGTCCGCGCAGCGCCCGCCACTGCTTCTCGGTCACCGTGGTGAGGTCTTGCCCCTCAAGGCTCAGCTGCCCGGCCGACACCGCGGCGCCCGCGCCCGTGAGCCCCACGAGCGAGCGGGCGGTCACCGACTTGCCCGAGCCCGACTCACCCACGATCGCGAGGCACTCCCCGCGGCGCAGTTCGAAGGACACGTCGTTGACGACGGGCCGGCCGTGGAACGACACCGAGAGGGTCTCGGCGCGCAGCAGCACGTCGGTGTCGGCCGGGCGCAGCGCGCCGGCATCCGCCCTCTCATCGGTCAGCGTCATTTCTCTCCCCTTTCGAGCGCGCGCTGGATGTGCTGCCCGATCGTCGTCGACGCGATGGCGAGCACGACGATGACGAGGCCCGGCGCGACCGTGAGCCACGGTGCGTGGATGATGTACAGGCGGCCCGCGTCGAGCAGGGCTCCCCACTCGGGCGAGGGCGGGGCGACGCCGAGGCCGAGGAACGACAGGCTCGACGCCCACACGATCGACTGCCCGACCGACATCGCGATGACGGCGACGAGCGGGCGCACCGCGTTGGGCAGGATGTGCCGGGCGAGCACGCGACCGCGCGGGTGGCCGAGCGCGATCGCGGCCTCGACGTAGCCGGAGCGCTTCGCCTGCAGGATCTGCGCCCGGATCATGCGGGCATAGCCTGGCGCGGTGCCGATCGCGACCGCGAACACCTGCGAGATCGCGGAGGGCCCGGCGATCGCGACAAGGAGCAGCGCGAGCAGCAGGGTCGGGAACGCGAACTGGATCTCGATGATGCGCGCGACAACGGCGCCGACGACGCGTCCACCGAGGGCGGCGAGCGAACCGAGCACGAGGGCGATCGTGATGCTCACGACGGTCGCGCCGATGCCGATCAGCAGCGACTCGCGCGCCCCGAACACGATGCGGCTGTACAGGTCGCGGCCCTGCTCGTCGGTGCCGAGCCAGTGCGCGGCGCCGGGCGGCTGCAGCGCTTCCGTCAGCGAGATGGCGAACGGCCCGTGCGTGGCGAGCAGCTGGGGTGCGGCGAGCGCGATCGCGAAGAACGCGGCGACGGCGAGCGCGGCGTACAGGCCGATCGGATGCCGCCGGCGGGACGCCGCGCTAACGGTCGGCGCTGCGGTCTCAAGCGTTGTCATTTGTCTTCAGCCTCGGATCGATGAGCGTGTAGGCGACGTCGACGAGCAGGTTCGCGACCACGTAGAGGGCGGCGATGAGCACGACGACGCCCGTGACGATGGGCAGGTCCTGGGCACCGACCGCCGCGATGAGCACGGTGCCGATGCCCTGCCGCGAGAAGAGGGCCTCGACGATGACGGCGCCCGAGATCGTGGCGCCGAGCGCCCAGCCGGAGAGCGTCACGGCGGGCAGCACCGAGTGCCTCAGCACGTGCCGCAGCCGCACGGCGGTGTCGCCCATTCCCCGCATGCGCGCCGACACGACGAACGGCTGGGCGAGCGTCTTCTCGAATTCGGCGCGCGTGGCCTGCCCCATGAAGCCGGCCAGCGGGATCGCGAGCGTCAGGGCGGGCAGGAACAGTCCCGCGGGCTGCGATCCGCTGATCACGGGGAACCAGCCGAGGCCGAGCGAGAACACGAGAAGCAGCAGGATGCCGAGCCAGTAGTGCGGCAGCCCTGCCGTCACGGTGTCAACGACGGCGCCGATCGCGCTCACGCGCGGCCCTCGTCCGGCCGTGAGCGTGACCCACGCGATCATGATGAGCCACGCGAGCGCGAGCGCCGTGACCGTGAGCGTGAGCGTGGGCCCGAGCTGCTCGCCGATGATCGCCGTGACCGGCCGGTACTGCTGGTACGACAGGCCGAGGTCGCCGCTGAACAGTCCGCGCACGTAGTCGAGATACTGCACGATGAGGGGGTGGTCGAGACCGTACTGCGTCGTGATCTGCGCGAGCTCGGCGGGCGTGCGCTCCACCGCTTGTCCGGCCCGGATGTTGTAGATCACCGTCGCACGGTCCCCCGGAAGAGCGAGCTGGGCGAGGAAGGCGAGGGATGCCGCCCCGAACAGCGTGACGGCGGCGCCGATCACACGCCCCAGCAGCCGGCGGGCGAGGGCGACGCGGCGTGCCGCCGCGCGGTCGCGGGTTGCCGCGGCATCCGATTCCGTCGTCGGGGCGGCGGCGTCAGCCGACGAAGTACGCGTCATGGAACACCGGTCCTCCCTGCGAGTTCTCCTGCCAGACGTCCTTGAGCAGCGGCGACACGGCGAGTGTCGACAGCCGGTCGTAGAGGCCGATGGAGAGGGCGTGGTCGGCGATGTACTCCTGCGCCTTCGCGTAGAGCGCGTTCTGCGCGTCGAGATCGGCCGTGGAGTTCGCGTCGAGGATGAGCTTCTCGAGCTCGGCGGAGTTGTAGAACGCCGAGTTGTTGCCGTTCGGCTTCTCGGTCGTGGTGGAGCGCCAGTTGATCCACAGGATCCCGGCGGTCACCGACGTCCAGTAGCCCGCGTAGATGTCCCGCTCGTCGGGCTTCGAGTAGGCGCCGGCGAAGAACTCGCTCTGCGGCACGGGCACGAGCTTCACGGCGAAGCCCGCGGCCTTCGCCTGCTCCGCGACGCCCTGCAGGATCGACGCGCCCTCGGCGTTGATGATCGATCCGGCGCCGTACGGCAGCACGACCTCGAGCCGCTTCCCGTCCTTCACGCGGTAGCCCTCGGCGTCGGTGCTCGACCAGCCGGCGTCATCGAGCAGGCGCTTCGCCTTCGCGAGGTCGAAGCTGTAGGCGTCGGCGGCCTTCTCGCTGTACCCGGGGGTCGCCTGGCTCACGGCTCCGTTTCCCTCGAACGGGATGACGCCCTGCCCGACGGTGTCCACGAGGGTCTTGCGGTCGAGGCTGTAGGCGAAGGCCTTGCGCACGTTCTCGTCGGCGAACGGCCCCTCCGCCGTGTTGAAGGCGAGCTGCTGCGGCCGGCCGGGGGTCACGTACTTGTGCAGCTCGAAGCCGGCGGCATCCAGGCTCTGCCATTCGATCGACGGCACGTCGTAGATCGCGTCGACCTCGTCGCTCTTGAGCGCGGCCGAGCGCGTGGTGCCGTCGGGAACGAACCGCCAGTCGACCTTCTCGACCCGAGCGGGGCCGGTGTGCTTCGCGTTCGCGGGCCACGAGGTGTAGTCCTCGTTGCGGACCAGCTCGATGCTCTCGCCGCGGTTCCAGGACTGCACGGTGAACGCGCCGGATCCGATCGGCTGCTCGCAGTTCTGCTCGTCGCTGCGGGTCTCGAGAGCGTGCTGCGACTGGATGCCGAAGTAGCCCTGCGCGAGCGTCTCGGGCAGGCGCGGGTACGGCTTGTCGAGGTGCAGCACGAGGGTGTGGTCGTCGGTCGCCTCGGCGGAGGAGTAGTAGCCGTCGAGCCACACTTGCGCGGTGCTGTTTCCGCCCGCGAGCCAGTAGTCGAAGTTGTAGGCGACGGATGCCGCGGTGAGCGGTGTGCCGTCCGTGAACGAGACGCCGTCCTTGAGGGTGAACGTCCACGTGAGGCCGTCGTCGCTCGCGACCCAGTCGTCCGCGAGCCACGGCACCGCCGCGCCGTCGTCATCGAGCGAGGTGAGGCTGTCGAGAACCTGGTAGCTGAGGTAGGCCTGTTCGATCCAGCCGCCGAACACGCACGCGGGCTCTTGCTGGTGGGCGTAGACGATCGTGCCGTCCTTCACAGGCTTCGCGTCGGCGGCGGGCGTCACGCCGTTCGCGCAGCCGGTGAGGGCGAGCGCGGCCGCGGCGGCGATCCCTGCGGCGACGAGGAGGCGATTGCGTGGCATGGGTTGCGCCCTTCAGTGTCGATTCGGTGGTGTGAAGCGAACCTAGAGCCGCGCAATAGGCCGCCGGAAGGGCGCGGGTCACACTTCGTAGCGTGAGCGTCACATGACGTCACGCGGCGTCACGGGGGAAGAAATATCGTGACGAATCGGCCGCACGCGAGTAGCGTGCGGAAGTTGGGCGGTACGCGGAATCGCCGACTACGGGCGCACGAGCGCGAGCTCTCGCGCGAACACGGAGTCCTCGCTCGAACCGGCGTCGAAGCGCATGCCGCGCCGGCCGTGCTCGAACGCCGGCCACGGCGCTGCCCCGTGGCGGATGAACCGCAGCCAGTCGCCGTGCATGCGATCCGCGAGGGCCTGCGGCGGGTTCGGGCCCGTGACCCCGGCGACCACGTTCTCGCCCTCGAGGCAGTCCCACACGAAGGGCAGTTCGAGGCAGTGCCCGCTCCGGCCCGTGAGCGCGGAGGGCAGGCGGAAGTCGTAGGCGAACGTGGCGCCGCGACGGGTCGCGAGAGCGCGTGCGACGGCGAAGCGGAAGACGGCGTCGCTCGCGATGCGGCCGAGCAGCTGCCGCGTCGTGCCAGGCGTTCGGGCGCGGTAGCTGCGCACAGCGGCAGGCGTGAAGCCTGCGACGAGCAGCGCGAGCGAACCTGGCAGCCGATCGAGAAGGCGCGAGCTGTCGTCGAACAGCGCGTCCATCTCCTGGGCGTTGGCGCCGATCAGCAGCGGCTTGTCGGCCCCGATTCCGCGGGAGAACGCGGTGTCGATCGGGTGCGGGATCAGGTCGCCGTCGACGACGGGCTGCCAGAGCATGGAGGCGCCGCCCCGGATGAGCCGGCGCACGAACGGCAGGCCCGCCTCGTCGCCGAGCTTCTGCTGCGCCGTGAACACGGCGCGCTCGTCGCACGAGCTGAGGCCGGCGCGGGTCGCCGGCACGCCGAGTCGGTCGGCGAGCCGTTTCGTGCTCGCGGCGACCTCGTCGTGGTCGCCGTTGACGCTGCCGGGCGACTCGGCGATCGCCCGTGCGAACAGCGGCTGCGCCGCGGGCATCGACAGCAGGGTGAGGACTGCGGAGCCGCCCGCGCTCTGCCCCGCGATCGTGACGCGAGCGGGGTCGCCGCCGAATGCCGCGATGTTGTCACGCACCCACTCGAGTGCGAGCAGCCAGTCGCGCACGGCGCGGTTGTCGGGAGCGCCGTCGATGACGCCGAAGCCGTCGACGCCGAGTCGGTAGGAGAGCGACACGACGACCACGCCGTCATGAGGGAAGGATCCGGTCGCGTACCAGGGCGCCGACGGCGAGCCCGTCGTGAAGCCTCCGCCGTGGATCCAGACCAGGACGGGGACCGGATCGTCGCGTTCTCCCGCTCGCGGCGTGAAGACGTTGACGGTGAGGGTCTCCTCGCCCGGGAACGCGGGCTCGGGGATCAGGGTGATGCCGGTCATGAACTCGCGCAGCGGTGTGGCGCCGTAGCTGACCGCATCTCTGGCCCCCTCCCACGAACCATGGGGGACGGGCGCGGCGAAGCGGCGTTCACCGACCGGAGCCTCGGCGTACGGGATGCCGAGAAAGGCCGTCTGCGTGACCCCCGCTGCGGTTGTCTGCGTCACACCGCGCACGGCTCCCGCTGTGGTCAGGACGATGGGGTTCGGCTCTGCCTCGCTCATGCTTCATGCCTACCACCACCGCCCCTGACGACGCCCTCCCCGCGTCGAAATCGGCCCGGAACGGGTTGTTTTCTGCAGAATCGCGACGTTCCCAGGGGATTCGGAGGCACAGTGCGCGTGGACGCCGGGCGACGCACGTCGCTTCGCGGGAACGTACCGCCGCGATCCGCGCGATGACGGGCGAGGAGCGGGATGCGGCATTCGCTCAATGAGCTCGAATCGCGACCGGACGCGGACGATGAAACGACACGGGATCGACGTCATTTTCAGTTTTCGGCAGGATTCCGCCCAGTTTCGGGGTACAGGGTCGTTCTCCGTGCGCACTGAGCTGCGCGCGACCCGATACGAAACCCGAGATGCACACGCCCCGAAAGTATGACGACGACTTCCCACACTCCTGACGAAACCCCCGACACCTCCCTCACGCCGTTCCCGCGGCGCAACCACCTCAATCGGCTCCGCCGGCAGCGCACAAAGCGCCGCGCCCGCATCATGGGCGCCTCCGCGCTCGCGCTCGGCCTGACGCTCGGCGGTACGGGTGTCGCGGCGAGCTGGGCCACCCCGACGGTCGACCCAAGCGTCAAGCCGCTCATGCCCTCGGCGACGTCGATGGCTGACGCCTCGACGCAGCTGCAAGCCGCAGACGAGGCGCAGAGCACAGCCTCGTCGGCACTCGACGACGCGAACGCCGCCCTTGACCGCGCTGACGACTCCGTCGACACGGCGACGCTCGCGTCGTACGTGAAGGACCTCGAAGCGGCCGACCCGCGCGAACCCGATGCCACCCTGAGCGTCGCGAAGAAGACAATGAGCGAGACCGCCACTGTCACCGCGGACATCGAAGCGGACGAGAAGGCGGAGGCTGCCGCGAAGGCCGCCGCCGAGGCCGCCGCGAAGAAGAAGGCCGAAGAGGCCGCGCGAGCGCAGGCCGCCGCGAACACGCCGGCGGGCGCGAAGGCGACGGCCGCGCGCATGGCCGCGCAGAAGTACGGCTGGGGCTCCGGCCAGTTCAGCTGCCTCTCCTCGCTGTGGGCGAAGGAATCGGGCTGGTCGTACACGGCCTCGAACGCCTCGAGCGGCGCGTACGGGATCCCGCAGGCGCTGCCCGGCAGCAAGATGGCGTCGGTCGGCAGCGACTGGGCCACCAACGCGACAACGCAGATCGCGTGGGGACTCGACTACATCAAGCGCGCCTACGGCACACCGTGCGCCGCGTGGGGCCACTCCCAGGCGATGAACTGGTACTGATCCCGGCAATCCCGGTGAACGCCGCGCGTCAACGCGCGGCGTTCACCGCGTCGAGGAACTGCTGGATCTGCTGCGGGTCGACGTCGGGCGAGAAGCTGACCATGCGGCCGATGGGCAGCGACCCCATCATCTTCAGCAACTCCTCATCGCCGGCGAGGGCGGCGGCGTCCTCGCCGAGCATCGACACGACGTGCTGCTGCAGCATCGGCCCGGCGACGGGGTCCGCCATGATCTCGGCGAGCGAAGAATCCGTCGTCAGCGGCAGGCGCAGCTCGTCGCCCCCGACCTCGACGACCGCCTCGGCTCGCAGGTCACGGCTCGACGCGCCGAACGACACGAGGTAGTCGCCGCCCTCGACGACGAAACGGTCGGCGCGCGTGTCCCAATACGCGAGGTCCGCACGCGGAATCTCGATCGTGACCTCGCGGGACTCCCCCGCTTGAAGCAGCACGTTCGCGAATCCCTTGAGTTCGCGCGGTGCGCGCTGCACGCTCGAGCCCGGGACGGACACGTACACTTGCACGACCTCGCGACCGGCCACATCGCCCGTGTTCGTGACCGTGACGCGGGCGCGGAGCCCGGCGGCATCCGATTCGACGCTCGCGTCGGCGTACGCGAAGCTCGTGTACGACAAGCCGTGCCCGAACGGGAACGCGACGTCGAGCTCGCGGGCGTCGTACCAGCGGTAGCCGACGAACAGGCCCTCGCCGTAGCGGATGTGGCCGTGCTCGCCGGGGAAGTCGAGGTAGGCGGGCGTGTCCTGCAGCCGCACCGGGATCGTCTCCGCGAGGCGCGCGGAGGGGTTCACGGCGCCGAAGAGCACGTCGGCGATGGCGCCTCCGCCGGCCTGCCCGAGCAGCCAGCCCTCGAGGATCGCGGGGACCTTCTCGGTGAACGGCAGTCGGACGACGCTGCCGTTCGAGAGCACGACGACGGTGTTCGGGTTCGCCGTGACGATGCGGTCGAGCAGCGCGAGCTGCGCCGGCGGCAGCTCGATGTGCTCGCGGTCGTAGCCCTCCGATTCGTCGGCGGCGGGCAGGCCGAGGAAGACGACGGCGACATCGGCGGCCGTCGCCGCGGCGATCGCCTCGTCCGCGAGCCCGGCATCGTCGCTCCCGTCGATTGTGAAGCCGGGCGCGAAGCTCACGTCGCCGGCGACCGCGCGGATCTCGGCGAGCGCGTTGTCGAGCTTCGTGGGGTTGATGAGCGAGCTGCCCGCGCCCTGATAGCGCGGCGTGCGCGCGAACTCGCCGATCACGGCGACGGATGCCGCGGGCTTCAGCGGCAGGATGCCGTCGTCGTTCTTCAGCAGCACGATGCTGCGCGCGGCGACCTCCCGGGCCAGCGCGTGGTGGGCGTCCGCGTCGTAGGCGGCGTCCTCGCGGGCGCCGGCGACGGCCTTCTGCACGAGCGAGATGATGCGCTTCGCGGCGGTGTCGAGCACGGACTCCTCGAGCGAGCCGTCGCGCACAGCGGCGACGATCTCGGCATCCGTGCGGCCGCCGGAGGCCGGCATCTCGAGGTCGAGGCCTGCCGCGAGCCCGGCGGTGCGCACATTCACCGCTCCCCAGTCCGAGACGACGAGGCCGTCGTATCCCCAGTCGTCGCGCAGCACTTCGGTGAGCAGCCAGTGATTCTCTGACGCGTAGACGCCGTTGATGCGGTTGTAGGAGCACATCACGGTCCACGGATTCGCGTCGGCGACGACGCGCTGGAAGCCGCGCAGGTAGATCTCCCGCAGCGGGCGCCGGTCGATGTCAGAGCTCGCGCGCATACGGTCGAACTCCTGGTTGTTCGCGGCGAAGTGCTTGAGCGAGGCGCCCACGCCCTGCGACTGCAGCCCGGCCACGAGTGCGGAGCCCAGGGTGCCGCTGACGATCGGGTCCTCCGAGAGGTACTCGAAGTTGCGGCCGCACAGCGGAGAGCGCTTGATGTTGATGCCCGGCCCGAGCAGCACGCCCACGCCTTCGGCACGCGCCTCCTCGCCGAGCGCCACGCCGACGCGTTCGACCAGTTCGGGGTCGAAGCTCGAACCGAGGGCGACGGCGGGCGGGAAGCACGTCGCGGGAACGCTGTCGGCGATGCCGAGGTGATCGGTCGCGCCGGCCTGCTTGCGCACCCCGTGGGGTCCGTCGGTGAGCAGGATGCTCGGGATGCCGGCCTCGGGCACCGCCTTCGTGCGCCAGAAGTCGGCGCCGCTCGTGAGGGCCGCCTTCTGCTCGAGGCTCAGCTCGGCGACGCTGTCGGCGGCGCTGCGCTCGGTGACGGCTGGCGATTCGGTCATGATGCTCCTTCGAGGCGGGTCGCGAGCGGCATCCGCACCCTCGCGTCCTCAAAACCTTACATCACTCGGTTTTGAGCGGCAAGCACTGAGATCTGCCCTTACGATGGTGCTCATGGCACAGCGGGGTTCGTATGCGAAGGGCGTGGCCAAGCGCGAGGAGATCCTCGCGACCGCGCTCGAGGTGATCGCGCGCCACGGGTATCGCCGCACCTCGGTGCGCGAGCTCGCGGAGGCCGTCGGACTGAGCCAGGCGGGGCTGCTGCACTACTTCAGCTCGAAGGAGGAGCTCTTCGCCGAGGTGCTGCGCAAGCGCGACGAACTCTCCGCTGCCGCGACGAAGGACGCGACGCCCCTCGCCATCCTCATCGACGCGGTGCGGCACAACGCCGAGGTCGCCGGCCTCGTGCGACTGCACACGCAGTTCTCGGCGGAGGCGACGGACGAACTGCATCCCGCGCACGCGTTCTTCGCGCAGCGCTATGCGGAGCTGCGCGAGCGCAGCGCCGAGGCCATCCGGCAGATGCAGGATGCCGGCGAGCTGCGGCGCGACGTCGATGCGGTCACACTCGCGACGATGACGATCGCGCTCACGGACGGTCTGCAGACGCAGTGGCTGCTCGACCCGTCGATCGATATGGCGGCGCACATCGAAGCCCTGCTCGCCCTCGCGAGCGCCGGCGGACCTGCCGGCTCCGAGCGCTGATGGGTCGCCCCAGCGTCACAACAGCCAGGGATTGAGAAGACTCACTCCCGTGCGCTCCATGTCCCGGGTGTCTCGAGTGACAAGTGTCAGCGCGTGCGCGAGAGCCGTCGCCGCGATCAAGGCGTCAATGTCAGACATCGGGTCGGGTGTGTGAAGTCGCGCCGCCTCGAATACCACTCGTTCGTCAACAGGCAGCACACGCCCCGTGAACGTCGGGACCACCTGCTCGTCCAACCAGCGCCGCAGGGCGGCACCGCCGACGGGGTCTCGGCGCTCGCGGCGCCGGATGCCGATATCGAGTTCCAGCAGCGTAATCGCACTGATTGCAAGCTCCGCGACGGGCTGGCCAGCCAGCCAAACGTCGAGGGCTGGGGACGTGCCGCGACGGCGCGCGTCGCTGATCACATTCGTGTCGAGCAGATATCTCATAGCTCGGGAACTCGAAGCGAAGACCCGGTTCGCTCCGGCAAGAGCAGATCGACGTTCTCCGCGTTCTCCATCTGAAGACGCTCCCCGAGCCGCTCGCCCTGATTGGCTATTCGGTCGTACTCCTCGGCAGTGAGGAGAACATGCGACGCGCGCCCGTGGTCCGTTATCGTCACCGGACCTTTCTCTGCCGCACGCTTAGCCGCCGACACATCCCGATTGAACTCGCGGCTGGTGATAGTCGTGCCCATGATCCTCCCCTCCACTCCCATTCTACCTACAGTAGGTACAACTTGGCATGTCCCTGAGCTAGAGGCTGCGGCCAGCCTCCCAGAGGCCCTCCGACGTGCCGTTGAGCAGCGCGGCGACCGACGTGGCCTGCGCATCGGTGAACGAGGCGATGTAGTCAACGATCGCGCGCGCCCGCCCGAGTCGCTCGATCTCGAGGCTGCCCGCCTGGTCGGCGTCGAAGAACTCCGGCGCCTCGACGAGGAGCTGCCGGTACTCGGCGGTCGCCGCCTCCACCGAGTCGAGCAGGCGCCGTGGAGCGCGCGCGGCGTCGTCTTCGTCATCGAGCCACGCGTGGAATCCGCTCGCGAGGTTCTCGAGCACGCGTGCCTGGCCGCGCTGGAAGACCGCGAGGTCGGAGCGTTCGAGCACGAAGCGGGAGTGCACGAACTTGAGCACGTTGACGTCGTGCCACGCTTGGCTCGTGAGCCGTACGTGCCCGCTGCGGATGTTGGGATGCCGTTCGACGACGATGGACCCCTTGAGATGGTCGATCCAGCGACGCGTGAACGCCGTCACGGCGCGATCGGCTTCGAGCCCGCCGTCGTACGGGATCGTGAGCAGGCCCTCGACGAAGTCACGATTCACGCCCTCGACGGATGCGCGGAAGGTGTCCACATCCGCGATCCAGGAGTCCTTCTGGCGCATGCGCCGCCACGCCGCCTCGAGCGAGTGCCCGGGAGTGCGCAGCGTGAGCTCGCTGTCGTCAAGCGCCTCGAGTTCACGTTGCTGGGTGAGCCAGCTGCTGAATTCGGCCGACACCGTCGTGTGGTCGAGAACGCCCGCGCGGTAGAAGTCGTCGAGATCATGCACGGAGTACGCGATGTCATCGGCGATGTCCATGATCGAGCACTCGACGGTCTGCTGGTGCACCTCGATCGAGGGGAAGACACCAAGGACGGCGTGCATCTCGAGCGCCTCGACATCGTAGGCCGAATACTTCTGCGCGCCCGTCGCGAGCCGAGTCCCCACGCCTCGCGGCATTCGCTCGGCTGAACGACCGCGCACGGAACGCCACTCGTTGCGCGTCCACGGGTACTTGAGAACGGCGGCCCTCACGGCGGCGGTGAGGTTGAGTCCGCGCGGCGTCGCGTCCGAGCTGTCGAGCGCGGTGAGGATGCGGAAGGTCTGCGCGTTGCCCTCAAATCCGTCCGGCAGGCCGAGTTCGTCGCGCGCGACGCGGTCGAGCACTTGCTCACCGAGGTGTCCAAACGGCGGGTGACCGAGGTCGTGTGCCGCCGCAGCCGCCTGCACAACCACCGGGTCGCAGCCACCGAGCTCGTCGACGACGGCGCGCGTCTTCTCGTCGCCGGTGAGCAGCCCGATGGCGATGGAGCGCGCGACGGCCGACACCTTGAGCGAGTGCGTGAGCCGGTTGTGGATGACGGTTCCCGAGCCCGCCTGCGGGATCACCTGCGTCACCGCCGAGAGCCGGGAGAAGTAGGGGGAGAAGCGGATGCGCTCGATGTCGACTCGGAATTCGTCGTCGCCGTTCGTGCGCGTCTCGGGGATGGTGCGATCGCGGCCGCCGGTCATGTGGGTCTTCTGCATCGTGCGCTTCAGCCTAGCGCGGCGGCGTCACTTCCCCTGCAGCCCCGGGTTCTAAGTGGAAGTGCAATGGGGTGTGGCCTGGGTCGATGATAGTTCGTGGAAAACCTCGGCTGGTGTCGCCCAGCCGAGGATCTTGCGGGGCCGGTTGTTGATCTCGTTGACGTATTCGTCGAGTTCGGCTTGGTCGAGATCGGCGAAGCTGGTGCGTTTGGGCAGATAGCCGCGGATCCGGCCGTTGAAGTGCTCGTTCGTGCCGCGCTGGTATGCGCAGTACGGGTCCGCGAAATAGGTCGGGATCCCGAGCGTGTCGGCGAGCCGGTAGTGGGACGCGAACTCGCTGCCGTTATCGGCCGTCACCGAACGGGCCGCGTGCGCAGGCATCGCCGTGAACATGCCCAGTTGCGCCTCCAGCGTGGCCTGAGCGGTGATCTCCGGGATCTTCCTCGCGACCAGATACCGCGAGGTTCGTTCGACGCTGGTGTGCAGGCCTCCGGTGCCGCGTCCGAGGACGCTGTCGGCTTCCCAATGTCCGAACTCGGCCCGGTCCTCGATCACGGCGGGACGATCATGGATCGAGACCCGCCACCGGATTCGCTGCTGATGCACCCGCCTGCCGCGTCGTTTGCGGCGCTTCTTCTGTCCCCGGCGCAGATACTCCGGCAACCGCCGGTGCTGCTGGTTCGGGTGGTAGATCCACGCGTATAACGTCTCGACACTGGTGCGCATACGTGGCTCGTGGGGGAACTCGATCGGGAGCCGGCCGCTGATCTCTTCCGGGGTCCACCCCTTCCGGAGGTGGCTGATGACCCAGTCGACCAGCCGATCCCACATCATCCGATACGGCTGATGCGACCGCGCCGCACGCGTGTCCGCTTGCAGCTGCGCCTGCCCGGCCAGATACAGGCGTTCATGCGGGTCTCTCGTGTCGAGCTTGTTCCGCAGATACGGGCGCAGGTTCGCGTGGTCCTGCTCCGGCTGCCAGGACCCGCGATGCAACTCCCTACTGATCGTGGAGCGGTCCACTCCGAGTCGTCGGGCGATTTCAGCGCCGCTGTACTTCTGCTCGTGGAGCTTCTGAATCTCTACCCGGTCTTCAATCCACAAATGACGGTAATGTGCACCCAAGGAAGCGCAACCCTTTCACGGTGATGATCTGAACAACCACACCCTAGAAGGCGTTGCGCTTCCGTTTAGAATCCGGGAGCTTCGCGAGCTCGGGTCCGAGCCCGATGTCGGCGACGACGAGCCGTCCGACGTACTCCGACGCCGGCTCCCGCAGCAGCCCCGTCTTCGCGGCGCCGAAGGTGACGGTCACCTCGGCCGGCAGCACCGTCTCATCCGGCACCTCGCCCGTGTCGGGATGCACGCCGCTCGGCAGGTCGACGGCGACGACGATCGGATGCCGCTGCGCGCCGAGCTGCGGCAGAATCCGCTGCACGATCTCCCGCGCCCGGCCCCGCAGCACGGGACTCGCACTCGTCCCGGTTCCGAGGATTCCGTCGACGAGAACGTCGTAGCCGCCCACCTCGAGCGTGTCGCCGTCCGCTGCGTGCACGGTATGCGCGCCCGCGTTGAGCGCCGCGAGCAGGCCACCATCGTGCACGCGGTCCGCGGTCTCGACGATGCCGACGCGCACGCCGGCCCGGGCGAGTTCGGCGCCGGCGAACAAGGCGTCGCCGCCGTTGTTGCCGGAGCCGACAAGAAGGAGCACGCTGCCCGGAACATCGGCGGGCAGGAGGCTTCGGATCTCGGCGGCGAGCGCCGTCGCGGCACGCTGCATGAGTGGGACGCCCGCGTCGAGAAGCGGCTTCTCGGCGGTGCGCACTTGCGAGGCCGTGTATGCCTCCATGCCGGCAACGTTAGTGCAGCGCCGCGTGCGCGTCGAGGCCCCTGGTCACCGACAGCGGTGCAGCCTCACTGACGCGAGAAGCAGAGCCAGAACCCTGAGACGGCGACGCTCAGCACCGCGGCCACGTAGAGGTTTATCGAGTGCTTGCGCGCGTTGAGGAACGCCGCGATCCCGACGACAAGAACGGTGGCGGAGAACGTGCACAGCCGGACGGCACTCAGAAGCCAGCCTTGCGCCCGGATTTCTTCAGCGGAAGGCGGCGGCCCGAACGAGAACAACGCGGCAAAGTGCATGGCCGCGAGATAAAACGGGACGAGCACATTGAAGAGCGGCAGGACCAGCCAGATGATCATCGTCCACGTCCGGCGCGCTGTCCACGGGCGAGCAGTAGCGGTCCGCTCCTCCGTCACTTCCATCGCCCTCGATACTCGGCATTCGCGGCACATGGCTGCACAACGGGATGCTTCAGCTGGTCAGAGCGAGTGTGGCCGAGATTGCTCCGCAGCGGCAGCACCCTATTCAGGGCAGGAGCGGGTTGCAGGACGCTTCGCCCGATGAGCCCGCCTCAAGCAGTCTGAGGCCCCCCGAATCCGCTCCCTACAGGTAGTCGCTGAGCGCGGCCTGGCTGATCGAGGAGTCGGCGAGCTCGTGCCAGATGAGCGCCGAGGCGGGCGTGCCGTCTTCGGCGGAGGACACGTCGCCCACGATGCGCCGGGCGAGCAGGCTGCTGTCGGTGCAGTCCGTGCAGTCGATGACGCGCGAGGTGATCTCGATGCCGTGCGAGCTGCCCGCGAGGGCGTGCAGCTTCTCGGCGAGCGTCTCGTAGATCGGCAGCACGCGCGACGACCGTGCAGCGCCGCCCTTGATGATGACGTACACGTGCGCGTCGCCCTCGAGCAGCGCGCACGAGTCGTCGATCTGCTGCTCGATGCGGCGCAGCGACCGTTTCACCTCGCGCACGCGATCGCACGTCGACAGGTCGACGCCGACGATGAGCGCCTTGGCGGCGCCGGGGTCGGCGGGATGCAGAACGAAGTCTTCGAATTCGCGAGTCAGGATGCCGTGCCCGGTGGCTTCGGCTTCAAACTCGTTCAGACAGTCAAGGGAGTCCCCACGTCGCAGAACGACGGACGATGCGCTCACTCTCATGCTTTCTCTCGGAGGTCCCGCACAGCGGGTGCCGGTCCAGTCGGCCGGTCTTCACGGGCCCGAGACGAGTGGATGCTGCTGCGCACGACGCCGGGGCAGCTCTCAGGCCGCCGACCAATATAGCCCTTCCTCGGGGCTTTGTCAGCCCGGCTCCCCTAGCCAGAAACTCGGGTGCGAACGAGAATGGAGACATGCCCGAAATCCTCGTCACCGGCGGCACCGGCCGGCTCGGCGTGCCGACCGTCGACGCCTTGCGCCGCGCGGGTCACGCGGTGCGGGTTCTGAGCCGCAGGCCCGGCGCCGGCCGTGCCCTCGGCGACCTCGTGTCGGGCGTCGGAGTTCCCGAGGCGCTCGAGGGCGTCGACACGGTGCTGCACTTGGCCACGAGCGGTCTCTCGCGTGACGAGGAGACGTCCGCGCTGCTGTTCCGCGCGGCGGAGCGCGCCGGCATCCGTCATCTCATCTACCTGTCGATCGTCGGGGTCGACCGCATCCCCATGCCCTACTACCGCACGAAGCTCGCCGTCGAGCGGATGCTCGAGGACTCGCCGCTGCCGCACACGATCCTGCGGGCCACCCAGTTCCACGAACTCGTGACGGGCCTGTTCACCGTGCAGCGTCGGCTGCCCGTGCTGTTCGTTCCGCGCATCGGCTTCCAGTCCATCTCGACGCTCGACGTCGCCGCGCGGCTCACGGAGCTCGCGGCGTCGGATGCCGCCGGCCGAGTGCCCGACATCGGCGGGCCCGAGCGGCTGAGCGCCGCGGAGTACGCGAGGCGCTGGCGACGGGCGAGCGGATCGCGCGGGCGCGTCGTGACGTTCCGACTGCCCGGGAAGCTGTATCGCGCGCTGCGGGAGCGGCGCAACATGGTGCCGGGCCCGCCGTACGGCACCCGCACGTACGAGGACTACCTCGCCGAGCGCTACGGCGCCGTCTCGCCGGGCTGAGTGTCCGGCTCGGCGCGCTCGCCCGGCGCGGGCGCCGCGAACTTGAGGCCGATGACGCAGCCGACGATGCCCGCGAGGAACAGCACCTTGAGCACCGAGACGGGCTCGAGCCCCGACAGCATGGCGTAGCTCACGGTCAGCGCCGCTCCGAGTCCCGTCCACACGGCATACGCGACGCTCACGGGGATGCGCTTCATGGCGACGCCGAGGCCCACCATGCTCGCCGTCAGGCCGAGCGCGAACACGACGGTGGGCGCGGGTTCGCTGAGTCCGTGCGATGCGCCGAGCGCCGTGGCCCACACGGCTTCGAAGCCCGCGCTCACGATGAGGACGATCCAGTGCATCTAGCTCACCACCTTGAGACCGACGACGCAGGCGACGAGTCCCGCGAGAAGGAGCACGCGCGTGACGGTCGCGCGTTCGCGGCGTGTCACGATCGCCCACACCGCCGTGAGCACGGCGCCGACGCCGACCCACACGGCGTACGCGGTTCCCGTCGGGATGCTCGTCATCGCGAACGCGAGCCCCGCCATGCTCACGCCCATGGCGACGACGAAAAGTATCGAGGGGACGACCTTCTTGAACCCGTTGGATGCCGCGAGGGCGCTCGCCCAGACGGCTTCGAGCACCCCCGACGCGATAAGGATGACCCAGGCCACGACAACTCACCTTTCCGTGGTCAGTCTTGTCGCTGTGCGGGTACTGCGCCCTCGTCCGCAGGCTCGGTCGAAGCCTTCACTCAAGGATAGCGAGCGCGCCTGTGCAGAACTGGAACGCGGCACGCCGCCGCTCTGCCCCGCCGCGTGGTAGCGTCACCGGGTGATCGTGCCGTGAGCGAGAAGCCCGAAGCGGCCGGCGAGAGCGTGCCGGAGCAACCGCACGATCCGCCGCGCACGGGCGTCTTCGCCGACCTGACGCCATTGCGGCAGAGCCCGGCGTTCGCGCGCCTGTGGGGCGGCAACGCGATCGCGGGCATCGGCAGCCAGATGACGATCGTCGCCGTCGGACTGCACATCTACGACTTGACCCAATCGACGTTCGCCGTGTCGATGGTCGCCCTGTTCGCGCTCGTGCCCATGCTCGTCTTCGGCCTGTACGGCGGCATGCTCGCCGACACGTTCGACCGGCGCACCGTCGCTCTCGTCGCGGCGATCGTCGCGTGGATCTCCACGGCGGGACTCGCGGCGCTCGCGTGGGCGCACGTCGACGTGACCTGGCCGTTCTATCTCGTGATGACGGTCAACACCGTCGCGGCCACCGTGCTCGGCACGACCAGACAGGCGATTCTGCCGCGGCTGCTCCCGCTCGAGCTGCTGCCGGCGGCATCCGCTCTCACGGGAATCAGCGCGGGCGTCATGGTCACCGTCGGCCCGGCGCTCGCCGGTGTTCTCGTCGCCGGCGTGGGCGTGCAGTGGACGTTCACGACCGACGTCGTGCTGTTCACGTTCGCCTTCGCGGGCATCGCGTCGCTTCCGCACCTCGAGCCCGAGGGGGACGTCCGCGAGGCGGGGCTGCGCTCGATCGTGGACGGCCTGCGGTTCCTGCGCACGGCGCCGAACATCCGCATGTCGTTCATCGTCGACATCGTCGCGATGACCTTCGGGCAGCCGCGCGCGCTGTTCCCCGCCGTCGGCGCACTGCTTCTCGGCGGCGGCGCGATCACGGTCGGCGTGCTGACCGCGGGCGTCGCGATCGGCGCGTTCATCACGAGCGTGTTCTCGGGCCGGCTCGGCGGTGTGCGCCTGCAGGGCCTCGCGATCCGCAACGCGATCTCGGTGTTCGCCCTCGCGACGCTCGGGTTCGGGATCGTTCTGCTGTGGACGACGCTCACGGGCGGAGTCGCGAGCGAGGCGGACGTGAACTGGCCGGCGCTCATTCTCGCGTTCCTCTGCATGGTCGTCGCGGGCGGCGCCGACAACGTGAGCTCGATCTTCCGCATGACGCTGCTGCAGGCTTCCGCGCCGGACGCGATGCGCGGCCGCATTCAAGGTGTCTTCACCGTCGTCGTCACGGGCGGCCCGCGCATCGGCGACCTCTATGCGGGCGCGTTCACGGCGCTCGCGGCCCTGTGGGCGCCGCCGCTTGTCGGCGGCATCCTCATCGTCATTCTCGTCTGGCTGCTCGTGCGCACGCACCCGCGGTTCGCCGCATACGACGCGCTTGACCCGCAGCCGTAGTCAGGCGCCGAAGAAGTCGGCGAGCGCTGACTCCATCGCCTCAAGCTGCCACTGGTGGCTCTGGCCCGCGATGGTCTGCCGTCGCGCGTCGGCGAGCGTGTCGACGAGCAGCTCGGCGGCGGGCGGGAACACGGGAAGGGTCTGCTCGCCGACGAGAACGAGCACCGGCTGGGTCACGTGAGACCACAAGCTCTCGCGCGGCCCGATCGCGAGCGATGCGGCGTCGGCGACGAGGGAGGGCGCGAGCGCGACCATGCCGGGCCACGCGCCACCCGCCTTCGCTCCCTCAAGCCACGCGGGCGGCATGTCCTTCATGAAGTGCTCGAGCGCTGCTTCGTTCTGCTTCGCCGCGACGCGAGAGCGCAGCACGGCCACATTCTCAGCGGCCTCGCCGTCGTCATCGGTCGCGAGCGGCACTTCCCACACGGCGATGCGCGACACCGGGACGCCGGACTGCGCCGCCCACAGGGCGAGCGCGCCGCCGGAGGAGTTGCCGAACAGCGACGCGGTGCCGCCGACGGCGCGCACGATGGCGGCGATGTCCTCGATCTCACGCTGCACTTCGCTTCCGGCATCCTGCGGCTGGACCGGCCCGCTCTCGCCGCGCCCGCGGCGGTCGTAGTGCACGCTCGTGAAGCCGCGGGCGGCGAGGCGCTCGGCGAGCGCCGCCGTCATCGCATCTCCCGCGCGCTGCTGCATCGCCCCCGGCACCATGATGACCGCCGGTCCTCGGCCGCGCCGCTCGAACACGATGCGCGTGCCGTCTGCCGATACTGCGAACTCAGCCATGTCCACTCCTTCGCGCCTCCACAAGAGTCGCACCGACGCCGCATCCGCGGCAAGGGTCGAGCGACTCTATTCGCGCTCGGCGCCGGCCTTCAGGCGGGCAAGGCGCGCCTCCCATGCGCTGCCGATCTTCTCGAGCCGCCGCGCAGCCTGACTCAGCGGCGCCCCGAGAGCGGCGAAGCGAACCTCACGACCATGGCGCTCGGCGGTGACGAGCCCGGCGCGCTCGAGCACGCGCACGTGCTTCACGATGGCCTGGCGTGACACCGGCAGCTCCTCGGCCAGAGCCGACGCGGATGCCGCCTCGCGCCCGAGCCGCTGCAGAATCGCCCACCGTGTGGCGTCGCCGAGAGCCGCGAACACCGCGACATCGACGGTCGACGAACTCACGCGCCCTCCAGGTGGCGCTTCGCAAGAGCGAGCTCGATGCGCCAGCCCTCGACGTTGTCGTCGAATCGCTCACGGCGTTCGGCGGCGGTGCCGGGAAGTGACGCGAGCCCGCTCTCGACGACCGAGAGGATCACCGACTCCGCCGCCGTCTCGGTGAGGCGGAACTCCACGAGAGTCGAGGGGGTCTCGGGGTCTTCCGGATCCTGCAGCCAGCGGAAGGCCGCATAGCGCGGCTCGTCGAGCTCGACAGCGGCGAACGCGAACGGACCATGCACGGGGTCGTGCACGATGCTCAGCTCTCCGCGCTTCTCGATGCGATGCGGCGTCAGGCTGCCGTCGTTGATGTACCAGCCGGGCTCGCAGACCAACTGCCACACCCGCGCGATGGGCGCCGCGATCTCGACGCGGCGTTCAATGCTGTCGAAGTCGTCCATGAGCTCAATCCTCCTGCAACTCGATAGTTGCACAGGCGGGGTCAGCTCGCAACCGTCAGGTTGCAATTCGTGGACGCTTCAGCCCTGCCGGAATACACGGCCGACAGACTCCGTTAGATTTCCATGCAGACGCATAAATCGGAGTCTCGAGCTCCGCGACCGTGAGGACACCATGAGCGACATCCAACTGGGACTCGACACTTTCGGCGACATCACTCTCGATGACGCCGGCGGCCGCAAGCCGGCCCACGAGGTGATCCGCGACGTCATCGCCGAAGCCGTGCTCGCCGATCAGGTCGGCGTCGACGCGATCGGGCTCGGGGAGCACCACCGCGACGACTACGCCATCACCTCCCCCGACATGGTTCTCGCGGCGATCGCCGGACAGACGAGCCGCATCCGCCTCGGCACGGCCGTGACCGTGCTCTCGAGCGACGACCCCGTTCGCGTGTACGAGCGCTTCGCGACACTGGATGCCGCGAGCAGTGGTCGCGCCGAGATCACCCTCGGCCGCGGAAGCTTCACCGAGTCCTTCCCGCTGTTCGGCTTCAGCCTCGACCAGTACGAGACGCTGTTCAATGAGAAGCTCGACCTGTTCGCGAAGCTTCTCGACGAGAAGCCGGTGAGCTGGCAGGGCACCTTCCGCACTCCGATGCACGGCGTGAACGTCTACCCGAAGACCCAGAGCGGGCGCATCCCGGCGTGGATCGGCGTGGGCGGCAGCCCCGAGTCGGTCGTGCGATCGGTGCGCTACGGCATCCCCATGATGCTCGCCATCATCGGCGGCGACCCCGCGCGCTTCCGCCCATACGTCGACCTCTACCACCGCGCATCCGACGAGCTCGGTCGTGATCGGATGCCGCTCGGCGCCCACTCGCCGGGGCACATCGCCGCGACAGACGAGCTCGCGCGCGAGCAGCTGTACCCGCACTTCAAGGCGAACCGCGACCGCATCGGCGCCGAGCGCGGCTGGCCGCCCACGGGCATGGCGGAGTTCCTCGCCGAAGCCGACGGCGGCTCGCTCTACGTCGGCTCGCCCGAGACCGTCGCCCGCCGCATCGCGAACACCGTGCGCACCCTCGGGCTCGATCGCTTCGACCTCAAGTACTCGAACGGCCCCATGCCGCACAGTCAGCTGGCTGAGTCGATCGAGCTCTACGGCTCGAAGGTCATTCCGATGGTGCGCGACATCCTGAGCAGCTGACCGATGACACGGCCGCGGTTTTTCGCTTTCATCAGTTGTTCTGTTATGGTGGCGCGCGGAGAGTATTTGACGTGCGCTTCGCCCTGCCGTGGCCTCGGCAGCGTTCGGCCCCTGCTGGTCCCCCGCGGGAATCCACGGGCCCCGCGTCTTGTTATGTCAAATGAACCCAGTCCCTGAGGAGTTTCATTGAGCACACCCGCTGAGGTCGTCGAGACCGACACCGGAACGATCACGCGCTACCGCCGCCACCCGCTCGGCCGCGGTCTCGTGGCGTCGGGTGCCACGGTCGACCCGACCGCACACATCGAACGGACCGCCTACGTCGAGCCCGGAGCGATCGTCGGCCGCGGCGCCTGGATCGGCGCGACCGCGTGGATCGACCGCGATGCCACCGTCGGCGCCGCCGCCGTCATCGGCGCGAACGTGCACGTCGGCCAGAACGCGAGCATCGGCCACGGCGCCCGCGTCGGCGGTCACTCCCGCATCGGTGCCAACGCCCGCGTCGGCAACGGCGCGAACGTGCCCGGCGACAGCCAGATCACACCGTTCACCGTCATCCCCGGCCCCGGCGACATCCCCGCCTGAGCCGCCCGTCCGATGCCCGTCATCCCCCGGCCCGTCCGGGAATAACGGGCATCGACCGCTGTTGTCCCCGTCATGACAACACTCGGACTCATCGGCTCCGGCCACATCGGAAGCCAGCTCGCGCGGGTCGCCGCCGCGAGCGGCTACGACGTTATCCTGTCGAATTCGCGCGGCCCCGAAAGCCTGCACGGTCTCGTCCACGAGATCGGCGAACGCGCCACCGCGGGCACGACCCAGGATGCCGCGACGGCCGACCTCGTCGTCGTGACGATTCCCCTCGCCGCCGTGCCGGACCTCCCCGCCGACCTTCTCGACGGCAGAGTGGTCATCGACACGACGAACTACTACCCGCAGCGCGACGGCGACATCGCCGAGCTCGACACGGAGGAGCTCACGACCTCGCAGTTCGTGCAGCGCCACTTCGCCGGCGCCCATGTCGTGAAGGCGTTCAACCACATCTACGCGCGCGACATCACGGCCGACGCCTCTCCCGCGGGGTCGCCCGGTCGCCGCGCCCTCATCGTCGCGTCCGACGACGCCCAGGCGAAGGCGCGCGTCGCCGCGTTCATCGACTCGATCGGCTTCGAGCCCTACGACATGGGCGATCTCGCCGACTCCTGGCGCATCCAGCGCGACACTCCCGCGTATGGTCCGCGGCTCACGACCGAGCAGCTGACCGAGAAGCTCGCCGCAGCCAAGCGCTACCGCGACATGTGAGTCGCGCCCCCGGATCGCGGCGGGGGTTAGCCCCACCGCGGTCCGGGAGCCCGCCTGATTCTCACCCGACGGCTCCCTCGCGAGGCTAGAAGCATGCCTCTTCCCACTGACACCACCACGAGCCCGTCACCTGAGAGCATGGTGACCATGACGAGCACGGATGCCGCGACGCGGCCGCCCGCGAGCGCCGACGCCTCCGCGTTCCCGAACCGGTACCTGCGGCTGTGGCGTCGCGTGCCGCGCGAGCTCGGCTACCTGCTTCCGCTTCTGCCGATCACCGTCGTCGGCCTCACTGTCGCGCTCACGCTGTTCAGCCTCGGCGCCGGCACGATCGTTCTCGTCGTGGGGCTGCCCATCATCGTCGCGAGCTTGTACGTCGCCCGCGGCTTCGGCGCGTTCGAGCTCATGCGCCTCGACCTGTCCGGCTTCCCGCCGATCCCGCGGCCGCGCTGGCCGCACACCGAGAAACGGGGTCTCGCCGGCATCCTCGCGATGCTCGCAGACCCGCACGCGTGGCTCGCGCTCGTGCACACGATGATCGTCGCACCGGTTATCGGCATCCTCTCGTGGACCGTCGCGTTCGCCTGGACGACGGTCGGCATCGCCGGCGCCACCCAGTGGATCTACGGCTGGTTCCTCCCCGAGCAGAACGACGGCAACTTGCTTGAGTGGGTGTCGGGCGGGGCGATAACGATGCCCGATCGCTACGGCGACATGATCGCCGGCACGATCCTCGGCATCCTGTTCCTGGCCACTCTGCCGTTCGTGACGCGCGCGCTGACCGCGCTGGGCTGGGGCGTCGCTCGCGTCATGCTCGGCAGCTTCTCGTCGACGGCGCTGCGCGAGCAGGTGACGGAACTCGCCGAGTCGCGCACCGCCGCCGTCGCCGCCGAGGGCACAGCGCTGCGGCGCCTCGAGCGGGACATCCACGACGGACCGCAGCAGCGGCTCGTGCGGCTGCAGATGGATCTCGCCGCCGCCGAGCGAGCGCTCGAACGGGACCCGGATGCCGCGCGCGAGCTGCTCACGTCGGCGACGCAGCAGTCACGCGAGGCGCTTGAGGAGCTGCGCGGCCTCTCGCGCGGCTTCGCTCCCCCGCTGCTGCTCGACCGCGGTCTCGTGGCGGCGCTCGAGTCGCTCGCGGCCCGCAGCACCGTGCCCACACGACTGGAGTCGACCCTGCCGCCCGAGACGCGGCTGCCGCTCGAGCTCGAGCGCAACGCGTACTTCATCGCCGCCGAAGCGCTCACGAACGTCGCGAAGCACAGCGGCGCCCGCTCCGCGCTCGTCCGGCTCGCGTTGGGCGAGGCGGACGCGGCGGGCCGACGGTGGCTCGAGGTGACGGTCGTCGACGACGGGCGCGGCGGAGCGGCATCCGTTCCCGGCCACGGACTCGCAGGACTCGAGGAGCGCTCGCGCGGCCTCGGCGGCACTCTCGCGGTGTGGAGCCCGGCGGGCGGCTCGACGACAGTGTCGGCGCACCTGCCCGCCTGAGCGCCCCTTAGGCTGGGCGCATGACACGAGGCTCCCCGAGCGCGCTGCGCGTGGTCGTCGCCGACGATTCCGTTCTGCTGCGCGAGGGGCTCGTGCGCGTGATCGACGAGGCGGGCCACGACGTCGTCGGCGCGTTCGGCGACGCGGACTCGCTCCTGGCCGGCATCGGCGAGCTCGCGCCCGATGTCGCGATCCTCGACGTGCGGATGCCGCCGAGCTTCCGTGACGAGGGCGTGCGCGCCGCAATCGACCTCAAGGCGCGAAGACCCGGGCTCGGCATCCTGCTGCTGTCGCAGTACGTCGAGGCCACGTACGCGCACGAGCTGCTCGGGTCGGGCGCCGGCGGGGTCGGCTACCTCTTGAAGGACCGCGTGGCCTCCCTCGCCGAGCTCTCCGACGCGATCGACCGCGTCGCGACGGGAGGGACGGTTCTCGATCCCGAGGTCGTGGCGCAGCTCATCGGGCGACGCCATGATCCGCTCACGACTCTCACCGACCGCGAGCGCGAAGTGCTCACGCTCATGGCCGAGGGCCGCACGAATCAGGCGATCGCGGCAGCGCTGTTCATCGGCGTCGGAGCCGTCGAGAAGAACATCACGTCGATCTTCGGCAAGCTCGGCCTCGACGACTCGGGCTCGGCCCACCGCCGGGTGCTCGCCGTGCTCGCCTGGCTGCAACGGTGACGCCGCTCACGCGATGCGCTTCCAGCGGCCGCGGTCACGGCGAGTGACGAACCAGCCGCCGACCTCGACGACGGTGGCGGCGACGGATGCCGCGTGCGCCGCGACCTGCTCGGCGAGCTCGTCGTCGTCGGCCGTGAACCGCACGACGATGCGCGGGGTCCCGCGCACGAGCTGCACGTCGCTCGCCTCGACCGTGACGAGCTCGGCCGCGGCATCCGTCATCGTCGGAATCACCCGCTCGGGCGAGGCGCCCTGGCGCAGGGCCCCGGGTGAGAGCGTGATTCGGTAGGAGGGCACTCCGTCAGCCCTCGAGTCGCATCTGCATTGCCGCTCTGCCCTTCTCTGCGTGGCGCAGCTCTGCCGCTGCGGCGGCCGCCACGGTATTTTCTGCAATTCTCGCGACACGCCGCGCCTTGGCGCCGGCTCGGCGGCGTGTCGGCACGAAATGCAGAAAATGGGCGGGCGACGCCGTCACGCCCCGGCGAAGAACGCCGTCGCGAGCGCGCCGAGCCCTGCCGCGTCATCGACGTGCACGAGCTCGCGCGCAGAGTGCATCGACAGCAGCGGAACGCCGACGTCGACGGTGCGGATGCCGAGCCGCGTGGCCGTGAGCGGCCCGATCGTGGAACCGCACGGCACCGTGTTGTTCGAGACGAAGTCCTGGTACGGCACGCCGGCCGCGGAGGCGAGGCCAGCGACGAGCGCGGCGCCGGCGGCATCCGTCGCATATCGCTGGTTCGCGTTGTACTTCACGAGCAGTCCGCCGCCCGCGACGGGACGGTTCGCGGGGTCGTGCTTCTCGGCGTAGTTGGGGTGCACGGCGTGCCCGGCGTCGGCCGAGAGGCACCAGGATGCCGCGTACGCCTGCTTCTGCTGCGACCGCGTCGCGCCCCGCGTCTCCCCGATGCGCGTGAGGACGTCGTCGAGGATCGGACCGGAGGCGCCCGACCGGGAGCCGGAGCCGAGCTCCTCGTGGTCGAAGGCGGCGAGAACGCTCACGTGGTCGGCGTCGGTGTCGGATGCCGCCGCCTGAAGCAGCGCGACGAGCCCGGCGTACACGGACGAGAGGTTGTCCATGCGACCCGCGGCGAACAGGGCCCCGTCGAGGCCGAAGCGCTCGGGCGCGTGGGTGTCGGCCGTGACGAGGTCGAAACCGGCGACGTCCGCCGCGTCGACCCCGGCGAATCCGGCGATGTGCGCGAGCAGGTCCGCCTGCGAGGCGTCGCCGACGCCCCACACCGGCTGCACGTGCTGCTGCTTGTCGAGCGTGAGTCCGTTGTTGACGCCGCGGTCGAGGTGGATCGCGAGCTGCGGGATGCGCAGGAACGGTCCCGTGCGCACGAGGTGCAGGGCGCCGTCGCGCGTGGCGAGGCGCCCGGCGAGCTCGAGCTCGCGGTCGAGCCACGAGTTCAGCAGCGGGCCGCCGTACACCTCCACTCCGGCCTGCAGCCAGCCGTTCGATCCCGTCGACGGTGAGGGCTTGAGCTTGAAGCCGGGCGAGTCGGTGTGCGCGCCGAGAACGCGGAACGGCGTCGTCGGTCCGGCGCTCTCGGGCTGCAGCCACGCGATGACGGCGCCGTCGCGCACGATGTAGCTGCCGCCGGCAGCGGCATCCCACTCCGCCGTCTCGTCGAGGCGCGTGAATCCGGCCTCGTCGAGGCGCCGCGCCACTTCGGCGGCGGCGTGGTATGACGACGGCGACGCGGTGATGAAACGGGCGAAATCGGCGATGTAGTCGGCCACAGCATCCATGTCTCCATCAAACCACGCGACTACGCTTGCACCATGCGCCCCTATCTTCTGCCGATCATCGGCGCCGTGCTGCTCATCGTCGGCGTCCTGGTTGTCGCCGTGAACGTGGCGTGGGCGATTCCGGCCCTCGTTCTCGAGATCGCCGGCGTCGTCCTGCTCGGCGTCTACATCGGCCTCGGCCTTCGCCGGCGCGGCTCGCAGCGCTGACGCGCAAGCCCCTTCCGCTTCACCCGCGCAGCGCCTAACGTGGCCGCAGACATCGAATCAGGAGGCGACGATGACCGACACGAACCCGTATGAGCAGGACCCGCGACTGACCGAGAAGCAGACGGTCACTAATGATGCGCTCGCGGGCGAGCCCGTCGAGGGCGGCGTGCAGCCCGACGTCGAGACCGAGCAGGAGACGGAGGACGAGTACGTTCCCGACTTCGCCGTGAACGAAGACGGCGAGGCGGAGCCCCTCGCCGACAACCCGGATCTCAACGAGCACACCGAGCAGGAGGTCGTGCTCGGCACCGACGCGACAGACAGCCGTCCCGACGACGCGAGCTACCCGCCGATCGCCGAGACCGACGATCGGGAGCCGAGCGAGGCGGAGCAGTCTGACGGGGACGCCCGGTGAGCGCAGCCGCCCCGAAGCGCGTTCAGTTCTCGCGCAACGGCGGCCCTGAGGTGTTCGAGCTCGTCGACCAGCAGGTTCCGGATGCCGCGGCCGGGCAGATCCGCGTGCGCGTTCTCGCGGCGGGGCTCAATCCCGTCGACTACAAGATCGCGGCGAGCCCGGAGCGCACGGCGCAGTTCGGCGAGCTGCCGGCCGGCAACGGCAACGACTTCGCGGGCCGCGTCGACCAGGTCGGCGAGGACGTGACGGACCTCGCCGTTGGCGACCTCGTGTTCGGCGGGAAGCGCATGTTCGCGCAGGCCGACTACCTCGTCGCGGCGGCATCCGAGGTTCTGCCCATTCCCGACGGGCTCTCGATCGAGCAGGCGGCGTGCCTCGACATCGCGGGCCGCACCGCCACGGCGATGGTGCGCCGTTTGGGCGTGACGGAGCGCGACACGGTGCTCGTGAGTGCGGCGTCGGGTGGTGTGGGCCTGCTCACCGCGCAGTTGTGCCGGCTGCGCGGTGCGGTCGTGGTGGGGACCGCGAGCGACGCGAACCATGGCTTCCTGAGCGATCTCGGCATCCTTCCCGTGCGGTACGGCGAGGGGATGGTTGAGCGCATCCGCGCGGCGGCCCCCGAAGGCGTCGACATCGTGTTCGACCAGGCCGGCCGCGAGACGCTCGAGGCGGCGATCGAGCTCGGCATCCCCGCCGATCACGTGAACACGATCGCCGACAAGCCGTTCGGGCTCGAGCACGGCTTCAGCACCTTCGGGCGCGTCGAAGCGGACACCGATGACCTGCGCGAGCTCGCGCTGCTCATCGCCGCGGGCCGCGTCGTGTACCCGGTCGCCGAGAGCTACCCGCTCGAGCGCGTGCGCGAGGCGTATGAGCGCCTCGCCGCCGGTCACGTGCGCGGAAAGCTCGTGCTCACGACCGAGTAGCGGCCTCGGGCGAGAGCTCGATGCGGCGCAGCAGCTGCGCGTTGAGAGCGACGACGACGGTCGACGCCGACATGAGCAGCGCGCCGACGGCGACCGGGAGCACGAAGCCGACGGGCGCGAGCACGCCAGCGGCGAGCGGGACAGACACGAGGTTGTAGCCCGCCGCCCACCACAGGTTCTGCCGCATCTTCCGGTAGCTCGCTCGCGAGAGCTCGATGACGGAGACGACCGATCGCGGGTCGTCGCTCGCGAGGATGACGCCGGCGGAGCCGATCGCGACGTCGGTTCCCGCGCCGATCGCGATGCCGACGTCGGCGTGCGCGAGCGCGGGCGCGTCGTTGACGCCGTCGCCGACCATTGCGACACGACGGCCCTGCTTCTGCAGGGCGGCGACCCGCTCCGACTTTCCCTCGGGCTTCACGCCGGCGAACACCTCGTCGACCCCGAGTTCACGCGCGACGGCGTCCGCGACCGGCCGGGCGTCGCCCGTCATCATGGCGACGCGGATGCCGCGACGGTGCAGTTCGTCGATCGCCGCGCGAGATTCGGGGCGAACTTCGTCGGCGAGCCGCACGGCCCCGATGACCCGGCCGGCTCGCAGCACGTGCAGCACGATCGCGCCCTCGTCGCCCCACGCCGTCGTCGCCTCGAGCGCGGAGCCGTTCTCGTCGGCGAGAAGCGCCGGCCCGCCGACCCGCACCTCGGCGCCGTCGACGCGCGCCGTGACGCCGAGCGCGGGGGCGGACCGGAAGTCGCTCGCCTCGGGGACGCGGACCTCGCGCTCGACCGCCGCGCGGACGATCGCCCGCGCGAGCGGGTGTTCGCTGTCGCGCTCGGCCGCCGCGGCGAGCGCGAGCACTTCATCGGCGTCGATCCCAGCGTCCGCCGCGATGACGTCCTGCACGGCCGGCTCTCCGCGCGTGAGGGTTCCCGTCTTGTCGAAGACGACAGTGTCGACGCGTCGCATCGACTCGAGCGCGAGCCGGTCGCGGACGAGAACCCCGCCGCGCGCGGCCCGCTCGGTCGCGATCGAGACGACGAGGGGAATCGCGAGGCCGAGGGCGTGCGGGCAGGCGATGACGAGCACCGTCACGGTGCGGATCACCGCGTCGTCGGGCCGGCCGACGAGCACCCACACGATCGCCGTGATCACGGCGGCGCCGAGAGCGAACCAGAACAGCAGCGCCGCGGCCTTGTCGGCGAGCCGCTGAGCACGGGAGCTCGAGCTCTGCGCGTCGCTGACGAGAGAGCGGATGCCGGCGAGCGCCGTGTCCTCGCCGATCGCCGTGACGCGCACGCGAAGCGCGCTGTCGGTCGCGATCGTTCCCGCGACCACGCGGTCGCCGATCTCGCGCGTCACAGGCGTGGACTCGCCCGTGATCATCGACTCGTCGACGGCGGCCGTGCCGTCGCTGATCTCGCCGTCGGCGGGCACGCGTCCGCCGGGGCGGACGATGACGATGTCGCCCAGACGGAGGTCCTCGGGGGTGACCTGCTCGACGTCACCGTCGACGAGGCGCTCGGCCGTGTCGGGAAGCAGCGCGGCAAGGGAGTCGAGCGCCGAGGACGTCTGCGCCAGAGAGCGCATCTCGATCCAGTGCCCGAGCAGCATGATGACGATGAGGAGCGCGAGCTCCCACCAGAAGTCGAGTTCGTGATCGAAGACGCCGAGGCTCGATCCGAGGGAGGCTGCGAAGCCGACGGCGATCGCCATGCCGATGAGCAGCATCATGCCGGGCTGCTTCGAGCGCAGCTCTGACACGGCGCCGCTCAGGAACGGGGCACCGCCCCACGCGAAGATGACGGTGCCGAGAACGGGAGAGATCCAGTCGACACCGGGAAAGTCGGGCCGCGTGTAGCCGATGATGTCGGCGAACATGCCGCTGAAGAAGGCCGTAGGCAGCGCCAGCACGAGCATGATCCAGAACAGCCGACGGAACCGCGCGACGTGCGCGGAGTGATCGTGCCCGCCGTGTTCACCGCCGTGCTGGGCGTGGCCGGCCGCGTGCTTGCCGCTCTGCTCGTGCTCCTCGTGTGTGCGGGATGCCGTGTTCGCCATGCGCCTCTCCTCTCGCTGTCATCTCCACCATACCCCCGGAGGGTATAAGCGCAAGGCGCGGTGAACCATTCCCCAAGGCCTTGCTTCCGCTCGTGAACCCGCGTAGACAAGAGCCAGGAGGACACCATGGACGACAAAGACGTTGCTCCCGAGGAGCCCCGCGAATCCCCCGTTCACCACGGAGATCCCGGCGCCGCCTCGTGGACGCGGCCCGACCCGCACGCCATCGACGACGATCCCGCGGGAGGAGGCGACCCGGGCGCCGGCTCCTCGACGCGGCCGGACGAGCACGATCGGCGCGAGGACCCGATCCCGGGCGGCGACCCCGGCGCCGAGTCGTGGCGGCGCCCCGACCGGCACGCGGTCGACGACGATCCGGCGGGAGGAGGCGACCCTGGCGCGAACTCCTCGGAGCGACCGCACCACTGAACGCGATACGGGGAGGGGGTATACTTGCCTCGATCGGGAGGCAGATATGCAACACGGCTACGTCGATGACAAGGACGCCCTGCTCAAGCGACTGCGTCGCGCAGAGGGCCAGGTTCGCGGCATCCAGAAGATGGTCGAGAACGACACGTACTGCATCGATATTCTCACCCAGGTGTCGGCGGCGACAAAGGCGCTCGAGACTGTCGCCCTGCAGCTTCTCGACGACCACTTGAACCACTGCGTCGCGCAGGCGACCCGCGAGGGCGGCCCCGTCGCGGACGAGAAGCTCAAGGAAGCCTCCGCCGCGATCGCCCGCCTCGTCCGCTGACCACACCCAGAAGGAGCACCATGAGTTTCATCGACCTCGGACTGACGGACAAGAACGCCGGCGGCGGATGCTGCGGCGGAGGCGCGTGCATGTGCGGGCACGGCTCCGCATCGCCGGAGGTCTCGGTCGGGGCGGTGACGACGACGATCGGCGTCGCGGGCATGACGTGCGGTCACTGCGAGAAGGCCGTGACCGAGGAGCTGTCCGCGCTCGGCGGCGTCACGGGAGTCAGCGTGGAGCTCGCGCCGGGCGAGACCTCGACAGTGACGATCGTGAGCGACGAGCCGCTTGAGACCGCGGCCGTGCGGGCAGCGGTCGAAGACGCCGGCTACGCCATGGCGTAAGGCCTGGGCTACTCCTGACCGCGGAGACCCGCTGCGAGGTGGACGCGGAAGCTCCGACACCGAGATATACTGTCTTCACGACAGTATTTGGAGGTGGCCGATGACGGAGGCGGACGGCTTGCAGTACCGGTCCGACATCGTCGCGTCGCTGACGCACGTGATCGGCACGTGGACCACGTCGGACTTCATCGCGGCCGTCGCCCGCAGCTCCGGAGTCGAACTCGATACTCCGTCGATCGTGACGATAACCCTCATCGCGCGCGGCGGTCCGCAGCGCCCCTCCGCCCTCGCGCACGCGCTCGTCACGGGCGCGTCGAACATGTCGAAGATCATCGCGCGCTTGGAGAGCGCCGCGTTCGTCGAGCGCCGCACCGACCCGGACGATGCGCGAGCAAGCCTCGTTCACCTCACGGATCGTGGAGCGGACGTCGCCCGATCGCTCACGCGCGCCGGCGACACGCTCATCGAGGCCCTGCTCGTCGGCTGGTCCGCCGCCGACCGGAACGAGTTCGCGCGGCTCCTGTCGAAGTTCGACGCCTCGAGCAGCGCCTATGCACGGCGTTCGAACGCCCACCCGGATGCCGCTCGCGAGAGCTGACGGCACCAAACCCCCTTCAGGAGAGAGAAGAAAACAATGACACGCACCTTTGTGGTCACCGGCTCGGCATCGGGCATCGGAGCGGCAACGGCCGATCTGCTGCGCGATCGCGGCTTCCGCGTCATCGGCGTTGACCTTCGCGACGCCGATGTCATGGCCGACCTGTCCACGCCCGACGGCCGCGAAAGCGCCGTCGCGCAGGTGATCGAACTCGCCGACGGCCGCATCGACGCCGTCATCGCGGCGGCCGGCATCTCGGCTCCGAAGCCGCTCACCGTCGCCGTCAACTATTTCGGCGTCGTCGCCCTGCTCGACGGGCTTCGCCCCACGCTCGCCGCGTCGCCGTCGCCGCGCGCCGCCGTCGTGAGCTCCATGGCGTCGCTGCAGCCGAACTCGGCAGAGCTCGTCGAGGCTGCACTCGCCGGCGACGAGAAACGTGCGCTGCAGATCGGGCAGGCTCTCGCCGACGCGGGGCCGCAGACCGGGTACCTCAACTATCCGTCGAGCAAGCGCGCGCTCTCCCGCTGGGTGCGCCGCGAGGCCATCACCGCCGACTGGGCGGGCGCCGGCATCCCGCTCAACGCGGTCGCACCCGGCACCGTGCTCAGTCCCATGACGCGGGAGCTCCTCGCGACGCCCGAGGGCCGGGCGATGGTCGACGCGAACGTTCCCATGCCGCTCAACGGCCACTCGGAGTCGATCGTCATCGCCCGTCTGCTCGCGTGGCTCACGAGTGAAGAGAACACGCACGTGACGGGTCAGACGATCTACATCGACGGCGGCGCCGACGCGTCGCTGCGAGGCGACGACATCTGGTCGCACGTCGGCGCAGCCTGATCGCCTCTTCGACGGCGTCGCGCCCGGCCCACCCCCTTCAGCCGGCGCGGCGCCGTTCTTCGCTCGTCGGCGCCCGCCGCGCATCGATGATCGACAGGTCGGATGCCGCCGCCGCGAAGCCGCGGTGGTTCTTCGTCGTGAACACCATGACGATCGTGGTGACGACAAGAGCGGCGAGCAGCAGGCCGCTGAACGGGAACTCGAACGTGCTCAGGAGCATGTAGCCGCCGATCCCGAGCCCGAAGCGGAGCAGTCGCACCAGCGGGGCGGGCACGCGCCCGGTCTGAGCGCTCAGCAGCACGATGTGCTCGCCGATCGTCGCGCCGCTCGCGAGCACGACGACGAGTTGCGCGATGAACGGGATCGCGAAGGCGATCGCCGAGAAGACGCTGTCGGGCAGGGCGAGCTGAGGGCGACCGTCGACGAGAGCGATGACGACGCGTGCGGCGCCCACCGCGAACACCGAGAGCCACATGATGGCGAGATCGCACAGGATGCCGAGGAAGCGGCGCGTGACCGTGATGGGGCGCGGCTCGGCGGCATCGACGCGATCGCGGCGGCGGCGCCAGAGCAGCATCCCGAGCAGAGAGCCGAGGAACGCGCCGGCCGTGTTGGCGAGAAGATCGTCGACGTCGAAGATGCGCCACGCGCACGAGTAGAGACCCCACAGCCCCGTGACCTGCGTGAGCTCGATCGCGAGCGAGACCGCGAACCCGCACAGTGTCGCGACGACGAGTCCGCGCCCTGCCAGCCAGCGCGCGAACCAGCCGAGGGGCAGGAACAGCAGCACGTTGAACGCGACCTGCAGCAGCGCCGCGTTGTGGATGATCGCGCCGAGCGAGGACACCCCTTCGCGCAGCACGTCGGCCACGAACTGGAGGGGGACGAGCTGCGTGGGCGCGCACTGCACGTCGCGGCTCTGAGGGAACGGCACGAGCGTGTACGTCCACAGCGCCATCGCGTACACGAGAGCCGCGAACCAGAGCAGGCTGCGACCCAAGCTCATCCCGCCGCGGCGGCGGTAGCTGAGGGCCACGAACGGCACGAAGGCGAGCACCGCGAGCGCGCTCCCGGCGAAGACCGCGAGAAGGGCGGGAGTGACGACGGTCTGCAGGCCCTGGATGGTAGCGAAAGCCCTCAGCTACCCGGGCCGCTCGTCGTCGAGTCGGATCACGCGATCGGCACGCGTTGCCGTTGCCTCGACGAGTCGAGCGTTCGGCTCGTCCACGGCCTCGACCCAGGCTCGCGCCGCAGCGGGCGATTTGCCGAACTGCTCGTGCCGCGCGATGAGCCGGGAGCGTCGCACGGCGGCATCCTGCTGCACGAACCACACGGCGTCGAGCTCGGCGCGCGCCTCCGCCCACGCGTCGAGGAGCAGATAGTTTCCCTCGGTGATGATGACCTCGACGTCCGGGTCGACGCCGATCGCCGCGGCGAGCGGCTGCTCGAGATCGCGCTCGAAGCCGGGAGCGAACACCGTGTGCGCGGGCCGTTCGCGCAGCGTGCGCAGCAGCCGCGCGTAGCCGTGCGCGTCGAACGTCTCGGGCGCCCCCTTGCGGCCGAGGAGCCCCAACCGCTCGAGGGAGACGTCGGCGAGGTGGAAGCCGTCCATCGGCACGCTCGCGGCTCGCGCACCGAGCTCGGCGACGAGCGCCTCGGCGAGCGTCGTCTTCCCCGCGCCTGGAGCGCCCGCGATTCCGAGCAGCACGCGTGAGCCCGACGGGCAGATGCCGCGCACGGCGGCCGCGAGTTCGGCGATCGTCTCGGTCACGCCTCGAGTCTGGCAGATCGCTTCTGCAGAACGCCCGCGAGCAGGATCACGAGGACCCCGGCGACGGGCACGACGAGCAGTCCGACGCGCAGGCTCGTCGCGTCGGCGATGAGGCCGACGAAGGGCGGCGACAGCAGGAAGCCGAGGCGCATGAGCCAGGAGACGATCGTCAGACCGGTGCCGTGCCGCAGGCCAGGCAGTTCGTCGGCTTCGTGCATCGCCGCGGGCACGAGCGTGGCCACGCCGAAGCCGGCGGCGGCGAATCCCGCGATCGTGCCGGGGACGGTCGGGAACGCGAGAGCGAGTCCCATGCCGACCGCCGCGATCACGCCGCCCGTGCGGGCGACGGCGCGCTGGCCGAACCGGTCGACGAGTCCGTCGCCGGCGAGACGGCCGATGAACTGCGCGCCAACGAGCGCGATGTAGCCGGTTGCGGCGAGCGCCGCCGGGGCGCCGAGCCCGGAGAGGTACAGGGTCGCCCACGAGTTGCCGGCGTCTTCGACGAGCGTGCCGCCGATCGCGATGACGACGAGGGCGACGAGGATGAACACGGTGCGGGGGCCGACGGCAGAGGTGCGCGCCGAGGGTGCGGCCGCGTCGGCGGCACCTGCTGAGGCGGAATCCGGGGTGATGTCGACGTCTCGGCCGGGCAGGCAGAAGCGCAGGGCCACGAGAGAGACGACCGAGAACAGGAGTCCGGAGATGCCGAGGTGGACGCCGAGAGGAACATGGAGAGCGATGGCGCCGGCGGCCATGGAGCCGCCGAGAACAGCACCGATCGACCACACGGCGTGGAACGAGTTGATGATGGAGCGGCCGTAGCGGCGCTGCACGCGCAGTCCGTGCGCGTTCTGCGCGACGTCGGTGATCGAATCCATGGCGCCCGCGCAGAACAGGGCGGCGGCGAAGACGAGAAGCGAGGGGGCGACGCTCGCGACGAACACGCCGACGGCGGTGAGGACCGTGCCGGCCACTGCGAGCCGTGCCGAGCCGAAGCGGCGCATGAGCGCGGCGGCCGCGAGACCGGCGACGATCGCGCCGAGCGGGAACGCCGCGACGGCGAGTCCGTACACGGCGTTCTCCAGGCCGAGGGCCGCTTTGATCTCGGGATACCGCGGCAGAAGGTTCGCGAACAGCGCCCCGTTCGCGAGGAACAGGGCGGCGACGGCGGCGCGGGCACGCCGGTCGACGCGCGCCGCACGCGCTCGGGAACTCGAAAGCATGTGTACGATCGTACACTTGCTTGGGCTACGATCGGACCGTGAGCACTTCCGACCGCTCCCTCTCATCCGGGCGACGACTCGACCCCGACCGGAGGGAGCGCATCATCGACGCGTGCCTCGACGTCATCGCCGAGCGCGGAGTCGCCGGCACCTCGCACCGGCGCGTCGCCGCTGCCGCCGGAGTGCCGCTCGGCTCCATGACCTACCACTTCACGGGAATGAGCGAGCTGCTGCGTGAGGCGTTCTCGCGATTCGCGGTCTCGGTAGCCGCGCAGTTCGAGGCGCGAATGGCAGCGGCGTCGACGCCCGAAGAGGCGAAGTCGGCCGTGGTCGCCATCATCACCGATGACGTCTTCGCGACCCGGCGAGACGTCGTGCTCACGCAAGAGCTCTACACGATAGCGGCGCGGGACCCGTCGTTCCGGACGCTCACCGACGACTGGATGAGGCGCAGTCGCCGCGCACTCGAGCGCCACTTCGATCCGGAGACGGCACGGCTGCTCGACGCGCTCATCGAAGGGCTCTCTATGCATCGCGCCCTCGATACGGCGCCGCACGACCGGTCGGTCGCGGTACAGGCCGTCGAGCGGATCACCCGCTGAGGACGAGCGCTCAGAACCCGGTCAGCACGTTGCGCACGTGCTCGACGTCGGGAGTACGCGCGATGTGGGGACCGATGAGCTCGCGCCAGCGGCGAAAGTCCTCCGACTCCCGGAAGCGCACCGTGTGGTCCTCGACCGATTCCCAGGCGATGACGAGTCGGTAGCGCGTCGGGTGTTCCTCGGATCGCTCGAGTCGCATGGTACGAGCGCCGTGGGCTCGCTGGAAGAGCGGCACGGCCTCGCGCACGGCCTGCTCGAGCTTCTCCTCGTGGCCCGGACGCGCCTCGAGGGTCGCGATCTCGCTGACCACGCGCACGGGAGCGGCGGCGCCCGGCGCCGATTCCGCGTCGATGCGGCCTGACTCGCCCGTGCCGACGATCGTTCGCGTCGAGTCGAGAGAGCCGTACGTCCAGAAGATGCGCATCTCCGCCTCATCGGAGGCGTTCTCGAAGTGGTGCGGGATGTTCGCGGGAACGAACGTCGTGTCGAAGGTCGCGAGCCGCGTCCGCTCGCCGTCGATGTCGACGATGGCGTCGCCTGCAATCACCATGACCGACTCGGCGACGTTGTGCGAGTGGTGCGCGATCTGCGCACCCGGCTCGAAGATCGTCATGCCGTTGAGGTACGTTGTCGCCCCACGGGCGGCGGTGACAAGCGGAATCGTGCGCGCCCCTCCTCCCCTGCTCTTCTGGGGCAGTTCGTCAGGCCGGAAGACGTGGTGCGACTGCGATGTGATGCGCGTCATGCGGCCGGTCCGATCCACACCGTCTTGACGTTGACGAACTCGCGCAGGCCGAATTCGCCAAGTTCTCGACCGTAGCCCGACGCCTTGATGCCGCCGAAGGGCAGGCGAGGGTCGGAGGCGACCATGCCGTTGATGAAGACGGCGCCCGCCTCGATGCGGGATGCCAGCGAGCGCGCGCGGTCGAGGTCACGCGTCCACAGCGCCGCTCCCAGGCCGAACTCGGTGTCGTTCGCCAGGTCGATGGCGTGTTCGGGGTCCCGTGCCCGCACGATGGCGGCGACGGGGCCGAAGGTCTCCTCCGTGAATGCGACGTCGCCGGGCTCGACGTGGTCGATCACGGTCGGCTGATAGAAGTAGCCCGGACCGTCGACGGGCGCTCCCCCTGCCTTGAGTACGGAGCGGCCATTCTCGAGCGTTCGCTGCACTTGCGCGTGGAGCTCGTCGCGCAGGTTCTCCCGTGCCATGGGCCCGATGTCGGTGTGCTCGTCGCGGGGATCCCCAACGCGGAGCCTGCTGACATTCTCGACGAAGGCGTCGACGAAACGGTCGGCGACAGCATCCTCGACGATGAATCTCTTCGCGTTGACGCAGCTCTGCCCGCCATTCGTGAATCGGGCCTTGACCGCCGTCCGCGCGGCTTCGTCGATGTCGGCATCCGCGAGCACGATGAAGGGGTCGGAACCGCCCAGCTCGAGCACTTGCTTCTTGAGGGCCCGGCCGGCCCGACCCGCGACGATCCGCCCGACCTCGGTCGAGCCGGTGAGGGTCACGGCGGCGATGCGGTCGTCGGTGATGAGGCCCGACACGCGATCGGATTCGACGAGCAGCGTGGGACACAGTCCGTCAGGCGCTCCGGCTTCGCGCAGCACCTCCTCGACCGCTCGAGCGCACTGGGGAACGTTGTTCGCGTGCTTGAGCACGGGCGCGTTCCCGGCGGCAAGGGCCGGCGCCGCGAAACGAAAGTACTGCCAGAACGGGTAGTTCCACGGCATGATCGCGAGAACGAGACCGAGCGGCTCGAACACGACGGAGCTCTCGCTCGCGTTTGACGGCACTGGCTGAGACTCGAGGAATCCTGTCGCGTTCTCCGCGTAGAAATCGAGCGTCTTCGCGCATTTCTCGATCTCTGCGCGCGACTCGACGATCGGCTTGCCCATCTCGAGTGTGATCAGCTGCGCGTATTGCTCACACTTGTCACGCAGACCCGCGGCGGTGCGGCGGAGGAGCTCTGCCCGCTCCCCGATCGGGCGGGTGCGCCAGGCGCGTTGCGCCGAGACGGCGGCCTCGAGCGCCCGGTCGACGTGCGCGGCGTCGTCGGGCTCGAACGTCGCGAGGGTATGCGTCGTCGACGGATTCACGGACACGATCACCGGTGTGCTCCTTCTCGATGGCGGGTGCCCGCCGGCACGGCGAGCGGTTCGGGGGCGAAACCGAACAATCGCTCGGGATTGTCGACGAGGACTCTGCGGGCGGCTTCCGCGTCGTCGATCCAGTTCACGATCGCCCGGCGGGAGTCTGCGGCATCGCAGCGCCGCCTCGTTCCGTTCGCTCGGGTTCGTGGTCCGACTCCGTGGCACGCGGCGTGCACCGCACCGGATCCCCACAGCAGTCGCTGCCCGCCGAATTCGACGAGTTCGCTCGTGATGTGCGGGAGTAGGGTTGCGATGTCTCTCGGCGAGCCGAACCGACACGGCAGGGACAGCGTGATCCAGACGTGTCCGAGGCTGAGCAGCCGAAGGGCCGTGAGCAGCCCTTCCACGGTTCCGTTGGATCGGGCGCGGATACCGGCGAAGCGCTCGAGAAGCACGGGCACATCCGCATCCGCGAGAACTTCGAAGGACTGCTCGATCGTGCGCGCGTCGGCGTCGACGTCGATGAACAGATTGTGGTCCCGCACCCGGCTCGCGAGCCGGGGGAAGGATTCTGCGAGCTCGTCACCCGCATGCGCCTCGAGCCGTACGCCGCGAACTCCGGAGGCGACAAGGGCCGTGAGCTCCTCCTCGTCGATCACGTGGTCGAGCTGCGCTATGCCGCGGGCCGTTTGGTGCCCGCGTTGGGCGAGCGCGATCCGGAGCTGCTCCGTTCCGCCGCGCCGCGACTGGACGAGAACCACGCGTTCCGCACGGTCGCGCCTCACCTGTTCGAGGGGAACGTGGGCGTCGATGATGCCGGGCGCGCCAAGGGGTGAAGGGAGAATCATAGTCATGAGCGTCCTCGCATCTCGCCACGAACAGGGGCACCAGCGACTCTAGAACCAATTATGGTACTTTTCAAGCAGAAAATCCCATTTATGGTTTTTCTATTTACACAACGACCAAAATGACCACAATGTGTGAGACTGGGAGCATGGCTTCGGAGACATCCGCGCAATTGACCGCGTCGGGAAGCGATACGGCACTTGCCGACCAGATCAGCGCCGAGATCCTGCGCTGGATCGTTGACGAGGACCTGCCGGCCGGCTTCCGCCTGACCGAGCGTGCGGTCGCAGAGCGGTTCAAAGTGTCGCGATCGCCGAGCCGGCGAGCTCTGCAGCGACTGCAGCGGGACGGGCACATCGATCGGACCGACACCGGTCGATATGTGGTGTCCGCTACTCGCCCGAACGTCGTCGGCCACAGCGTCGATGAGGCGGCGACGGACGAGGACCTCTATTTGCGCGTCGCACGCGAGCGGCTGGAAGGTGCGCTCCCTGAGCGGATCTCGCAATCGGCGCTCGCGCGGCGATACGACCTCAGCCCATCGCGAGCGGGGGCGCTGCTGCAGCGACTCTCGATGGAGGGCTGGGCGGCGCCGTTGCCGGGTCATGGCTGGGAGTTCTTGCCCGTGCTCACCTCGATCGGCTCGTACCAGGCCAGCTACCGCTTCCGCCTCATCGTCGAGCCGATGGCGGTTCTCGAGCCGACGTTCGAGCTCGATCGCGTCGAGCTGCTCAAACGGCGCGATGAGCAGCAGCAGCTCGTAGACGGGGACATCACTCGCGTCACCCCTTCCGAGCATTTCGAGCTGAACGCGGCATTCCACGCCACTCTCGCGCGCTGCAGTCGCAACGAGTTCGTGATCGAGAGCCTTGCTCGCGTGAACCGGCTGCGTCGACTGATCGAATACCGGCAGGCGCTCGTTCCCGAACGGGCGGTGATCCGCTGCCGGGAGCACGTGGCGATCGCTGATCTCGTCCTCGCGGGGAAGCTCGACGCGGCAAGCGGCGCGCTCCGAGACCACATCTCGTCTGCCGCCGAAGAGAAGTCGGTGGACCGCGCGCGCTGAGCCTGAGCGGCAGACGGGCCGCGCCCTCACGTCTCGTCCGATGGCGTAGCGATCACGCCCGCGCTCGCCCACGCGGCGATGACGAGCATCGCTCCACTTGCACCGAGCACGCCGGCCGCTCCGGCGCCGGCCGCGATCGTGCCAAGCCCAGCGGGGATGATCGTCTGCCCGAGTCGGTTCGTCGCGAGTCTCAGCGACATGGTGAGCCCGCGTGTGCCGGCGGGAGCGAGCACCGAGATCCATGACATCGTGACCGGCTGGCAGATACCGACGACGAAGCCGTAGGCGGCAGCCACGCCGATCAGCACGGGCACGGGCAGCGGCAGAGAGAGCGCTACGAGCGACACCGCCGACAGCGTGATGCTCCAGACCAGCAGTCGACGTCGGCCGAGGGCGTGAGTGAGCCGGCCGAGCGCAAGCCGGGATGCCATGGACGCCATGGACCGCGCGACGAGCATCGCGCTGATGGCGCTGGCGGTGACGCCGCGGTCCACGCCGATGAGCGGCGCGTACGCGACGAAGATGTCGACGGACGCGAGTACGAGGCTGCTCGCGAGAAGTGCGCGCACGAGACCCGGCAGCACGACCACTCCGCGCACCGTCTTGAGGAGGGGCACCCTCGATGTTCGAGGGGCTCGATCGTTGCTCCGCACGAACGCCGAGACGACTAGTAGGAGGCAGGCGAGCCCGAAGCCGATGAGCATGATGAGGGGAAGCGGGGGAACGGTCCGTGATCCTCCCGGGAGCGCGAGAAGCAGAGGACCGATCGTCTGCCCGGCCGCCGCGGCGAAGCCGTAGTAGCCGAAGGCGGCGTCAGAGCCACGTGCGGTCGAGGTGTTCCCGATGAAGGCCTGCTGCCCGATGACGGTGAGCACTTGGCCGGCGCCGAGCAGCACGGTAGCCACGACGAGGAGCCAGAGGGAGCCGAGCCCCGCGTATGCGGCGGCCATGGCGAGCACGACCAGCACCGCCCCGGCGATGAGCGCCTTCCGCTCCCCCAACCGGTCGATCGCGTGCCCCGCCGGCACCGCCATCGCGAGAGCGGGCAGGGCGTACGCGGCCGCCAGCAGCCCGAGGAACCCGGGCGAGACGCCGAGATCCAGCGCCGCGTACGAGACGACGGGCCGGATCGCGAAGACGATGATCTGGATGATGACCGAGTGGCAGAGCACCACTCCGAACATCACCCGGGAACTCATACGGCAGCCGGTCGTTCGGTGGCGAGATGGCGAAGCACGAAGCGCATGATGCCGCCGTGGCTGAAGTACTGGTGCTCGCGTGGCGTGTCGAGTCGCACGATCATCTCGAACTCGCGGCCGTCCGCGCTCACGCGCACGCGTTCGCGTCGCTTGTTCTCGTCAAGCGTGGAGATCCCGCGGATGTCGAAGTGCTCGGTGCCCGTGATGCCGAGCGACGCGGCGCTGTCGCCGGGCAGGAATTCGAGGGGCAGAACGCCCATTCCGATGAGATTGGAGCGGTGAATCCGTTCGAACGATTCGGCGAGCACGGCTTTGACCCCCAGGAGAGAGGGTCCCTTCGCTGCCCAGTCGCGCGATGATCCGGTCCCGTACTCCTTCCCGCCGAGCACCACGAGCGGCGTTCCCGCACTCCGGTACGCCATTGCGGCGTCGAAAATCGTCGTCACGGCGCCGCCGTTCGTGAAGTCACGCGTGTAGCCGCCTTCCGTCCCCTCGACGAGCCTGTTGCGCAGGCGCACGTTCGCGAAGCAGCCGCGCATCATGACCTCGTGGTTTCCGCGACGCGAAGCGTACGTGTTGAGTTGGAAGCGCTCGACTCCGCGCTCCGCGAGGTAGCGTCCGGCGACGGAAGCGGCGGGGATCGCGCCGGCGGGCGAGATGTGATCGGTCGTGACGGAGTCGCCGAGCACAACGAGCGCTCGCGCGCCCTCGAGGTCGGCGGCCGGCTTCGGGTCCCGGCTCATTCCGTCGAAGTAGGGCGCGTGCCGGATGTACACGCTGTCCTCATCCCAGTCGAACGTTTCGCCATCGGGAGTGGCGAGCCCCCGCCAGCGATGATCCCCCTCGAACACGTGCGCGTACGCTTCGCTGAACATGTCCGCGCTGAGATTCTGGGAGACAACGGCGTCGATCTCGGCGCCCGAGGGCCAGAGGTCCCGCAAGAAAACGAGGTTCCCGTCCCGGTCGCGCCCGATCGCCTCGGCATCCCAGTCGACGTCCATGGTGCCCGCGAGCGCGTAGGCCACGACGAGCGGCGGCGACGCGAGGTAGTTGAATCGCACGTCGGGGTTGATGCGACCGTCGAAGTTCCGGTTGCCCGAGAGCACGGCGGCGACGCCGAGACCCTGCTCGCGCACGGCATCCTGAACTTCGGGGATCAGCGGCCCCGACGCTCCGATGCACGTCATGCAGCCGTACCCCGCGAGGGTGAAGCCGAGCTTGTCGAAGTACGGCATGAGACCGGCGCGCGAGATGTAGTCGGTGACGACTCGTGATCCGGGCGACAGCGTCGTCTTCACCCACGGCTTGCTCGACAGCCCACGCTCGACGGCGTTGCGGGCGAGCAGCGCCGAGGCCACCATGACGCGGGGGTTCGAGGTGTTCGTGCACGAGGTGATCGCGGCGATCGCGACCGCGCCCGGGTGCATGTCGTGCGCGTCCCCGTCGAGTGTCACGCGCACGGGAGCATCGATGTCGGCACCGGGCATGAGGTCCGCGAGGGCGCGGCGGAACTGCGGCTTCGCCTCGGCGAGCGCCAGGCGGTCCTGGGGGCGTCTCGGGCCGGCGAGCGAGGGGCGGATGCTGCCGAGATCGAGCTCGATGCTCTCGCTGTACCGGGCGATCGACTCGGGGCGGTGCCAGAGTCCCTGCGCCTTCGCGTACGCCTCGACGAGGGCGACGCGCTGCGGGTCCCGCCCGGTGAATCGCAAGTAGCGGATCGTTTCGTCGTCGATGGGGAAGTACGCGCACGTCGCCCCGAACTCGGGAGCCATGTTCGCGATCGTGGCACGGTCGGCGAGGCCGATCGCTCCGACGCCTTCGCCGTGGAACTCGACGAACTTTCCCACGACGCCGTGGCGGCGCATGAGCTCCGTGATCGTGAGCACGAGATCCGTGGCGGTGACGGCGTCCTGCAGCTCGCCCGTGAGCCGGACCCCCACGACGCGCGGCACGAGCATGCTCAGGGTCTCCCCGAGCATCACGGCTTCGGCCTCGATGCCGCCGATCCCCCAGCCGAGAACGCCGAGGCCGTTGACCATCGTCGTGTGGGAGTCAGTGCCGAAGCAGATGTCGGGGTACGCCCAGCCGCCGTCGGCCATGACGACGCGAGCGAGGTGCTCCAGGTTCACCTGGTGCATGATGCCCGTGCCGGGCGGTACGACCTCGAAGCCGTCCATCGCCTGCTGACCCCACCGCAGGAACCGGTAGCGCTCGGCGTTGCGCTCGTATTCGATGTCGACGTTCCGCTCGGCGGCATCCTCGGTTCCGAACACGTCCGCGATCACGGAGTGGTCGATCACGAGCTCCGAGGGGACGCGCGGGTTCACGCTCGCGGGATCACCGCCGATGCTCCCGATGGCGTCGCGCATCGAGGCGAGGTCCACGAGAACGGGCACGCCGTTCGTGTCATGAAGGAAGGCGCGGGCCGGGCTCACGTCGATCGCCGACTGGAACGACGTGTCGCTCCCCCAGCCGAGAAGCGCCTCGACCTGCTCTCGGGTGACTCGGTGCCCGTCTTCGTTTCGCAGCAGGTTCTCGAGCACGATCCGGATGCTGTAGGGCAGGTGCTCCACGTCGAAGCCGTCGAGCGACGCGATGCGGTAGCTCACGTCGCCGACGCGCAGCTCACGCGCGACGTCGAAGCTGCCGCGTCCCCACCGCGTGCTCGGCTCGCTCATGCGGGCATGACCTCCGGATTCACCGGCCGGGCGTACGTGTTGGAGCTGCTGCCGGGAACGACGCAGCGCTCGACCACCTCGCGCCACGCGGGGTAGTGCGGCGCGCCGCGGTGCTCGTGATAGAACGCGTCGTCGTCGCGGTAGATCTCGTAGAGCATGAACCGCTCCGGCGACTCGACGGAGCGATGGATCTCGAACCGCAGGCAGCCGGGTTCTGATCGCGTCGCCTCGGCGTTGGCGAGCAGCCCCGCCAGGAACTCGTCGACGCGCTCGGGGTGCACGTCCATCGTCACGAAAACGGTCAGCATGCCGTCTGCGCCTCCCTCTCCCACGGCGCGGTCACTCCGCACTCTCGCGCGAGACGCGCGAGATCGTCCGCTGTCTTCTGCGGAAGCGTCACCCCGACTGTTCTGCTGCGCTCTTCGGCACGCGCCTCGATCTCGCCCGGCACGAAGATCTCCGCCACGCCGGCCGCACGAGGCACGCTCTTCGTCTGGGCGATCAGCTCGGCCACCCGCGCGCGGAACTCGTCGAGGCCCATGAACGCCGACACGTCGAGGGCGATGACGAGGTGCCCGCAGCCGCTGCGCTCGTCGGGCACGTACGGGCCGACGACGCCCGTCGAGAAGCGGCTTCCCGTGAGCACGCCCGAGAGCACATCCATCATGAACGAGATCCCGTAGCCCTTGTGACCGCCGACGGGGGCGAGGATTCCCTCGATCGCCGCCTGCGCGTCCGTCGTCGGGCGACCCTGAGCGTCGATCGCCCAGTCGGCGGGGATGTCCTCACCGCGCTGCTTGGCCGCGTAGATCTTCCCGCGGGCGACGCTCGTGTTCGCGATGTCGAGAACGAGCGGGCCGTTCTCCCCGCCCGGCGTCGCGATCGACCACGGGTTCGCGCCGACGGTCTTCTCCTTCCCGCCCCACGGCGCCATCGCGGGACTCCCGTTGGTCGTGAGGATGCCGATGAAGCCGGCCTCCGCCATCCGCCGCGTCCAGTAGGCGGCGGTGCCGAAGTGGTTGCTGTTGCGCACGGCTACCGCTCCGATGCCGTGCGCGGACGCGCGCGCGACCGCGCTTTCGCACGCCGTGTTCGTGATGACCTGGCCGATGCCGTCTTGCCCGTCCACGACGGCTATCGCGCCCGAGTCGACGAGCGTCGCGACCTCGGTCACGGCCGACATCGCGCCCGAGCGAAGGCGCGCGACGTACCACTCGAGCCGCAGCATGCCGTGCGAGGGGTGACCCCAGCTGTCGGCCGCCACGAGGCTCTCACTGACCAGCCGGGCATCGTTCGCCGGCACGCCGTGCGCTTCCAGCACGCGCGCGCCGAACCCCGTCAGCCGGGTTCCGTCGACGACGACCCCCGGCATCAGGCGCTCGCGATCTGTTCGGCGACCGCGTCGGCGAACGAGGCCGTGCCGTCGGTTCCACCGAAGTCGGGAGTGGCGCGCCCCGCGAGCACGGCGGCGTTCACGCCGTCCTCGATGCGGCGCGCGGCCTCGTTCAGGCGCGGGTCGTTCGCGCGTCCGCTGAGCCAGTCGAGCACCATGGCGCTTGAGAGGATCATCGCTATCGGGTTGGCAATGTCGCGACCGGCGATGTCGGGCGCGGAGCCGTGCGCCGCCTGCGCCATCGCGTGCGTCGCCGAGCTGTTCACCGACGGGGCGATGCCGAGCGATCCGGCGAGCGCTCCCGTGAGGTCGGAGAGGATGTCGCCGAACATGTTCTCCGTCACGATCACGTCGAAGTCCTTCGCGCGACGCACGAGGTGCACGGTCATGGCGTCGATGTGGAAGTCGTCGACGGTGACCTCGGGGTAGTCCTTCGCGACGCTGCGGCACGCGTCCCGAAACAGTCCGGTCGTGAGCATGAGCACGTTCGCCTTGTGCACGATGGTGACGTGCTTGCGCCGGCGCATCGCGAGCTCGAACGCCTCCCGGGCGATCCGCTCGGACGCGACCCGCGTGACGATGCCGTGCGCGATGGCGACGTCGGGAGTCGGCATGAACTCGCCCGTCCCCGCGAAGGTGTTGCGGTCGGCGTAGAACCCCTCCGTGTTCTCGCGCACGATCACGAGGTCGGCGTCGTCGACGACGGATGCCGCTCCCGCGAAGACCCGCGCGGGGCGGATGTTCGCGAAGAGGTCGAAGTGCTTGCGCAGCGTCCCGCTCGGGTTGAGGCGCGAGCGGTGCGGCTCCGGGTACGACACGCTGTCGTGAGGCCCGAGCAGCCACGCGTCCACGGTGTCGAGGCCGGCGAGGGTTTCGTCGGGAACGGGCGTGCCGTGCGTGCGGATGGCGTCCGCGCCGAGGGGGAACTCCGCCCACTCGACGGCGGGCGCTCCGGATGCCGCGATGGCGGCATCCACGCACAATCGTGCGGCCGGAACGATCTCGGGTCCGATGCCGTCTCCGAGCAGCAGGCCGAGCCGGCGGGGTGTGTCCTTCGTTGTGGTCATGCGGGCACCGCCATGAGTTCCTTTGCTTCCGATGGGAGGGCGTCGCCGGGTATACGTGCACGGCCTCCGCGGGGAAGGCGAGCCGCACGTCCTGCGTGAGGTCGCCGGTCGGTGAGATGGCGCGCACGGCCGTTGTGCCCAGCCGCAGCGTGTACTCGAACCGCGACCCGACGTACGCCTTCGTCAGGATCTCGGTGTCGATGGTGTTCTCGTCCCCGGCGGGAGAGCCGGCCGTGGTGACGCGCATGCGCTCGGGCCTGACGGCGAGGGTCACCGTGTCGCCCTCCTTCGCGGAACCGTCGGCGGGAACCACGACGAACTCGTCGACCGCGTCCAGACGCACGCGCATCGTACGACCGTCGGTGGACGCCACGGTGCCGAGCAGGAAGTTGCAGCTGCCGACGAAGGCCGCAACCGCGGCGGTGGCCGGGTGCTCGTAGATCTCCGTCGGCGTTCCGATCTGCGCCATGACACCGTCGAACATGACGGCGATCCGGTCGCTTAGCGAGAGGGCCTCGTCCTGGTCGTGCGTGACGTAGAGGGTCGTGATGCCGAGGTCGGCCTGCAGCCGCTTCAGCCACGCGCGAGCCTGCTCGCGCAGCTTCGCGTCGAGGTTCGACAGCGGCTCGTCGAGCAGCAGCACGGACGGCGAGTAGACGAGGGCGCGGGCAAGCGCGACGCGCTGCTGCTGACCGCCCGAGAGCTGGTGCGGGTACCGGTCGCCGAGCGTTCCGAGTCCCACCTTGTCGAGCGCATCGGCGATGCGTGCCTTCTTGTCGGCCTTGTCCGCGCGGCGGATGTTGAGCGGGAACGACAGGTTCTTCTCCGTCGTCATGTGCGGCCAGAGCGCGTAGGACTGGAAGACCATGCCGAGGTTGCGTTCCTCGGTGGGCACGTAGATGCGCTTCTCCCGGTCGACGAGTGTGCGGTCGCCGATCGCGATGCGCCCGTGGGTGGGGTCTTCGAGGCCGGCGATGCAGTTCAGCGTCGTCGACTTCCCGCAGCCGCTCGGACCGAGGAGCGTGAAGAACTCTCCCTCCCTGACGGTGAAGTCGATGTCTTTGAGCACCGACACGTCGGCGAACTGCTTGTTGAGGTGAGAGACGTGAACTTCAGGCATCTCGGTGTCCCTTCATGAAGAGGCTTGCGATTCCGACGACGACGGCGGTGATCGCGATCTGGATAGTTGCGAGAGCGGCGACGGATCCGGTGTTGCCCTGGACCCACAGCTCGAGCATCGTCGTGCCGATGACGTTGCTGTCGGCGGAGGACAGGAACAGCGCGGCGGAGTATTCCTTGAGCATCGTGACGAAGACGAGGATCATCGAGCCGATGAACGCGGGAAGCAGCAGCTTCCGCAGGATGCGAGTGAATACGCCGATCCAGTCAGCGCCGGAGACACGCCCCGCGTTGTCGAGCTCGCTCGCGATCTGCATGAGCGCGGGCGAGATCGAGCCGAACGCGGTGGGCAGCGCACGCAGCCCGAACGCGATGATCACCGCGGCGAGCGTGCCCTGCACGAGTCCGCCGAGGTTCCACGGCATGAGTGCGAACGCCCAGAAGAACCCGATGCTGACGATGATTCCGGGGATCGCCTGCGGCGCGAGCGACAAGTACTCGACGGCGCGCGCGAAGCGGAACGTCGATCGGCGCGCCACGATGACGGCGAGCAGCGCGAGGAAGCTCACGAGAACCGCGCCCACGACGGCGATCGTGACGCTGTTCGTTATCGACTGGATGTAGGACTGGTACGTGAAGATGCGCTCGTAGTTCGCCATCGTCAGGGTCTTGAACGGGCTCTGCAACGGCGTGAACACGAACGTGAACGAGCGGAACACGAGGCCGAGGATCGGCAGCGCGGCGCCGAACACGACGTAGAACACGATCGCGACGGCGACCGGCCATTTGAGCCAGCCGAGGTCGAGTTTGTTCGGGCGCACCGCCTTGCCGCGAACGGAGATGAATCTCTGGGCGTTCTTGAGTACCTTCGCCTGGATCATCACTGTCGCGATGGTCGCGGCGAGGATGATCGTCGACGCCGCTCCCAGCACGCCGTAGTCGGGTGAGATGGACTGCAGGCCGTTGGTGTAGAGGAAGGTTGAGAAAACTTCGATGCGCACGGGCGTGCCGTAGAGCAGAGGCACGCTGAGCGTCTCGATCGACATGCTGAAGACGAGAATGGCGGCGTACACGATCGGCGGCCGCAGCATCGGCACGATGACGCGCAGGAGAATCCGGAACGGGCCGGATCCGCACACGCGCGCTGCGGACTCGAGCGACGGATCGGACTGGCGAAGCGCGTTCGCGCAGAACACGTAGGCGATGGGCGCGAGCCCCACGGCCTCCGTCACGGCCATGCCGGGAATCGAGTACAGGTTCCAGGGAACGGTGCCGATCACGCCCTTGACGGCGACGCTGATGAAGCCGGCGGGACCGTAGAGCGTGATCCAGCCGAAGCCGAGAATCAGCGAGGAGACGAAGAACGGCCACTGCATGGAGCCCGCGAGCACGGTTCCGAACGGCAGCTTCGTCCGCACGACGAGCACGGCCATGGGCACCGCGATGAGCAGAGCGAGGATCGTCGTCATGACGGCGAAGAGCGCCGTGTTGAGGATGACCTGGCCGAAGCCCGCATCCGTGAAGAGATGGACGTAGTTGTCGACTGTGAACAGTCCGCCCGCCCGGTACAGCGGCCTGTCCTGCACGGACTGGTAGAGGATCGGCACGATGGGCGCGACCACGAAGAGGCCGATGACGATGAAGACGGCGTACTGCAGCAGCCGGGCTCGGCCGACGCCGAAGATCTTGCGATACTTCGGCGCCGGCAGCGTCGGCTTCTGCACAGCGTCAGCGCTCTGCCGAGACGTTGTGAGAAGAGACATGATTACCTTTTGTCGAATTACCGGTTGTTACTTTCCGAGCAGCCCGTCCCACCGATCGACGAACGCCTTCACATCGTCGTCAGAGGTCACCTTGTAGGGAACTCGGATGATGGCGTCTTCACCCACGGCATCCACGACTTCCTGGTAGGTGTGGCGTCCTTCGGTCAGCTTGACGCTGTCACGGTAGGAGCTCAGCCCGCCTTCGGCGACCGCGTTCTGGCCTTCCTCCGAGAGGACGAAGTCGATGAAGAGCTTCGCCGTCGCTGCGTGCGGCGCCTTCGGGGTGATGCCGATTCCGCGGCCGAGCACGACAGTGCCGTCATCGGGGAAGACGAGATCGAACAGTCCGCCGCTCTTCTCCTGCATGGGGTATGCCGGCGCCGTGCTGATGAAGAAGCCCGCCGCATACTCGCCGGAGAGGATCTTCTCGACCTGGGTTCCCGAGGAGCTCTCGGGGCGCGCGAGCGGCAGGATCTGCTCGAGCGAATCCCACGAGTCCGGGTTGCCTTCCGTGAAGGCGTGGGAGACGGTGAAACCGTACGCGCCGTTGACATCGCGCGTCGTGATCTTGCCCTTGAACTTGTCGGGGTCGGCGGAGACGATCTTCGCGAGCGAAGCGATCCCGGTCGGCGCTTCGTCGAACAGCGACGTATTGTACGAGATCGTCACGGGGTCGAGCGACATCGCGAAGATGTTCGGGCTCAGTTCGGCGAAGTCGGGCAGCTCGCTGAGCTCTGGCGACTTGTAATCCATGAGCGTGTCCGGCTGCTCAGCGTACTTCGCCCACGCCTGCACGGCGTTCGAGACGAGCAGGTCGGCGGGCGCGTTGCCCGTCGCCATTTCGCTGAGCTGCCGCTGGAAGACCTCGTCGCTGTCGAGGTTGTTCGCCGAGATCTTCGTGATGAAGGGGTACTTCTTCTTGAAGTCACGGAAGATCGGCGCCCAGTTCTCCTGGTCGGTGTTCGAGTAGATCGTGAGCTCGCCGCCCTCGTCCTTGGCCGCGTCGACGAGGTCACCGTAGTCCTTGGGGTAATAGCTCGGCCACTCGCCTTCCGTGATCTTGTTCTCGGGGGCCTGACCGCCTCCCCCCGAGCCGCCGGAACAGCCCGTCAGGGCCGCCACGACGGCGAAGAGGGCAGCGGACGCAACCGTCACCGCTCCTTTTCGACGAGACCATGAACGTTCAACGTTCATCATTTTTCACTCCCTTGTGATCGATGGTTCTCGAGGTGTTGCTCAACGACGATACTGGAGGTTATAACCTGCGGGTGTCAAGAACAGCTTCATCTCAAATTGGCAACATCCGCGGGAATCTGTGACCACAAGTTACACAACCCGCTTTCCAATCTTTCTGGCGTTAGGCCGGTTTTCGCAATTCCTTTCCTTGCTCTGCTATAGGTTATAACCTACGTGGCAATCTAGGATGAGGGCGGGAGGCGCGAAGACCATGGACAATGCAGATCAGTACTCCACGAAGAGCGATTTCGCGTACGCCGTCATTCGGAACCGAATCCTGGCGCACGAGTACGTTCCGGGCGCCACGATCAACCAAGCGACCCTGGCCAAGGAGATCGGAATCAGCACGACTCCCCTCCGCGAGGCGCTGCGCCGGCTCAAACAAGAAGGTCTTGTCGAGCTTGATGCCCACAGAGACGCGTATGTGACGAAGCTCAGCGTCGAGGAGGCTCGGGACCTTCTCGAGCTCCGACTCGCTCTCGACCCGCTCGCCGCGGCACTCGCCGCCGAGCGCCGCACTCGGGAGGACATCGCCGAGATTCGCCGATCCTCCGAGGTGAACGCCCTATCGAACCAGCCGACGGTCGTCGATCTCGTCGCCCACCGTCGTTTCCACCGCGCCATCTACGTCGCCTCGCACAATGACGTGCTCATCGCAACGCTCGACGGACTCTGGGACAAAGCGGACCGGTATCGGCTCGTGGGCCTGCGCGAGGGACGCGACCAGCCCGAGCGCGACAAGAAGAACGAGGAGCATCAGCAACTCGTACTGGCTGTCATCGCGGGGAACCCCGATGAAGCGGCGGCCGTGATGCGTGCCCACATCTCCGACAGTCTCGGCGCGCGGGCCGCATGGTTCATGGAACGCAACAGCACTTCGGTGTGAAGTGCACCCGAACAGTGAGGAAGACAATGACCGTTTCCACCGCAGACCTCTGGGACGAGCGCGGCCACGAGCTCGCCTCGATCCCGCTTGACTGGCACGACTTCGGCGGCAAGGCCGCGTTCTCCGGGCCGGCCCGCACAGTGCGCTGTCTCGAGGACAACGTCGTGCTCAAATCGGTCGTCTCCGAGCCAGGCGACGGAGCCGTGCTCGTTGTCGACGGCGGCGGCTCGCTCCGCACAGCGCTGCTCGGCGACATGATCGCGAAGATCGCGATCGACAACGGCTGGGCCGGCATCGTCATCAATGGCGCCGTACGCGACCGCGTCGCTCTTCGCGACATGCCCATCGGCATCCGCGCGCTCGCGAGCAACCCGCAGAAGAGCGCCAAGGAAGGCGTCGGCGAGGCCGACGTGGAGATCGAGATCGCCGGCACGCGGATCCGACCGGGTGTCCGCCTCTTCGCCGACGAGGACGGCGTTCTCGTCGAGCGATGAACGCCCCGCTCATCGCTCTCGTGAGCGCCGTGCCGGCGGCGATGGCGCCGGCACAACAGGCGTTCGAGCGCGAGTACCCGGACGCGACGATTTGGAATCTCCTCGATGACCGGCTCATCGTCGAAGCGCTCGAGGCCGGCGGACTCACCACGACGCTGAAGGATCGGATGGCGGGGCTCATCGACCACGCCATCCGGAACGGGGCGAAAGGCGTCCTGCTCACGTGCTCGATGTACGGTCCGGTCGCGCACGAGGCCGACGCACGCTCAACGCTGCCCGTCTTCGCTTCCGACGACGCGGCGTTCCACGACGCCGCGACGAGCGGATTCACACGCCTCGCACTGGTCTCCTCGATCGCGACGCCGCTTGCCGACGCCCGCACGCGCTTCGACGTCGTGCCGAAGCCGGCCGAGTTGAGCACCCACGACGTCCTCGCCGCCGACGCCCTCGAGCCCTCCCGCGAGGGCGATGCGGCCGGAACGGCCCGCGCGCTCGCGGCCGCCGTGCGCGCCGCCGACGGTCCGTTCGACGCCGTGCTGCTGGCCCAGTACACGCTCGCTCCCGCCGCCGAGGCCCTCGAGCACGAGCTCGGCATTCCGGTGCTCGCGGGGCCGGTGCGAGCAGCCGCCGCGATGCGCGCCGTCCTCGAGGAGAGTGCCAGGTGATCGGGGCGATCGCCGACGACTTCACCGGCGCGACCGACGTCGCCGTCGCGTTCCGCCGTCAGGGACTCCGCGTGCGCATCGTCTTCGGCTGCCCCGACGACAACACGCCGGCCGGCGCGGACGATGTCACGGTCGTCGCACTCAAGTCCCGCACGATTCCCGCTGCGGACGCGGTCGAGCAATCCGTGCGCTCCGCGACATGGCTGCGGTCGATCGGCTGTGAGCAGCTCTACCTCAAGTACTGCTCGACGTTCGACTCGACTCCCGCGGGAAACATCGGCCCCGTCGCCGATGCGCTCGCCGACCTGACCGGCTCCGCCCTGACGGTTGTGACGCCGTCATCCCCCGTGCACGGCCGGACCGTCTACGGCGGCCACCTGTTCGTCGGCACCGACCTGCTCTCGGAATCCTCGATGCTGCATCACCCGTTGACGCCCATGACCGATTCCTCGGTCGTGCGTCTGCTCTCAGCGCAGACCGACCGGGAGGCCGCGCTCATTCCGGAGGCAACCGTCGCCAACGGGACGGATGCCATAGCCGCCGCGTTGCGGGAGCTGCGCGATCGCGGCATCCGATACGCCGTCGTCGACGCGATCGACGCTCACGACCTTGAGCAGCTCGGCGGCGCAGTCGCACGTGACGTGCTCGTCACAGGAGCGGCCGGACTTGCGGAGGGCCTCGCCGCCGCGCAGGCCACCGCGAGCGCCGCGGCGCCGACCCCGCCGCTCGACTCCTACGCGACGGCCGCGGCCCTCGCCGGAAGCTGCTCGGCGCGCACGCGCGAGCAGGTCGCACGGTTCGCGGCGCACAATCCGGCGCACTTCCTCGATCCGGCCAGCAGCGACGATCCCCGCCGGCTCGCCGACGCGGCCCTGGACTGGTTCGACGCGGCACGGCGCGACGGCGTGCCGCTCATCTACTCGACGACGGAACCGGAGAAGCTCCGCGCCGCACAAGAGCGGTTCGGCGTCGACCGGCTCGCGCACCTCGTCGAGACGGCGCTCGGCTACGTCGCCATCGGACTGATCGAGCGCGGCGTCGACCGGATCGTCGTCGCAGGCGGGGAGACCTCGGGCTCTGTCACCTCCGCGCTCGGCGTACGGACCGCCACCATCGGCGAGGAGCAGGCGCCGGGTGTACCGTGGCTGCACATCGACAGCCCCAAGCGCCTCGCGCTGCTGCTGAAATCCGGCAACTTCGGCGACGAGGACCTGCTGATCACGGCGACGGGAGCACAACCGGCATGACCATGACACAGGACGCTCGCGAGCAGCTGATCGCCGCCGCGCGCTCCCTCTTCTTCCGGGGGCTGACGCACGGCAGCACGGGGAACATCAGCGTGCGCATCGAGAATGGCATCCTCATCACGCCGACGGGAAGCAGTCTCGGCACCGTGACGGCCGACGAGCTGTCGCTCATCGATGTGAACGGCCGCCACATCGGGGGCGGGCGCCCGTCGAAGGAGGCGTTCTTCCACGCCGCCGTGCTGCGCGCCCGGCCGAGCGACGAGGCTGTCGTCCACACGCACTCGACCTACTCCGCCGCGCTCTCGTGCCTCGACGGTCTCGATCCCGACAACGCGCTTCCGCCGCTCACCGCCTACTTCGCGATGCGCGTGGGGCGCCTTGCGCTGCTGCCCTACCATGCTCCCGGCGACACCGCGCTCGAGCCCGTCATCGAGCGCGCCGCCCACGACCATCAGGCGCTGCTGCTCGCGAACCACGGGCCCGTCGTCTCGGCGCCCTCGATCGCGGCGGCACTCGACACGCTCGAGGAGCTTGAGCACACGGCCCAGCTGCACCTGCTGCTGACGGGTCACCGCACGCGCCCGCTCACCGACGAGCAGGTCGCGGCGCTGCGACGCTAGCCCGCGGCCACCGTTCCGGCGGCGAACGCGACCTCGAACCCGTCGAAGATCGCCGCGTCGATGTTGCGCGGCGCCCGCGCGTCGCCGATCACCGTCACCGGCACGTCGAGCCCGGCCGCGTCGAACGGCACTTGCTCGCGCGGCGTCGCGAGCACGACGGTGCGCGCCGCGACCATGCGCTCCCGCCCCGAGTTCAGGTCGCGCAGCAGCGCTTCGCCGGCGACGTAGTCCGCGATCGTCGTCGCGACCTCGATGTCGAACGAGCCGTCGCCGGGTAGCGCCCCCGGAGTCCCCGGCACGCGAAACAGCCGCCGGTGCAGGTGGTCGCGGTCCTGGCTGCCGCGGATGAACGGGAACGCGGTGTCGAATCGCGTCACCATCCGCACGTCGTGCCCGCTCGCGACAAGCGACAGCGCGATGCCGGCAGCGTACGGCGTGCCGTCGTGGTCGACGAGCAGCACGGGCCCGCGCAGCCGCTCCGGTTCCGCGACGGCCGTCCAGGCGTCGAGCACGCCCGCGCGGCCCGCGATCGGTTCAAGCGCGGCGGACGCGGCATCCGTCACCGTCGTTCCCTGCGCCGACGGTCGCGATCCCGTCGCGACGACGACGTGATCGAACGAATCGGATGCCGCGAGCAGCTGCGCGGCGTCGGTGCGGACGCCGAGGCGCACGTCGACGCCCGCGGTGTCCCGCGTGAGGTCGTCGATCAGCAGCTGCACGCTCTCGCGGCCGGGGACACGTGCGGCGAGCCCGAGCTGCCCGCCGAGGCGGTCGCTCGCCTCGAACAGGGTGACGTCGTGGCCGTTGGCGCTCAGCTCGGCGGCCGCCTTGAGCCCGGCCGGTCCACCGCCGACGATGGCGAACCGCTGCCTCGCCGTGGCGGCATCCGGAGCCGAACGGCTCGCCTCGCGCCCCACGACGGGATTCACCGTGCAGCCCATCGGCAGGCCGTTGCCGGTGCGCGCGAGGCAGCCCTGGTTGAGGCGGATGCAGTGCGTCACGGGCGCGCCCGTGCGCAGCTTCGTCGCGAGGTCGGGATCGGCGATCTGCGCGCGCGTGAGGGCGACCATGTCGGCCACGCCCTGCTCGATGACCTCGCGGGCGCCGTCCACGGTCGCGGCCGCACCAACGCCGAACACGGGGATGTCCGCGTTGGCGCGCTTCACCGCGGCGACATCATCGCGCAGCCACGCGGCGGGCATCGCCGACGAGGGGAAGACGTAGTGCACCTGGTGGTACTCGCCGCCCGCGAGGTTGAGGTAGTCGATGCGCACGTGCCGCCGCAAGTGGGCGATGATCGCGAGGCAGTCCTCGCGGCTGAGCCCGGCCTCGTCGAACTCGTTGGCGACGATGCGGATGCCGACGACCGCCTCGTCGCCGACCCGCTCGCGCACGGCGCGCAGCACCTCGAGCGGGAACCGCGCGCGGCCCTCGAGGTCGCCGCCGTAGCGGTCGGTGCGGCGGTTGTAGAGCGGCGAGAGGAACTGGTGCAGCAGGTAGCCGTGCGCCATGTGCACCTCGACGCCGTCGAAGCCGCCGCGCATGGCGTTCTCGGCCGTGACCGCCCACCCCTCGGTGAACGCCGCGATGTCGTCGTGCGTCGCCTCGATCGTCGCGGCGCCGGTCGACGGCGAGATCAGGCGGCTCGCCGAGAAGACGGGACGCGGCCCGTCCGGTCCGTCGGGCGAGGCCTGCGCGCCGTGGTGGTTGAGCTGGGCGAAGATCTTCGCGTCGCGCTCGTGCACGGCGTCGGTCAGCGCCCGGTCGGCACGGACGATGCCGGTGCGCCAGCCGTCGACGAAGCCGCGGATCGCGCTCGACGGGTGCACGAAGCGGTTGCCGGCGATGAACAGCGCCGTGCCGCCCTCCGCACGCCGGGCGAAGTAGTCGATCTCCTGCTGCGACTCGCGCCCCTGCACGGCGTACAGCTTCGAGTGCGCCGCCTGCATGAGCCGATTGCTCACGGTGACGCTGCCGATCTGCAGCGGAGTGAAAAGCGGGTCGGATGCTGCGTCGCGCTCAGCGGAGAGGGCACTGCTCATGCACTCAGAGTAGTGAGTGCGGCGCCGTTCGACTGAAAGTCGAACGGTTGCCGCAACGCCAGGTCCCGCGAGCCTGCGCCCTCAGTTCTTGAGCCACACCGTCGTCTCGCCGGGCAGCGTGTCGCCCTCGAGGGGCCGGCTCGAGATCAGCCGCTCGCCGGCGGGCAGCGCGATCGGCCCCGTGCCGAAGTTCGTCACGACTTCCCAGCCGTTCGGCCGACGGAAGTGCAGCACGTCGGCCGAGCCGCCGACGTCGAGCCACTCGAGCTCCTCCGCGGTCTGCAGCTCATGGCGCAGCGCGAGAGCCCGGCGGTACAGCTCGAGCGTCGAGCCGGGATCGCCGTCCTCCGCCTCGACCGAGAACCGGCCGAACCATTCGGGCTGCGGCAAGTGCGCGCCGTCCGACCCGAAGCCGAAGGAGGATCCTTCGTGCGTCCAGGGCAGCGGCACGCGGCATCCGTCCCGTCCGATGTCGACGCCGGGATTGCGGAAGAAGGCGGGATCCTGCCGATTCTCCGCGGGAATGTCGGCAACCTCCCCGAGGCCGAGCTCCTCGCCCTGGTAGAGGTAGGCGGAACCGGGCAGTGCGAGCATCATGAGCGTCGCCGCGCGAGCGCGCCGCAGTCCGCCGGCGATGTCGAGCTCGGGCTCACGCCCGCCCGCGAGCAGCCACTCGGAGCCCTGCTTCACCGCGCGTCCGGCAAGCGGCGGGAGTCCGTAGCGCGTCGCGTGCCGAACGACGTCGTGGTTCGAGAAGACCCACGTCGTCGACGAGCCCGCACCCTTCGCCTGTTCGAGGTTCGACGTGATGATCTCGCGGAACTGCGCGGAATCGAAGTCCGCCTCGAGCAAGTCGAAGTTGAACGCCTGCCCGAGCCCCTCGGCACTCGCGTAGCGCGCCCGGCGCTCGGGCGTCGCGACCCAGGCCTCGGCGACGGCGATGCGGGGCGGGTCGTATTCGTTGAAGACGCCGCGCCATTCGGCGTAGATCTCGTGCACTTCGTCGCGGTCCCAGAGCGGATGCTGCCCCGTCGTCTTCTCCATCGCGTCGAGCTCCGCTTGCGAGGGCAGCACGGCGGGCAGCTCCTTCGCGAGCCCGTGGGCGACGTCGACGCGAAAGCCGTCGACGCCCCGGTCCGACCAGAACCGCAAAGTGGCGAGGAAGTCGTCGCGCACCTCACGGTTGTCCCAGTTGAAGTCGGGCTGCTCGGTCGCGAAGTAGTGCATGTACCACTGGCCGTCGCCGACGGGCTCCCACGCGAGGCCGCCGAACGCGCTCGTCCAGTCGGCGGGCGGCAGCTGGCCGTTATCGCCGAGGCCGTCACGGAAGATGTACCGGTCGCGCTCGGGCGATCCCTTGGGCGCGGCGAGCGCTTGCGTGAACCACTCGTGCCGGTTCGACGAGTGGTTCGGCACGATGTCGACGATGAGCTTGATGCCGGCGCGGTGCAGGGCGTCGACCATGTCATCGAAGTCGTCGAGCGTGCCGAGGCGCGGGTCGACGTTGCGGTAGTCGTCGACGTCGTAGCCGCCGTCGGCGAGCGCTGAGGGGTAGAAGGGACTCAGCCACACGGCGTCGATGCCGAGCTTCTTCAGGTACGGCACGCGACTCGTGATGCCGCGCACGTCGCCGATGCCGTCACCGTTCGCGTCGGCGAAGCTGCGCGGGTAGATCTGGTACACCGCCGCCTGCCGCCACCACGTGGCGTCGCTGCGAGCTGATTCATCGCTTGTCTCGGGAACGGGACGAGTGTCGGTCAAGGGTGTTCCTCCGTTGAGTTCAGGGCGGATGCCGTGCGGCTCTGCCGAGACTATCGCGCCCGCCTGCACGCCACGTCACCCGTCCCTTCCGCTTCTCGCACGGCCGACGTAGCCTGAGGTCATGGCCGAGCGAATCACTCCCGAGGAGTTCACCCAATCGGACGGCGTCGGCGACTGGACCGCCGAGGCGACGAGCGCGCACGCCGTGTTCGCGACGGGCTCGTTCGCGGCGGGCGTCGAGCTCGTGAACGAGATCGGCATCCTCGCCGACGACGCGAACCACCACCCCGACGTGCTGCTCACCTACCCGACCGTGACGGTGACGCTCAGCACCCACGAGGTCGACGGCCTCTCCGAGCGCGACGTCGACATGGCACGACGCATCTCGAAGGCAGCGAAAGTGCTCGGCATCACGGCCGGCGGCTGACGGCTACTCCCCCTCGACGAGACGGATGAACGCGCTCAGCTGCGCGACCTCCGCGGGGGTGCGCGGCAAGTACTCGACGAGCTCGGGCGAGTAGACGAGGTGCGCCGCCCACTGCGCGCGCGAGATCGACACGTTGAGCCGGTTCTTCAGCAGGAGGAAGCCCATGCCCCGCGGGACCTCTGATGAGTCGGATGCCGCGAGGCTCACGATCGCGATAACGGCTTCCTGCCCCTGGAACTTGTCCACCGTGCCGACCCGCACGTCGTGCAGATCGGCCCGCTCGAGTGCGTCGCGGATCTCCGCGACGTGCGCGTTGTAGGGCGACACGACCATGATGTCGGCTTGCGTGAGCGGCATCCGGTCGATTCCCGCCGACGGATCGGTCCACGGCCGTCCGAGGTGCGAGCGCACGATTTCTACGACGCGCGCTGCCTCTTCCGGCGAGCTCGTCGCGTTGCCGGAGTGCGCGACCGGGTCGACGTGCAGGCCCGGTTCGACGCCCTCCAGCATCCGCTCACCCGCGCACGGGTGCGAGTGCAGCGCGCCTTCGTAGGACAGCGCGGAGACGACGGCGCTCACCGCGCCGTGCATGCGGCGGCTCTCGGCGAGGAAGTAGCCGAGCTCGGTCGGCAGCACGTCGTGCCCGGCGCTCACCCAGCCGAGCGCAGACTCGTCGACCGGCTCCGGATGGGTGCCCTGGCTCACTTGCGGAAGCTGCTGCGGATCGCCGAGCAGCAGGAGGTTGCGGGCGCCGACGCTCGCGGCGATCGTGGAGCCGAGCGAGAACTGTCCGGCCTCGTCGACCACGAGCAGGTCGAGCGATTCGCGGGGCACGAGGGCGGGGTTGCTGAAGTTCCACGCGGTGCCGCCGACGACGAATCCCGTGTGCGCGTTGTCGAGCGCGAAGGTGAGGTAGTCGGTCTTGCGGAGCGTCGTGTAATCGTGCTCGGTGCGGTCGCCGTCCTTGGGCGCCTTGCCCACGAGGTTGTTCGGCAGCCCGGCCGCGACCACGCGATCGAGCACGTTCTCGACGACGGCGTGCGATTGCGACACCACCCCGATGCGCCACTGGTGGTCGCGCACGAGCGCCGCGATGACGTGAGAGGCGAGGTACGTCTTTCCGGTTCCGGGCGGTCCCTGCACGGCGAGGTAGGACCCGTCGAGGTCGAGCAGCGCCGCCGTGACGTCGGCGACGTTGTCTCCGGTCGCGGGCAGACGCCCGCCTCGAGTGCGCGGCGGCACTCGGCGCAGCAGGTCGAGCATGGGTTCTGCGGGCAGCGCATCGGCGATCTCACCGGGCGCGGCATCCGCGGCATCCACGATCCGCTGTCCCCATTCGGCGATCGCGTCGACCTGCGTGCCGGGCGACGGCGGGCTCGCCGGCGTGAGTGCGACGGGCATGGTCGTGTACGGGTCGACGTCCTTACCGAGCGTCTCCTCGATCAGCAGGGAGCCATCATCGCCGACCTCGATGAGCCTCGCGGACTTGGCCACGCGCGCTCCGGGGTCGCTCGTCGGATCGGTCCACGGGCCCGGGTGGGCGTACACGACGTACGGCGTCGCGCCTTCCTTGACGGTGCTGCCCGGCGCCCACTGGCCGAAGACGCGCACGTGACGGCGTTCGCTGCGCTGCTTGCCCTCGCGATGCCAGTCCCGTTCAAGCACGGCACGGTCGATGATGAAGCAATCGCGCGTGTCCGCCCACTCGTCGATGGGCTCGACGAGCCGAGAGAAGTGGCCCCACCAGAAGCTCTTGTGCTCGCGTCGGTGGTAGTCGATCGCCGCTGCCGCGACACCGAGCGCCCGCTGCTCGGGAGTGCGTTCGAGCTCGAGCGGGTCGCCGGCGAGGGCCGCGAGCCGGTCGTGCAACGGCGAGGGCTCGATCTCGGCCTCATCGCGCTCAGTCGGCGGCGAGGGCGCGATGCCGTGCGCGAGTGCCAGGCCGCGCAGCCAGTCACGCAGCCGCAGCGTGGAGACGCAGTCGTATTCGTTGTAGTCGGCGATCGAATCGAGCATGCGCTGCGCTTCAGCAGCGGCATCCGCATCACCCGCGAGTCCGGCCGCACGGAGCTCGCTGAGCCGAGCGTATTCCGTTATCGAGTCGCCCGCGTTCGTCACGTCGCCCTCGCGGCGCTCGTCGCCCATGTACAACGGCTCGAGCTTCTTTATCGAGTACGAGCGAGAGCCCACGCGCACGCTCTGCCGCACGATGGGGTACAGGTCGACGAGCACGTGCTCGCGCAGCAGCGTGTCGACGGCATCCTCCCCCACACCGTGACGCGCGGCGAGAGACAGCAGGTGCGTGCGCTCGTAGGGAGCGTAATGGTAGATATGCATGTTCGGATGCCGCCGACGGCGGTCCGCGACATACGCGAGGAACTCCGCGAGAGCCTGGCGTTCTTCGGCGAACGTGTGGGCCCAGAAGGCCCGGAAGGTGCCGTCGGGCTCGATGAGGCCGAAGAGATAGTCGAGTCCCCACTCCCGGTGCTCGCCGGCGCCTGATTCGCTGTAGAGCGGGTCGCCCTCGAAATCGAAGAAGATGTCTCCGGCATCAGGATCGGGAAGAGCGGCGAGAGCTTTGGGGTCGAACAGCGTGACAGCGGGACCGGCGTCCGGTGCGGACTCGAGCTGCAGGCGGGCCTGCTCGCGCAAGTGCTCGAACGTCGACGCGCTCATGCCGTCGATGGCGCTCGGCGCCGCGGCGAGCTGCTCGATGGTCGCGATTCCGGCGCGGTTGAGCACGGCGCGCTGGCGCACGCTCAAATTCGCGACGAGAAGGAGGTCCCGGTGTTCCTGCACCGCCTCTTCGCAGAGCTCGCAGCGGCCGCACAGGGCATAGCGCGTGTCACCCCAGGCGAGCGGGGAGAGTTCGGCGAGGCGCTCGGCCATGATGCGCTGAAGGCGCGCGCGGCGCTTGCGATATACGGGTGCGATGTCGGCGAGGCGGTGCTCGCTGTGGCTACCGTCACCGAGAATGAGCCGCGCGACCGGGCTGACGGGCACACCGAGTTCCGTGAGCTTCTCCCCGTATGCGGCGAGTTGGAGCAGCGCCGTGATCTTGGCGTGGCGGGCGAGTTTGGTGTCCTGCACCTCGTAGCTGCCATCGGGCTGGCGGACGATGAAGTCGGCGAAGCCGACGAAGTTGCCGTCCCAGAATGTCGCCTGGAAGACGACGTCCGCACCGCCCTCGAACGCTGCTTTCGTCTCGGCGGCCACTTGGGCCAAGTGTTCAGCGGACATCGATTGGGGCCGGTCGATCTCGACGACGCCTTCCGCGTACGTGTCGCGGTAGTGCTGAAGCACGTTTGCTTCATGCACGTCGCCGAGTGCGGACGTGCGCTGGTTCATCGCGTCGCGTTCTTCGACGATCGGCGGAATGCGACCGAGTTTCGCGTCGAGCCTGCGCAGGAATGCCCATTCGCACTGGGACGCGAGAGTCAGGTCGCTTGCGCTCGTGACGATGCGCGGCACGGCAGACGTGTGGGACTCGGCATCCATGGGTGAAAGCAGGAACATCAGGGCCTCTCGATTCGCATCAACGGTACAAGCAGCGACTGACGTTGCGGGCACGACAATGGAGACATGTGGATTGGTTGGATCGAGTTCGACCTGTTGTTGGGGGATGTGCACTCGCTCAAGGAGAAGCGTTCCACCGTGCGCCCGATTCTGGCTGAGATCAAGCGTCGCTTCGAGGTCTCGGTCGCGGAGGTCGGGCACCTTGATCTGCACCGGCGCGCAGCCGTCGGAGTGAGCGTGGTCAGCGCTCACAGTAGCCACGTGACGGAAGTACTCGACGGTGTCGAGCGAATGGTCGCAGCCCGGCCCGAAATCGAGTTACTGTCCGCTCGCAGGCGGCTTCATCGCAGCGAGGACTGACCGCGGTCGGTCGTCGATCGCGGCATTGCCGACTGCCGACGCTCAGTGCCGACGCTAACGCGCCAAGGCGCGCATCACATGCTCACTCTGCTTCTAGAAGAGCGGGTTCTCCGGGTAGTCCTTGCCGTCGGTCGCGTCAGCGTCGTCGGCTGCATCGGCTTCGTCGGTTTTGGTGTCGGTGAACCAGCTCTCGCCGTCGGGATTCGGCGCGTCTTCGGCGAAGCCGTCGTTCTCGCTTTCCTCGTCGTCGATGTCGGGTTCGGGAGTCTCGTCGCATTCGTCGAGGGGTACGAATCCGACATTGGTGGAGCGTCGGATGCGGTACTTCTGTCCGAGGGGTGAGGTCCAGATGATGGTCCCGTCGTCGTCGCGTTGGACCTGCCAGGTGCTTGAGTGTTTGAGTACGTGGTGGCGTCGGCACAGGCAATTGAGGTTCTCGAGGTCGGTCTCACCTCCGTCCTGCCAGGCGAGGATGTGGTCCACATCACATTGCCTGGCCGACCGGTTGCAGCCGGGGAAGCCGCAGACCTTGTCTCTGACTTCGATGGTCTTTCGCAGGTCGGCGGGGACGGCGTAGCGGTCGCGTCCGACGGAGAGGACGGCTCCGGTTTCGGGGTGGGTGAGCAGCCTTGTGAAGCTTGGCGCTTGGGCGGCGAGCCGGCGGGCGGTCTCGGGGTTGATCGGCCCGTACCCGTCGAGTTCTGCCGGTTCCTCACTGTGGCCGAGGAGGGTCATCACCGGGACGGTCACGTGCACCGTCGGCCGGATCGCTCCATCACGGCCGGCGAAGACGGGAACACCGGCCCCCTCACCGCTGTCGTCACTGCTGCCGCCGGTGCCGATCCCGGTGGTGAGCCCGAGCATGGCGGCGTCGGTGAACACGTCGGCGGTGAGTTGCCCGATGGTGCGCTGATCGCCGGTTTTGCGGAGGCTTTTGGCGGTGGTGTGGCAGGCGTTGAATATGCTCTGGGTTACCTCGACGGGGGCGTAGAGGGCGAGCCAGCCCATTCCGTCGGGAGCGTTCCAGTGCTCCACTCGCCGATCTTCCGCTGCCGCTTCGTGGCGTTCGGTACTGGTTTCCGGGTGCAGGCTCTCGCGCAGGGCGAGGGCCTTGTTCTTGAACTGCGGCGGGGTGGAGGTTTTCGCCAGCTTGAGGGCGACCTGCTCGAACGCCGCCCGATCCTGTGTGGAGAGCCCGGTGGCCTGATCGATGAGCGTGCGCGCGTGCTGATATGTGATCACCCCCTCACCGAGTGCTTCCAGGGTGGCGGGGAGTTCCGTGGTGAGGGTTTCGGCGGTGCCGAGCATCGAGGTGATCATCGGCTGCGACAACCGCATCTTCGCCGCCAGTTCCCCGGCGAGGGCGGAACGCACAACCTCCTGCGTCTTCGTCGTGTCCGTGTCGGAGGCGACGAACAGGTCACGGTTCGCCGTCGCGTGGTCCAGAAGATCCGCGAGCATCGTGGACACCTGCGCCTGCACGACCGCCAGCAACGCGTACTGTTCGGAGATCTCTTCGACCATCACCGCCAGTTTCCCGATCCGGGAGTCGCGGCTTTCGGGTGGGTGTTTATCGTCATCGTTGAGGATTACCATGGGTTTACTCTGCCATCACCCACCGACACTCACTCGAACACAAATACGAAACTGGATAAGTCAGAGTGCGCGGGTCCTGTGGACGAGAAGTCGGCGCTTCCTGAGCGGTTCGCGGCGTCGCGGGCAGCGCTGCCAGCGGTTCGTGACGTTGCTCGCGCGTCGCGGGAGCGGCATCCGATCACCGTGAACCTGCCGACTGCTCCGTGGCATGCCGGTGCGGTCGCCGTCCGACAGACGGCGACCGCACACCGCATGTGTCAGCGGCGGCGCGCCGCGCTCTTGCGCGACACCACCTTCACTGCTGCGCCGATAAGAAGGAGCAGCGAAGCGAGACCGAGAATCGCCGCCCCACCATCGGCACCCGTCTCAGCGAGTTCGCCGGTGACGGTCGCCGCGATCGGCGCCGCACTCCGGGTGCTCGCTGCTGCAGCGACTCCGCTGTCTCCGACAACCGAGTCGGGCGTGGCAGCATCCGTCACCGAATCACCGATGCCGGACTCGCCCAAACCAGACGTCTCGTTGTCGGAGCCGATTGCGCCGGGAGCCTCACTTGCAGGGTCACCGGTGCCCGGCATGGGGCCCGCCGACGCGCTCTCACCAGTCACGGAGACGCTCGTTCCGTCAATGCCGATGTGCAGGCCAACGATCGGAGCCAGATCGGTTGACGGTGTGCAGTCTGACGACAGAACGAATGCGCATGATGGTCTCCCTTAGGCGGCCGCGGTCTCGGCCGTGACGGATGCCGCCGCCCCCGAGGTCAGGTGGACGATGAGGTTCTGCAGGGACACCGCGGACACCGTGAGCCCCGCGCGCTCGGCGGCTTCGGCGTCGCCGGGCTCGGCGGTGATGGTGGCGGAGCGGAGTCCGCCGAGTCGCTCGCGGGCGGGAACGTCGCGGTCGCGCACGAAGGCGTCGACGGCATCCGCGCGGCCCGCGACCTGGAGGGTGCGACCGCGAAGCTCGTCGGTGTCGGCGTCGAGGAGCACGCGCCCCTCGTCGAGGACGACGACGTGCTCGAGCAGGTTCGCGGCCTCGTCAATGTGGTGCGTCGAGAGCACGATCGTGCGGGGGTGCTCGGCGAAGTCGGTCAGCAGGCGGTCGTAGAACAGCTGACGCGCGACGGCGTCGAGCCCGAGGTAGGGCTCGTCGAAGAAGGTGAGCGGCGCATGGGAGGCGAGGCCGACGATGATGCCGACGGCGCTCAGCTGACCGCGCGAGAGCTTTTTGATGGGTCGCTTCTCGGGCAGTCGGAATTCCTCGATGAGCTGTGCGGCGAACGCGGCATCCCATTCGGGATACACGTCGGCGGCGACGGCGAACACATCGCGGGGTCGGAAGGTGTCGGGGTAGCGCTGCCGAGCTCGATCGCGACGCCGTCGACGGCGCGCGTGTCTTTGTAGGTCTTCGTGAGGTTGCGGGCGACGATGGCGGTCATCGCTTCGCCTCTTTCGTGATCATGGCGATGAGATCGTCGAACCCGATGTCGAGTTTCGACGCCTCTCGCAGGAGTGGGCTGATGTATTCACCGGCGAAGGAGCTCTGCCTGTCTTCGATGAGCGCGCGCGTGGCGCCCGTGGCGACGAACATGCCGATGCCTCTCTTCTTGTAGAGCACTCCGGCGTCGACGAGGCGATTGAGACCCTTCGCCGCCGTGGCGGGATTGATGTGGAGGAACGCTGCGAGCTCGTTCGTCGAGGGCACCGGTGTCTCTTCGGGGTACGTCCCGTCAAGGATGTCGTTCTCGATCTGCTCGGCGATCTGCACGAACAGCGGGCGTCCATCCTCGAGCATGGCGCCTCCGTTCCGGTCGGCGGCGGGTGCGCACCCGCCGGAAAGCAGAACGCGTCTGCTTCTGTGGTTCGTTACTCAACCAATGAACCATAGAACCAGGATGCTGTCAAGCAGAGCCTCAGCCGGCGTCGTCCCAGACGAGCCGCGTGCCCTCGAGCACCCGCGCGCCTTCGCTTGGCTCGTGCGCGGTGAGCTTTCCGGTGTGCATGAGATGCTCGACCGGGATGCCGCAGCCGAGCGCGACGACGTCGGCGATGATGCGGCGGTGACACCGCCACCAGACGGACTCCGAGCACATGACGGCCGTGCGCGCCGTCCCGATGTCGTCGACGAGATCAGGAAGGGCGGTCTGGAACTCGTCGCCGCGCGTCCACGCGGAGTAGGCGCGGAACGCTTCGACGCGCCACCAGGTGTCGGGCGACGGAGTGTGCTTGTCGAGTCGGCGTCGCCCGCCGAGGCGCTGATCCCAGCGGTAGGCGATGCCGATCTCGGCGAGCAGCTCGGGAACCTGCCCGCGCGCGGCCGCCTCGTTCGCGCGGCTTCCGGGGAAGCGGCGCACGTCGACGACGCGCTCGATGCGCGCGTCGCGCAGCAGGTCGGCGAGCTCCTGCCGCTCGAGGCGGCCATGACCGAACGTGAGCAGAGGCATGGCGCCAGTGTAGGCGGCGCGCCTCACGGGGCGAGCGCGATATACGGCGCCGTCGCGAGCAGCACCGCGGCGAGCACGAACGCGAGCACGCGGGAGGACACGTGCCTGGCGACGATCCAGCCGAGCACGACGCCGAGCAGTTCGGGGAGGCCGACGAGGGCGGCGAGGCCGAGGTCGATGGAACCCGACGCCAGGTACCCGAGGCTGCCGACGGCGGCGATGACGATCGACTGCACTTGCGACGCCGCGAGCGCTGGCAGCAAGGACACGCCGATGACGATGAGCAGCGGCACGCTCAGCATCGGGCCGCCGACGCCGAAGACGCCGCTCACGGCCGCGACCGCCAGTCCGATCCCGATTGTCGGCGCGAGGCCGAGCGGCCTCCGCGCGTGGGCGTGCTGCTCGGCGGCATCCGTCGTTCTCGACCGGTGCTGACGCACGAGGACGAGCACCGCGACGATGACGACGAGGGCGGCGAGCAGCATCCCGAACGCGTCTGGGGAGAGCAGCCGGTTGAGGAGCACCCCGAGCGGCGTGCCGACGACCGCGGTCACGGACAGCACGACCGCGAGGCGCTTCACGTCGGGGTCGGCGAGGTGGCGTGACCGGGCGAAGACGATCGTGCCGACGATGCCCGTGGCGACGTTCGTGAGCATCGCCGTTCCGGCCACCTCGTCGGGAGCGAGCGGCGTGAGAGCGACGAGACCGATCGTGACGAGCACGCCGCCCGGGCCGATCGCCGTGATGCCGACGCCGGCGACGAGCCCGATGAGCGCGAGCGCGATGACGGGAAGAAGCGCGCTCACGCGGCGTCTTGGCTGATCTCGCTCCAGCCGCCGTCGGTGACCGAGATGCGCAGCTTCGCGGGGATCTGCTCCTTCATTCCCTCGACGTGGCTGATGAGGCCGACGGTGCGACCGCCGGCGCGCAGGGAGTCGAGGGTGGCCATCGCGATCTCGAGCGTGTCGGCGTCGAGCGAGCCGAAGCCCTCGTCGATGAACAGGGTGTCGAGCGTGATTCCGCCGGAGCGCGCCGTGACGACCTCGGCGAGGCCGAGCGCGAGGGCGAGCGAGGCGAGGAAGGTCTCGCCGCCCGAGAGCGAGTGCGTCGCGCGCGCTTGCCCCGTGTGCTGGTCGAAGATCGCGAGTCCGAGCCCCGAGCGCACGTTGCGGTACTGCACGGCGTCGTCGTGCTCGAGCGTGTAGCGGCCACCCGACATCGTGCGGAGCCTCGCGTTCGCGGCATCCACGATCTGCTCGAGCTCGGCGGCGAGCACATAGCTCTCGAGGCGCATGCGCCGCGTGTTGGGGTCTTTGCCGGCGAGCGTGTTCGCGAGTTGCTGCAGCGTCTCGAACTCGCGGTTCACGTGAGCGGATGCCGCGAGCTTCTCGCTGATCGTCGTCACTGTTCGCACAAGCGCGGTGTGCCGTTCGTGGAGGGTGTCGCGGTCGCGGTGGGCGGCGTCGCGCGCCTCGCGCGCGGTCTCGAGGGCGGCAGCGGTCGCCGCAATGTCGGGTGCTTCGGCGGGCAGGTCGGCGAGTTCCGGCTCGGCGAGGATCGCCGCGTTCGTCGCGCGGGCGTCGTCGTGGCGGCGGATGCTGCTGCGCAGCGTCTCCCGATCGGCCGCGGCTCGCCGGGCGGTCACTGCCGCGTCCGCGTTCGCGAAGCCGTGCTCGGCGAGGGCGTCGGCGAGTCGCCGCTCGGCCTCGGCGACGGCGTCGCCGCGCAGGGCGCGTGTGCGCAGCGCCTCGGCGAGGCGCTGCGCCGCGTCGCGGGCGGCGGTGAGCGCGGCGACGGCGTGCGTGATGGTGAGGTGCTCGCCGCGCTGCGCCTCGACGTTCGAGGTGATGCGGGTGATCTCGGTGCGCGCGTTCGACTCGGCGCCGGCGTGCGCGTCGCGCTCGCTGCGCAGCCTGTCGCGGTCGGCGTCGCCGCGCTCGCGTTCGTCAACAAGCGCCGCATGGCGAGCCTCGAGTTCGGTGACCCGTTCCGCGGCGGCGGTCGCGCGATCGAGCGCGTCGCGTGCGGGCTCGAGTTCGGCATCGAGCTGCGCAGCGTCGCGGTCACCCGTGGCGGCGCGCAGCTCCGCCGCGCGCGTCTCGAGCCGGGACACCTCGCGAGCGGCATCCGCCTTCGCCGTCTCGCATCGGGCGAGCGTCTCGCGCGCCGCCTCGATGTCGGCCTCCGTCACCGGCTCCTGTTCCCGGCGGGCGGGGGACGGATGCTGCGTGGCGCCGCACACGGCGCAGGGCTCTCCGTCGACGAGCTCCGCCGCGAGCTCGGCCGCGTGCCCCGCGAGACGGTCATCCAGCAGCTGCTGGAGCGCGAGCGAGGCGTTGGTGTTCTCGCGCACGCGTTCTGCCTCCGTCGCCCGTGCGGCCGCGAGCTCGTCGGTGACCGCGAGCGCCTGCTCGGCTGCGGCCCGGGCCGCCTGGAACCGCTCGAGCTCGCCGCGCGCGGCGTCGACTCCGGCCGCCTGGACGGTGGCGGTCGTCAGTTCGGCGGCGACCGCGGCGATCTCCTCGGGCAGCTGGGCGAGCCGCTGCGTGAGCGCGTCGAGTGCTTCGGCGGCGACCGTCCTGCGGTGCGCGGCGTCGGCCTCGGCCGAGGCGAGGCCGGGCAGCGCGTTCTCCTGCTCGAGCACATCGTCGAGGAGCGCGAGGCGACCGGCGAGCGCCGTGACGGCGTCGTCGAGGTCGCTCGTGTCGGCGTCGGGCGCGGCCAGGTCATCGGTGCGCACGGCCGCGTACGCCTCACGCGCCCGGTCGACCGCGGTGACGGCGGCAGCGTGCTCCTCGCGGGCCGCTCGCGCGCCGGTCACGTAGGGCCAGGCTCGTTCCGCCTGTTCGGCGAGCTGGAGTTCGGCGCGCTTCGACTCGATCTCGTCGTCAATGGCCGCGAGGTCGCGAGCGTTCTCCTCCGCGGCGGCACGGCGCGTCTGCCGACGCGTGAGCTCGAGCGCCTCGGTGTGCGCGGCTTCGGCCGCACGCTGCCGAGCGTCTGCCGCGGAGGCGGCGGTGATCGTCTGTGCGAGCCGGCCGCCGAGGGCGAGCACCTGCTGCTCGAGCCACGCTGTGACGTCCTGCTCGGGCGGTTCGGCGTCGAGGGCATGCGCGGCGTCGGCGAGGAGCTGCTCGGTGTGTGCTCGCGCGGTCGCAAGGCGGGCCTCGAGGTCGCGTCGGCGCTGCGTGACGGCTTCTTCGTAGTCGGCGAAGCGGCTTGTGCCGAACAGGCTGCGCAGCACGGTCTCGCGTTCGCCGCTGCCGGCGAGCAGGAATTTCTGGAAGCGGTTCTGCGCAAGCAGGATGACCTGAAGGAACTGGTCTTTCGTGAGGCCGACGAGGTCGGCGAGCTCGTGTGCGACGTCGACCGGGCGAGCCGCGATACCGCGCCAGGATCCTCCGTCGAGCGCGTCGAGCTGCGCCGTGGGCTTCTGCGTCGTCATGCCCGTTCCGCGCGCTTTCGGCCGGTCGTACTCGGGAGAGCGCGTCACGCGGTATCGCTCCCGTCCGATCGTGAACTCGAGGCTCACGCTCGTGGGGTCGTCGGGGGCGCAGTGGTCGCTGCGCAGCCGGCCTTTCGTGCCGTCGTAGCGCGGCACGCTGTCGTAGAGCGCGAAGGCGATGGCGTCGAGGATGCTCGACTTCCCTGCTCCGGTCTTTCCCGTGATGAGGAAGATGCCGTCGTCGGCGTACGTGTCGAAGTCGACCACTTGCGTGCCGCGGTAGGGCCCGAATCCGGTGATCTCGAGGCGGTTGATCTTCACGCCGCCTGCTCCTTGCCCGCCAGCTCGCCGATGACCTCGCGGAGAACGTCGACCTCGGCGTCGCTCGGACCTTCGCCGTTGCGCACGAATTCGAGGAAGCCGCCGATGATCTCGCTGTCGCTGCGCTGCTGGATGCGCTCGGCGTAGCTGCGGGTGCCGTGGTCGGCGACCGTGCTCGGCTCGTGCACCATTGTGGCGCAGTGCGGGAACCGGCCCTGCAGCTTGCGCATTCCGTCGATGGGCCGCACGGTGTCGGTGAGCACGGCGCTCACCCAGTCCTTCTCGAATTCCGCGTATTCCGGGTTCGCGAGCAGCTCGTCGAGCGTGCCGGTGAGCACAGTGAGCGGGCGGGGAACGGGAAGGTCGACCCACTCGACCGCGCCGAGCCCGTCGGCGTCGAGGTCGACGAGCCAGCCGCCGCGCGGCTTTCCCGCTTCGCTGAACGAGTAATGCAGCGGGGCCCCCGAATAGCGGATGCCGTCGGCGAGCTGCGCGCGGCCGTGGATGTGGCCGAGCGCGACGTAGTCGACGCCGTCGAACACCTGAGCCGGCACGAGGTCGAGTCCGCCGGAGGTGATGTCCCGCTCGACGTCGGTAGCGGCATCCGACACGCCTTGCGCGAAGCAGTGCGAGATGACGACGGCGCGGCCGCCGCGGGAGTCGTGGTCGGCGCGAATGCGGCGCATCGCGAAGTCGAGGGCGTGCGCGTGCGTCTTGAGGGTCTCGTCCGGGTAGCGGTGCCGGATGAGGGCCGGCTCAAGGTACGGGATGCCGTAGACGTGAACCGGGCCGTGCTCGTCCTCGAGCGTGACCGGAGTGTCGAGGCTCTCCTCGCGTGTGAGCACGTGGATGCCGGCGAGCGCGGCGAAGTCGGACTGGAAGCCGAGGCGTGCCGCCGAGTCGTGGTTGCCGCTTGTCGCGACGACTGTCGCGCCGGCATCACGCAACCCCGTGAGCGCGCGCGTGAGCAGCCGGTAGGCGTCGGCGGACGGGGTTGCGGAGTCGAACACGTCGCCGGCCACGATCACGAGGTCCACGTTGCGCTCGCGCACGGCATCGGCGAGCGCGTCGAGCACGCCCTCGAGCGCCTCGAGGGTCGGATGCCCGTGGAAGGTTCGCCCGATGTGCCAGTCGGAGGTGTGCAGGATTCGCATGCTTCGACGCTACCCGGCGCCGCCGACATCGCCGGACAGCAACCCGTGGCGCGTGGATAGATCCCGATTCACATCGTCATCGCCCTGGAGATGAGTCTCCATCAGCGAAATCGGTCTTGCGAAGATAACTCCGGACACTCGATACCATCGGAGCGACGAACGGAGACCCCTGTGACACTCGATCTCGAGCAGGCGAGCACCCTTCTCGACCGCACGTTTCGCGGTGCGCTCTTCGACATGGACGGCACGCTCATCGATTCGACGCCCGCCGTCATCCGTTCCTGGACTCAGCTCGCGAGCGAGATGGGGTCGACGACCCGGTTCGAGGGCGGCGGCCACGGCCGCCCCGCGCGCGAGCTGCTCGCGTCGGTCCTTCCCGCGGATCAGGTCGAGGCGGCGCTCGCTCGCGTGACGGAACTCGAACTCGCCGACACCGACGGCGTCATCGCGCTGCCCGGAGCGGGCGAGCTGCTCGCGGGTCTTCCCGAGCATGCGTGGACGATCGTCACTTCCTGCACACTCCGGCTCGCCGAGGTGCGCATCGCGGCGGCCGGGATCCCCCGGCCCGATCGGTTCGTCACATTCGACGACGTCACGAAGGGCAAGCCCGACCCCGAGCCGTTCCTCACCGGCGCCGAGCGCCTCGGAGTGCCCGCGACGGAGTGCGTCGCGTTCGAGGATGCGCCCGCCGGTCTTGAGGCGGCACGCGCGGCGGGCTGCGTGACGATCGCGATGGTCGGCACGCACGCGGGGGCGGAGCTCGACGCCGACATCGTTCTCGAGAGTCTCGAGCAGCTCGAGGTCGAGCGCGTGCCGGACGGTTTCCGACTCTCCCTCACCCTCTGACGCCACGCGCCGCACGCCCCTCGCGCGCACTGCGGTTCTGCGCCACAATGGAGGCGGGCGAAGGGGGCACGGGTGCCGGCGCAGAAGAGCTACTCGCAGGACTACATCGGAGGCTGCCGGGAACGCCTCTGGGCCCAGATCGCGCTCTACGACGAGGCGGATGCCGACGCCGTTCTCGAGTCGGTGTTCTTCAACAACCTCGTGATCGTGCTCGAGGCGACGTTCATGCACCGCGACCGCGACCAGGAGGGCACTAACGGCAATGCCCTCGGCGAGGTGCGCGTGCTCGCGGCATCCCTCATGGACGACGGCGTCACCATGGGCGCCGACCCGTCGACGGGCCTCGACGCTGAGACGAGTGTGCTCGGCCTCGCGCCCGGCGACGAGATCGCCCTCACGGAAGACGACTTCGTTCAGCTCGCCGACGCGTTCTTCTCGGAGCTCGAGAGACGCTACGGCGAGGCGTGACTACGCGCTCGGCGCGAACCAGGGCTGGTAGGTCGCGACCTTTGTGCGCAGCCCCGCGTCGGCCAGCATCCGCTTGACCTTCTCCCGCAGCTGGATGCTCGCCACGCCGATCATCGACAGGGCCGTGAGCGGCAGCTCGTCGCGCACGAGAACCTCGGCGGCGCTCTGTGCCGCGTCGTCGGCATCGAGGGCGAAGCGCGCGAGCATGCGGTCGGCCTGCACTGGGTCGGCGGCGAAGCGCGTGAGCCCTGCGGCAGCGTCGCCGTCGGCGACGACGACCTCCGCGTCGAGGGCTCGAAGGCTCGCGACGCTCGTGACGAGCATGACGAAGTCGTTCGGCGCCAGACGAGCGGCCTCCGCGCTGATGCGCACGTTGGGAGTGCGGGAACGGATGCTGCTCCACACCGCCGCGTCAGGCGAGAGGAACAGCGGAACGTACGCCGACACGGCGGCGTCCTCGATCGTGATGCGGCGGCGGGCGGCGCGGTTCTCGGCCGAGGAGAGCATGATCTGAGCGGCATCCGACCGTTCGTCGTCGTGAAGCAGGTCATCGCTCAGGATGCTGCCGCCGGCGAGAATCGAGGGCAGATTGCGCACGTGCGTGACGTGGTAGAGGCGCATCTGGTCGACGCGCACGGGCTTCGCCACGGAAGCGGAGCCGCGAGCTGTCGAGGTGCGGCTCGAGGCTCGCGTCGACGCGCGCGGTGTGGAGGTGCGGCTCGCGGTCTCACGCGGAGCCGATGAGGTCTCGGGGGTCTTGGGGGGATAGCAGATGGCGCACAGCCCGGCTTCGAAGCCGTGCCTACATTCGTCGCTCAAGGGAACCTTTCGTGCATCGGCCCGCGAGGTCGGGGGAACGGGGCCAACAGTCAAGGGTACGCCTCGCGCGCCGGCCCCGCACGCGGCCGCCCTGACGGACGATGTTCGCTTTTTCGCGTTGCGACCGGGCGCTTCGCGCGCGGGACAGTGAGGCCGAAGAAACCGCGAATCCGCTGAGGATTTGAACCGCATGTAGTAGGCGCTAGCGAGAAAAGAGGGTCCCCCGCTCGCTCACCGCGAGCGGAGAACCCTCCTGTGCGACGGGCATGGAAGCCTATCGCTTATCTGTTACAGGCAGCTCTCGATGTAGAAGTACTTCGAGATCTCCGGGTCATCTGCGTTGTCCGTCGTCGCAATGATGTTGTCCAGGACCCGCGGGGTGTCGATCTTCGATTCATCACCCGTGAGCTTGGCATAGGCGTATTCGACGCCGAGACGACCCTCTTGGATGAAGTCCTGCACGACGAGGATGTTGATGTTTCCTGCACGCAGCTGCTCCACCGTGCCTGGCTCAGCATCGTAGCCGGCAACGACGATATCGCCTGCGTGGCCGGAATTGACGACGGCGTTTGCGGCGCCTGTGGCGGAGTTCCCGTTCACCCCGAAGACTCCGGTGAGGTCAGAGTGCGCGAGCATCAGAGCCTGAACTTGAGACTCAGCAGTAGCGACCACGGAGCGCGAGTACTCGGGTTCGAGCACTTTGACGTCGGGGTACTTCTCTTCCATCACCGCACGGAAGCCTTCGACTCTATCGACGTCGGTGGTAGCACCCGGAACACCGGAAATAATGGCCACCGTGCCCTTGCCGTCGATGGCTTCGCCGAGGGCTTCCGCTGCCGCGCCTCCACCTTGGACGTTGTCGGAGCTGATCACCGCGGTGAGGCCGCTCGTGTCCTCTAGGCCGGTGTCGACTGTAATCACGGGAATATCAGCCGCAAGATACTGATCCACTGCGGGTCGAAGCGCAGAGGAATCTGCGGGAACGAGGAGAAGTGCATCGGGAGCGGTGGCGAGCATCGATTGGACCACGGGTAGCTGCTTCGCGGGATCCCATGCATTGGCACCTTGGAAGTCGACCTTGACTCCGAGTTCGTCCGCGGCTTCGAGTGCGCCGCAATACATGGTCTGGTACGCGGAGTGTGTCGTCATACCAGGGACGAGCGCGATCGTATACTCTTTGCCCCCGGCGTCGGGAGCTTCGCTGGAGCTTCCCGCATCGCTGCTCGATGAGCAACCGACAAGACCGAAGAGCGCAACAGCAGACAGTGCTATCCCGGCCTTTCGGATTCGGCTATTTGGTGATTGCATGATGTGGTTCCTTTCTGAAGAGCATCGTTGCTCTGCTTTTTGGTGAAGGTCTCTCAGGCGCGTTCGCCGGAATACCTGATTCGAATCTGATCTCCGAATACGGCTGCGACAGTGATGATTCCGATTGCAATCGTTTGCCAGAACGACTGCACCCCGGCCACGATCAGTCCGATCTGCAGCGCCGCCATGATCAGAGCACCGATCATGGTCCCGACGATCGATCCACGTCCGCCGATGAGGCTCGCACCGCCAATCACAGCCGCCGCAATGGACAAGAGCTCCATCCCTTGTGCCGCCAAAGGGCTCGCGTTGACGAAACGGCTTGTCAGCAGGAAGCCACCGATGCCGGAGAACAGACCCGCGAGAACGTACACGCGGATGAGGTGCGCATCGACGGCGATTCCCGCGCGACGCGCTGCGCCCTGATTGCTACCGATTGCATACGAGCGCAGTCCGAACCGCGTCCTTGTCAGTACGAGCGCTGAGACGATCGCCGCAAGAATGGTGATGAGCACAGGCACCGTAACCCACCCGCCGAGTGGATAGTTTCCAATCTGGCCGAGCACAGGCGGGAGGCCTACGACCTCCGCTCCCCCACTTACAAGGTTCATCGTCCCTGTGGCAACGCTCAGCATGCCTAAAGTCACAATGAACGGGGTTATTCGGAGCTTCGTGATAACGAGGCCGTTCAGCAGGCCCGCGGCGGATCCCACGATGAGCATGACCGCGAGCCCGGCAAGTATCGTGAGTGTCGGCTCTACGCCAGACACGTGCATGTTGCGCATGACTGTCGCGCCGATCACGGCCGAACAGGCCATGACCGCGCCCACCGACAGGTCAATGCCTCCGGTGATGATCACGAACGTCTGCCCCAAAGCGAGCAGCGCCACAACCGTGGCCGTCTGCGATAGCGCCAGCCAGCTCGCTTTCGACAGGAAGTTGGGGGCAAACAGTCCTATCACGATGACTATGGCGACAAGGATCAGAACTCTTGCGACATCTCCGTCGCCTCGCCCCAGGAAACGCCCCACGCGTTGGAGCGCTGTACGCTTTTGCGGCTCGTCTGCGTGAACCGGCATATCGATCGTGGAGGTTTCAGCGGTGCGCGGCTTGCGCTTGACTCGTGAATCACTCATTTCTTCTCCTCCAGTGCGGCACCGGTGATCCAGCTGATGATCGTCTCCACGGTTTCCAGCTTGGGGTTCAAGTCAGCGACGATTCGGCCGCGGTACATGACCAGCACCCGATCGCAGAGCTCGGACACCTGCGGAAGGTTATGGCTGATGAGCAGCACCGGGACGCCCCGATCGGCAACCGAACGAACCAGCTCACCTACACGATGCTGTTGTTCAACTCCGAGGGCGGCTGTCGGCTCGTCCATGAGCACGAGTTTCGAACCCTGTGAGACCGCGCGGGCGACAGCGATCGCTTGACGTTGCCCACCCGAGAGAGCACTAGTGCGGGCTTTCACGGACCCGATTCGAATCCGTGTCGCCAAGAGTTCGTCCTCTGATTCGGCGATCATTTTTCGGCGGTCCAGCCATCCGAACCAGCCGAGCGGGCCGGGGGCTCGCCGTTCCCTTCCCAGGAAGAGGTTCGCCCATATCGGAACGTCAAGCGCTAACGCCAGGTCCTGATAGACCGTTTCGATGCCGAGGGTGCGGGCGTGCGCCGGATTCGCCAGCGAGACATCGCTCCCCTCGAACTCCAACGTTCCGTCAGTGGGAGGAGTCGCTCCGGAGAGAACGCCCACGAGTGTCGATTTGCCCGCCCCGTTGTCCCCGACGAGTCCCACTACCTCACCCGCGCGTATCTCGAGGTCGGCGCCGCGGAGAGCCTGTACATGGCCATAGTGCTTTGTCACACCACGCGCCTTCAGAACGACACGATCTGTCGTGCTCATTTCGGGTCCCCACTTCCGTAGTTCTGCGGATGTCGCCTCGTGCTCGAAACTTCTGCCAATGCCGCCCGGCGTTCACTCTGTCGACGGAGCCTCGCAACAGATTCCTCCGAAGGCTGCACGATTCCGTGGACCCTCTGCGCGGCGTCGAAGGTCACGTCAGCCTCGGCCGCGGCCGCGGCGGAGAGAGCAGCGCCCAGCGCCGAATGCTCCAGGTCAGCACTGATCGTTACGGGAAGGCCCGTCGCGTCCGCGACGGACTGCCTCCACACTGCGAACCGTGCACCACCTCCTGACAGCACGACCGTCTTCGCCTTGAGAGTGCCGGGCTGGATATCGGCGAGTGCCCCCGCGAGTGAGACAGCCGCTCCCTCGACGAGAGCGCGCATGAGATGAGCTGGCTCGTGATGGAAACCGATGCCAGAAAAGGCACCTTGGGGCGCGCCATCCACTCGTGGGGTTCGCGTACCGCCGAAATCCGAGAGGCCGATCAACGCGTCGTCCACCGAGACGTCGGCAGCCGCTTCCAGAAGCTCTTGCACGGAGCGATTGAGCATCGACGCCAGCCACTCCGTCGCAAGCCCCGCCGCCAAGATCACGCCCATCGCGAGGTTATGCCGCGGCGTGGCGGCAGCCAGCCTGTGATAACCCGGGGGAACTGCGGCAGAGGAGTCAATCGGCACCAACACGGTGCCTCCGGAGCTGAGTGAAATCGCGGCACGATCGGAAGAGTCAAGTCCCAAACCGAATGCAGCCATCGCTTGGTCACTCCCACCAGTCGCGACCAATACGCCGGGGGCGAGTCCCGTCTCGCGTGCGGCTGCTTGCGTGACAGTCCCAAAAGGCGCGAGCGTAGCGACGACTTGTGGCAGTAAATCGCGACCCACTCCGGCGATATCAAGCAAGGGCTGGGCGGGCACGCCGGAGCGCACATCGAACAGCAAGGAGGCGCCAGCGTCAGTTGGATCGAGCCCCGCCCGGCCCGTCAGGCGCAAACGAACGTAGTCCTTCGGCTGCATGGCGAACGCAGCGCGCGCAAACGCCTCGGGCTCATGCGCACGCACCCACGAGAGACTGACTCCCGCCATCCCGCTGGCCGGCCGGAACCCCGTTTTCGCCTCGATCTCGTTGTCGCCTACGCGAGCCCGCCAATACTCGACTTCTCGCGATGCGCGACTATCTGACCATATGATCGCTGGGCGAACGGGGCGCAGGGCATTGTCAACGAGAACGAGACCGTGCATTTGGCCAGAAAGCCCGGCGCCCCCTACGGAAGTGCCGGCGGGTAGCCGGTGGAGTAGGCCGGCTAACGCCGCGACGACCGCTAACCACCATGACTCGGGGTCTTGTTCGGCCCAACCCGGTCGTGGTCGGTTCACTGGATACCGTTCTTGGCTCGTCGCGATGACCGAGGCACGCTCGTCTAACGCCACACACTTCACGCTCGAAGTGCCGAGATCGATTCCGATCCAGACGTGCGCCATGCCTCACTCCTCATCGAGCCTTCTGCCGGTCGCTGGGCTTTTGCTAATCTTATGAGTAGGCGCTCATATGTCAAGTTGTTGCTCATACGTGCACCACGACTGAAGTCGTCCGAGCACCGGCGCGTGCGGGCTATGCGAGATCCGAACCGGAGATTGCCGTGATGCGACTTGGCTCGAACAGGGCATCGAGGGCGAGAGCCGCTGCGCCCCTCACTCCAGCCTTGTCCCCAAGGCGCGACCGCTCGACGATAAGGCGCTGCCTGGAGAGTTCATGGGCGGCGCACATAATGGATCGCCGTACAGCGCTGATGTAGCCATCCCCACCGTCGGCCAAATTTCCCCCGATAACGACGGCTGCTGGGTTCACGAGCCCGACGACGTCCGCTAAGGCGAATCCGAGGATTTCCCCGATCTCAACGAGCAGCGCCGTCACCTCTTTGTTTCCCGCCCTGCCGAGCTCAGCAATGTCAGCGCTTGTACGCAGTTTCAGTCCCGATCGCGAAAGCCGCGACTGAATCACTCCTCCACTGGCGACGTATTCCAGTGGTTTCAAGCGAGCACCCGGCTGGTAGCGAAGCGGAGCGCTCAATAGACCCGCTTGCCCGGTGCTGCCTCGGACTATCCGACCGCCGGTCACGACTGCACAACCCACTCGGATCCCAGCCTTCACCACGACAAGGTCTCGCACCTCTGGCCAGCCGAACCTGGCTTCGCCGATAGCCAGCACGTTCACGTCGCGGTCCACCGCGAATACGGCTTCCTCACACCATCCCGAGAAATAGTCACGAACGCGAACGCCGCTCCACCGCGGAGCAGCATCCGAAGGTTCGATTCCGCCCCCGGCGCCGCTCACGGCGAATGGGACGCCAATGCCGACTCCCTCGACATCGCTACGCGCTTTACCGATATCGAGGAGCAGTTCCTCGAATGTTGCTTTCGCCCAGGTGAACACATCCTCAGGGCGATCCGAGGATCCGAGATCGGCCTCAGACTCGACAAGGACCTTTCCGGCAAGATCCGTAATGCCAATTCGGGTATGGGAACTTCCCGCGTCTATCGCGAGTATCACTCCCCGCTCCGCGTTGACCTCGAACTCCTCGCGCGGTCGACCTCCCGAACTGGCGCTTTGACCCGCGCGCACAACGAGGCTGGCGCGGACCAGTTCATCAAGACGACGCCCAAGCGTCACCCTCGACCAGCCCAGCGCCTCTTGCAAGTCGTGTCGCGTTGTCGCCTCCCCGGAACGTATGAGGTCCAGGACGACACCCGCTCCGGTCGTGTTTCGTCGCGACATCCTGTCCTTCCGGCCCGGTCTTGGCTTACGTACATTAATTTACTAAAGTCCAAACATGTCGAGTTCTCCGCTTGCAGACGCCGCCCCTGCACTCTCAAATCACGCTGTGGTCGGTGCGCGAAGCACCGCTGAGCTGCAAGCGGTGTCAACGGCCATCGCGCTCCCCGCCGTCATCGTTCAGTCGAAAGGTCATGGACACGCAGGAACAGCGATGGCCCTGGCGCCTCTCGCCCATGTCTTGTTCCAACGCGTCCTCAAGCACAACCCTCTCGATCCCGCGTGGGAAGGTCGCGACAGGCTCATACTGTCTGCGGGCCATGCCAGTCTGCTGCTCTACACACAGCTATATCTCTGCGGGTACGGGCTCACTCTCGAAGACCTGGCGGCAAGCCGAGCTCTAAGATCCAGGACTCCCGGGCACCCCGAACTGGGCGTCACTCCTGGAGTCGAGATGTCAACTGGTCCGCTCGGCCAGGGCCTCGCAAGCGCGGTAGGACTCGCGTTATCGCTGCGAAGGGATACGGCGCTCCACGATGCAGGAGCTGGCGTCTGGGATGCCACAGTTTATGCACTAGCCGGAGACGGTTGCTTACAGGAGGGCGTCTCGGCAGAAGCGTCGAGCCTCGCGGGTACGCTCGGCATCGACAATCTGGTGGCCATCTGGGATGACAATGGAATCTCCATCGATGGCCCGACGTCGACCACTTTCGCTGAAGACGTTCGTGACCGCTACCGCGCGTATGGGTGGCGAATCATCGAAGTGCAGGATGCTCGGAACCTCGACGAAATAGAGAACGCTCTGTTGACGGCACGCGAGCGGACAGGACGTCCCACTCTCGTCGCTGTGCGCAGCGTAATCGGCTCTCCGGCCGATGAGGTTGCCGGAACAAGCGCCGCACACGCCGGTCCATTGGGCGAGAAGACGATTGCCGGGCTGCTCACCACTCTCGGCCTTACGTCTAAATGCGGTCTCAATGAACTCGTAAGTGATGCCGTACTTGCGTTCACGCGCGAAGCAATCGTGCGCGGCGAGAGTTTACAGAAGAACTGGACAGCTGACCGTGAGCGCTGGGCTGACGAGCACTCAGACCTCAACGAGAAGAGGTGCTTGCTCAAGCATACGTTCGGGCCTCACACGACCAGTGCATTTGACGACGACAGCACCTTGGGGGACTCGGATCGGCTTTCCCGATTTCTTGCGGGCGAGCCATTGGCGACTCGCGTAGCCAATGGCACAGTCGTGAAGGCGCTCCACGAGCGCGGAGTGATTTGGGGCGGCTCAGCTGACCTGGCGGGTTCGACAAACATCGCCGTCCCAGGCGAACCGGTGTCCGCTCACAACCCGGCGGGAGAATTCATCCCGTTTGGCATCCGTGAACATGCAATGGCTGCAATCTTGTCCGGGATCGCACTCCATGGCCTTTGGAGGCCGTTCGGCTCGACCTATCTCGCATTCAGTGACTATCAACGCCCCAGCCTCCGGCTCGCGGCACTCATGAGCTTGCCCACGATTTACGTCTATACCCACGACTCCGTAGCAGTGGGGGAAGACGGCCCCACCCATCAGCCTGTCGAGCAGATCGCCTCTCTGCGCACCGTTCCGAATTTGTCTGTGATTAGGCCGGCCGACGCGTCGGAAGTCTTTGCAGCATGGCGCACAATTCTCGCAAAGCCGTCGGCCCCGACTGCCCTGGTATTGTCACGGCAAGCCCTCCCCGCATTGCCCGACCCCGCTGCTGCCGCAAGCGGTGTCAGCCGTGGCGGCTATGTTGCATGGAAGAGCGGTGAGGAACAAGACATCGCACTTATAGCAACGGGAAGCGAAGTTGCGCTCGCCATCGACGCGGCACGACGGCTCCAAACCAGCGGCATAAACGCACGCGTCGTTTCAATGCCTTGCGTTGAATGGTTCGAATCGGCGTCGCCCGAATGGCGAGAAGAGGTGTTGCCACAGGCTCTCGCGGCGCGGGTAGCGATAGAGGCAGGTCGAGGCGACGCGTGGTACCGCTGGGTCGGCGGTCGGGGCCGCGTAATCAGCATCGACGACTTCGGCGAATCCGGCCCTGGGGCAGCGGTCCTCGAGCTGCGCGGTTTGACAGTCGATGCGGTGGTCGACGCCGCGATGGCTTCACTGGCAGACATTCGATAGACACGGGCACCGAGAGAGACGACCTGTCGCTCGAGACCGATACCTTGAGCGGTTGCGCCGTCACAGACCGAGGGCAGACTCCTCCAGAGTGCCTTCCGCGCCGGGTCCCGTCGGTCCGGTGCGCCCCTCGAGGGGAATGATGCGCGTGTGGACGGCATCGAGGATGTCGTCGGGCGTGACGAAGTACTCCCATTCGAGCTCGGCGGGCGGGGCGATCCAGTTGCGGGCGCCGAGCACGACGACGGGCGCGTCGAGTTCGTCGAACGCCTCGGTCTGCACCCGCGAGGCGACGGTCTGCATCCAGCTGCCGCGGAGGTTCGCGTCGGAGGCGAGCAGCAGGCGGCCGGTCTTAGCGACCGACTCGAGCAGCAGCGTGTAGTCGAACGGAACCATGGAACGCGCGTCGATGACCTCGGTCGAGATCCCGTATTCGGCCTCGAGTCGATCGGCCGCTTCGATCGCCCGGTAGAGCGCGGCTCCGATGGTCATGACGGTGAGGTCGGCGCCCTCGCGCACGATGGTCGGCGTGCCGATCTCGATCTCGTAGTCCTCGCTCGGCACGCCGTCGGCGTGCACGACCTCGACCTGGTCATAGAGGCGCTGGCTCTCGAAGAACACGACGGGGTCGTTGCCTCGCAGCGCGGCCGCCATGAGCCCCTTCGCGTCACGGGCCGTCGCGGGGAAGACGACCTTGAGGCCGGGCACGAGCGCGACCATGGAACTCCAGTCCTGCGAGTGCTGAGCTCCGTACTTGCTGCCGACGGAGACGCGCAGCACCATCGGCATGTCGACGAGCCCACCGCTCATTGCGCGCCACTTCGCCATCTGGTTGAAGATCTCGTCGCCGGCGCAGCCGATGAAGTCGGCGTACATGAGCTCGACGACGGGGCGCCCGCCGGCAAGAGCGAATCCGACGCCGGAGCCGACGATCGCGGCTTCGGAGATGGGCGAGTTGAACAGGCGGTGCCGCGGCAGAAGCTCGGTGAGTCCGCGGTAGACGCCGAACGAGCCTCCCCAGTCTCGGTTCTCTTCACCCCAGAACGTCGTGCGATCGTCGGCGGCGGCCTGCCGGGCGATCGCCTCGAACAGGGCATCGCGGTAGGTCACGGCCTTGGCGCCGCTGAGCGTCTTCCCGTCCACGAGGCCGACCCGCGACTTTCGCGCGATGGCGGTCAGTCGCTCGAGTTCGTCGACCGGGACGAGAGTCTCCCCCTTCGGGGCCTCGCCGGCTTCGACGGACGTGTTGGAAAACGTGATCTCCGCCATCACACGCGGGTCGTCACGCAGCGAGAGGCGCGGGGAGACCGTCGTGTCGATCGCGACCTCGAGCACGGAGGCGACGGTGTGCTCGGCCCACGCCTTGAGCTCCGAGCGGCGTTCAGCGGTCGTGATGCCCGCGTCGATGAGACGGGAGAAGTGCTCGTCGATCGGGTCGACCGCCGCCCACAGCTCCAGCTCGTCCTTCGTGCGGTAGCTCGAGGCGTCGCTTGGTGAATGTCCCGACTGGCGGTAGGTCTGCACGTCGAGCAGCACGGGTCCGGTGCCGCTCTCAAGGTGCTCGCGCGCCTCCTCCATCGCCCGGATCACGGCAAGCGGATTGTTGCCGTCCACGGTCTGCGCGTGCATGTTGTGCGCGTTGAAGCCGGCGCCGAGCCGGGCGACCCGGTCATACGACATGGTCTCGCCGATCGTCTGGCCGCCCATGCCGTAGAAGTTGTTGACGATGAAGAACACGACGGGCAGCCCGCCCGAGTGCTTCTCGTCCATGAGTCCGAAGAGCTGTCCCATCCCGGCGAAGTTGAAGGACTCGAGCACGGGACCGCGCCCGGTGGCGGCATCGCCGATGCTCGCGACGACGATCCCGGGCTCGGCGCGCAGCCGGTTGTGCAGCGCAGCACCCATCGCCAGCGGCCCGGAGCCGCCGACGATCGCGTTGTTGGGGAAGATTCCGAGCGGCGGGAAGAACGCGTGCATGCTTCCGCCGAGGCCACGGTTGAATCCGGTCTTACGGCCGAAGGTCTCGGCCGTCATGCCGTACATGAGGTAGTTGATGGCCTGCTGCTCAGCGTCCGATGCAGGCAGCCGAGATTCGACAACGTCCCAGATCGCGCCGTTCGACCAGCTGCGCATGGCCTGTTCGACACCGGCGGGCGCGGCGCTCGTGATCGCCGAGAGCCCCTTGGCGATGACCTCGCCGTGGCTGCGGTGGCTGCCGAAGACCTTGTCGATCGTGCCGAGGGTGAACGCCTGGCCGACCGCCGCGGCCTCCTGGCCGATCGAGAGGTGCGCCGGCCCCGCGTGCACGTACTCAATGCCGGCGTAGGCCCCTTCGCGCTTGATGCTGTTGAGCATGAGTTCGAACTCGCGGACCAGGAGCATGTCGCGTCCGATCCGGACGAGCGCGTCGTCACCGTAGCGCGCCCGTTCCGCGTCGATGTCCGGCACATAGGCGTTGACGGGAATCGAGTCGATGTCGATGCGGCCGGAACCGCGCACGATGGCGGGATCGACGAGGAGTTCTTTTGCCATGTGTGTTCCTTACGCGCTGAAGGCCGACAGGACGTCGACGGTCTCGATGTTCTGGGCGATCTCGGCGAGCACTTTCGCTGCCGCCACACCGTCGAGGGCGCGGTGGTCGAAGGTGAGCGAGAGCGGAAGCTGACGCGGCGCGTCCGGGTACGCCTGGTGGGCGGCGCCGATCCCGAGGATGCACGCTTGGGGCGGGTTCAGCACGGGAGTGAACCAGTGGATGCCGAGCCCGCCGAGATTCGACACGGTGAAGGTGCCGCCCGACATGCGCTCGCTCGAGAGCGAACCGGCCTTGGCCTGCGCGATGGAATCGTGCGCGGTGCTCGCGAGATCCTCAAGCGAGAGTGTCTCAGCGCGCTCGATCACGGGAACGAGCAGTGCCTGCCCGGTGTCGACGGCGAACCCGAGATTCACCGTCCGGAACCGACGGATGCCGTCCCAGTTGAAAGCCGAGTTCGCCTCGGGATGCCGGATGACGGCCTTCGCCGTCGCGTAGAGGAGGAGGTCGTTGATGCTGATGCGTCCGCGCCCGGTGGACTCGCTCACGTGCGTCAGCCGAGCGGCGTAGTCGAAGAGGCGGCTCGCATCGGCGTAGCGGGTCAGCGTGACCTGCGCGGTCGACTGCAGCGACTCGTGCATCCGCTGCGCCGTGACCTTCCGTGCGCCGCGGACGGGCACGACCTCGAAATCGACGTCGGGCAGGGCGGATGCCGCCGGCGCGGCAGCTGCCGGGGCGACGCTTTCGGTGCTCGGGCGTGCCGCTTTGGCCGCGATGACGTCCGAGACGATGATGCGGCCGCCCGGCCCCGAGCCGACGATCCGTTCAAGGTCAATTCTCCTGCGCTCGGCCATGAGCGCCGCGCGAGGCGATGCTTTCACCTTGCCGCGGGCGTTGCGGCGCGATGCGAGGGGAGCGGGCCCGGCCGCGGCTGGCGACGCGGCGACCGGCGATGAGGCGGGGGCGGATGCCGTCGGCGAGGCGTCGGAATCGGGTGCCGTGCCCGCCACGCTCTCACCGGGCTCGCCGAGGATCGCCACGACGGAGAACTCTGCGACTTCGTCGCCCTCTTCGGCGAGCGCGCGCAGGAGAGTCCCGCTGACGGGCGCTTCGATATCGACCGTCGATTTCGCCGTCTCGAGCACGAGGAGCACCTCGCCTGCCGATACCGACTGGCCCTCAGCGACCGACCATTGCGCGACGACCACATCCTCGCCGGCATTACCGGTCGTCGGCACTCGGACTTCAGTGCTCATGGCTCTCCGCTTCGCAATAGTTTGTGCTCGTTTGATATTCTTTCGCTCGTATGAGCGCATTCTTACTGTACACTGATGGTCGCGTGCCGGTCAATCAGACGGCCACCGAAGGAGAATCGCCATGCCGCTTGACTCGCGCTTGTCTGCATCGCGACGCTCGCCGCTGCTTGAGGCTGCGATCGTCGCGCGCCGCTATTACATTGACAACAAGCAGAAGAGCGAGATCGCAGACGAGCTGGGAATCTCGCGCTTCAAGGTCGCACGGCTGCTTGATGACGCCCGCGCGCAGGGGCTCGTGCATATTCAGGTCGACATGCCTGCGGAACTCGATCTTCCGCTCGGTGACCGGCTAGCTGCCAGGTTCGGCCTATCCCGGGCGGTCGTCGTCAATACCGCGGATTCGTCGGTGGACATGACGACATATCTACTCGGTCAGGCTTGTGCAGACCTTCTCGAGGCTTTTGTCGACGTGGACGACGTGCTCGGCATCACCTGGGGCGCCACCCTCACGCGAGTTGCAGATGCACTTTCAACACTTCCTCAGTGCACCCTCGTCCAGCTCGTGGGAGGAGTCTCAAGCGTCGATCTCAACGTCAGCGGTGTCGAGCTGCTGCGGCGAATTGGGTCAAAGACCAACGGACCCACGCACGCCCTTCACGCCCCATTACTCGTTCGCAATGCCGCCGTCGCCTCTGACCTCAGGGCGGAACCGGAGATTGCGTCGACTCTGTCCAAATGTGATTCCCTCACGGCCGCCCTCGTGGGCATCGGATCGTGGAACGAGAACTCGACCTTCTACGCCCACGTCGACGAGACCGAGCGTGAGGAGTTCCGCACGCGAGGCGCGGTCGCCGACATGTGCGCCCTCGTCTTCGACGGCAACGGCGAGCTGCTCGAGGGCTCCCTGAGCGAGCGCACGATCGGCATCTCCGCCGAGCAGTTGCGCAAGGTTCCGGACGTCATCGCCGTGGCCGGCGGCGCCGACAAAGTCCCCGCCATCCGGGCGGCGCTCGCGAGCGGCATCCCGAACACGCTTGTCACCGACTCGATCACCGCCGAGACGCTGCTTGCTGATGCCTGAGTTCCGCGACGGTCCGCCGCCGACTGTGACGCTCAGGCGCGGGCGGCGCTCCGCTTGCGGATGACCACGTTCGCCGGCCAGCTCAGCACGAGCAGGAACAGCGCGAAGTAGTTCACCGCCGGCCAGAGCGTGCCCACGACGAGCGCGACGAAGAACAGTGCGGTCGTAATGATGCTGTTGGTGCGCACGTGCTCGGGCAGCGGATTGTCCGCGTCCTCCTGCGCCGAACCGCGGATCGCGAGCACGTGCAGCGTCAGCAGCAGGCTGCTCACGGCCATGGTCGCGATGTAGAAGCCGATCACGCCCGGCTCGACGGCGAGGCTTGCGGTCATCGCCGTGGGCAGGGGAAGCAGCACGATCGTGAACGCCCACAGCAGCGTGAGCAGCAGGGTGCGCGGCGTGTAGGTCGTGACGTGCTCGAAGATGCGGTGATGCGCGAGCCACAGGCGAGCGATCACGGCGAAGCTGATCAAGAAGGCGATGAGCTGAAGCGCGTGCTCGGCGAAGAAATCGCCCGCGGTCATGCCCGAGGCGTCGAGATCGGATGCCGCGTCCACGAGCGGCAGCACGAGCAGCGTGATCGCGATGGCGACGATCGCATCCGTGAACGCCGTCAACCGGTCGAGACCCCGCGTCGTGCTCATGCGACAAGAGTAGTGGGCGACGGTCGCCCGGGCGCGACCTTCCTCACCCAGGGCGGAGTGGCCCCAGTTCGGGTGAGGATTACTCCGACGTAGGCGATTTTGTCGAGAACGATGAATGCTCGAGCGCGATAGTGGGTGCATCTCGCACCACAGCACGGAGGCTTTAGCATTCATGGAATTCAACGAGCGACTGACGGCGCTGGCCGCAAAGGTCCGCGAACAGCGAAGCTCCATTGAGACTGAAGAAGCGGCCAAGAATGCGTTCGTCATGCCGTTCATTTCCACGATTCTCGGTTACGACGTGTTCAACCCTCTCGAGGTCATTCCAGAATTCACCGCCGACGTCGGCGTCAAGAAGGGAGAGAAGGTCGACTATGCCATTACTCACAATGGCGACGTTCAGATCCTGATCGAGTGCAAACGAATTAACGACGCGCTTCGAATCGAGCACGCGTCTCAGCTCTTCCGCTACTTCGCTGTCACGAACGCTCGAATCGCCATCCTCACGAACGGCGAGGTGTACCAGTTCTACACCGACTTGGACCGCCCCAACCGGATGGACTCGAAGCCTTTCCTTGTGCTTGACCTCAATGAGATCGATCCGACCCTCATCCCCGAGGTACGCAAGCTGTCAAAGGAGATCTTCGATCTCGACTCCGTGCTCAACGCGGCGGAGGAGCTGAAATACGTTGGCCAGATAAAGCGCGCAATGTCTGCTCAGTTCAAGGAGCCGACGGACGACTGGGTGAGGTTCTTCACTTCCCGCGTATACGACGGAGCATTCACGCAGCGGGTGCGCGAACAATTCACACCGCTTGTGGGCAAGGCGAGCCAACAATTCCTCACGGAGCAAGTGAACGACCGGTTGAAGACCGCCCTCGGCTCGTCGAGTTACCCCGCAGAAGAGCTCGCTGACGAGGTCAAGAGCGAGACCGTTGTCGAAGAGAGCCTCTCACGTGATGACTCGATCGAGACGACCCTCGAAGAGCTTGAAGGCTTCCACATCGTTCGGGCCATCGTGTGCAACGAACTCAAGCTTGAGCGAATTTGTCACCGGGACGCGAAGTCCTACTTCGCGATCCTCGCTGACGACAACAATCGGAAACCGATCGCCCGGCTCCACTTCAACCACTCTCAGAAGTATTTGGGGCTGTTTGACGAGAACAAGGCCGAAACGAGAGTGCCGATCGAGTCTCTGGACCAGATCTACAGGCACGTCGATGCGCTTCGTGAAGCTGCCCGGCGATACGCGTAGCGACTCCTAAGTCACCCCGCGACCTCAGCCCGCTGGCGTTCCCGATCCCGCTGTCGCCGCCGCGTCACGCACGGCGCCGTCGAAGTCCGGCGTCTGCGACAGTCCCGCGACACCGAGGCTGCGGCCCTGCGGGTCGCTCGCGATCACGCGCATTCCGCGTTCGCGGCACCAGGTCGCGAGGGCCGCGAGCATCCACACGGCGACGGACTGCAGCTGCGTGACCTCCGTGAGGTCGAGAACGATGACCGCCGGATTCTCGCGCTCGGCGGGCCGCGCCTGCAGCCAGGCGTCGACGTCGAGGAGCAGCTGCTCGGCGCCGTCGAAGTCGATATAGCCGCGCAAGCGCCACACGGCGAGATCGTCGGCGTGGTCTTGCAGCAGCTGCGCCGCAGCGGCATCCTGTTCCGCTCCGAGCCCGGCCTCCAGCTCGTCGTTCGCGGCAGTGACCTCGGAGGCCGAGAGCGAGAGCGGCCGGTGCAGCACGTGGAGCCCGAAGCGGTTCGCGAGGCGCTGCGCCGCGACCACCGCGCGCACGCTCGCGCCGCTCGCATCGAGACGCGGGCTGAACAGGCCGAGCCCGAACTCGCCCGGTGAGCTCGCGACGAGGCCGCCCGCGACCCCGGACTTCGCCGGGAGGCCAGCGCGCAGCAGCCATTCGCCCGCGTAGTCGTACATGCCGCACGTGGCCATGATCGTCATCACGTGCTGGCAGGTCTCCGCGCTCGTCACGCGTCGCCGGGTCAGCGGGTTGACGCCGCCGTTCGCGAGCGTCGCGCCCATGACCGCGATGTCGTGCGCGGTGACGAGAATCGAGCACTGCCGGAAGTACGTGTCGAGCGTGTCGCCGACGGGCGCTGTGAGGGAGCCCGCGCCGCGCATGAGGTAGGCGAGCGCCCGGTTGCGATCGCCCGACTCCTGCTCGGACGCGAAGACGGCCTCATCGACGCTCAGCTGCCGGCCGGCGAACGCGCTCAGCCGTTCGAGGATGCGCTCGAACCGTCGCTCGGGGCTCGCACCGTCGACGAGCGAAGTCGTCACGATCGCTCCCGCGTTCACCATGGGGTTCGGCGGGCGTCCGGTTCCCGCCTCGAGCTTCACCGAATTAAACGCCTCACCGCTCGGCTCCGCGCCGACGCGCTCGTGCACGGCGTCGAGGCCGCGGTCGTCGAGGGCGAGCGAGTAGACGAAGGGTTTGGATGCCGACTGGATCGTGAACGGCACGTCGGTGTCGCCGCTCTCGTACACGCGACCGTTCAGGCCGCACAGGGCGATGCCGAACAGCTCCGGGTCGACCTCCGCGAGCTGCGGGATGTAGTCCGCGACCGCGCCCCTGCGGTCGTCGACGAGCCTGTCGTGCACGACGTCGAGGAAGGACGTGACGATGTCAGAGAGGGTCTCGGGCGCGGCCATGCACCCATGCTACGGACGGCCGACACTCAGCGCACGGACACGGGGCGTCCCGACTGCGCTGACTCGTACGCCGCGAGCACGACCTCGACCACGTGCCGCGCGTGCGCGAGCGACACGCTCGGCTCGGCTCCCCCGACGGCGGATGCGAAGTCGCGCAGCTCCGCCGTGAAGGCGTCTTGCAGCCAGTCGTCGTTCGCCTCCCACAGCGTGAGGGTGTGACCGTCCTGCTGCCGGAAGGTGCCGTTCAGCGGGTCGGCGGTGATGACGCCGCCCTCCCCGACGATGACGAGTTCGTCGGCGTAGCGCGGCGCGTCTGACACGACGGTTATCGACACGGTCGCGCCCGTGTCGAGTTCGAGTCGGACGATGCCATCGGTTTCCACGGACACGTCGTGTCGACGAGCGACGGAAGCGGTGACGGTGCGCGCCCGCCCGCCGGCGAGCCACAGGGTGCGGTCGATGCAGTGCCCGCCGATGTTGATGAGCGAGCCGCCGCCGGCGATGCGCCTCGAGAAGAACCAGGGCGTGCGGATGCCGGGACGGTAGTCCGTCGTGCGATAGTCGCGCAGCAGCAGCGGAGCGCCGATGTCGCCACGCGCGATCGCGTCGGCGGCGGCGCGCTTGCCGGGCGTGTAGTGCTGCACGTGGCCGACCATGAGCGTCGTTCCATGCTGCTCGCTCGCGCGCAGCATCCGATCGCAGTCTTCGAGCGTCGTCGCCATGGGCTTCTCCACGAGCGCGTGCAGTCCGGCTGCCGCCGCCTCGACGGCCATGGGCGCGTGCAGAGCGTGCGGGGTGTTCACGATGACCGCGTCGACAAGGCCGCTCGCATAGAGGTCGCGGTAGTCGCCGAAGATCGCCGCGTCCTCGGGCGCGACGGCCCGGGCGGCGTCCTCGTTGAGATCGCACACCGCGGCGATGCCAAGGCCGTCGATCTGCTCGGCCGCCGTGACGTGGTTGACGGCGACGGCGCCCGCGCCGATCAGTCCGATGCGCATGTGCTCTCCCGACGTTGGTGTGCCTCCAGTCAACCGCATCCGCGCGGTGATGGCGGGAATACCGGACCGCATTCCGACGCTGTCGCAAGCATGAAGAGCATCGGGTTTCTCTCGTTCGGGCACTACCAGGACGTGCCGGGCTCGCTCGTGCACACCGCCGCCGACGCGCTCACGCAGACGATCGAGCTCGCGGTGGCAGCCGAAGAGCTCGGTGTCGACGGCGCCTACGTGCGCGTGCACCACTTCGCGCCGCAGCTGGCCTCGCCGTTCCCGCTGCTCGCCGCGATGGGAGCGCGCACGAGCCGCATCGAGCTTGGCACGGGCGTGATCGACATGCGCTACGAGAATCCCCTCTATATGGCGGAGGAAGCTGGGGCCGCCGACCTCATCAGCGGCGGGCGCCTGCAGCTCGGCGTGAGCCGCGGATCACCCGAGCCCGCAGACCGCGGGTTCGAAGCGTTCGGCTACGTCACGCCCGAGGACGCCACCGACGCGGACGTCGCCCGGCAGAAGACGGCGATCTTCCGCGCCGCCATCTCCGGAGCCGGTCTCGTGCGCGCGAACCCGCAAACCGCCGGCCACGCCGGCGCCCTCGCGATCGAGCCGCAGTCGCCGGGGCTCGACACGCGCATCTGGTGGGGATCCGGCACGCGCGCGACGTCGAAGTGGACGGGCGAGCAGGGCATGAACCTCATGAGCTCCACGCTCCTGACCGAAGACACCGGCGTGCCGTTCGACGAGCTGCAGGCCGAGCAGATCCAGGTCTTCCGCGACGCCTGGAAGGAAGCCGGCCACGAGGGCACGCCCCGCGTCTCGGTGAGCCGCAGCATCATGCCCCTCGTCACCGATGCCGACCGCCGCTACTTCGGCATCCGCGCCCAAGCCGAGAGCCGCGACCAGGTCGGCGTCATCGATGACAGCATCTCCCGCTTCGGCAAGAGCTACATCGGCGAGCCCGACAAGCTCATCGAGGAGTTGAGATCGGATGCCGCCATCGCGGCAGCCGACACCCTTCTGTTGACCGTGCCGAACCAGCTGGGCGTGGACTACAACGCGAAGCTGCTCGAGAGCGTCGTGACGCTCGTCGCGCCGGAGCTCGGCTGGCGCTGAGCCTGTGTTACACTGTAACACAGGAGGTACTTCGATGGCCACTTCCACCTTGACGCTTCGGCTCGACGCCTCGGAAAAGCGTCTCCTTACCGACTACGCGAAGACTTTCGGCATGTCCGTCTCCGAGTTCGTGCGCAGGTCTGCGCTTGAACGCATCGAGGATGAACTCGATCTTCAGGCGTGGAACAGAGCCAAGGATGAGTTCGATGCAGATCCGCTGACACTGAGCGCAGACGAGATCGCCGCAAAGTATCTGTAAATGTGGAGTCTCTTCTACTCGCGTCGCGCTGAAAGGCAGCTCTCAAAGCTCGATCCAGGCGTCAGGCGCATCATTGTGTCGTGGTTGAACAAGAACGTCGATGGCTGCGACGATCCGCGCTCGATAGGCAAGGGACTGACTGCGGGGCTTTCGGGCAAATGGCGTTATCGCATCGGCGACTACCGCATACTGTGTGAGATTCGAGACGCGGAGCTCGTGGTTCTGGCGATTGAAATCGGCCACCGCAGCGATGTGTACCGCTGAGCGGCACATCGAAGGGGCGGCGATTTTCTCGGCGGTAGGCTCCTAATCGTGTCGAATTATCGGGATGAACCCGAACCGGCGCAGCCCCCGCCGAATGCGCGGCTGCTGTTCTGGCTGAAAGTCCCGTACGCCGCGGACGTCGTCCTCGTGATCATCGGCGTCGCGTTCCTGCTCGCCGATAACGGCGTGGGCTGGTGGGTGCTCGTCTTCGCCGCGGTGCGCGCGGCGGTCGGAACGATCGCGCTGTTCTGGCTCTACCCGCGACTCACGGGCCGCCGGAAACAGTGACTGTCCGTGGGCAGCTCGTTTTGCCACGGCATCCGCTCTGACGTTGTCGTGATGACGGCTCGTAGGATTGCGTCATGGCCGTCGTGAAGATCAATGCCGTCGAAGTTCCCGAAGAGGCGCGTCCCGAGTTCGAACGCCGATTCATTCATCGCGCCGGAACGATCGACGACTCCCCCGGCTTTCTCGGGTTCGAGCTGCTTCGTCCCGTCGCCGGCGAGGATCGCTACTTCGTCGTGACGCGCTGGGAGGACGACGAGTCCTACGAGGCGTGGCGCGATGGCGCCGCGCGCGCCGCCCACAAGGGTGAGCACGGGAAGCCCGTTCTGACGCAAGCGACGGTTCTCGAGTTCCAGGTCGTGCTCGACGTCGAACCGCGCTGACGCCTCGGCCACGGTGCCCGCGCTGAGCAGATCGCCCGCAGTGGGATAATCGCCTTCGTTCGCCGGTCGCGCACGAAGGGGCTCTCGCATGTGGATGGAATTCGGACTCGACTGGCTTGACGCTGTCCGCGTGGTTGTCTCGTGCATCGTCTTCTACGGTGCGGTACTGCTGCTCGTGCGGGGCTTGGGACAGCGCACGCTCGCGACGCTGTCGAGCTTCGACCTCGCCGCGGTGATCGCCCTCGGCGCGGTCATCGGGCGCGCGATTCTCGGCGATACCCCCACCCTCTTCGCGGGACTGCTGGGGCTCGCGACGCTGCTTGTGCTGCAGGCCGCAACAGGCCAGCTGCGACGCGTGAGACGCGCTGCGAATCTCGTCAACAGCCCGGCGGTCGTGCTCATGGCTGGCACCGAGCTGCTCGAGGACAACCTCGCGTCCTCCCACGTCGTCGCGGACGAGGTGTACTCAAAACTCCGGCTCGCCGGCGTGCGCAGCCGCGCCGAGGTCGCGTGCGTGATCCTCGAGCCGACAGGACAGATCAGCGTGCTGCGCCGCGGCGAGATGATCGACCCTGAGCTCCTACAAGGAGTCGTCGGGGCCGAGCGGGTGCCGCGCGATTTCGTCAGCGGGAGTTGAGCCCGAGCGTGTGTATCGTGCTCCAGTTCGGGCAGGGACGGCATACTGCGTCGCAGCGATATGCGGGTGCCTCGTCCCATTAAGTACGATCGAGTCATGCCCCAAACCCGCTTCCCGCGTCGCGTATACGACCGTGGAACGGACCCGGATCCGCGTTTCAGCCTAGCGAACGAACGCACCTTCCTCGCCTGGATCCGAACGTCGCTCGCGCTGCTCGCCGGGGGCGTGGCGCTTGCCGCCCTGCCGCTCGACATCCCGCTCGGGCTGCGCATCGGTGCCGTCGCGATCCTGCTCGGCCTGGGTCTCGCCGCGCCCATCTACGGCTGGATCGCGTGGATGCGCAACGAACGCGCTCTTCGCGAGGCGAATCCCCTGCACGCGCCGTCACTCGCGATCGTGATCGTGGTCGGTCTCGTGCTCGCCGGCGCCCTCGTCGCCACCGGCCTCATGCTGTGACCAGCCCACGCGTCTTCGACCCGGGACTGCAGCCCGAGCGCACGCTCATGTCGTGGCAGCGCACGACGCTCGCGCTCATGGTCGGCATCGCGGCAGCCGTCCACTACGTTGCCCCCGAGCTCGGAGGCCCCGCCGCCATCTTCGCGGGCGTCACCGGTATCGCCGTCGCGGTCGCCGCGTATGCCGCGGCGCACCGCCGCTACGCCAAGGGGACGCGTGAACTGCTCGCAACCTCGACGCTGACTGTGTCGGCGTGGCCGATGCTGCTGCTGTCGCTCGCGTGCTTCGCCGGCGGCCTCATCGCCGTCGTGTTTGCCGTCGTCGTGCTGCTCTGACTCACGCGTCGGCGGCGCAGCGGAAGCCGAGGTGCGTCGTCGCCGAGTCCTCGGTCTGCGGCGACCGCGCTGCCGGCCGGTAGCGCTGGCAGTACTCCGGAGCGCACAAGTGGGATCCGCCCTTGGTCACCCTGCGCACGCTCGAATCGGGAACGGATGCTGCAGCGCCTCCCGCCGCAGCTCGCGACGACTCGCCGCCGCACCCGCAGCCGCAGCCGGCGCCCGCGTCGTCCGCCGCCGTGACCGGGACAGTCTGCAGAAGCGAGCGGCCGGCCGGCGCCTCAAGCGCCGCCGCGCGCGCCGCCTCCCGGTGGTTCGCGGTGAACCGGCTCGAGGTCCACTCCCACACATTGCCGATCATGTCGACGAGTCCATAGCCGTTCGACGCGAAGCTGCCGACGGGCGACGTGCCGACCCACCCGTTCGCTCCGGTGTTGTCGTACGGGAAGCTGCCCTGCCACGTGTTCGCGCGCAGCTCGCCGTCCGGCGCGAGCTCGTCGCCCCACGCGAACTCCGCTCCGTCGAGTCCGCCGCGGGCTGCGCGCTCCCACTCGACTTCCGTTGGCAGCCGTTTGCCCGCCCAGGCCGCGTACGCCGCGGCATCCGTGAAGCACACCTGCACGACCGGGTGCTCGTCCTTGCCGTCGATGTCGTCGTCGGGGCCGAACGGATGCCGCCAGTTGGCGCCCGGCATCCACTCCCACCACGCCCGCCAATCGCGCAGGTCGACGGGGCCGGCGGTCTTTCGAAACGCGAGGCTGCCCGGGGCGCGCTCGGCCTCGTTCAGCTGCGGATACTCGGTCGCGTCGAGGGCGCGCTCGGCGACCGTGACGTATCCGGTCGCGTCGACGAATTCGCGGAACAGACGATTGGTGACGGGGTGCGCGTCGATGAGGAACGCGTCGACGCGGGCCGTGTGGACGGGCCCCTCCTCGGGGTAGTACGACCGCGAGCCCATGGCGAACTCGCCGCCGGGAATCAGCACCATGTCCTGCGGCATCCGGACTCCTCCTTCTCGGCGTGCATGCTCGCTCGCGATTCCAGCGTATCCGCGGTTCAGACCCTCGAAGACGAGAGCCGATCAGGCAGCGGCTGCGAGGAATGCGGCTCATCCTTCAGCTCGGCCTGCAGCTGCCAGAGCCGGACCTTCAGCTCTTCGCGCCGGTCGAAGTACGCCGGGGAACGATCGCGGGAACAACCGTCGGCAGGAATCACCGCTGCCGCGGCTGACGTCGCCGACCTTTCGAGAGCGTTGGCGACGTGCATGCTCAGTACGAAGCTGCTCCGACGACGTCGAGGAACGCCGGCCGCGCAGCTATTGTTGCTTGCTCCTCAGGTAGCGCACGTTGTGCGCGGTCCATTCGTCTTCCATTCGGCAGGTCGTCTCCTCGTCGCCCTGCCAGGGAAGCCAGTGCTCGATGATCTGGCTAATGCCGCGTTCGCCAGGCTGGATGGCGCCGATCATGGTGTCGTAGTCGAGCAGTCCCTTGCCCAGAGGAGCCCCGACGAGCGAGAATCCGACCCACCCGTCCAGCCGCGTGAAGGTGAAGTCCTTGATGTGCATGTTTGCCACATAGGGAGCCACACGGGCGATAACATCGCCCGGGCTCTCAAGCGCAGCGACACAGTTCGCCGGATCGCTGCAGATGCCGAGGCTGGTGCTGCCAATGCGTGACACGAGATCGACAAGCGTACTGCTCGGCACTTGTTCGTAGGTTTCGAGAGCGATCGTCACACCGGCTCTCTCGAAATCGGGAAGGACTTCTCGCAATAGCCCTTCGGCCTCGGACGCGGTCGGCCGGTGGTCGGGCGTGTTGAACATGCTGCGGACGATCGGAGCGCCCAATAGCTCAGCCATGTGCAGGTACCGCCGCAAATGCACAGGCCGCACGCCTCTGGTACCGAGTTCCAACCTGATGCCGAGGTCTTCGGCGTAGCTGCGAAGTGCGCCCAACTCCTCGTCGCTGCGTGTCTCGATTTGCGGGTAGTCGCAGATCTGGAACAGTTCGATGCCGAGATCCGCGGTCTTCTGCAGCATCTGCTCGAGCGAGATAGGGGTTCGGACTCGATCGGACCATTGCCAGAAGAACGCGTATGTATTGAGGCCGATAGTCATGGCCACTCCTTCCTACTTCTCGTTGTCATACGAGCACGTCCCCGGGAGCTTCGGCGAAGGTTCCCGATCGTGTTGACTAGCGACACCCGCCCGCGCGACCGCATCGCTCAAGAAGCGCGAAGCCTCCAGAAGTTTGGATACACGTCGGGGGTCGCACTTGCGGTGACGGCCAAATCAAACGCCCCAACTGCTCCGCTCGCGTTCCCAGGCCACCAATGACGTCGCTGTGTCCGTAGTCGGAATATATTCCAGCGCAAACGCTCCCGTGTAGCCGCTCCCCCTAAGCCGCTCTATGAGGGGTCCGATCTGGGCAGCACCGCTACCCGGTTCGCCACGTCCCGGGACGTCTGCAAGTTGGACATGGAGGATCTTTTCGCCCCAATCGTCAATCGCCGTGAGCAGGTCGACCCCTTGATTCTCCAGGTGGTACTGATCGAGCAAGAAGCCAAGGTTCGTGATTCCCTTGCTCTCTCGCAAACGGTCGATCACTGCGAAGGCGTCCTGAGGCAGCTTCATGGGGTACAAGGGCATGCCGCTAATCGGCTCGAGCAGCACGGTGCCGCCAATCTTGCCGATCTCTGATGATGCGAACGCCAAGCTCTCATCAGCCAGTGCGTCCTGCACGGCCTCAGGGAGGCCTTCCCGGCGATGTCCATACGGAGCGTTGAAGAGGCGCGTACCGAGCAATTCGCCGATGTGGGCCGCGATCCTCACGCTCTCGCGGAACTCTTCCGTCCTTTCAGGGTACGAGAGCACGCCCCTCTCGCCGGCCTGCATGTCACCACCAAACAAGTTCATTGCGGCCAGTTGCACTCCCGCGGACAGAACTGCATTCGTGAACCGCTCAATTTCAGAGGCTCGCGGTCTTCCTTCCGTTCCGAATGGCCACCAGAATTCGACCTCGTCGAATCCCGCGGCCTTTGCGGCCGCCGGCCTGTCGAGCAGCGGAATCTCCGTGAACAGAAGACTGAGATTTGCGATCCACCGGACTCGCTCGGTCATGGTCTCTCCTCGCTTGGGTCGTGCCAGTTCGAATTCGTGGACGGCAAGCTGCCGCCCCCTTCTTCTTCACAGATTGGCAACGCGCGTTTCTTCCACATCACGGGGAACCAACAGCTCCCGAGCATCGGAAGGCTTCGTTGCCCTCGCGTGCTCTCACTAGAAGCCAGCCAACCTCGGAAGCCAAAGAACGAGGCCAGGGAGCAGCGCAAGTATCGCTGTGATCAGCACGACAGCGCCTACGAGCGGCGTCACCGCTACGGATACCTTCTCAATCGTCGTCCGTGCAATCTTCGCTGTCGTGAACAAGCACACTCCAACAGGTGGAGTGGCGACACCGATCGAAAGCGATACGACCACTATGAGTCCGACGAACAATGGATCAAGTTGCGTACCAGCAGTGATCCCGACAATCACTGGCGCGATAATCGCAATCGCGGCGTTCGTTTCCATAAAGCTGCCAATAATGACCATGAGCAGCACGATTACGAGCATTATCTGCCAGTCGGCACTGAGCCCAGAGAGCAGTGCATCAGCAGCCTTTGCCGGAAGCCTCTCGTAGGTCATCACATATCCGAGTACGGATGCGGTCGCGATGACTGTGAGGATCACGCCGGTCGTAACCGCAGTACGCAAGAGCACTCGGTAGAGCAGTTTCCACGTGACAGTCCGATAAACGAGCGCCAGAAGCAAGGTGTAGACCGCACCGACTGCACCCGCCTCGGTGGCCGTCATCACTCCGAGAAGGATGCCGCCGATAATGATCACCGGGATGGCGAGAACGCCGAGGGCACGCACGAAGGCCGGGCCAATCACGCTCAATGGCTGCCGCTCTGCAACCGGTATGCCGTGGCGTTTTGCTATGAGGGCAATGATGATCGCGAGAGCAATCACTTCAAGAATCCCGGGGATATACCCGGCGATGAAGAGCCCGCCGATCGATACCCCCGTCAAGGACCCGTAAACAATCATCGAGATGCTCGGAGGGATAACTGTGCCAAGGCTGCTGGCAGCACTTTCGATTCCCGCGGCGATCGGCGCCGGATAACCCTGCCGTTTCATCGCCGGAATGGTAATTCCGCCGACACCAACCGAGTTAGCGACGGATGAGCCGGAGAACGATGACATTAGTGCGCTCGCCGCGAGGGACACGATTCCCATCCCGCCTCGGAAGTGACCGACGATCGCCTTTGCCAGATCAACGAGACGCTCAGAAATGCCGGTTGCGTTCATGAGTTCGCCGACCAGCACGAAGAACGGTATAGCGAGAAGCGGAAACGAGGCCGGTTTGGAGCTCATGATCTGCGGGATAACTGTGAGCGGCACAGCGGCAGGCATGAACCAGTAGATGTAACCCAGTGACGACAGTCCAAGTGCGAAGGCAATTGGGACACGCAGCATGAGTAATAGGACGAAGGAAACTACGAGATACAGGATTCCCATGATTATTAGACCTGCGTCCCCTCAAGCTCTTCGTCGGAATGGTGAGGAGGCTCTTCACCTGTCCAAAGACGTCGGATGTTCATTGCGATGCTTCCCGCTACATAGAGCGCCGAAAGCCCCATTCCCACGAGCAGGGCGCTGTATCCCCATGCGGGTGAGATATGGAGACTCGCCGTAAGCCGGACGTTGCTGAGTGCGAGCATCACGTACTTGTAGCTCTCCGTGGTCAAGATGATCAAGAAGAAGAGCAACACTGCGTCGGAAATGATGAGAAAGCCGGCCAACCAGCGGCCGTGAAACCGATTCGCGACGGCAGTGATGGCAAGGTGACCACCTTCCAGGAACGCCACGAATGCGCCGAGGTAGATGAGCCAAATGAATAGGAGAATCGCCAGTTCGGACGAGCCTTCTGGAACGATGTTGAAAACGCGAAAGAGCACGGTGCCCACAACGACCACAATCAACGCGGCAACCAGCGCGACTGTGACGCCCTTAAGGAAGGCAATGGGGATGTTGACCACGCTTTTAAAGGTCATTTGATGATCCTCTTGTTGAGGGAATGGTGCGGGAGGCGGCTGGGGGCGTGCTCCGCCCCCAGCTGGATCCCTACTTCTGAATCTGCGACAGGTCTTCCGCGGACAGCTCGTGCTGTTTCAGCCAGTCCGCGCGAACGTCCTCGACCGCGGCCTTGAAAGGGGCAAGGTCCGGCTCGATGACATTCATGCCCTTGTCCTTCAGCTTCTCCAACTGCTCCGCATTGGTCTTCAGCTGGAGGTTCGACTGCCATTCGCCAGCCTCGTCCAAGGCATCTCGGATAAGATCCTGATCTTCCTTCGGAAGGCCTTCAAAGAAGTCGTTGTTCATGACCAGAGTTTGGTTTTGCGTCATGTGCTTCGTGAGGGACAGGTAGTCCTGCACTTCGAACAGGGCGTTCTCGTAAATGGTGCTGATCGGATTCTCTTGGCCGTCGATGACTCCGGTGTCGAGCGCCGTGTAAACCTCACTGAATGCCATCGGCACCGCCTGGGCGCCGAATGCCTTGATGCCCATCGTATGGAGATCCGCGGGTGGCGTCCGAATGTCGAGGCCGCGCATATCCTCGGGCACGTTGACCTCGGTTGATCTTGTGGTCAGGTTGCGGTTGCCGTACCACCACGAGTTGTCCACAACGAGGTTCCCGGTGTCCTCCGCGCACTTTTCGACGATGTCTTCGTTGAACTTGGAGCCCGTTAGCTTGCGGAGGTTCGCGTACTGCTCCTCACTCGTATCTCCCTCGATAACGTAAGGGAGTGCGTATGCCCCGAATTGCGGGCAGGTGTCGGCGAGAACCGCGGTCGCCACAATAGCGATCGATACGCTGCCGAGCTCGAGCCCTTCAATCATCTCCGGCTCGGATCCGAGTTGCTCCGCCGGGTAGACCTCGACGGTCACGCGGCCGTCAGTCTTCTTCTCAACGGTGTCTTTGAACCGCAACGCTCCCTGGTTGACGGGAGTGCTCGCCGCGACAGAGCTTCCGATAGTCAGCGTGTAACTCGGCAGACCGGATTCGTCCTTGCTGCCTTCTACCGCTCCGCCGCGGGCGCAGCCGGCCAATGCCATCGCCCCGACTGCAAACACCCCGAGGACTGCGAGTCCTTTCATCTGCACGGATTCTTCCTTTCGCCATTGAAATCACATCCACGGGAGAACTCAGCCTTGAGCTCCGCCGAGACACGGTGTTCGTTCGAACGTCCGTGCCGGCAAAGCTAACACCCAGGAAGGACGCGGGTCAACCGCGTTTCCCAATCGTGATATTGACCGTTCTGTTCGAAACAGCGTAGGCTCGTGTTCGTTCGCACAGTCGAAACAAGGGAGTTTGAGGGCTAATGGAAGCGATCATCAAGAACCGCCCAGGGCACGGCGCTGAGTTCATCAAGGACCTGAGCGAGCCAATTGTCGGCAAACGAGACGTCCTGATCGAAGTGGCAGCAGCTTCCGTATGCGGCACTGATCGTGAACTGTACGAGTGGACTCCATCCGCTCAGGCGTTCAATCTTGAACTCCCTGTCGTGATCGGTCACGAGGTTTCCGGAACCGTCCTTGAGGTGGGTTCAGACGTCACGACCATTGCGCCTGGCGACCGAGTGGCCCTCGAAAGCCACGTACCTTGCCTTGATTGTTACCAGTGCCGCATCGGCAACGCGCACAACTGCCTCAACATGAGGATCCTCGGCATGCACGTGAACGGTGGGTTCGCACAGCGCACTGCCGTACCCGAATCGATTGTCGTGAAGCTTCCCGAATCCGTGTCGCTCGAAGTTGGCTCATTGATGGAGTCGGCCGGGGTGGCGTTGACCGCGCTCGCTAGGAGCGGTTTCGCCGGCGTGGGAGGAGTTGTCGTGGTCAGCGGCTGCGGGCCTGTTGGGCTTGTCGCAATTCAGCTGAGCATGCTGTTCGGAGCGTCACACGTCATTGCTATAGAGCCGAACCCGTATAGGCGCGCGATTGCTGAGTCTCTGGGCGCTCAGGTACTTGACCCTTCCGATGACGTGGTCGATTACGTCCGAACTGTTTCCGGTCGACGAGGTGGAGCGGACGTAGCGTTCGAGGTGTCAGCGGCGCCAAGTGCCCTACCGACACTTCTCGAAGCGGTGCGGCGTGAAGGAGATGTTGTCACCATCGGGCATCCCGGATCGAAGATTCCGATCGATATCGCCGCCTACATAAACAAGAAGGGGATCACCCTTCGAGGAGTTTTCGGCCGCCGTCTCTGGTCCACCTGGGAGGACCTCAGCCACCTACTCGCATCAGGACGACTTGACTTGAGCTGGCTGATCACACATCGATTGAATTTGAGGGACTTCGATCACGCGATCGAGTTGCTCACTGGCGAGGCCAACAAGGTCGTGCTCTTTCCGAATGGGGTTCTGAGTGACAATCAGTGAGTCCGAGCCTCGCGACAGCTATATCGTCGCGACCTACAGAATCTCTAGTTACCTTCCGCTTGAGAAGGCGGCAGAGATTCTGGCCGGGGAACAATCCTCCGGGACTTTCACTCGCGTCGCGCTCGAGTCCGAAGACCTCAAGCGCCGCCACGGCGCCGTTGTGAGTCGCATCACGGTCGACGAGACACCCATTGCGCCGCTGCCTGGGTCATGGCGGCCGTCTCCGGCGGCAACGCTTACGACCGGAACCGTCGAAGTGCTCTTCCCGACGATCAACTTCGGACCCTCAGTGGCATCACTGATCACAACGGTTGCGGGTAACCTTTATGAGCTCCGAGAACTCGCCGCCGTCAAGCTGCTCGACGTCGAGTTGCCGGCAGCGCTCGCGCAACACTATTCGGGTCCGCTACGCGGCATTCCCGGCACCCGACGCCTCATGGGGGTAGATGGCGGGGCCATGATCGGGACGATCGTCAAACCATCGATTGGCCTGCATCTGGAACAACTTACCGCCCTTGTTCGAGAGCTCGCTCTCGCCGGCATCGACTTCATCAAGGACGACGAACTCAATACCGATCCCCCGTTCGCTCCTCTGAACCAGAGAATCGATGCCGTCATGCGTGTTCTCAATGACGTAGCGGATCAGACCGGCAAGCTGACAATGTACGCGTTCAATGTGACGGGCGACGTAGACAGCATGAAAATGGGGCTGGAACGGATCGAGCGCCAAGGCGGGACCTGCGCGATGGCGGCTATCCCCACTATCGGTTTCTCAGCCTTGGCTGAACTTCGAAAGAGTACGGACCTCGCGTTGCACGGACATCGCGCCGGGTTTGGTGCACTCGACAGACACCCGGGACTGGGGATGTCCTTCCGCGTCTTTCAGAAGCTCGCCCGCGTGTGTGGGGCCGACCATTTACACGTTGGTGGCATAGACAGTAAGTTCTGGGAAGACAACTCAGCGGTAGTTTCAAGCGTGCGGGCCATGCAGCGCCCGCTCGAGATTGGTAATCCGATGCTGCCGGTGCTTTCATCAGCACAAACGGCCGCCACAGCAGCGACAACGCACGCTTTGATTCAGTCTGCCGACATCCTTGTTCTCGCTGGCGGCGGAATCCACGCACACCCGGGTGGCGCGTCGGCCGGCGTCAGCAGCATGCGAGCGGCTTGGGACGCGGTCGTCGCTGGAGATGTTCCCGAAGAAGTCGCCGAACCTGGCTCTCCACTTGACATCGCGCTGAAAGCTTTTGGACACTGACATGCCTAAAGACCTGCTCTTGGCGTTCTACGGTGACGACTTCACCGGCTCGGCTGACCTGATCATGCAGTACCAGCGCTTCGGGCTTGATAGCGTGTTGTTCCTTGGAGCTCCAGATCAGGGCGAGTTGGAAGCGGCCGCCGAAACGCACGCCGTCATTGGCATAGCCGGGGTTACACGAGCTATGGAGCCAGAGGCAATCAGAGCGCAGCTGATTCCCGCTCTCGAACAGTTAGCGCAGCTGAACCCGGACTTCCTGCTCTACAAGGTGTGTTCAACCGCCGACTCATCGCCGACCGTCGGAAGCTTCGAGCCTGCGATCACGTGGGGACAGCATCTGATGTGCGGCGCGCCGGTACCAGTCTTGGTGGCTCAGCCCAATCTTGGTCGCTACACCGTCTTCAGCAATCACTTCGCGGTCGACCGTGGAAACGTGCACCGCTTGGATCGGCAATCGATCATGACGAACCATCCGGTCACTCCGATGAAGGAAGCGGACCTGAGACTGCACATCGAGCTACAGCTCGGCATGCCCGTTTACGGCGTCGATATACTCGCCCTGGCCGATGTCGAACAAGGGCAGCAGCGGTACGCTCATGCGCTCGATGATGGAGCCTCTGCGATCGTTCTCGACAGCCTTACTGAAGACGACCTCAGACGAGCAGGTGAACTCGTGCTTCGCAATACGCAGGACGTGCAAGGATTCGGGGTGGGATCGGGCGGCTTCGGCATTGGAATCGCATCCGCGCTAGGCCGTAAAGCAAGCGCTCGACCAGACAACATCGACGCATCGAGCGGCCCGGTGCTTGCAGTTTCCGGATCTTGTTCTTCACTCACGAGTGACCAAATTGAATATGCCCAGCGCGGCGGATGGCACACAATCGCGCTTGACTCGAGCGGTAGTGACTCGAATTGGGCACTAGAGATCCAGTCAGCAGCATTGGAAGCTCGAAGGGAGATCCAAGCGGGGAGGAGCGTGATCCTTTACACCTGCGGCGCGGATAGCCCCCGGAAGGCTCGCCCGGTGAGCGTCACGAAGATCGCCGACGGTCTAGCGCGGGCAGTCCGGTACTGTCGCGAGTCAACGGACTTGGGTCGAGTTCTTGTCGCTGGCGGCGACACTTCCGGCTATGTCGTAACCGCGCTTCGCGCTCGGGCGATGGTCACGATCGGCACAGTGTCAGGCCTCACGCTCGCCTTCCGATTACAGTCAGATGATCTGGTGACGGACGGACTCGAGATCGTCCTCAAGGGCGGCCAAATCGGCGGAGAAGACTTCTTCGAGGCCGTGAGAACCGGGCAAACGCAGCTGGCGCGATGAGCAGGAGAAGACGGACAAGCGTGGTAGAAGCAACGGGCCATTCCATCGAAGATCGCAAGCGTTACATCCTCGATTTGCTCCACCGCGACGGTCAGGTGGACGTAGCTCGAACGGCGCGCTCGCTTCAGGTGTCTGAGATGACCGTCCGGCGTGATCTTGCGCGGCTCGATAGTGAGGGCGTGCTCCAACGGGTTCACGGGGGAGCGACGGCTCCGCGCCCCCGCTTCTCAAAGCGCGTGGGAGTCATGGTCGAGGCCAAGTCGGCCATTGCTCGCAAAGTCGCCGAGTTAATTGTGAGCGGTGACACGGTCGGTTTGGATAGCGGCACATCGTGCAGAGCGGTCGCGGCGGAACTAGCACCGCGCGACGACCTGCTCATTGTGACGAATTCGATTCAGGCGGCTGTCGAATTTCAGTACTCGCGGAGTTCGGTGATCGTGCTCGGGGGGATGCTAACCAGCGAGGCCACGCTCGTAAGCGGAGATCTCGTAGAGAAGCGGCGTCAGCTTCAACTCAACAAGCTGGTTCTCGGCTGCGGTGGTCTCACCGCTCTCGATGGCATCAGCTACTTTGACGTGGCTGAGACGGAGGTACGCCGGAGCTTGCTCGGACAGAGTGACACCGTGATCATGGCCGCCGACCACACGAAGCTGGGGCAGCGCAAAGGAGTAGTACTCGATCGCATTGACGTTCTAGATGTGCTCGTCACCGACAAGGAGCCCGACCGAGATCTGCGGAACGAGCTTCTGAGTGCTGGCGTCGAGATTGTTGTGACCGGATGAAGTCACCGCGGCCTCTTTGAGATGCCGCCACGGAGAAAGCCGCGCGATCGCAGTCAAGACTGACACGTAGCGGACCGCCACCAGCGGCGGATACGTCGCCAGTGCGGAGTCTGCCCGGACGTTCCCGGCGGCTTGAGCCGCTCACGCTCGACGACTGCGTGGACTTCTGGCGACATCGCCATCGGTGCGGGATACATCGTTCACTCCGATCACTGACGGCCAGTGTCCCTCTCACGAGGGGCGCCTCACAATCCCCCATGTAGCCCACATAGAAGGCCGCGTGTTCCCGCGAGAAAGGCCTAAGGTGCTCCGCTGAGCGCCCGGAAGGCGAGCAAGTAGGCGGCCGCAACGGCCGCCGAGCCGAGAACGGCGATGACAACCGGCACCACGCCGCGGATGCGGCGCACGAGCATTCCGGCGATCAGGGCAAGGCTGAGAACGCCGATCGCGCCCCAATACACGGGACTCGTGGTCGAGGCGACGACCGTGAGCCCATAGAGCGCGTCACCAATGCCGATTCCGGCGAGCGCCGCGGTCCCCAACGCGGCCCGCAGCCCGCGATCCCGCAGCCAGCACGCCGCGACGCCCACGAACGGCCCGACCAGCACGCCGATCACCGAGAAGAACATCGGGTCGTAATAGAAGCCGCGCATTGTCGACACCATGGCGTAGCCGACCGTGAGCAGCACGAAGCTCCCAGCACCGAGCACGGCTGACATCCCCCACGCGGCACGCGCCGCGAACACGAGAACGGCGGTCAGCAGCGTCCACCCGCTCGACGAGTTCGCGAACGACGTCGCCCACTCGGGCAGAAGCCCCTGCGCGCACGAGGTGAGTCCGCCGAGCAGAAGGCTCGCAGCGAGCACCGCGCCGCCTCGGACGACGAGCGGGAGACGAGCGCGGCGCACGCGGTCCGCGGATTGAACGGTCACAAGAGAGACGCTAACGACGGATGCCGCGACCTCGCGTCCTCCTCAAGGCTCATGATCCTCCTCCTGAAGACGCACTCGGAAGCCGCGGAACACTATCGCCGCAGCACGGTCGACGCGTCGACGACCGCGGCCGTGAGCCGATCAAGACGCTCGGAGTCCAGCCGCCAGCGGTGCCAGTACAGCGGCACGTCGATGATGCCGTCGTCGGCGAGCGGCACGAGACCCGACGTGTCCTGACCGAGCTGCAGCTCCGGCAGCATCCCCCAGCCGACGCCCGCGGCGACGGCGGCGAAGAACTCCTGGGAACCAGGCACCTGCGACACCTTCGCGGGCAGCGCGGCGCCATGCCGCACGAGGAAGTCCAGCTGCAGCCGATCATCGGGGCCGTAGTTCACCATCGGCAGCCGCCCGAGGTCGACGCCGTCACGCCCTCGCTTCTTCTCGCGGAACCTCTCGACAAGGTCGCGCCGCGCCATCGCGACATACCGCATGCGACCGAGCGGAGTGGCGGTGAAACCTTGCACCGACCGTGCGTGGCTCGTGACCGCGGCGATCGCGGTCCCGTCGGCGAGGTGCGAGGTCTCGGCTCCTTGGTCGACGACGTCGATGCGCACAGCGATGTCGTCCCAGCTCGCCGCCACGTCGAACACGGAGCGGAACCAGGTCCCCATCGAATCGGCGTTCACGGCGATGGGAAGGTTCAGCTGCGCCGCCCCGTGTCGCAGCTGCTCGAACGTCTCCGCCTCGAGCAGGGCGACCTGCCGCGCCATCCTCAGCACGGCGGCACCCGATTCCGTCGGGGCGATCGGCGTCGTGCGGGTGAGCAGCACGAGCCCCACGTCGGACTCGAGCGCGCGGATCCGCTGGCTCATCGCCGACGGTGTGATGTGCAGCGCTCGTGCGGCGCGCTCCATTGTGCCGTTGTCGACGGCGGCGGCGAGGGCGCGCAGATGCTCGATCTTCATGAAGCGATTCTGCATGATCTGCAGAAACATTCACTGGCTTTCATGCGGGCCGTGCCGGAGGCTTGAGTGGTGATCTCCGCTCTCGTGTCCGGTCTGCTTGCCGGCTGGTCCCTCATCATCGCCGTCGGCCCGCAGAACGCGTACGTGCTGCGCCAGGGGATCCGCCGCGAGCACGTCACGATCGTCGTCGCGCTGTGCATCGCTGCCGACGTCGCGCTCATCGCCGCGGGAGCGCTCGGCATCGGCGCCCTCGTCGAGGCCGTGCCGCTCGCGGCATCCGTCCTGAAATGGGCGGGAGCCGCCTACCTCGTCTGGTTCGCGATCACACGGTTCGTCGCGGCGGCGAAGCGCGAGTCGCTTGAGCAGAACGGCGAGCGGATGCCGCGACGCTCCGTCGTGACGGTCACGCTCGCACTCACGTTCCTCAACCCGGGCGTGTACCTCGACACGATCGTCATGCTCGGCACGCTCGCGAACCGGTCGGGCGCGCAGGGGCCGTGGCCGTTCGCGATCGGCGCGATGCTCGGCTCGATCAGTTGGTTCACGGCGCTCGGCTACGGCTCCCACCGGCTGGCGCCGCTGCTTGCGAAGCCGCGCGCCTGGCAGATCCTCGACGTGACGATCGGCGTCGTGATCCTCGCGCTCGCGGTGCGGCTCGTGCTCATGTGAGTCCGGCATCTGCCCCCACGTGGACCGCCAATCTCACAGTAACTTCACAGAGTCTGGTAGCGTCGCGGGAACGGGTGGCGAACACCCGACTCGTTGCAATGACGCACAAGGGGGAAACATGGGCTCTCTGATTCTCATGCTCGTCGGCTTGGCGATGTTCGCCGGCGGGTACCTGCTGTATTCGAAATTCCTCGCTCGCCGGGTCTACAAACTCGACGAAAACTTCAAGACGCCGGCGCACGAGTTGAGTGACGGCGTCGACTACGTCCCTACGAACAAGTACATCCTGTGGGGCCACCACTTCACATCCGTTGCCGGCGCCGCTCCCATCGTCGGTCCGGCGATCGCCGTGATCTGGGGCTGGCTGCCCGCCTTCCTGTGGGTGACGATCGGCACCGTGTTCTTCGCCGGAATGCACGACTTCGGCGCCTTGTGGGCGTCAGCGCGGAACAAGGGCCGCTCGATCGGCGCGCTGTCAGCGCGCTACATCGGCAAGCGCGGCGCCAACCTGTTCCTCATCGTCATCTTCCTCCTGCTGCTGATGGTGATCGCCGCGTTCGCCGTCGTGATCAAGAACCTGCTGATCAGCACACCGACCGCTGTCATCCCGACCTGGGGTGCGATCGGCGTCGCGCTTCTCGTGGGCGTCGCGGTCTATCGCCTACGCTGGCCGCTCATCCCGATCACGGTCGTGGGCGTCGTGCTTCTGTACGCCCTCATCGTCCTCGGCGACCGAGTTCCGGTCGTTCTGCCCGAGTCCTTCCTCGGCATGACCCCGGCCACGTTCTGGATCGTCGCACTGTTCGTCTACGGCGCGATCGCGTCGCTGCTGCCCGTGTGGGTGCTGCTGCAGCCTCGCGACTACATCAACGGCGTTCAGCTCTTCGTCGGTCTCATCCTGCTGTTCGGCTCCGTCCTTCTCGCGACCCTCTTCTCGGCGACGAAGCCGGAGATCGTGGCGCCGGCGTTCAACATGAACCTGCCGGAGGGAACGCCGAGCCTGGTGCCGCTCCTGTTCGTGACCATCGCGTGCGGCGCGATCTCCGGTTTCCACGGCATGGTGTCGTCGGGCACGAGCTCGAAGCAGCTCGACAAGGAGACGGACTCCCGATTCGTCGGCTACTTCGGCGCCGTCGGTGAGGGTCTGCTCTCGCTCGGGACGATCCTCGCCGTCATCGGCGGCTTCAAGACGGCGACCGAGTGGAACGAGATGTACAGCTCCTTCGGCGCCGGAGGGGTCGAGGCGTTCGTCAAGGGCGGCGGCGCGCTGATGCAGAACGGCATCGGGTTGCCCGCCTCGCTCAGCGCGACGGTTCTCGCGACCATGGCCGTGCTGTTCGCCGCGACGACAATGGACACCGGCATGCGGCTGCTCCGCTTCGTCATCCAAGAGATGGGTGATGTCGTCAAGCTCCGGATCTCCAAGTTCCCGGCCACGCTCATCGTGGTCGTTGTCGGCATCGGCCTCACGTTCTCACAGGGTCTTGGCGGTGAAGGCGGCCTTCGGATCTGGCCGCTGTTCGGAACGACGAACCAGCTGATGGCGTCGCTCACGCTCTCGATCATCGCTGTAATGCTCATTCGGAAGCGCCGGAACCCGGTTTACGCACTCGTACCGCTCATCTTCGTGTTCATCACCTCCTTCTGGGCGGCGATCAACCAGCTCACGAGCTTTGCCGATCCGGCGAACCCGGACTGGCTGCTCCTCGCGCTCGACGTCATCATCATCGTCGCGAGCGTCTGGGTGGCCGTCGAGGCGATCCTCGCCATGCGGCGAGCGCAGCTTGAACCGCCCGAGCCGATCGACGCAGATGCCAGGCTCTCCGCTGTGCGGGAGCAGGTCTGACCGGTGACGCGATCGACGCGGAAGGCCAGGCGCCGGGAGACCCTCTCCCGGCGCCTGGCCGCGCTTCGCGCCGGCCTGCTTGAGTTCTACGTCGGCCCCTATCGGCAGACGCTCGCGCGGGAAAAGCGGGACGAGGACGACTTCTTCTCGATCGTGGTCCTCGGCGAGGCGCTCGGAGTGCCCGACCCCGCCGCCTACTACAGTGCAGAGCTGCTACCGGCGATCTGGGAGAACTTTCACTCCTGGCATCGCCGCATGGGCATGCCCCGATCCCCGCTCGATCACGTCGGATGCTGCTAGAGCTCGCGCGCGCTCGGCGCGTCCTCTTCGTCGGCGGCAAGGGCGGAGTCGGAAAGACCTCCGTGTCCTCTGCTCTGGCTCTCGCGCGAGCCCGGCAGGGAGCCCGGGTGCTGCTCGTGTCCACAGATCCTGCTCACAACCTCGGGCACATCTGGGAACGCGCTCTCGGCGACGAGCCCACCCGTCTGGCGACCTCGGACGGACTTGTCGACGGCATCGAGCTTGACCCGAAGCGCACGATCGACTCTCACTTCGCAGCGGTGTCGCGCACGATGATGCGGCTGCTGCCCGAGCGGCTTCACGCCTCCGCGCGCGAGCATCTCGACCGCGCGAAGGCTGCGCCCGGCAGCCACGAGTCAGCGGTGCTCGAGCGGATCGCCGAACTCATCCAGACCAGCCGCGACGACTACGACCTCCTGGTCTTCGACACGGCGCCGACCGGCCACACGCTCCGGCTCCTCGCGTTGCCCGAGCAGCTGACGAGTTGGACGGAGTCGCTTCTCGCGAACCGAGATCGCTCTGAACGATTCGCCGCGGCGGCCCGCGGCTTGGTCGGCACGAAGCAGGAGGAGCCATCCGCCGATGCGGAGCTTCGACGCGCTCTGATCGCGCGCCGCGATCGATTCGCGGCCATGCACACGGCGCTCACGGCGACGGACGAGTCGGGTTTCATCATCGTGTGCGTCGCCGAGAAGCTTCCCGTCGCCGAGACCCTCGCTCTCGCTGGGGAACTGGCTGAGCTGGGTATCGGGCTCGATGCTGTCGTGGTGAACCGCCGATCACCCGCTGACGCGGGAACCCTGCTCGCCGCGCGACGCTCTCGCGAGGAGCACTACGTGGACCAGCTGCGCTCGAGCCTCCCCTCGATCCCGCTCGCGCACCTCCCTCTCGTCGCCGATGAGCTTGCCGGCGAGAACGCGCTCGGCCGACTCGCCGGGCTTCTCGCCGATGCCTGATGAGCAAGCGCACCGACGACGGCGACGAGGACTACCGTGTCGAGCGCCCGTCCGAGTCGTCCTCGCCGTCACGGCGCCGCTCGGCATCACCGTCGAGCGCAGCGTCTTCCTCAGGTGAAACCACGTTCTCGTCGATGGTCTCGACGGCTCCCGTGCGAGCATCCTCGTACCACTCCGTGAGCGCCGGGTTCGTCGTATCGAGCCACGCGCCCGCCCCGTGCTCGGGCTCGACAGCTCCCGCTGCGAACGCGAAGTCGTCGCCGTGCTCCTCGATCCCGCGTCGGACGCCCTCTGCGATCGCGGCCTTCGCGTACTTGCCGCGCAGGATGAGCGGGTCCGTCTGAAGGTCGCGTGCCCACGCGAACATCAACGCGAGAACGACGACCGCGAACGGCAGCGCCGACACCACCATGAGAGCCTGAAGCGCGTTCAACGCATCCGATCCTCCGGCGAGCAGAAGTACAGACGCGATGGCCGCGAGCGCCACTCCCCAGAGAATCGTGACCCAGTGCGCCGGCTCGGGCCGGCCGTGCTGGCTCATGGAGCCCATCACGATCGACGCGGAGTCGGCGCTCGTGACGAAGAAGACGACGACTGAGATCATGGCCACGACGGATGTGACGATCCCGAACGGGAGATTCTCGAGCACGGCGAAGAGAACATCCTGAGCCGACTTCGCGTCGGAGATCGCGATGCCGGTTGACTCCATCCACATTGACGTTCCGCCGAGGATTCCGAACCAGATGAGGCACACGAGCGACGGCACGCCAATCACAACGACGACGAATTCGCGAAGCGTGCGACCGCGCGAGATCTTGGCGATGAACATGCCGACGAAGGGCGTCCACGACACCCACCACGCCCAGTAGTACGTCGTCCACGTCTCCATGAACTTCGCTGCATCCGGGCCCTCGGCCGCCGAGCGCTGCATCATGGTGCCGAGGTCGTTGAAGAACGCGACACCCGCGGACGGGATGAAGTTGAGCAGGAACACCGTCGGGCCAGCAATGAACACGAACAGTCCGAGCAGCCCCGCGAGAACCATATTGAAGTTCGACAGCGCCCGGATACCGCGTTTGACGCCCGACACCGCCGAGATGATGAAGGCGCAGGTCAGCACGGCCATGATGCCGATGATGGCGGCGTTTCCGACATCCCCGATCCCGCCGACGATTTCGATTCCGCGGCCGATCTGCAGCGCGCCGATCCCGAGGGTGACGGCCGTGCCGAACAGGGTCACAATGATCGCGAAGATGTCGATTGCCGCGCCGACGGGTCCCTTCGTTCGGGAGCTGAAGATCGGGTCGAAGATCGCGGAGATGAGTGGAGAGCGGCCTCGGCGGTACGTGGAGTAAGCGATCGCGCCGCCGACGAGCGCATAGTATGCCCAGGCCATCGGACCCCAGTGGAACATCGTCTGCGCGAGAGCGGCGTGCATGGCATCGCGGCTGCCGGCGTCGATCTGAAAACCGTGCGGCACGTCGAGGAAGTAGGTCAGCGGCTCGTACGGTCCGAAGAACAGCAGGCCGATTCCCATGCCGGCGGAGAACATCATGGCGATCCACGAGAACTTCGAATACTCGGGCTCCTCGTCGTCGGCTCCGAGCCGGATCCTGCCACGTGCGGAGAACCCGACCCAGAGCATGAACGCGAACACGAGCACCGTCAGCAGTGAGAAAAGCCAGCCGAAGTAGGTCGACACCCACGTCAGCGCGGAGCTCGAGAACTCGCCCATGCCCTTCGTATCCACGATGCCCCACGTGACGAACAGGGCGACGAATCCCGCCGCGATCGCGAAGACCCACCAGTTCGTGTGAAACCGGCGTCCCGTGTCTTCGACGCCGATCCCGGGAATGAGTGCGGGGTGGATGCTGTCGGGATCCGTCATCTCCGCGAGAATGCGCCGCGCCGGATCCGTGGGCCGCTTCTTCACCGTCGGCGGCGTCGGTGCCACCGCGTTCTCATTCGTGTCCGGGGCGGAACCTGAGGCGGAGTCGTTGTCGTTCACGGCACAAAACTAGCAACTGGTCTCCGATTCCCGCAGGCCGCGCGAGGGGTTGACAGTGGGGACGAACGGCCCGCGGCTGTATGACGCCGCATGACGGCATCCGTTGGCGGAGAACTCGCACGGCTCTAGCCTGAGCGAAACGAAAGGACATCGCATGTCGCTCACCGAAACCGCACCGCAGATCTCCGCCGACGAGCGCGCCGCACGCCTCACCGAGGCCGGCGAATTCTGGAGCCGCCGCATCGAAAGCGCTCCTTCGACGGCCAACCTCAGCTACACGGTGACGGGAGTCGGCACCGGTTCGGTCGCCTCGACGATCACGGCGGGCACGCACACGTTCACGATCGACGAGCCCGCAGGCCTCGCCGGCGACGACGTGGCCGCGAGCCCCGTGGAGGTCGCGCTCGGCGCACTCATCTCCTGCCAGATCGTCGTGTACCGGCTGTACGCGCAGAACCTCGGCATCGAGATCGACTCGATCTCGGCGACCGCGGTGGGCGAGCTCAACGTCAAGGGACTGTTCGGCATCGACGACGCCGTGCGCCCGGGCTTCGAGAAGGTGCGTCTCACGATCAACGTCACGGGTCCCGAATCGGACGAGCGCTACGAGGACCTGCGCCGGGCCGTTGACGCGCACTGCCCGGTTCTCGACCTCTTCTCGAACGCGACGCCGATCGACGTGGAGCTCATCGCGAACTGACGAGCCCCACCCCCGAACAGGGCCTGAGCGAAAGCTGAACGTCTCCCGTAGCGTAGGGAGATGAGCTATCCGCCCCAGCCGCCGCAATCGCAGTACCTCTATCACCACATCGTGCGGCCGCCGAGCAACGGATCGGCGACCGCCGCCATGGTGCTCGGCATTGTCGGAATCGTCATCGGCATCTGGTCGTTCGTCCCGATCCTCGGGCTGTTCTCGGCGGTGACCGGCTTCGTCCCCGCGCTGCTCGGCGTGGTGTTCGGCCACGTCGGTCTCGGCAAGGCGCGGCAGCTCAGGGGGACAGGACACTCGGCGGCGTTGACGGGCCTCATCCTCGGCTACATCACGCTCGCCGTCATCGTTCTCGTGACCGTGTTCTGGTGGCTCGCCATCATCGGCAGCTCGAGCTCGAGCTACTCATACTGACGCAGCGGAAACACCGCGCGTGACACGATGGAGCCATGAGCTCCAACGCCTCCGCCAACCTCACCCGTGATGAGACCGCCGCTCGTTCAGCGGCGCTCACGCTGCACAGCATCCGCGTCGAACTCGACCTGCGGCAGGCGCCCGACCCCGCCGTTTCGGGATTCCCGACCACCACGACGCTGACCTTCGACGCCGACCTCGCTCGGGGCGATGCGACGTGGGTCGACTTCATCGGCGAAGCCGTGCACAGGGTGACGCTCAACGGCGCCGAGCAGCCGGTGCGCTACGACGGGGCGCGCGTGCAAATCGCCGGCCTGGCGGCATCCAATGTGCTCACCATCGAGGCGACCGGAGCGTATTCCCGCTCGGGCGAGGGCCTGCACCGCTTCGTCGACCCCGTCGACGGCGAGACCTACCTCTATACCCAGTACGAGCCGGCGGACTCGCGGCGCGTGATGGCGTGCTTCGAGCAGCCCGATCTGAAGGCGGCGTACACGTTCGTCGTGCATGCGCCGGCCGGCTGGCAGGTGCTCTCGAACCAGCAGGGACAGGCGCGATCGGATGCCGCCGGCCAGAGCGTCGAGTTCGCGCCGACGCTGCCGCTCTCGAGCTACATCACCGCTGTCGCGGCGGGTCCGTATCACCGCGTCGACGCCGCGTGGAGCCGCGGCGAGCTCACCGTGCCGCTCGGCGTGTTCTGCCGCGCCTCGCTCGCCGAGCACCTCGACGCTGACGAGATCCTCGAGGTCACGAAGCAGGGCCTCGACTTCTTCCACGACGCTTTCGACTTCCCGTACCCGTGGGGCAAGTACGACCAGATCTTCGTTCCCGAGTACAACCTCGGCGCCATGGAGAACCCGGGCCTCGTCACCTTCACCGAGCGGTACGTGTTTCGCGGCGCGGCGACCGAGGCGCAGCACGAGGGCCGTGCGAACACGATCCTGCACGAGATGGCGCACATGTGGTTCGGCGACCTCGTGACGATGCGCTGGTGGGACGACCTGTGGCTCAAGGAGTCCTTCGCCGACTACATGGGCTCGCTTGCCGCCGCGGAGGCGACTCGGTTCAGCGACGCGTGGGTGACGTTCGCGGACCGCCGCAAGGCGTGGGCCTACGCGCAGGACCAGCTGCCGACGACGCACCCGATCGTCGCCGACATCCCCGACCTCGAGGCCGCGAAGCTCAACTTCGACGGCATCACCTACGCGAAGGGCGCGAGCGTTCTCAAGCAGCTCGTGGCCTACGTCGGCCGCAACGCGTTCTTCGCCGGCGCCCGCCGATATTTCCAGCGGCACGCGTTCGGCAACACGACGCTCGACGACCTGCTCATCGAGCTCGAAGAGGCGTCCGGTCGCGACCTGCGCGCGTGGTCGCGCGCGTGGCTCGAAACCTCCGGTGTCTCGACCCTTCAGATCGAGACGGATGCCGCCGGGCAGCGCACGATCACGCAGACCGCGCCGCGTCCCCACCGCCTCGCGGTCGCCGCCTTCGACTTCGACGACGCGACGCAGCTCGTGAGCCGCGACCGCGTCGAGCTCGACGTGGCGGACGAGCGCACGCCGCTCGAGCTGCCCGACGCACCGCTGACGCTGCTGAACGACGGCGACCTCACGTACGCGAAGGTGCGCCTCGACGACCGCTCCCTTGAGACGATCGAGGGCTTCCTCGACCGCGCCACCGACACGCTCGCCCGCGGCCTCATCTGGGCGGCCCTGTGGAACGCGACGCGCGACGGCGAACTCGCGACCGCCCGCTACCTCACGATCGCGCGCAGCTTCGCGCCGCTCGAGACCAACGTGGGCCTGCTCGCCTCGGTGCTCGCGAACGCCGCCTTCGCGATCGAGCACTACGTTCCGGATGCCGCGCGCGACGCCGAGCGCGGAACCTGGCTCGACACCTGCTGGAGCGCGATGCTCACCTCGAACCCCCGCTCGGGCGAGCAGCTCGCGTGGGCGCGGGCGGCAGCATCCGCCGCCGTCTTCGACGACGCGCAAGCGGACGAGATCCGGGCGATGCTCGACGGCGACGCGGTTCCCGAGGGCCTGCGGCTCGACGCCGAGCTGCGCTGGATGCTGCTCACGGCGCTCGCCGCGACCGGCCACGCGAACGAGGCGGACGCCGACGCCGAGCTCGCGCGCGACAACACCGCGAGCGGCGCGACCGCGCGCCTCGAGGCGCTCGCCGCCCGCCCCGAGACCGACGCGAAGGCGCGCGCGTGGGAGTCGGCGTGGAGCGACACCTCGCTCACGAACGATCATCTCGACGCGACGATTCACGGCTTCCGTGCGGGTGGCCGCCGCGATCTCATCGCCGGCTGCGACGACGCGTACTTCGCGCGGATCCGCGCAGCGTGGCAGAGCCGCAGCATCGAGATCGCCCGGCGCCTCGTGCTCGGGCTGTTCCCCGCGAGCGACTCCCTTGGCCCGGTCGACGCGTGGCTTGCCGCGAACGCGGACGCACCGGGAGCGCTCGTGCGGCTCGTGACCGAGCAGCGCGACCACCTCGCACGGGACCTCAGAGTCCGCGCGGCGCAGCCGGCAGCCTGACGTCGACGTTGTGCACGGCGTGAGTCTGGCATCCGAATGGTATCGTTATGGTATGCGGACGACCATGGACAAGGCCGGACGTATCGTCGTGCCGCTCGCGATTCGTCAGAAGCTCGGGTTCGAACCGGGCCCGGTCGATATCAGCGTGGAAGGCACAAGCATCAGAATCGAAGTGCCCACGTCAGACCGCCTCGAGGAAAAGGATGGGCGTCTCGTCATCGCCACCGAAGGCGAACCCCTCAGCATCGACGCGGTGCGGGAGATTCGACGTGCCGACCAGCGCTGACCTTCTTCTCGACACAAGCGCCGCGATCGCCCTGATCGTCGAGAATTCCGACTTCCATGAGCCGGTAATTCAACGCACCCACGGCCTCATCCTTGGCCTATCCGGCCATGCATCGTTCGAAACCTATTCGGTGCTGACGCGCCTTCCGATCACACTCAGGCTGAGTTCGGCTGCCGCTTCCCGTGTCATCGCGACCAACTTCCCGGGGACCCACCATCTCGGTGCCGAAGCTACGAACTCAGCACTCGGCATCCTTGCAGCGGCGAACATCGCGGGAGGCGCGGTATACGACGGCTTGGTCGGCCTTGCCGCTAAGGCTGCAGGGATTCCGCTGCTCTCCTGCGATCGACGGGCAGAAAGAACCTACACGGCTCTCTCCGTGGAAACCGAACTCATCTGACCTACGCAACTGCCGCGCTCGACGCCGCTCACGCGAACAGGTGCGCCCGGCCGAACATCTGCGCCGCCGCACGGGCGCTCGGCGTGCCGGCGTCGAGATCGGCGCCCGCGTCGCGCAGCATCCGCACGATCTCGTCCTCACCCTTGAACACGGCGCCGGCGATCGGCGACTGGTCGCGCGCGTTGCGCAGGTCGACGTCGGCGCCGCGATCGATGAGGCCGCGCACGGCGTCGGCGTGGCCGTTGTACGCGGCGAGCATGAGCGCGGTGTTGCCGGCGGCATCCTGCACGTTGACGGGAAGTCCGTGGTCGACGAATTCGAGCAGCTCGGCCGTCTCGCCGCGCCGGGCGAGGCCCATGGCCATCTCGGTGAGGGTCGCGAGCTGCTCAGCGTTCAGTTCCGGCATCCCGTCAGCATAGAACGTCGGCGGCTGCTCGTAGACTCAGTGCCGGAACGAGGGAGTGCGCATGGCCGATCGCGAGACGCTGTACTTTGACGACGCTGCCGCGTGGGAGCGCTGGCTGGACGAGAACCACGCGCTCTCGGACGCGATCGACCTCGCGATCGCGAAGAAGGGCGCCGGCGTGCCGAGCGTCACGGCGGCCGAAGCGCTCGAGGTGGCGCTGTGCTTCGGCTGGATCAACGGCGTGCGGAATCGTCTCGACGAGCGGCACTACCTGCAGTCGTACATGCCGCGGCGCGCCCGCAGCACGTGGTCGCAAGTGAACCGCGACATCGTCGAGGAGCTCATCGCGGCGGGGCGGATGCGGCCGGCGGGTCAGACCGAGATCGACCGGGCGAAGGCGGACGGACGATGGGATGCCGCGTACGCGCCGGCGTCGCGCATCGAAGTGCCACCGGAGCTGCAGTCCTTGCTTGACGCGAACCCCGCTGCCGCCGCCTTCTTCGCGACGCTGAGCGGGCAGAACCGCTACGCGATCCTGTTCCGCATCGTCACGGCGAAACGGCCTGAGACGCGCGCACGGCGGGCGACGACGTTCGTGGAGATGCTGGAGCGCGGGGAGACGATCTACCCGCAGTGAGTCAGTCGGCGGTGACGTCGAGCGCGACGATCTGACGCACCGCGCGAGCGGCCTCGGCGCCCTTGGTGAGGAAGTGCTCGCGGAAGAAGCCAGTGTGCTCGGCAGTCGGCTGGAACTGGTGCGGCGTGAGGCTCACCGAGAACGTCGGCACGTCGGTGTCGAGCTGCACGCGCATGAGTCCGTCGACGACGGCCTGCGCGACGAACTCGTGCCGGTAGATGCCGCCGTCCACGACGAGAGCGGCGGCGACGATCGCGTCGAAACGACCTGTGGCGGCGAGCCGCTTCGCCTGCAGCGGCATCTCGAACGCGCCTGGCACGTCGTACACGTCGAGAACGTGCTCGGCACCGGCATCCTGCATGTCCTTCTCGAACCCGACGAGGGCCTGGTCGACGATGTCGGAATGCCAGCTCGCCTTGATGAATGCGATGGTGAGCGGTGCGGTCATGGGTGCCTCCTCGAGTGCCGTTACCTCGACGGTACCGCGTGCCGACGCGTGCGGTGTCACCGGCGGCGGGCGACGGCGGGCAGCATCCACAGAACCGCGCCGACGCCGACGCAGACGGTCGCAACGCCGACGCCGAAGGCGAGGGCCCGCACGGGCCAGCCGTCGTCGAGGAGGTTGAGCGAGAGCAGGCCCGCGAGCACGCCGGCGGCGATGCCGGCGAGCACACCGACGCCGAGCAGCACGCGGCCGACCGGGCGGGCGGGGTTCCTTCCCATGCGCACGCGCGGTGTGCGCAGGGTGCGCAGCGCCATGAGGACGCCCGCGATGGCCACGACGAGGCAGACGCCGCCGACGATGTCGCTCGGCCGGTGCCAGCCGAACGCGAGCAGCTGCACGGCGACGGCGCCGAGAACGAGCGCGACGATCGGCGCGAGGATCGCGCGCAGCACGGGCGGGACGACGATGACGAGGCCGATCAGGACGGAGGCGAACGCGATCGTATGCCCGCTCGGGAACGTGTTCGCGGCGTCGAGGGAGTCGCTCGTGAGCGGCGGCCGGTCGAGCACCCGGTACTTCAGAAGCTGGCCGAGGAGGTTGCTCGCCACGAGCAGAAGCGCGGCGACAGCGGCATCCGCCCATCGTCGTCTGACGATGGCGATGAGCACGACGACGGCGCACGCGATCGCGAGGTTCGGCACCGTCACGACCGCGAGCAGTGGAGAGTGCTCCGCGTAGCTCGAGGAGTCGAGGACGCGCTGCTCGACACTCTGCCCGACGGGCGTGAGTACGCCGAACGCGAACGACGCGATCACTCCGATCACGCCGCCGAGGGCGACGAGGCAGCTGCGAACCAGAATCGACACGCCCCTATTCGATCATCCGGAACCGCAGGAAAACTGGACGACAGCCCAACGCGGCATCAGCCTGGGCTGAAGGCGTAGCATCGGCGTTATGACACCGAAGTTGCGCAGCATCCACCATGTGACACTGACGGTCTCGGACGTCGATGCGAGCCTCGCCTGGTTTCGCGACGTGCTCGGATTCGAGGAGCTCGCGCACGTGGAGCAGAACGGTCTCGACAAGGCGATAATGACGCGCGACGGGCTCACCGTGAGCTTCGTGTCGCACGGTGACAAGGCGATCGTCGGGGACTTCACGGAGCGTCGCGTGGGCCTCGACCACTTGAGCTTCGGCGTCGCCGAGGACGAGCTCGAGTCGTGGCAGGAGCACCTCCGGGAGCGCGGAGTGACGCAATCGCCCATCGTGAAGGGGCTGCGCGGGCGCGTGCTGTCGTTCCGCGGACCGGACGACATCGCGCTCGAGTTCTACACGGTGCCGTGACGCACGCTCGGGCCTGATCAGGTGTCGGGGAGGCACGCCTCGAGGGCGCTGGCCCACTCCGTGCGGCGGCTCACGACGAAAGCGAATTCCACGCCGGCGGCGGTCTGCACCTCGAGCGTGTTCGGGGCGAGCGGGATCTTGCCGAAGAGCTTCGTCCACGCCAGGCGCGTGCCGACGATGTCGGCGAGCGGGATGTCGGTGACGCCCGACTGCACGTTGAACCCGTGAGGTCGGAACACGAGCCGCTGGTCGGTGAGGAAGAGGTGGCCGCCGACAGTCTCCAGGCCGCGCTGCAGGTTCGCCCCACTCTTGCGCACGAGAATCTCGTCGGGGTCCAGGGCGATGTCCATGCCCAGAGTCTTCTCGATCGCGGCGAAGCCGGCCACCGAAAGAGGTGCCCATCCCCGTCCCTGCGCTCACAGATACCGTCGCCGCATCCGCCTTGTCAACGCCTATCCGGTGCGGCACGCACGGCATAGCGTCGGCAGTGCGACGCCGGTTCGCGTCGCCGACACCATCTTCGGAGGAAGACATGACACCCAAAGACACGCTTGAGATCGCCCCAGATGCGGGGCCCGCACGCACGAACCGCCAGAACGCGGAGCACGGGTTCAAGGCGTCCGAGCGACTCATGGACAGTCTGCAGAGAGTGCTCGTCGACCTGATCGAACTGCACCTGCAGGGCAAGCAGGCGCACTGGAACGTGGTGGGCACGAACTTCCGTGACACCCACTTGCTTCTGGACGAGATCGTCGAGGCGGGCCGGCTGGCGAGCGACCAGATCGCGGAGCGCATGCGCGCGCTGCACGCGATTCCGGACGGCCGGTCGGACGTCGTGGCCGCCACGACGTCGCTGCCGGAGTTCCCGCAGGGCGAGATCAGCACGACGGACGTCGTCGACCTCGTGACGACGGCGATCGAGTCGACGGTCGCCACCATGCGCGACGTGCACGACGGCGTCGACGAGGAGGACCCGACGAGCGCCGACGTGCTGCACGCCATCATCGAACAGCTCGAGCAGTTCGCGTGGTTCATGAGCGCCGAGAACCGCACGCCCCGCGCGAGTGCGAAGAGCTCGGGCTCAGGCTCGGGCTCGAAGGCCGCGGCGAGCACGAAGGACGACAAGTCGGCGGTGAGCGCGAAGAGCAAGAGCTCCGGCGGCAAGAAGAAGAAGTAGCCGGAGCCTCGGCAACGGGTCGTCGACGGAAGTCGGCGGCCCGTTTTCTCTGTGCCTGTCACGCTCGCCGCGCTTCCCCTGTCGCGAAGTGCTCTCGGCAACCGATTCCCAGCCGCACTTCGAGACAGGGGAACGAGATTCAACGGCGAAGAAGCGATGCTGAGTCCGACGAGATGCCCGCGCCGCTGCGCTGAACGGTCCAGACTTGAACGAGGTTCCGACCTCACGTTTCACCATCCCCGTCCGTCTCCCCAGTGATGACCATGAAGAAACCGTTCGAGCAGATCGTGTCGCAGAACGCGACCCTGGTGCTGCGCGTGTGCCGCGGGGTGCTCGGTCCGCACGCCGATGCCGACGACGCCTGGTCCGAGACGTTCCTCGCGGCGATGCGCGCCTATCCACGGCTGCCGGAGGACGCGAACGTCGAGGCGTGGCTGGTGACGATCGCCCACCGGAAGGCGATCGATGTCACGCGGGCGCGTCAGCGGCATCCGATCACCGTCGATGAGCTGCCGGAGCGACCGAGCACGCTCGGCATCCCCGGCGCAGGCGACCCGGAGCTGTGGCAGGCAGTGGGAGCGCTGCCCGAGAAGCAGCGAATGTGCGTCGCTTACCACTACCTCGGCGGTCTGCCGTATGCGGAGGTCGCGGGGCTCGTCGGCGGGAGCGCCGAGGCGGCACGACGCGCGGCGTCCGACGGGGTGAAGTCGCTGCGCGGCCTGCTCAGCGAGACGGAAGGAGAGCAAGCATGAACAGAGAGACGGATATCGCCTGCATCGAGCTGAGTGAGCGGTTCGCGTCCGCGGCCGACCCGTCGGCGGCACACCTCGATGCTCTGCGCGCGCGGCTCGCGGACCGCGCGGCGGCGGAAGGCCTGCTCGATGTCGCCTACACGACGATCGACACTCCCGTCGGTCCGCTGCTGCTCGCCGCGACGCCCACCGGCCTCGTGCGCGTCGCGTACGAGCGGGAAGGGTTCGATGCGGTTCTCGATGCGCTCGCCGCGAAGCTGAGCCCGCGCGTGCTGCGCGCGCCGAAGCGCCTTGACTCCGCCGCGCACGAGATGGACGAGTACTTCGCGGGCACCCGCACGGGCTTCGACCTGCCCCTCGACTACGCCCTCTCGCGCGGGTTCCGGCAGCTCGTGCAGCGCGAGCTGCCGCACATCGGCTACGGCAGCACGGCCTCGTACAAGCAGGTCGCCGAGCGCGTCGGCAATCCGCGGGCGGTGCGCGCGGTCGGCACGGCGTGCGCGACGAATCCGCTGCCGGTCGTGGTTCCGTGCCACCGGGTGCTGCGCACCGACGGTACGCTCGGCGGGTACGTCGGCGGCGCCGACGCGAAGACGACGCTGCTCAGATTGGAGAACGCCGCATGAGCGACGCCCTCATCACGGGAGACGACGGCCTCGCCCGACCGGCGTGGGCGGCCACCGACCCCCTGCTGCGCGAGTACTACGACACCGAGTGGGGCATGCCCGTGCGCGACGAGCGCGGCCTGTTCGAACGGCTGAGCCTCGAGGCGTTCCAATCGGGACTGTCGTGGGCGACGATCCTGCGCAAGCGGCCCGCGTTCCGGCAGGCATTCGCTGACTTCGAGCCCGAGGCGGTCGCGGCGTTCACCGACGCCGACGTCGAGAGACTCATGACGGATGCCGCCATCGTGCGCAACCGCGCGAAGATCCGTGCCGCGATCACGAACGCGAACGCGACGATCACGCTGCGTGACAACGGCGGCCTCGTCGACTTCGTCTGGTCGTTCCAACCGGAACAGACGCCCGCGCCGCGCACGCTCGCCGAGATCCCCACGACCTCGTCCGAGTCGATCGCGCTGTCGAAGGCCCTGCGCAAAGCGGGCTTCACCTTCGTCGGCCCGACGACGATGCACGCGCTCATGGAGGCGGTCGGCATCATCGACACGCACCTGGTGGGCAGTCACCGGCGCGGCAGCTCCGGCGTGTGGCCCGCCTGAGTCAGGCGAGCACGCCGGAGAGCACGCCGTCGATCACGCCGAGCGTGTCGTCGGGGCCGGTGACCTCGATGCAGCGCACCCCGAGCTGCTTCACGGGGTAGTCGTTGCCGTGCTCGTCGAGCCGGTCGCCGACGAACAGCATGTCATCAAGGCGGATGCCGCTCTGCTCGGCGAGCTGCCGCATGCCGTACGCCTTGTCGATGCCGGGGCGCGTGATGTCGATCGACGTCGTGCCGCCCGCGCGCACTTCGAGGTCGGGTAGCGTCGCCGCGACGGCGTCGCGCAAGCGCAGCCGCTTCGAGCCGTCCGGGTCCCAGGCGACCTTCGCGTCGACGGGCGCGCTCTGCCCCAGCGCCGAGAAGGTGATCTGGCTGCCGCGGTCCTCGAGGATCGGACCCCACGTCCGCTCCTCCCACAGCCCGAGTCCCCGCGCCGAGGATTCGAGGGCCGCGAGAGCGGCGCTTTTCTGCTCGTCGCTGAGCTCCTGCGCGTACACGCGGTGCCACTCGGCGTCACGGAAGCGGAAGTACTGCGTGCCGCACGTGGGCAGCAGGTGAAGCCGTTCGAGGAGCTGCGGCGTCGTGTCGCCGAGCCGGTCGACGAGCTGCGCCTGGAACTGCGCGAACTGCCCGCCCGAGATCACCGCGACCTCAGCCGCGTCCAGCAGTCGCCGCAGGCGCTCCGCCATCTCCGGTGACATCGGGCTCTTGGATGCCGCGAGCGTGTCGTCGAGGTCGAAGGCGACGAGCAGCGGCGTCGACGGGCCGTCGGACATGGTGAACTCCCCCGTGGTCTGGAACCGAGCGGCGGCGCATCCGCCGCGACTGCAGGCTACCGCACACCCGCGACCGCCTGCCGCAAGCGGTCCTTCCGCAACGGCGCAACCCGTGGAAATCGCGAGGCGAGCGGTCTACGGTCGCACCATGGCTGACATGACACCCGAAGAGAAGCGACACGACCAGCTCACGACAGCGCCGAACGCGACGGAAGAGGACGCCGCCCCGCGCATCGAGGTCTCGAAGACCGAGGACGGCACCACGCGCATCGACATCGCGGACACGGCGGCCGTGCGTCCCGGCGAGGCAGACGAGGAGTAGCGCCGGCGCGGGGACTCCGTTGCCGAATACCCGTTGAATCCTCTGCTGACGGACGGCTTGACTGAGTGGCAGTGAACCGTCAAGGAGCAGCGTGAGCGCCCATCCCAACATCCTCGTGATCATGTCCGACCAGTTCCGAGCCATGGCGGTTGGCGCCGTCGGGACGGATCCCGTGGCCACTCCCTAGTTGGATCGGTTAGCCGCGGAAGGAGCGCACGTCCCCAACGCGGTGAGCAACTATCCGGTGTGCAGCCCACATCGGGCCATGTTCCTCACGAGCGGCCTTCCTCACGAGAACGGCGTCCCGCTCAACGTCAACTCGGAGAGCGCGGAACTGGGGGTGGGTTTACGGGACGGAATGCCGACCTGGGCCAGCGTCCTCCGAGAGAACGGCTACCGTACGGGCTACATCGGCAAGTGGCATCTTGAGCCGCCGACCCCCGACGATGAGATTCATGGAGAAGGCCGGCGCGACGACGGCAAGGTGTGGGACGCGTACTCCCCCGTCGACCGCCGCTTCGGGTTCGACGACTGGCACTCGTACGGTGCCGCCGATAAGCACCTCCAGCCGCATTACTGGGTTCAGGATGCCGCCAGCAGCGAACGCACGGATGTGGACGCGTGGTCGGCGGAACACGAAGTGGATGTCGCAATCGAGCAGATCAGCGCCCAGGCGGCCGGCGACCTGCCGTTCGCCCTGATGGTCTCGCTCAATCCTCCCCACCAGCCGTTCGAAGCGGTTCCGGAGCGCTACCGTCACCGCTACGACGGCTTGTCGGAGCGCGAGCTGCTGACGCGCGACAACGTTCCGCACGGCAGTGCCGTCGCGAGCAAGGCCGCGGTCATCGCCCGCGACTATTTCAGCGCTGTCACGGGAGTCGACGACCAGGTCGGTCGTCTCATCGCCGCCCTCGACGCCACGAGGATCGCGGCCGACACGATCGTCCTGTTCACTTCCGACCACGGCATGCAGCTCGGCAGCCACGACGAGCTCTTCAAGAACGTGCCGTTCGAGGAGTCCATGCGGATTCCGCTCATCGTCCGCTGCCCGGGCATCATCCCGGCGCACACATCGACAGAGATGGTCACGTCGCTCGATTTCGCTCCGACGATTCTCGGCTTCGCGGGTCTCGAGACGCGGATCCCGGTGTCCATGCGGGGCGCCGATCGCTCCCCTGTTCTCCGCGGCGAGGCGGAACCCTCCGTGGACCCGGCCGCGACGTACTACCGGGCGCCATCGGCGAGCGATCCCGCCGATGTGCGCGGACTGCGCACGCGCACGCGCAAGCTCATCGCGTCGTGGGAGCCCGACGACAACCTCGTCCTCTCGGGCTTCGACCTGTCGGCCGATCCCTTCGAGCTCTGTGACGAGCCGGACACTCCCGCGATGCGTGAGCTCGCACACCGGCTGCTCGCGCGGCTCGACGCCGAGAACGACCCGTGGCCCGGCACCGGCCCGCTGCGTGCCCACGTCGGCGGCTGAGCCCCCGGGACTCAGCCGCGCGGCTGCTCCGCGAGTCCGACCCGTTCCCGCCACGCATCATGTACCCGCGACAGTCGCTCCACGACGTCGGGATGCCGCTCGGCGAGGTTCTTCGTCTCGCCGACGTCACCGTCGAGATCCCAGAGGGCGAGGCCCGCGCCCGGTTCGGTGTGCTCGACCTCGCGAACGTACCGCGCCGTCTCCGCATCGGCGTCGACCCAACTGAGCTTCCACCTTCCGTCGCGCACCGCCCACTGCCAGCCGCAGTCCCAGTGCAGCTCTCCGTGCCCGGCGCCGCCCTGCGCGGCATCCGCCAGATCTCTCCCGTCGAGGTCCGGGTCGGAATCCTGCCCGGCCGCGCGCAGGAACGTCATCGCGAGATCGAGAGAGCTGACGAGAGCATTGCTCGTCGTGCCGGGATCGGTCACGCCGGGCCAGCGCATGAGGTACGGCACCCGGATGCCGCCCTCCCACAGCGTGTACTTCGTGCCACGCAGCTTGCCGTTGTCGCCGTAATTGCACGTGGACCCGCCGTTGTCGGTGAGGTACACGACGATCGTGTCGTCCGCGATGCCGAGCGTTTCGAGTCGCCCGAGCAGCCGCCCGATCTGCGTGTCCATGAGCTCGAGCTGCGCAAGGTAGTAGCCGCGGCCGTCGGGCAGGTTCGGGCTGATCGCGCCGTCGTACCAGTCGAGGTAGTCGGCGGCGCCGGGATGCCAGTCCTCGAAGGCGGGAAGCCCGCGCTTCTCGCGCTCGTCGTCGGGCAGCTGCCAGCAGAAGTTGTGCACGGCGTTGAACGCGACCATCGCGAAGAACGGCTCGTCCTGATGCCGGGTGATGAAGTCGTCGGCGCGCTCGGCGATCTCATCGGTGAGGAACGAATCGACCTCGACCGGTTCCTCACCCGCCCACAGCGGCTGCACCGCCATCGCGATCGACGCCTCACCGTACTCGTCGACAGCAGCCGCCGAGTGCCGCAAATAGTGCAGGCGACCCATCGACTGGCCGGCGAGCCCGTAGAACGACTCGTCGAAGCCGTGGCATGGCGGAGTGCCGCGGTCCCCGGGGGACTCGGACCCGTAGTGGACCTTGCCGAAGTATCCGGTGGAGTAGCCGGCGTCACGCAATCGCTCGGCAATGGTGGGTGCCTCGCCGATGTCGGAGCTGTCGAACCAGGTCGCGCCCCAGCGCTGCTGGTACTGACCGGTGATCATCGCGGCGCGGGAGGGAGAGCAGATCGGCGCGGTCACGTACGCGTTTGTGAACGTCGTGCCGCTCCCGGCGAGCGCGTCGAGGTGCGGTGTGGCCACGCCGGGCGTGCCGAGCGCGGACCGATCCGCGTAACCGTGGTCGTCCGACACGATGAGCAGGATGTTCGGCGCGCGCGTCATCGGCAGTCGCCTTTCGTTTTCGAGGCCTTCGCGGGCGTGCCGTCCCAGTTCGGCGGCGTGAACGGGCCGAGCGGGTCGTCGCCGAGCGGAGCGACCTGGCCCGCACCGACGACGGGCAGCCGTGCGCCGTCTGCCAGCGGATCGGCGTGCCGCTGGAACCAGTCGTCGAGGCGCGCGCGCAGGCTCGACAGCTCCGCCGCCCAGGCGGGGTCGTCGATCCGGTTGACCCGCTCGCCAGGATCGTTCTGCAGGTCGTACAACTCGTGCGGGCCGAAGGGATGCCGGTGCACGTACTTGCGATCGCCCGTGCGGATCATGCGCACGGGGCCATACTCGTCGTGCACCACGACGGCCCGGCCAGGCTGCGGCTCGCCCTGCAGCAGCGGGGCGAAGCTCTGACCCGGCCCCGTCTCAAACGGCGCGGGGTCGAGCCCGGCGAGCTCGAGCAAGGTTGCGGCGAGGTCGTAGCCCGAGAGCAGGTCGTCCACGACAACGCCCTCCCGAATCTGGCCCGGCCGGGCGACGATGAACGGCACCATGACCGACTCGTCGTACATGTTCTGCGGGAACGTGCCGTTGCCCTTTCCCCAGATGCCGTGGTGACCGCAGTTGAAGCCGTTGTCGCTCGCGAAGACCACGAGGGTGTCACGGGCGATGCCCTGCTGGTTGACGGCGTCGAGGACGCGGCCGATCGCGGCATCCATCGCCGTCACGGCCGCGAAGTAGCCGATGAGGGCCTCCCGCGCGTCGGGTTCGCCGCCAATCGGGACGCCATCCACCGTCGGCTGCCACGGATGCGCGGGTTCCTGCGGGCACGACTCGAAGGCGCAGTCACGGTACAGCTCGGTGTACCCGAGCGGATGCTGCCCCGCGAATGGCTTGTGCGGCGCCGTGAAGTTCAGGGCGAGAAAGAACGGTTCGTCACCGCCGGCCGCCGTCTCAACGAAGCCGATCGCGTCCTCCGCGAACACGTCCGTCAGATAACCGTCGATCTCGACGGGCTCCGTATCGCGGTACATCGTCGCATGATCGTAGGGGCTGCCGCCGCCGTGCAACGCGAACCAATGCGAGAAACCGCGACGTGGTCGGTCACTCGCACCCAGATGCCACTTTCCCGAGAGTCCCAGGCGGTAGCCGGCGTCGGCGAGCGCGTCAGTGAAGGTGGGGATACTGCCGAGGTAGTCGACGCTGTCCGGTCCCGCGTGCGGACCGTCGAGGTAGTCGTGAACGCCGTGCCGGGACGGGATCTGCCCCGTGAGCAGGCTTGCTCGAGCGGGTGAGCAGACAGGCGAGACGCAGAAGAAGCGGCTCAAGCGCGTTCCGCACTCGGCGAGCGCGTCGAGGTTCGGAGTGCGGATCTCGGGGTTGCCGGCGCAGCCGAGCGCCCACGGGCCCTGGTCGTCGCTGAGGATGACGATGATGTTCGGATGCCGCTGGCCCATCGCAGCGGTCACCGCTCTGCCGCACCGACCGCGGCCCCCTCCAGCTGCACCGCTCCGCCGATTTCGGCTGCGCGGTAGCTGGCGAGAACGAGTTCCACGACGTGGCGCGCATGCTCAAGCGGGACAGCCGGCTCGGCGCCGTTCGCGACGGCGACGAAGTCCGCCATCTGCGCGGTGAACGCACTCTGGATGTCATCGGGGCGGGGCTCGCGCACGACTCGCCGCTTTCCATCCACCTGCACGCTTGTTCCGGCGCGAGGATCGGCGACGATCACGCCGCGCTCGCACACGACGAGGAGACTGTCGGCCCGCAGCGGAGGGTCCGATATGACGCTGATCGAGACGCCCACCCCGTTGTCGAGACGCATGGCGATGTTCCCGTCCGTCTCGACGGCCGAGTCAAAGCGGTTCACTGTCGAGGCGAACACCTCGACGGCTCGCCCCCCGCCAAACCAGAGGCTGCGGTCGAGGCAGTGTCCGCCAATGTTGATGAGAGCGCCTCCGCCTGCCATCTGGGGGGAGAAGAACCATCCTGACCGTGAGCCGGGCCGATAGTCGGTGCTGCGATAGTCCCGAATCAGGACCACGTCACCGAGCTCTGCGGTCTCGATGAGATCGCGTGCGGCGAGCTTGTCAGGCATGAAGTGCTGTATGTGGCCCACGGCGAGCGCCACATCCGCTTCAACACAGGCGGCCATCATCGCGTCGCAGTCCTCGAGCGTCGTGGCCATCGGCTTCTCGACGAGCACGTGCAGACCGGCCCGAGCGGCCTCCGTCACCATCGGCAGGTGAAGAGCGTGCGGCGTGTTGACGACGACACCGTCTATCAGCCCGCTGGCATACATGGCTCGATAGTCCGTGAACGCCGTTGCTCTCGGCGCCGTTGCGGCCGCCCGCTCGGCCGCCTTCTCGTCAATGTCACACACCGCGGTGATTGACGCTCCGTCGATGGCGCGTGCAGCCGCGACGTGGAAGTCGGCGACAGCACCGGCTCCGATGAGTCCAATTCGCATTGCTCTCCTTTGCAGTAGTCAGGCCTCGCGGATCGCGCCGCACGAGCGTCGGACAACGATTCGCGGGCGAAGTCTGATTTGATGAAGCGGGCAGTCGTCGCCCTCGACGAGTCGCCGGACGAGCACGTCGGCGGCCATTCGGCCGATGCGGTACTTGGGCGGCGAGACCGCAGTTAGCGGGACCTCGGCGAGATCAGCGGTCTCGTCGTCGTATGAGACGAGGGCGATGTCGTCGGGCACCGCGAGCCCCGCACGGCGCACGGCGCGTTCGAGGAGCGTGGCTTCGCGGTCACCGAAGACGAGGGCTGCCGTCGCTTCGAAGTCGCGGACGGCGCGGAACGCTGCATCTGCAGCATCCGCCTCCCACTCCTCCTTCCGCAGGGCGAACTCGAGCTCCGCGGGGAGACCGAAATCTGCGATGGCCCGGCGGTAGCCGAGAACGACGGCCGGTGCGGTCGGCGTGCGATCGCGCGTGAGCAGAGCGATGCGCTCATGACCAAGGGCGCGCAGGTGCCGCACGGCATCGTATGCGCCGCCCTGGTGGTCGGAGCAGACGTGCTCGGTGCGGTCTCCGGCGCCCGAGTCGATGAGGCTGCGTTCGAGGAGCACGACCGGCACCGGGAGCTCCATGAGGCTCTGGGCGCGCGCTGCCGCATCGTGGATGCCGGTCAGGGTGGGTACGAGCAGCATCCCATCGACGCCGGCGTCAAGCAGGAACTCGATGCTGCGGTCTTCTCGGTCGGGATCGTAGCGGTATGTCGCCAACTGGAGCGATGCTCCGACGGCCGACAGAGACTCCTCGATGCCCTGGAGCACACGCGGGTAGTACAACTGCGTGTCCGGGAGCAGTACGCCGACACGCTTGCGCACACGCTCCTCGCGGGCGGCGCGCGAGGCGACGAAGCTGCCGGCGCCCTGCCGACGAATCACGTAGCCCTGCATGACGAGCTCGTCGAAGGCCCGCCGAACCGTTGTGAGGGAGAGCCCTGTGTCGGCGGACAGCTGCTGCTCGGTCGGGAGCTTCTGTCCCGCCGTCCACGTGCCAGCGATGATGCCCCGACGCAGTTCGTCGGCGAGAGCTTCAAATTTCAGCCCGCGCACGTCGGCGTCGCGAATGGCGGCGGCTCGCGTCTTCGGCATCCGCGGTCCCCTCTCGGTGTACTCCTCTGATTCTGACGACGAATAAGAGAGGAATAAAGACCTAATGCAATGACGATCCCGCGGCGATCAGGAGGAAAGACGGAAGATTTGACGATTCCTGGTGGATTTTCTTTCAATTACCCATTGAATACTCTCCTCGCGACTTGTGAGAGTCGAGCGAACATGAGCGGCGAGGACGCCGGCTCTGCAACGTGAAAGGTGAACCAATGGCGAAGATCCGAGTTCTCTCCGCCCTGCTCTTGAGCGGCGCTCTCGCGGTCACGGCGAGCGGCTGCGCATCGCAGAGCAGCGGCGCAAGCGATTCATTGACCTACTGGTCGATGTGGAAGGAGGGAGAAGCCCAGCAGAAGGTCGTCGCTGCCGCGATTGCCGACTTCGAAGATGAGACCGGAATCACGGTCAACGTTCAGTGGCAGGGTCGCGACAACGTGAAGAAGGTCGTCCCTACACTCAACACGAACAAGACGCCGGACCTGATTGACGGCTCGTTCGCGAAGCTCGCTCCGATCCTTGCTGAGACGAATCAGGCGGCACCGCTGACGAAAGCGTACGACGCAGAAGTCGACGGTAAGAAGGTGTCGGATCTCATCCCGAGCGCCTACCTCAAGGCGGGCGAGCTGACCCTCGAGGGCGCCGACGCCCCCTGGATGCTGCCCTACTCGCTCACAAGCGACGCCGTGTGGTTCAATGCGGCGGAGCATCCGGAGCTTGTCGAAAAGGCTCCCGCGACGTGGGATGAGTTCATCGACACCCTCGACGAGCTGCAGGCGAAGGGAGAGACACCAATCGGCATCGACGGCGACGTCTCGGGCTACAACGCCTACTGGTACACGACGCTCATGATGCGCCTCGATGGTCCCGGCTCACTGAAGAAGATGGCCGCAGACGAATCGGGCGCGGCCTGGGAGTCCGCCGATGCGCTCACGGCCGCGAAGATGGTCAGCCAGCTCGCGACCGGCGACTATTTCATCGACGGGTACAACGCGAGCAAATGGCCCGCGCAGCAGCAAGCGTGGGCCGACAACAAGGCCGCGCTCATGTTCAACGGAACATGGATCCCGACCGAGACAGGCCCGTACGCCGCCGACGGCTTCGAATACTCGTCGTTCCCGTTCCCGCAGGTCGACGGAGGCCCTATGGCCCAGCGCGCCGACTTCGTCGGGTTCGCCGTTCCCGCTAAAGCGCACAACTCAGAGAACGCTCAGAAGCTCGCGGCTTTCTTCCTCGGCAAGACGTACCAGGACGACCTCGGCACAGAGGCCAAGATCATCCCGATCCGCCAGGACGCCGCGGTTAGCGATGAAATGAGCACGGTCAAGGCCGCACTCGACAATGCCGACGAGTTCTACCAGCAAAACGACGGCATCACTTTCCCCGGTTACACCGAGAAGCTGCTGTGGCCGGAGCTCGACAAGCTCGTCCTCGGCACCATTACACCGGAGAAGTTCATCGACGAGATGAAGGCCGGACAGATCGACTACTGGAAGCAGAATTCATGACCGAGACGGCTCGCGTCATCGGAGCCAGGCGCGCCGCCGGTTCGTCCTCCCCCTTGGGAGCCCGAACCGGCGGCAACGCCATCGACCGAGGGCGCAAGAAGCTCTTCGTCCCCTTCGTGGGACCCGCCTTTCTCTTCTACACGATCCTGTTCGTCGTGCCAGCGCTCTACGCGGTCTGGATCAGCTTCAACAAGTGGGCGGGCGCGGGACCCATGGAGTTCGTGGGGCTCAAGAACTACGTGCGCCTGTTCTCGGACAAGCTGTTCATGCAGTCGTTCGTAAACACGCTGCTCCTGCTGTTCGTGGTCGGTATCGCGATCTTCGTCATCGCGTTCGGCCTCACCCTCGTCCTGCGTGACATGGTCGGCCGCAAGATCGCCCGCTCGGTGATCTTCTTCCCGCATCTGGTGAACGCGATGATCTTCGGCGTCCTCGCCGGCTTCATCTTCAACCCTGGAGGGCTCGTCAACACCCTCCTCGGTGGTCTGGGCGTGACGGATCCGCCCGCCTGGCTCTCGCACCAGAACATGTTCCCGCTCATCATGGTGATGATGACGTGGATCACCACGGGGTATTTCACGACCATCCTCATGGCCGGCGTCGACCGGATTCCCCCGTACTACTATGAGGACTGTGCACTCGCCGGTGCGAATGCCTGGCAGCGCCTTCGCTACGTCATCCTTCCCCTCACGTGGGACGTCTTCGGCACCTGCGCTGTGCTCTGGACAATCTCTTCCGTGAAGATCTTCGAGATCATTTGGGTCTTCGGCGGGTCGACGGGACAGGGGATGCCGCCGACTCAGACGTGGACCACCGCCGTCTACACGTACGTCACGGCCTTCTCAGGCGAATCGATCCCCGCATACGGTGCGGCTACGGCCTCCGCTGTACTCTCCCTCGCGCTGGTATCCGTCCTCGTCGTCCTGCTGCGCCGCGCTCTCAAGCGTGACGCCGTCGAGTTCTAGGAGCAACACAATGACCATGACAGAGCTGACGCCGACCGCTGTCGCTGTGGCGCCGCCGAGCAAGCGCCCTCGGCGGCCCAGAAGGCGCGCCGCCATCAGCCGAGACCGCAGCGTCTTCCGCGGCATCGGACTCGTGCTGCTGTGGCTGTTCGTCGCCCTCAACATCGGCTGGATGGTGTGGATGGTCATCCAGGCCTTCCGCGACACCCGCTCGATCCTCAGCGATCCGTGGGGAATGCCGAGCTCACTCGACTTCTCCAACTTCGTCACCGCGTGGACCGTGGGTGACTTCGCCACCGCCACCCTCAACAGCGTCGTCACCACGACCGTCTCGTCGGTGATTACTGTGGCCATCGCGGCACCAGCGGCCTACTATCTCAGCCGCGTCGACAACCGACTCACCCGCTCGCTCACGATGTACTTCGTGCTCGGGCTCGGCATCCCGGCACAAGTGATCCTGATCCCGTTGTTCGTGATGCTCAACGAGGTCTACCTGACCGACAGCCTCATCGGTCTCAACATTGTCTACGTCGGCGTCTCGATGCCGTTCACTGTGTTCCTGCTCACGGCGTTCTTCCGCTCGCTCCCCCTCGAGATGGAGGAGGCGGCGGCGCTTGATGGGACAACGGCATTCGGAACGTTCTGGCGCATCACCCTGCCCCTTGCCAAGGGCGGCATCGTGACGGCGTTCGTACTGCAAGTCATCGCCCACTGGAACGAGACTCTCCTCGCGCTGACCCTTCTGCAGTCGACCGAGAAGTACACGCTGCCCGTCGCGCTCATTTCGTTCATTCAGCAGCAGACGTACTCAGGCGCGGACTGGGGCGGCCTGTTCGCGGGCCTGTGCATCGTCGTGATTCCCATGCTCGTGATCTATCTGTGGCTCGGGCGGCGTCTCACGGAGGGCCTGACTCTCGGCATGGGCAAGTAGCGTGGCATCCGTCAATGGCCGGGAGCGGCCGAACATCCTCCTGGTCATGGCGGACCAGCTCGGCGCCCACGTCCTCGATCGTGACGCGGACTTCGTCGACACCCCGAATCTCGACCGGCTCGCCGCGAACGGCGCCGTCTTCGATCGCGCGTACGTGAGCTTCCCGCTTTGCGTGCCGTCCCGCGCGAGCATGCTCACGGGTCGGATGCCGCACGAGATCGGCATCGCAGGCAACGCGCCGAGCTCCCGCAGCTTCGAGGATGAGCCCGGTGCCAGGACCGACAGTCTCGGACATGTGCTGCGCGACGCCGGCTACACCACCGCGTATGCCGGGAAGTGGCATGCCACCCAGGCGAGCGCGCCGCCGGACGCCGGATTCGATGTGATCCGGCCGTTCGGCGACGCGGGCCTCGCCGAGGCGTGCGCCGCATGGCTCGGCGAGAGAAACGGCGAGAAGCAGCCCTTCTTCCTGTGTGCATCGTTCGACGATCCGCACACGATCTGCGAGTTCGCGCGCGGGCAGCCGATGCCATACGGCGACGTCAGTGCGGTGGACGTGCGTCAGGCGCCGCCGCTGCCCGCCAACTTCCAACCCGCGCCTTTCGAGGCGGAAGCCGTGCGCTTCGAGAAGCACGCGGCGCAGAACGTGTACGGCACACGCGAGTACACCCCGCAGGACTGGCGCACCTATCGGCATGCCTACCGGCAGCTCGTGGAGCGGGCAGACGCCTACCTCGGACGTATGCTTGACACACTCGACCGGAGTGGCCTCACCGAGTCGACGCTCATCATGTTCACCAGTGATCATGGCGATGGCGACGCCGCTCATCAGTGGAACCAGAAGACGGCTCTGTTCGAGGAATGCACTCGCGTTCCACTGATCGTCGCTGGTCCCGGCGTCACGCCGGGGCGCCGCACCGGGCTCGCCTCCGCAAGCCTCGACCTGCTGCCGACGGTGGCGGCCGCTGCGCGAGCCGTCGTTCCGGATGGGCTGAGCGGTCGGATGCTCGACCTCGCCTCAGATGCCGAGGACGCTGACCGGACCGTGGTCGTCGAGACGCTCTTCGAACGACCGAGACCGCCTTTGACGCACGGCCGTGCCCTGTACGCAGGCCGCTACAAGTACACGGTGTACAGCTGGGGCCGCCATCGCGAGCAGCTGCACGACCTCTCGACCGATCCCGGAGAACAGCGCAACCTCGCCGTCGAGTCGCGCTTCGACGACATTCTCGAGCAGATGCGCCACCGCCTGCTCGCCTGGTGCCGGGACTCTGATGACCGCACGTTCCTCAAGCGGCTCGTCCTCCCCCGAAGCATCGACGCGTCGATTCGGGACGAGATCTTCGCCGTCCCGTACTGAGGCAATCCCTCTTGAATCCTTCCGTCACCGTCCGATGAGCTACCTGTCACAGTCACAAGGAGGTACTGATGGAGTTCACCAGACGGGGTGTGCTTACCACGGGTCTGATCACTGGCGGCGCTCTCGTGCTGCCGACCGGCGCGTCCGCCGCCGAGGCGGCAGAGAAGCTCACCGACATCGAGCGTCGCGCCGAGAAGCTGACGCCACCGATCTTCCTACTCGAGAGCAGGGTGCCAAAGCAGTTTGACACGGGCAAGGGGTCAACGCTTGAGATCTCGGGTGCGCGAGCGAAGGTCGGAGCACATAGTCTGCATTGGGTGCACGCACCCGGTGCGGTTCTGACGATCAAGGAGAAGGTTCACTACCGCGCGAGTGGGTACACCGCGGGAGACGACCAGGCCTGGATGGGTACCGTCGGCACCTTCAGCTTCTGGGTCTACAACGCGAAGCCGAGTTCGGAGCCACTCCGGGTGGAATTCGGGCGCGGCGCGAACGCCGACTGCTGGTTCGATTTTGGCCTCGACTTCACCGGCTGGCGGACCTGCTGGGTTCGCCTGGGCTACGACACGGAGGGAACACCGCACACGGCGATGAACCGCGTGCGGTTCATCGCTCCCCAGCGCACCGGCGAGCTGTTCATCGACCAGGTCATCCTGAACACTCCCATGCGACCCGACCATCCCACGCCTGACGACCAGGTGCCGAACGTGCAGCCGGAGATCGCGGACGCCGACAACTACCATTGGCTCGCCCTGCGCGAGTTCCGCGCCAACCTCGAGTCTCATCCGCTCGAGCCCGCCCCGGCCAGCGACGACCTGGCGGTCGTGCGAGAGCGGCTCACGGCAGCCCTTGCGGGAAGGCCGAAAGTGACGGCCGATGCCCTGGCCACTCTGACGGACTCCGTCGAGGCGCTCGGCGTGCCGGCGCGCGACGGCGCGGGTGCACCGAAGGAGCCTGGCTCGTTCATCAACGGCTACCAGTCGGCGATCTGGCCGGCTGAGCTGCGCGCCGACATCTCGACCTTCGCCTCGCTCGTCCAGCTGCGAGCGTTCACTGACACGATGTTCACCGTCGCACAGGCTGCCCGTGCTGCGCGTGACCAGGGCGCCGGCACGGCAGGAGACTTGTCTGAGCTGTACGTGCGCATGCTCGTGCATCTCGAGGACCAAGGATTCGCGGCCGGCAGTTCGCAGGGCACGATCCACCACATCGGGTACCAGTACAGGGGATTCGCGAACTCGCTCCTCCTTGTACAGCCGATTCTCGAGGAGAAGGGACTGTGGGAGCGGGCTCGAGCGAACCTGGCATGGTTCTTTGGCCTCGGCCGTCTCGTGCCGGACTTCGCGGATGCCGCTCACTACGGCGGACTGGTCGACGTGCTCAACACGCTCCTGCAGGGAATCGCAATCGTGGGACTCACGGCTCCGACGGCCGCCGAGCAAGCGACGGTGCTCGCTGGCCTCACCCGGTGGCTCGATCGCGCCCTCACCTACTCACCAGGGCTTGAAGGCGGGTTCAAGCCCGACGGCACGATCTTCCACCACATGGGTCCCTATCCCGACTACGCGCGGGACGCGTTCGTCGGCATGGTGCCCGTGCTCGCCCTGTTGCACGGAACGACCTTTGATATCGGTACCGCCGCTCGTCGCATTGTTCGAGCCGGATTGCTCACGCAGCGATTGCACGCGAACACGACGCAGTGGCCGCTGTCGCTCACCGGGCGGCATCCGACCGGCGTCACGGCGCTCAACGTCACGAGCTTCCAGAAGCTCGCCGCCGTTCCGGGACCTGACGACAGTGGAATATTCGATGCGGAGGTCGGAGCCGCCTTCCTGCGACTGCTGCCCGCGAACCCTAGCAATGCGCAGAAGAATTTCGCGGCCAAGCTCAAGGACGCGGGCATTACTGCCGAACCAGCTCCGACAGGGCATCGGCAGCTCGGCTACGCGGCGGCGGGGCTTCACCGACGAGACGAGTGGCTCGTCACCATCCGGGGCCACAATCGCTACCTGTGGTCGACCGAAATCTACGACGGCGCGAACCTGTATGGCCGCTACCTCACCTACGGGACCGTCGAGATCCAAGCATCCGCGGACGCGCTGGGCCAGATCACGCACGCGGCAGGGGGATTCGAGCAGCCGGGCTGGGACTGGAACCGGATGCCGGGAGCGACGACGAAGCACCTGCCCTGGTCCGAGCTGCGTGCCGATCTCGAGGGCACGATCGAGCAGATGGTGCTGACGCGCTCGGCCTTCGCCGGCGCGGGCTCCTGGAAGGGCGAGCACGGCGTCTTCGGCATGCACCTCATGGAACATCCGTTCTTCGATGCGAGCCACACGGCCAAGCTGTCGCGATTCAGCTTCGACGGCATCGTCATCGTGCTCGGCAGCGACATCTCGAACAGCGACAGCGGCCGAAACACTGAGACGACGCTGTACCAAGTGCGCATCGCCTACGGAACGGCCACAGGCGAGGACTCCACGCGAACCCTCGCGAAAGGCGAGGTGCTCGTCGATCCGCTCGGCAACGGCTATTACCTTGCAAAGGACCAGAAGGTCCGCACACTGTCGGCCGAGCAGACGGCTCCCGACCAGTCGGGGGCAAAGACCGCCACGGCGCCGTTCGCGACGGCGGTCATCCCGCACGGCGCGGCGCCGGACAAGGAAGCGTACGAATACGCGATCCTCGTGCAGGCGGGGGCGAAGAAGGCCGAGTCGTTCGCCGCCGCGATGGCGACGGACGAGCCGCCGTACACCGTGCTCCGCCGGGACGGCACCGCGCACGTCATCGCCCATCGCGACACGGCAATCACGGCATCCGTCTGCTTCGAACCAGTCGACGATCTTCCCGGCGTCGTCACCGGCGCCGACACACCATGCCTGCTCATGGAGCGCCCGACCGACCGTGCGCTCGAACTGTCGGTCACCGACCCGGACCTGCACTTGTACGAGGGCGATGACGCCGACCAGTTCGATGCGAAGGGCCAGTACACCGGACGCATGACGAGCTACTCGCGCCCGTGGCGTCGCAACGACAGCGCGCCCTCGTGGGTCACGCTCACTCTCGACGGGGTGTGGTCGTGTGACGCGGACGACGTCGAGGTTGATCCCTCGAGCGGCACGACGACACTGAAAGTGCGGTGCCAGCATGCGGCATCTCGCGACCTCACGCTCATGAGGGGCTAGCGGATGCCGCGGCGCCGCCGGACCGCTCGCGCGCGGTCCGGCGGCGTCACGCCGGCCTCCTTCGGAGCGAACGCACGATGGGTTTCTCATCCCTGTCGGGGGAACCAACAGCGCGCCGACGCCCATGGAGTTCGTCGCCGGTGCCGTCAATGCCTGCATCGCGGTCGTGATCGAGACGGTCGCCTCCGAGCTCGGAATCAGCGTGCACGCCATCGAGACCGGCTCCAAAGCCCACATGGATGTCCGTGGTTTCTGAGGCACTGCTGAAGTGTCTCCACACTTCCACGACTACGAACTCACGCTCCGCGTCCTCGCGACGGCACCGCGTGAGGCGCTTGATGATCTTGCTCGCGAGTCTGAGAAACGCTGCCCCGCCATCAACCTCGTGCGCGATGCCGGCGTCCCCCTTGTCATCCATTGGCAGTTCGGCAATGTCAGCGATGACGTCGCATGACCGAACACGGCAATGTTTCACTATGTGACTGGGGATGCTTGAGAGATCTTCGCTCTCGCATCTAGCCTCGTGCACAGAATCACGAGTCCCAACATCACCTGATCGGTTGGGCGGCAACCCCCAGAGCTGTAGTGGGGTGCCCAGGGAACGATTCGGCCCGTACGTTCGCGCGGGCAAGTCCGGCTAGGGGTGCACAGCACCCGACGAGGAAATCACATGTCCATTGCAGAGCTTCAGCTTCCACCGTCCGCGCTTCACGGCAAGAAGCGCGTGTTGACCTCGGCCTTCGTCGGCACGACAGTCGAGTGGTACGACTTCTACCTTTATGGCACCGCCGCAGCGCTCATCTTCAACACACAGTTCTTTCCCGCCGGCTCAGACGTTGCTGGAACGCTCGGCGCCTTCGCCACGTTCGCCGTCGGCTTTCTCGCGCGTCCGGCGGGCGGCATCATCGCGGGACACCTCGGCGACCGTATCGGGCGCAAGTCACTTCTCGTGGTTTCGCTCATCACCATGGGCGCGGCATCCACCGCTATCGGACTGCTGCCTAACTACGCCACGATCGGCGTGTTCGCGGTGATCGGTCTCGTCCTACTTCGGCTGTTGCAGGGTCTGGCGTGCGGCGCGGAGTGGGGCGGATCAGCGCTGCTGTCAGTGGAGCACGCGCCCAGCCGACTTCGCGGCTTCTTCGGCAGCTTTACACAAGTCGGCTCAGCTGCTGGGATGCTTCTGGCGACCGGATCATTCGCCGTTGCGCAAGCGCTGACGACCGACGAACAATTTCAGGCGTTTGGCTGGCGACTACCCTTCCTCGCGAGCGCCGTGCTGGTCGTCGTGGGCATCTACATCCGGCTCGGCGTCGAAGACGCTCCGGCGTTTCGCAAACTCAAGGTCGAGAACCGCATTGCCAAGGCTCCCGTGTGGGAAGTGCTGCGCTACCACAAGCGAGCGCTATTGGTCACGATCGGGCTTCGGCTCGCGCAGCCGGCGCTCTTCGCGATCCTCGCCATCTACTTGATCAACTATCTTGCCGCCCGCCGCGACGACACAACCTCTGGTGTCACCGCCGTGCTCATCGGGTCTGCCGTCGGGCTCGCGTCCGGTCCGCTCTGGGGCTGGGCCTCCGACAAGTGGGGGCGCCGCAATATCGCACTCGTGGCCATCGCAGGCATCGGCCTGTTTATCTGGCCATTCTTCTGGTTCCTCGACAATGGGCCGCTCGCGTTGCTCCCGATCGCCATGCTGCTCGGGATGAACATCCTCCACGACGCGATCTACGGTCCGCAGGCCGCGTGGTTCGCCGAGCAGTTCCCCGTGCACGTCCGCTACACCGGAGTGTCGCTCGGCTGCCAGATCGGAACCGTCCTCTCCGGCGGCCTGACGCCGGTCATCGCCGCGTCGCTGCTGCTGGCCGGCAACAACACGCCCTGGCTGATCTGCGCCTACATCTCCGGCCTCGCCGTGTTGTCGTTCATCGCAGCCCTCGCTGCCAAAGACCCCGTGGGCGACCGCCTGCGAGACTCCGACGCCCATGACGAATTCGAGGTCGCACCGTGACAAAGCCCATCATGCTCAACGCCTTCGAGATGCTCGTGCCGGCTTTCCAGTCGCCCGGCCTGTGGCGGCATCCTGACGACCAGAGCAGCCGATACACCGAACTCGCGTATTGGGCAGAGCTCGCCCAGACGCTCGAGGACGGCGGGTTCACGGGGATCTTCCTCGCGGACATCCTCGGCCAGTACGACGTGTACGGCGGTAATGCGGATGCCGCCATGCGAGGCGGTGTGCAGTACCCGATTCTCGACCCCACACTCATCATCACGGCCATGGCAGCGTCGACGAAGCACATCGGCGTCGGCGTCACCGTGTCGACGACCTACGAGCACCCCTACCTGCTCGCGCGGCGGTTCAGCACGCTCGACCACTTCACGAACGGGCGCGTCGGCTGGAACATCGTCACCTCGTACCAGGACTCCGCGGCGCGCAACCTCGGGCTTGCCGGGCAGGAACCTCACGACAAGCGCTACGACCGTGCGGACGAGTACATGGATGTGGCGTACAAGCTCTGGGAGACCTCGATCGAAGACGACGCGATCGTCGCGGACCGCGAGAGCGGCGTCTTCGTCGACCCGAGCAAGGTGCACAAGATCGACCACGAGGGCGAATACTTCACTGTGCCGGGCCCGGCCCTCGCTCAGCCGTCCCCGCAGCGCACACCATTGCTGTTCCAAGCCGGCGCGTCACCACGCGGGCTCGCCTTCGCGGCGAAGCACGCCGAGGCGATCTTCTTCAACGGCTACTCCACGTCGATCGTTCGCGGCTGGGTGGACAAAGTGCGGGGTGATCTCGTTGCCGCTGGCCGCTCCGCCGACGCGGTGAAGATTTTCACCATGGCCACGGTGATCGTCGCTGAGACCGACGAAGCTGCTCAGGCGAAATACGAGGACTACCAGCAGTACGTCGACCCCGAGGCGGCGCTCGCGCTGTTCGGCGGATGGACCGGAGTCGACCTTGAAGGCGCTGAGCTTGATAGCCCCATCGAGCACGTGCAATCTGAGGCCCACCAGTCCGCATTGGCCACGTTTACGAAACTCGACCCTGATCGCGTGTGGACGATACGTGCTATGGCAAAGTTCATCAGCATCGGCGGGCGTGGCCCCGTCATCGTCGGGTCACCCCAGACCGTTGCCGACGAACTCGAGCGCTGGATGGTCGAGGCGGACGTCGACGGTTTCAACCTGTCAAGCGTCATTCGCCCAGGCGGCGAAGAGGACTTCGTCCGATTCGTCTCACCCGAGCTGAGGCGTCGAGGCCTCCTGCCCACGCCGGCCGAGGGCGCGACGTTCCGCGAGGCTGTGCTCGGCAAGGGCCCGCGCCTCGCCGATGATCACCGGGGAGCAAGCTTCCGCAAAGCGCGCGTTTAGCCGCCAGGCCCTGCGCCGGACCCGTCGGATTGCGCAAGGGCGCGAGCTTCCGGCTAGTCTGCGATCCTGTTTCGACGACGGATCTGCTTTGGCGCTTTGGTGCTGAGAAACGACTTTCCCGAATCGACGACGAAGCCCTGACGCAGTGCTTCGCGCCCGATGAGCATGCGGAAGCCCATCTCGTCCCGGCGTGACAGGGTCGTCTCGGCCGTGACGGTTCGGCCGGCGAGCTCGATGTCGAGCAGCACCACGATGCGGGACTGCACGTGCCCCGAGGAGCTGCGGATCTCGCGGCGATCGTGAATCGGGCACTCGACCGTGACGGCATCCGCCCCCGATCGCTGACGCGGGTGCACTTGGAAGCGAACACGGCTGTCGGGAAGCTCGACGACGTCGAACGCGTGCAGAGCAGAACTGCGCGCGCCCGTGTCGAGCTTGGCCTTGATCCATGGCACGCCGATTCCGGGCAGCGCAACCCATTCCCGCCACCCCACGAGGGTGTTTGAATGGATGCCGTCGGTCATTTCTCCATCTTCGCAGGGACGTCGGTGAAACTCGCTATTCTCTCGCGTGCTCCACACGCTTACTCCACCCGGCGGCTGCGTGCCGCCGCTCTCGATCGAGGGCACACCGTGAAGGTCCTCAACACGCTGCGCTTCGCGATCGACCTCTCGGGCGAGGAACCGGATCTGCAGTATCGCGGCCGACTGCTGAGCGACTACGACGCGATCCTGCCCCGCATCGGCAGCTCGATCACGTACTACGGCACGGCCGTCGTGCGGCAGTTCGAGCAGATGGACGTGTACACCCCGAACACGGCGAATGGCATCTCGAACGCGCGCGACAAGCTGCGGGCCAACCAGATCCTCTCGCGGCACAATATCGACATGCCGCCGACGACGTTCGTGCACAGCCGCGCCGACGTGAAGATGGCGATCGAGCAGGTGGGCGGAGCGCCCGTCGTGATCAAGCTGCTCGAGGGCACGCAGGGCATCGGCGTGATCCTCGCCCCCGAGGAGAAGGTCGCCCAGGCGATCATCGAGACGCTGCACTCGACGAAGCAGAACGTATTGATCCAGAGCTTCATCTCGGAGAGCCGCGGACGAGACATCCGCGCGCTCGTCGTCGGCGACCGCGTCGTCGCGGCGATGCGCCGGGTCGCGAAGGGCGATGAGTTCCGCTCGAACGTGCACCGCGGCGGAACCGTCGAGCCCGTGCAGCTCAGCCCCGAATTCGAGCAGGCCGCGGTGAAGTCGGCGCAGATCATGGGCCTGCGCGTCGCCGGCGTCGACATGCTCGAAGGCAATGAAGGACCGCTTGTGATGGAGGTCAACTCCTCCCCCGGGCTCGAGGGCATCGAGACAGCGACGGGGCTCGACGTGGCCGGCGCCATCATCGACTACATCAACAACCAGGTCGCGTTCCCCGAGATCGACGTGCGTCAGCGCCTGAGCGTCTCGACGGGCTACGGCGTCGCGGAACTGCTCGTGGGCGCGGGCTCCGAGCTCGTCGGCAAGAAGATGCGCGACTCAGGGCTCGGCGACCGCGACATCTCGGTGCTGACGCTGCACCGCGGCACGTCAGTCATTCCGAACCCGCGCGGCGGCCTCGAGCTCGAAGCGGGCGACCGGCTGCTGTGCTTCGGCAAGCTCGAGGAGATGCGCTCGATGATCCCCGCTCGCCGGCGCCGGCGGCAGAAGCTCCGCAAACTGCCGGCCGATGCGCTCGGCGAGTTGGAGCAGCAACAGGCCTGAGTGCGCAAGGCAAATAAGAGTGCCGCTTACTAACATTTTGTAGAGAAAGTGTTAGTAAGCTGGTTCTATGCACACGGATCTTGTGCCCGCCGAGGAAGAACCATCCGTGCCGATTGCCGCAGTCGGGTCGGAGCGTCACCTCTGGGCGCCAAGAATGACCGGCTATTACTCACGCAGTGAAATGCGCCAACAGAGCGGCGAATATCACTCCACCGTTCCCGCCCCCTTGGTCGACTGGCAACCTGTACTGTCGCCCTCGCTCAGCGCAGATGTCGAAGATGCCACCCGCGCGCTCCTCGACTTTGACCTGTACGCGCTCCGAATACTCAGCTCAAGCGATGCCGCCCTTGCCCCCATGTCGGCAATCCTCCTGCGAACCGAGAGTGCTTCGAGTTCACAAATCGAGAATGTCACCGCGAGCGCGCGGCAGCTGGCACTCGCCGAAATCAATGAGACCGACGCGACGAATGCGAGGTCTGTCGTCGGAAATGTGCATGCTATGGAAGCCGCGATGGCTTTGGCTGGCGGTGTCAGCCTCAACTCGATTCTGGCAATGCACAAAGCGCTCATGGAGCACGACTTCACGATGCGCATGCACGCCGGCAGCTTCCGCAACGAACTGGTCTGGATCGGACGGGGAAACGCAGGTCCCCTCGGCGCCGACTTCGTCGCGCCCCAACATGAGCACATTCCGGCAGCCCTCAGCGATCTCGTCACTTTCGTCAACCGCGACGACATTCCCGTGCTCGTGCAAGTGGCCACTGCACATGCTCAGTTCGAGACGATTCACCCGTTTGTGGACGGCAACGGGCGTACGGGGCGGGCCCTCGCTCACGCCATGCTGAAGAACAAGGGGCTCGTCTCGCATACGACAGTTCCGCTCTCGGCCGGCCTGCTCGCCGACACGGAAAGTTACTTCTCCGCTCTCGGAGCGTTCAGATCCGGGAACGCGGGCCCGATCATCGAGCGATTCGCGGAAGCTGCGCGCTTTGCCGCGGTTTCGGGACGACACCTCATCGATCGCCTAACTGCGGAGATTGATGCATCCCGGGGGGCCTTGGCCGGCGTAAGAGCCCATGCAGCGGCCTGGTCAGTACTCCCGCTGCTCGTTGGCCAGCCCGTGGTCACCTCCTCATTTCTCAAGTCCAAGCTCGGCCTCAACGACGCTACCGTCCAGCGAACCCTCGCATTGCTGAGCGACCGCGGCGTACTTCACGAAAGGACGGCGCGTCGGCGAAACCGAGTGTGGGAACACACGGGCATTCTCGCTGCACTCGATGAGTACGCCGAGACCGTCCGCCGCGGCACGCGAAACGCCTGATTGGACGTATCGCGCAATTCTCGCTGGGCCTCATTGAGCGCGTCCCGTACTCCGGTTATGACGCCGCTTGACAACCTCGCTGAATCGGTTTCAATGGCATGGCTCAAGACTAGAACGCCTGTCGAGTCATGGGCTTCGGACGCATCCTGCGCCACTGCTCCGTCACTCCGGATCGCGCGACCGACTCCAGAAGGCTGCGACGCGCTCCTGCGCTTCGTCCACGGTCAAACGTGCCACCTCATCCGGCGGCATTCCGACGTGATCCGTGAGCACCTGATACAGGTAATAGGGAATTCCGGGGCGATCAGGCATCCTCGTGGCGCGCTGAGGGAGCACCGAGTCTCGCACGCATGCCCAGAACTCGCTGTTCGTCACTTCCAGCTGCTCGCGCAGAATCGTCACCCACGTGAACGCCGGGTAATCGGTGCGATCCACTGGCTTCGAAATTCTCGTTCGGAGGATCCGACCGTCACCGAGCGGCAACTTGTACGTTCGGTGGTGCCGCACCGGCTTGCCGGCAGCACCGCGAACGAGCTCCCAGCCTTCGGTGGTGCAGAATGTGTCGTGATCTTCACGCGTCGCGGTGGGAAACTTCGCCATCAGCTGCGCAACCACGCCTTCAACTGCTCATCGCTGCTGAATCGCACGAGCTGAACGAGGCCCCAGTTCTCCTTGTGGTTGGCGGCTCCGGAGAAGTGCTCGTCGAAGTCCTCGGCATACTCGCGGAGCTCTTCCACGAGCCCGTCGATCGCGTCTTCGGCATCGGCGCCTTCCGCAATGAACGGACGTGAGTCCATCGAGGCCACCCACGTACCCGTGTCCTCCGCCTTTCCGACTCGGAGCCTCGGCTCGACGGTCTTCGCGAGGTAGTCGCGAAGACGCTCGACACTCGTGATGGCGAATCGTTCCCGGCTGCGAGCGACCGTGACGATGTGTCCGCGTTCGGCAGCGTCGAACACCGTCTTGAGGTGCTCGCGTGCCGAGGTGAAGCTGGGGTAGTCGAGTGCGTGCACGCCTCCATTGTCAGCCGACCAGGCATGTACGTCAAGGACACAACGTACTTATCCGGCGGCTCCCATTGCGAATCATGACGCCGCGCTTGGCGGCATCCGCTCTGCTGATTACCGTGGAGACACAACGCAGCGCACCATGCGAAGCCTCGCGCCCCTCTGGGGCATTGCCTGCGGACATCCCATAGAGGAGGAGTCCGCACGGACTCCGGAAGCGAGGAACCATGCGACGCAGCACCGACCACATCCTGACCAGCCACGCCGGCAGCCTGCCGCGCACGCCCGAGCTCATCGCCGCGAACGAGGCGCGCAGCTTCGCCGACGACGGCTTCACGCTCGAGTCGACGCCCGCGTTCGAGGGCCTGCTGCAGGATGCCGTGACCGACCTCGTCGCCCGGCAGAAGGCGCTCGGCATCGATGTGCCGAACGACGGCGAGTACGGCAAGGCCATGTCGAGCGCGGTCGACTACGGCGCGTGGTGGACGTATTCGTTCCAGCGCACGGGCGGGCTCGAGCTGACGGAGTTCAACCCGATCACGGCGGGTCCGGTGCGCAGCGAGCCGGGGAACGTGCGGCTCACGAGCTTCGCCGACCGCCGCGACTGGACGCGCTTCGCCGAGGCGTACCAGGACCCCACGAGCGGCATCGCGCTCGGCAAGAACGCGACCGCGTTCCCCACCGCGACGGGGCCGATCAGCTACACCGGGCACGACGCGATCGTGCGCGACGTCGCGAACCTCAAGGCCGCGCTGGCGGCATCCGATCTGTCGGAGGGGTTCATCACGGCGCTCTCGCCCGGTTCGGCGAGCCGCATCGGCAACGAGTACTACGCCACCGAGGAGGAGTTCATCTGGGCGTGGGCCGACGTGCTGCGCGAGGAGTACTTGGCGATCACGGATGCCGGCCTGATCGTGCAGATCGATGACCCGTCGATCGCCGAGAACTGGGACCAGGTGAACCCCGAGCCGAGCGTGGAGGACTACCTCGCGTTCACGCGCATCCGCGTGGAGGCGCTGAACCACGCGCTGCGCGGGATTCCGGAGGAGCAGGTGCGCTTCCACTTGTGTTGGGGCAGCTGGCACGGGCCGCACACGACGGACCTCGAGATGACGCACCTCGTCGACACGATGCTGTCGATAAACGCGGGCGGATACTCGTTCGAGGCCGCGAACGCGCGGCACGAGCACGAGTGGCGCGTGTGGGAGGACACGGCGCTGCCCGAGGGCAAGGTCATCATCCCGGGCATCGTGAGCCACGCGACGAACGTGGTCGAGCACCCCGAGCTCGTCGCCGAGCGCATCGAGCGGTTCGCGAGCGTCGTCGGCCGCGAGAACGTCATCGCGTCGACCGACTGCGGGCTCGGCGGCCGCATCCACCCGCAGATCGCGGTGGCGAAGCTCGACGCGCTCGGGCAGGGCGCCCGCATCGCGAGCGAGCGGCTCTGGAGGTAGCGCCGACTCACGGAAGCGCGATTATTTCTGCACTTTCACGCGACACGCCGAGTGTCGGATGCCGCTACCCGGCGTGTCGCGATGAATTGCAGAAATTACTCACCGAGGAGAGCTGAACGCCCTACAGCGCGCCCTTTCCGGACTCGCCGACGGGCAGCGGCTCGAGGCGGGTGACCTCCGTCGGCCGCGTGACCTTGCCCTCGAGCGACGCGTTGAGCTTCGCCACTGCTTCGCCCTCGCCGTGGGTGTCGAGCAGCTCCGCCGACTCCCACTTCTCGATCATGACGATCGTGCCGTCCGGGTGCTTGTGGATCGCGTAGAGCTCGCAGCCCGGCTCCTCGTGAACGGCCTCGATCGCAGGGACGAGCGCCTCGTACACGGCATCGTATTGACCGGGGGCCGGGTAGAAGACGGCGGTGACAACAACGGGATTCGACATGCTTCGAGCCTACCGAGTCGGCTGGCGCGGACGACCAAGCAGAGCTCTCAATCGGCCGGGGCGAACCTGTCGTACTCTCGCACGGCGCGCTCGAGGTCTGCAAGCTCCTGCTCGTTCGGCTCCTGCAGTGCCATGCGCGGCCAACCGGCGTGGACACCTTGCATTCGCAGGGCAGCCTTCATTCGCGCCATGTCGCCCTGCACGGTGTCGACGGCGTCATCGACGGCCGCCTGCGCATCCGCGAGATCGGTCTCCCCCGCGCCGATCTTCGCCGCGATGTCCGTGAAGGGCACCGGGAGCGTGGAGGCGATGCCCGAGATCACGCCCTGTGCGCCGTACTCGGCCACGCGAGCTATATCGCGATCGCTGCCCGTGTAGATGATGAATTCGTCGGGGACCACGGCGCGGTACTCAGCCAACCGTGACAGCGGCTCACCGCTCACCTTGGCGCCGACGATGTTCGGCAATCGTGAGATGGTTGCCATCGCATCCGCAGTTACGGTGTTTCCAGTTCGAGCCTGGAACACGTAGATATAGACGTCGAGCCCGGCCGAGGCGTCGGAGACCGCCGTGAAGAACCGCACCATCTCCGCATCCGTCACCGGAAGGTAATACGGCGTGATCACGGCGATCTCCGTCACACCCGCCGCACGTGCCTGATCGATCAATTGAAGAACCTCGTAGAGGCTCGCGGCACCCACGTGGATAATGCATCGCATCCCCGCGAGTTCCTCAACTGCCGCCTTCACGATTCGCCCGCGCTCCTCGAAGCCGAGCGAGACGAACTCGCCGGTGGTTCCGAGCACCAGGCCCCCCTGTACTCCGCTGCCGGCCGTCTTGCGGAAGATCTCCCGCGTACCGTCGAGGTTGAGCGCGCCGTCCTTATCGAATGCGATGGGCAGTGCGGTGATGATGTCAGGCTGGCTCACAGGCTTACTTTCCTTCGGTCTTGGTGTTGCTGTTGGTTGTCTCGTGCTCGAGTGGAGAATCGACCGCAGTCCGTGCCGCGGCGAGCTCCTTCTGGCGGCCGCGGATCCGGCTGTACAGTGTGCCGACAAACGCGAGGATTGCGAACACCAGAAGCACGAGGGCGATCGGGTTGGTGACGAATCCGGCGGGTCCATCGATGACAAGAGCCCGCCGGAGGTTCGACTCGGCGAGTGGGCCGAGCAGCAGACCGAGGACGACGGGACCGGCGGGGAATCCCGTGCGCTTCATCAAAACGCCGACAGCCCCGGCGCAGAGCATCACGACCACGGTGTTGATGTCGTTCGTCGTCGCGTACGTGCCGATGACACACAAGATGAGGACCGAGGCCCAGAGGTAATTACGAGGCAGGTCGAGGATCTTCACGAGTCCGCGGATGCGGAAGAGGTTCAGCCCGAGGCTGACGATCGTGGAGATGACCATGATTCCCGCGATACTCGCCACGAGCGCAGGCTGGCTTGCGAAGAGCTGCGGGCCAGGCTGCAGGCCCCAGATCAGCATGGACCCAAGCATGACAGCGTTGACGGAGTCGCCGGGGATGCCGAGAGCCATCGTCGTGGTGAGCGCGCCACCGAGGGTGGAAGTCGACGCCGAGTCCGCGGCGACGAGTCCCTCGTATGATCCATTGCCATACTGCTCGGGCTTCTTCGAGAGAGCCTTCGCACGGTCCCAGCCGATCAGGCCAGCGATGTCGCCGCCCGCAGCAGGAACGATGCCGACAATGGTGCCGATGATCGAGCCGATCACGAGCGGCTTCCCCATCTGCTTGTACTCCTGCTTGTTCGGCCACCAGCGGCCAAGGGAGGCGACCGGTTTGAGTCGCAGCTTAGAGTGGCTGAGCATCTGGTCAAAGACCTCGGCGATGCCGAACAGTCCGATGACCACAGCGATGAAGTCGAGCTTGTCGGCAAGCACGTCCAAGCCGAAGGTGAATCGCGCGTCGGCCGTAATCGGGTCATGCCCAATCGTCGCGAGGAACAGTCCGAAAAGGCCCGCGATGATGCCCTTGACGAGCGACTTCGACGAGATCGAGATCATCACCGTGAGACCGAGGACCACGAGCGCGAAGAATTCGTATGGCCCGAAGTTCAGGGCGAAGGACGCGATTGGGACCGCGGCCACCGAGAACACCACCATGCTCAGCAGAATCCCGATGGCAGCGGCGAAGCCGGAAATCACGAGAGCGAGACCGGCCTTGCCTTGCTTGGCCAGCGGATACCCATCGAAGGTCGTCGAGATCGCCGCCGGAGTTCCAGGCGTATTGACGAGAATCGCCGGTATGCGATCGCCGAAGTTGGCGCCGGTGTAGATGGAGAGAAGGACAGCGAGTCCCTGCACCGGAGACATTGTCAGTGTGAAGCCGGATGCAAGCGCGACCGCCATGGTGGCCGTGATGCCGGGGAACGCGCCGACCAGCATGCCGAGACCGATACCGACCGCCATTCCGAACAGCACGGTGGGGTCGAGCAGGGCGGTGAGCCCTTCAAGAACGGGGTTCATAGCGGCACCTTCAAGAGCGTGTGGAAGAGCAGGTAGATGAACGCCACAGTGGCGATCGGGTAGATGACCAAGGCCTTCCAGCCCCGACCGTCATAGACCCACATCAGGGCGACCAAGAGGATCACCGAGGGGACAACGAAGTTTCCGCTCAGCGTCCAGGCGACGATATAGAGCGCGGACAGTACGATCGTGCAGACCAGTCGAAGCCAGCCGCCGCGGTTCGTGACCTCGAGGTCCTCCCGGTCAAAGGGAGGACGGGTGAAGGCGATGACAGTGAGGAGCAGGGAGAGCCCGAGCGATATCCCACACATCAGCGTGGGCCACCACCGGGGGTCGATTCCTCCCGTCTCGGTACGCACTTCAATGAGCCGAGAGCCGATGATCCCCAGCACGCAGAGACCGACGAGCGAGAGCGCAATCACCCGTTCGAGCCAGCGGGAGGGCTTGGCTTGGAGAGCCGAGACCTCGCGCTCCATCTCCTCGACCATTGCGAGTTCTTCCGCGCTGATCCCCTCGGCCAGGCTCTCCGACCTCGTGACCTCGGGTGTCTCGGCCGGCCGGGACGGCCCCGCGGCTTTTGCCGCGGAGCCCTCTCGCTTATTACGTCGTAATTTCACTGATCATCACCTTCACCATGGGGGTGGTAATTGCGGGATCTTACTTCTCGAGGACTTCGCCGAAGCGCTCGTGCTCTTCGTTCACGAACTTGGTGAAGTCAGCGGCATCCTTGTAGACGACGACCGTGCCCGTCTTGCTGATCGGGTCCACGAAGTCGGGCGACTTGACGGCTTTCGCAATCGCGTCCTCCAGCGTCTTCGCAACATCATCCGGCAGACCCTTTGGTGCGTACAGGCCGCCCCAAGCACCGAAGTCGATGTCGTAGCCCTGTGACTTGGCCGTTGGGATGTCGGTGAAGACGGGGTGCGGGTCAGGGCTGAAGATCGCGAGCACGCGTAGCTGGCCATTCTCAACAGCCGCGTGGGTTTCGCCAGCGCCCGCGACAACGGCGTCGACCTTACCGCCTGACGCGGCGGTCACGGCCGGGGCTCCACCGTCAAACGGAACAGGCGTGAATTCAACGCCCCCGGCCTTGCCGAGGAGCTTGGTCGCGGCTTCCCACGACGACCCGGCACCGGAGTTGCTCACCGTGATCTTCTTGGTCTTGGCGGCCTCGACGAGGCTCTTCAGGTCCTTATATGGGCTGTCGGCCGGAACCGCGATGGTGCCCGGCTGGTTCATGATCTCGCCCAGCAGCTGCACGTCATCAGGAGAGACGTCATAGCCGAGGTGATCGAACATGGCCAGCTCAACGGGGGTGAACCCGATGTGGTAGCCGTCGGGCTTCAGGCCCGCGACGTACTTCACCGCGAGGGACCCGGAAGCGCCGGGACGGTTCTCGACGACGATGCTCGTGCCGAGCTCCTTCTCAAGGACCTTCGCGATGGTCCGCGAGGCGAGGTCGGAACCGCCACCCGGCGCGGCCTGGACCGTGAGGGTGATCGGCTTGTTCGGGTAGTCGGAGCCCGAGGCGGCCTTGCCTGAGTCTCCTCCGTTAGATGAACAGCCGACCAGCGCAGCGGCCATGCCGATGGTCGCTGTGACAGCAAGGGCGTGCTTGAACAAGCCCTTCTTGTTGCCATGGTGAAGTTTCACTTCTTTGCCTTTCTCTGGTGGTGCGTTGCATGATGCAAATGGTCGTGGATGAGCCGAGGGGGAAGGTCACCCATCAGCGGGAGTGGAGAGCCGTTCGTATGCCGCGATCATGCGATCACGGGCGCGATCTATGTGGTCGCCGGTTTCGGCGGCGACGCGCTCATCTCCGCTCCGAAGCATTGCGAGCAGTGAGTTGTGGTCTTCAGCCGACTGGTGAAGACGCTCGTCATGCCCGACCGCGGACTGAAGGATCGTGACGAGGATCGGCATGTATTGGTGCCACACGTCGGCGACACGACGGTTGCGGGAGATCGTGAAAAGCAGGTCGTGGAAGTCAACGTCGGCATCAGCGAACGCGGAATGGTCGTCGGCGATCGCTGCCTCTCGCATCCGCTCGACACACTCCTGCATTTGTGCGAACTGGTCGTCGGTAGCGTGGCGGACAACCGATTCGACGGCGAGGAGCTCGAGCGCCTTGCGCAGGTCGTACAAATGCGCGATGTCTTCGACGGTGAGGCCGATCACGTACGCGGCGCGCTTCTGCAACGCCACGAGACCTTCACGCTCCAATTGCTTGAGCGCATCGCGAATGGGTCCGCGGCTCACTTCGAAGCGACTGGCCAGTTCTTCTTCCACCAGGCGCATGCCATCAGGCAAGTCGCGGCGCAGGATCATTCCCCGCAGTCGCTGCGCGACTTGAGAGCCAAGGTTGGCGCGCTCGATTGTATCGGTGGAAACCACGTCGTTTCATCCCTGTCTGACGGCATTGTTAACCGTGAACAGAGAACAGTAAACAGATATCCGTCTAGCATGTCAAGAGGTCTCACTGTCGGGGAGGAAGCAGACATGACAGCGTTCAAGCCGGTCCGAAGACGGGCGTATGGCGAGCAAGTCACCGAGCACCTGCGGGATTCCATCGTCAGCGGCGAACTGCCGCGAGGCCAACGACTCGTCGAAGAGCAGCTGGCCGAGCAGTTCGGGGTCAGCCGCGGTCCGATCAGGGACGCGCTGCGGCGGCTCGAGATCGAGAGCCTCGTCGAATCGCGCGGGAACGGCACATACGTGATCGGCATCGATGTGCGTGACATCGACGAGTTGTACTCACTGCGAGAGGCGATCGAACTGCTCGCCGCTGATCTTGCGCTGAGCAATGTCGGGGGCGACGGGTGGGGCGAGATGGCGGCTTGCGTCGAGACGCTCGAGAATGCGGCGGATGCGCGAGACGGTGATGGTTTCGCTGCGGCCGACATCCAGTTCCACAACTTGATCTACGCGCTCTCCGGCCACCGCCGCCTCGCGGACGTCTGGCGCCAGTACTCGCCGATACTCGGCACGCTGCTGCGCACCACCGTGCACGTGGAGCTCGACCTTCACGAATCGGCCGGGAAGCACCGCACGCTGCTGGAGCTCATGAAGACTGGAGACGGCCAGGCGGTCGCCAAGGAGCTTCGTGAACACTTGGAAGGATCGCACCAGCTCATGCTGGCCGCTCATCGACGAGCCAAAGGGGAATGAGGATGACGACGCTCAAGCAGGTCCTGACCGCCGATACGCTCGCATACGGGGTGTGGAGCGGTCTCGACGACCCCATCGCCGCGGAGATCACCGGCCGATCGGGATTCGACTTTGTCGTGGTCGACCTCCAGCACGGCTTCGCAAGCATGGCGTCGGCACCTGCCATCATGAACGCCTTGGAGCACACACCTTCGGCCCCGGTGATCCGGGTTCCGTGGAACACTCCGGACCTGCTGATGCGCGCGCTCGACCTCGGGGCGGAGGGCGTCATCGTACCGATGGTGAGCACTGCCGCCGAGGCGCGGCAAGCGGTCACCGCCTGCCGGTACGCTCCCGCCGGGAACCGAAGCTGGGGGCCGCTGTGGACCACGGCACGACGGCACCTGGTCGACGTAGCCGAAGGCGATGAGAAGGCTACCTGCATCGCCATGATCGAGACGGCAGAGGGCTACGCGAACATCGACGAGATCGTGCGGGTCGAAGGCCTCACCGCGGTTTACGTGGGGCCAAACGACCTGGCCCTGAGCATGGGGTTCGGTCGGGTGCGCTTCCCGGAGTCGCCAGACCTCCAGAATGTGATCGAACGAATCGTCGACGTAGCGCATGCAGGCGGAATCGCCGTCGGGGTGGATTGCAACGGCACGCCCGAAATCGGGCACTGGCGAGACTACGGCGTCGATTTCGTCATCTCGCACACCGACACCACCCTGCTCGTGGAGTCCTCGGAGGCTGCGGCGCGAGCCGCGCGCGGCTGAGCCGGATCAGCCTTGTCGGGGTCGTGAAGCGCCGAGCGAGTACTCAGGCGCCGGATGCCCCGGAATGGTCGGCGGCCCGAACGATCTCCTCCACGAATCGCTGGATCGCGACGCTTCCCGGATCGGCCTGCCCGACTGACCGCTCCTGCTGCCACGCCGCCCTGCCTCGCTTCGACTTCAGCTGAGCCGTCTCGTCGACGGTCGTCTTCGCCACGTCGGCGATGCGGTCAAGGGCGCTGCCGTGCTCGAGTGCGCTGGCGACAGCATCCAGCACGTCAAGAAGCGTCTTGTCCCCGACCTGTGCCCCGCCACGCTCGGCGATTCGATCGGTGACTGCGCGGAGCAACGGCGCAATGCGCGCTCCGATCAGGTCTTCTTCGGGCGCGAACGACTCTGCCGCACCGATGAGCCCGCTGCCCACGAGCGCGGCGAACGTCGACGGGTTCGCTCCCGAGAACGCGAGGCCAATCGATGACAGGATGCTGCGAGCATCGACATCTTCAGGCAGGTCCTCCAGAACGTCGACGACGGCCTCACTGCCCGAGGTCACCGTGATGCCCAGGTCCCCGTCGCCGAGCGCGGCATCGAGGTCGCGGAGCTCTTCCTTGTGCGCGGACATACGCGGCAGGGCCGCGAGCAGTACGGCGCGCAGCGCGCTCGGGTGCCCCATGCGCCCGATCTCGACGCCGCTCGAGCTCTCGTTGCTCGCGTCGATCACCGTGGGTGCCACGTCGATGTCCGCGACCTCACCCTGTTTGAAGAAGGGTGAAGCGGCCGGATCGTTGAGCAGCTCTTCGAGCTCGTCGTCGAGCTGCATGATCGAGAGCGAGGCTCCGGCCATCTCGAGGCTTGTGACGTACTCGCCGATGAGCCGGTAAGCGATGCTCACGCCGCGGTCGGCGAGCACGCGGTGCACGCGCCTGTACACGACGTACAGTTCCTCGAGCGGCGTCGCACCGAGCCCGTTGACGAGCACGGCGACCCGTGCGCCTTCGGTGAGGTCGAGCTCGGTGTCGAGCTGTGCAAGGAAGCGGTCCGTGATCTCGTCTGCTGACTCGAGGGGGCCTCTGTGCGTCCCCTTCTCACCGTGGATCCCCACGCCGATCTCCATTTCGCCCTCGTCAAGGGTGAATGTCTCTTCGCCTGCGGCGGGCAGCACCGTTGGCGACAGCCCGACCCCCATGGTCCTCGTGGCGGCGACCGCCTTGCGGGCGATGCGTTCAACGTCGTCGAGCGAATAGAGCCGCTCCGCGGCGGCCCCGGCCACCTTGTACACGAGCACGAGTCCCGCGACGCCACGCCTCGTGTTCTCCTGCCCTGCGGGAGCAGACTCGATGTCGTCAGTGCCGAGGACCGTGCGTACGTCGATGCCCGAGGAGCGGCACAGGTCGGCTGACATGTCGAAGTTGTAGACGTCGCCGCCGTAGTTGCCGTACAGATAGAGCAGGCCGGCTCCCGCCGAGACGGCGACGGATGCCGCGTGGATCTGCGCCGAGGAGGGAGAGGAGAAGACGTTTCCGACGGCGACGGCGGAGCACAGGCCTTTGCCGACGTAACCGAGGAAGAACGGCAGGTGTCCCGAGCCTCCGCCCGTCACGATTCCGACGCGTCCAGGAGCGGGAGCGTCGGCGCGCACGATCGCGCGGTTGTCGCGCGTCGCGGAGCGCAACTGGTTTCCGTGCGCGAGAAGTACGCCGTCGAGAACTTCGTCAACAAATTGATCGGCCGAGTTGATGATCTTTCGCATTCGCACACTCCATTGTCGTGATCGACGCCCGATTCGGTCCGTCATTTCTGGGCGCGAACGCTCGAGCGCATCATTCATCGTCGACGCTGCACGGAAGCTCCGAATACCAGGACACCTTCACCGGCTCGACCGTGGCCGCGGCGCCGTTACTCTCGCGACATTACAGCACGTTACGTTCGCGCTGGCGCAGCGCGAACGAGCGCGCTTTGATCATCACGTGACCACTTCCGCGACGCCCCCTGCTTCCACCGTGACGGCCGATGCTCCCCAGCTGAAGTCGGTTCGCGCTCGCGGGTCGTGGCGTGGGCACATGACGACCGATGTCAGCATCCGGGATTTCTCGTTCCATATCGACGAGCCCGAACCGGTCGGCGGCACGAATTCGGCACCGACGCCGATGGAGTTCATCGCGGGCGCCCTCAACGGCTGTATCACCGTCGTCGTCGAGACCGTCGCAGCCGAACTCGACATTCACCTCGACGGCATCGAGACCGCCTCGCATGCGCACATGGATGTGCGCGGCTTCCGCGGCACCGCCGACGTGTCGCCGCATTACACCGACTACGCTCTGTCGATCGAGATCCGCACCGATGCGACGGCAGAGCAGCGTGGCGAACTCGTGCGGCAGAGCGAGAAGCGATGCCCCGCCATCAACCTCGTCCGCGATGCTGGTGTCCCCCTCACGATCGATTGGCGCTACGAGCCGAGCACGAACGGCGCCTCATGACCGCAGCAGGCCTCTGGACCATCGGGCTCGCTCTCGCCTACACGGCCGCGCTCGTGATTGTCGGCCGGATGCTGCAACGGCGCGCCGTGCTTTCCGGGGCGGGTGGCGCCGGCTTCTTCGTCGGCGGTCGCAGCTTCAGCAAGTGGACCGTCGCGTTCTGCATCACCGGGCTGTTCTCCGGCTCGTCGTTCATCTCGATCCTCGAACTCAGCTACCGAACGGGCATCTCAGCAATCTGGTACGGCGTCGCCGAGAGCGTGCAGGTTATCCTCATCGCCCTGCTGCTCGTGAAGCCGCTTCGCGAACGACTCGTCGTGACCGTCACGGGAATCATCGGGGAGCGCTTCGGCCGTCTCGCGCAGGGCATCGCGGGCGCGATCACGGCGTTCACGTTCCCGATGTGGTCGGTCGCGACGGCGATCGCGTTCGCGTCGGCACTGCACGCGTTCACCGACCTGTCGATCTACGCCGCGATCGGCGTGACGGCCGTGCTCCTGCTGTTCTTCCTCTGGGCGGGCGGGATGCGCGCCGTCGCGTTCACGCAGACGATGAACTGCGTCGTCTTCCTGGCCATGCTCGTCGTCGGAGTCATCGCGTTCCTCGTGAACCCGGGCATCGCCGGCCTGGCCGAACTTGCACAGAGCAGGCCAGAGATGGTCGACCCGACGAGCGCGGGCGTCACCCTCATCGCCGCATGGTTCGGCACGTTCGTCGTCAACGTGCTGCTCGCGCAGGCTGCATTCCAGATGAGCTTGTCGTGCCGCACTCCCGAAGAGGGGCAGAAGGGACTGTTCCTCGCCGCCGGGCTCGGCATGCCGCTCATCATTCTCGGCGTCGTGCTCGGCACGGCAGCGGCGGTCGTCGTGCCGAATGCTGCGCTGCCGCTCGTCGCGACGCCAACCTACATCGCCGAAGTTCTGCCGGCGCCGCTCACCGGAGTGTTCTTCCTCGGCATCTGGGCGTGCGCTCTCGGCTGGGCCGGTCCCTGCCAGTTCTCGGGCGCGACGAGCCTCGGCCGAGACGTGGGCCGGGCGATTCGCCCGAGCGCGAGCGAAGCCGACCTCGTGCGGTATACGCGCTGGTCGCTTGTCGTGCTCACGGCGCTCATGATCGGGTTCGCCTTCTTGCGCACCGAGCAGGCCGCATGGTGGAACGTTCTCGCCTGGACGTTGCGCAACGGTGCGACGCTTGCTCCTGTGCTCGCCGCATTCTTCTGGCCACTCGCCACACGGCGGGCCGCCATCCCGGCTATGGTCGCGGGCTTCGGCTCCGGACTGCTCTGGTACCACCTCGGCGCCTGGTCGCCGGCGGCGTTCTTCCTCGGCATCCATCCCGTGTGGGTTGGCATGTCGGTGAATGTCGTCGTCATGATCGCACTCACCCTCGCGAGCACCCGCTGGACATGGACGACGGATGCCGCCCGGCGCCGCCGCGGCATGAGCTTCGCCATCGCGACTGCTGTGGCCGCCGCGATCACGATTCCCGCGGCGCCGTGGCTCCACGCACTCGGCCTGTCGGGCCTGGTCTACTTCGCGCTGCTCGCACTCGCCTCGACCACCGTCTTCTTCTGGACGGTCCCGGCCGAGCAACAGCACGAGCCCGCGAGCGACTCCGATGGATCGCCCGAGGAGCTCACGGCCAGCTCCGACGTTTCCCCGTGACCCGCACCAGACAGGTTCGTACGTGGGCTGTGCTGGCAGATCAGCACTGAACCTGCGAAGCGCAGACGATCACGGGCTCTGACGACTCCGGGTGGTCACGAAAACCGCGCAGAATCTTGAATGACGGATGCCGCGACGCGCGCCTCCACGCGGCCGAAGCATCCGCTTCCCGACGACAACCCCCTTGCGGTCTCGCCTCCCCGTGGGCTGAGCTGGGTGCTGCCGTGATTCCGCAGCTCAGGGGAGAGGCCCGTGCCCGACTTTCCACATCTCATCGAGGCCGCGGGCCGCATCGTCGACGCCACGGGCGTCGCCGTGCTGGCCGCCATCGTGCTGATTCGAACGTTCCTGAGCTGGTCCCTCGAGCTTGAGATCACGGGCCGCTGGCCGTGGCAGAAAGAGCGCGAACCCGAGACGCAGGAGCCGTCCCCGGCAGAGTGATCCGGTGCGTCAGCGCGCAACGCCGACGGCGCTCAGACTGTCGGTCAGCTCGCTGAGGGAGATCTGCGCGCCCGTGCCGCCAGGGCGCGTCACCGAGTGCGAGCCCGCGAGCGTCGCCCACGCGAGCCGCTCCTGCTCATCCTCGATTCCGTGCGCCATCGCCGCGATGTAGCCGGCGTTGAAGCTGTCGCCGGCGCCGGTGGTGTCGACGACCTCGACGTCGGGCACGGCCGCGACGTGGATGCTGCCGTCCGGCATCGCGAGCAGGCCGCCCTCGGAGCCGCGCTTGACGAGAACGCGGGGGCCGAGCGCGGCGAGCTGGCGAGCGATGTCCTCGTCGGAGCCGGCGGGGTCGTCGGCGTAGCCGGCGCCGACCGCGCGCAGCTCCTGACGGTTCGGCATGAAGTGGGTGATGCGCGGCAGCACCTCGTCAAGGCCGACCCACTGTTCGCTCGGGTCCCAGTTGGTGTCGACGCTCGTGCTGATCCCGACGGCGCGGAGCTCGTCGAGCAGGTCGGGCAGTCCCGCCGAGAGCTCGGGGAGCAGGAAGTACGACGAGAAGTGAACGTGAGCCGGCGTCGTGCGTGCGACGGCGCCGCGGACGGCGTCGATGGACAGCGTCGGGATCACGCCGGGGAAGGTCAGGATGGACCGGTCGTCGGGCTGCGAGAGGATGACGGAGATGCCCGTCGCCCCGGCGGACGTGCGCAGCACTTGCGACGTGTCGATGCCGCACTTGTCGAGGAATCGCTCCGTCTGCTTCCCGAAGTAGTCGGTGCCCACGGTGGCGAGCAGCCCCGTGTCGACCTCGAGCCGGGCGAGGCCGGCCGCGACGATCGAGGCGCTGCCGCCGAGCACGAGCTCGGCGGACGACAGCAGCTGCTCCGCTTGGCCGAAGCGCGGGCTCACGTCCCCTCGCAGAATGAAGTCGGGGTTCGCGTCTCCGACGACGAGTGTGTGCACGCGCATTATCCTTTCAGTCCGGAGAACGTCATTGTTTGGATGAATTGCTTCTGGGCGATCAGGAAGAACACGACGAGCGGGATGACGGCGACGACGTTTCCCGCCATCAGGAGCCCCCACTCGGTCTGCCGTGTTCCCTGGAAGTTGGCGATGCCGAGCTGGATCGTGAACGCGCCCGGGTCGTTGATCGCGATGAGCGGCCAGATGAGGTCGTTCCACGCGCTCAGCAGAGTGAAGATCGCGAGCGTCGCGAGAGCGGGCCGGGCGAGCGGCAGCACGATGCGGAAGAAGATCCCCCAGCGGGAGCATCCGTCGAGCATGCCGGCCTCTTCGAGCTCCACGGGCAGGCTCAGGAAGAACTGCCGCATGAGGAAGATGCCGAACGCCGAGGCGAGCCATGGCACGATCGCGGCGCCGAGGGTGTTGATGAGCCCGATCTTCGAGAAGAGGATATAGGTCGGGATCATGAGCAGCTGCGTCGGCAGCATGATCGTTGCGACGATCATGAGGAACCCGACGTTGCGGCCCCTGAATCGCAGCCGGGCGAAGCCGTAGCCGGCGAGCGAGCACAGCACGATGTGCGCGAGGATCGCGGCCGCCGAGACGATTATCGAGTTGACGAGCCACTGCAGCACGTTCGTCGTGGCGAACAGCTTCGCGAAGTTGTCGAACGTGAGTGTCGACGGGAAGAACGGCGGCGGGAACGTCACGAGCTCGGCGGAGGGCGAGAGCGCCGCGAGGATCATCTGCACGAACGGGATGACGAAGATGAGAGCGATCGGCGCGAGCACGAAGTGCCACCCGCTGATGCGGCGTCGGCGGCGGCGCCCGGCGGGGACCGGCTCGGCGTGCGGAACGACGCCGATGGCGTTTTGCGTGGCGACCATGTCAGAAAGCCTCCGTCTTGCTGCGCCGTGAATACACGACGACGCCGAGGGTGATGATCAGGGTCAGGGCGAAGAGCGCGTACGCGCTGGCCGACCCGTAGCCGAACTCGAGTCCCTTGAAGGCGCGCTCCCAGACGAAGTACACGATCGTCTTCGTCGAGTCGAGCGGGCCGCCCTTCGTCGTCGTGAAGACGAGGTCGAAGAGCTTGATGGCCTCAATCATCTGCCAGATCGTGACGAAGACCGTGACGGGAGCGAGCTGCGGCCAGACGACCCGCCAGAACGTCTGCCACCGGTTGGCGCCGTCGATGCGGGCGGCCTCGATCAGGTCGTTCGGGATGTCCTGCAGCGCGGCGAGGTAGATGACCGTCGTGAACGCGGCCTGGCCCCACAGCGACATGATCGCGATGACGACCATCGCCTGCGACGGGTCCTCGAGCCACCGCTGCTGCGGCAGCCCGATCACGCGCAGGACGTTGTTGACGACGCCGAACTGCGGGCTGAACAGATAGGTGGTCAGGATGCCGGTGGCCGCGGCGGACGCGACGAACGGCACGAAGATCGCGGTGCGGTAGATGCCGATGAAGCGGATGCGGCGGTTGAGGGCGACGGCGAGGAACAGGCCCGCGAGCACGGACGAGGGCACGAACAGCACCGTGTAGAACAGCGTGTGCATGACCGAGTCCCAGAACTCGGGATCGCCGAACAGCCGCGCGTAGTTGTCACCGCCGAGGAACGTGGGATCGGTGAAGCCGTCCCACTCCTGCAGCGACAGGATGAACGCCCACACCGCGGGGAAGATCGACAGGCCAAGCACGACGAGAGTCGCGGGCCCGACGAACGACCAGCCCAGGAAGAGCGATCCCTTGGGGCGGCCGGGAGCCCCGCCTCGCGAGGCTCCCGGTGCGACCAGCATCCGCGTCTGGCTCATTTACTTCGAAGCTCCGAGCTTCTTGTTGGACTTCTCGGCCGCGGCCTTGAGCGCGTCAGCGGGGTCGCCCTGACCCTGGAGCACGCTCGAGATCGCGCCGCCGATCGCCTCGGAGAGGTTCACGTAGCCCGGCACGGTGGGCCGCGCCTTGACGGCGTTCTCGTTGTTCGCGGCCATGACGTCGAGGCCCGGGTACTCGGCGGCCTGCTTCGCGAACGCGTCGGACGACACCTCGCTCGAGCGCAGCGGCAGGTTGCCGATCGCGACGTTCCAGCGCACGTCCTGCTCGGCGCTCGTGAGCCATTCGATGAACTGGTACGCCCAGTACTCGCGGTTCTTGTCCTTATGGTCGAACAGCGCCCAGATGTCAGGGCCGGAGACCGTCTGGTGGTCGCCGTCGGTTCCGGGCAGGACCGTGACGCCGTAGTCGGTGCCCGCCGCCTTCAGGTCGTAGAGCTGCCACGGCCCCGAGGTGATCATGCCGATGCGATCGCTCGCGAACAGCTGACCGAACTTCGTGTCAGTCTGATCGAGGTAGACGCTCTTGTCGGTGACGGCCATGTCCTGGAGGAACGTGAGCGCGGTGACGCCGGCGTCGGAGTCGAAGGCGGCCTTCGACTGGTCATCGGTGAGGATCGAGCCGCCGTTCTGCCACAAGTGGGGCCAGAACTGCCACGTCGTCTCCTCGGATCCCGAGACGGAGTAGCCGTACCCGTAGGTGTTGCTCGCGGGATCGGTCAGCTTCTTCGCGGCCTCGCGGAAGTCGCTCCAGTCCCAGCTCTCGTCGGGGTAGTCGAGCCCGGCCTTGTCGAAGAGGGTCTTGTTGTAGATGAGGGAGAGGTTGTCGACGATGGCGGGGAAGCCGATCGTCTTCTCGCCCGTCGGCTGCACCGTCGCGCGGGCGGCCTCGGAGAACTCGTCCCATTTCACGTCAGGCTCGCTCACCTGATCGGTGATGTCGAGCGTGCGTCCGGAGGCCTCGAGCTGGCTCGCCCACGCGCCGAAGGCGTAGGAGATGTCGGGGTAGCTGTTTCCCGCGAAGCCCGCGGACAGCTTCTGCAGGAGCTGCTCGGTCGACGAGGCGCCGGCCGACAGGTCGATCGTGACGTTCGGGTGCTCGTCTTCGAACTCGCTCGCGAGCTTCTTGATGTAGTCCTGCGCCTCATCGGTCTGACCCGACCACATCGTGATCGTGACCTTGGCGTCTTTGTCGAGCGTCGTCGCGCCCTGGCCGCCGCTGCAGCCCGACAGGGCCAGTGCTCCGACGGCGGCTAGCGCGGCGGATATTCGGATGGAGCGCTTGAGCTGTGTATGGGGGGACATTTGGGGACCCTTTCGACTTCTCCATTGAAGGAAGCGGGAGTCATTCCAGGTGAGCGGATGCTTCCCGTCACAGCGAACATCGCATAACCTGTGTGTTCGAGCAATCGTTCAGTCAGAAAAGCGATTGCTTCGCGCACTTTTGCTGATCGTTTCGACGAGGAGACACGCATGAACCGCACGGCACCGAACGACGTCCGCCTCAAAGACTGGCGGCCACGCAGCATGGTCGTCGTGCCCGAGACCGCCGTCGAGCGGGCTCACACCCCGTGCATCGACGTGCACAACCACCTCGGCACGTGGCTCGGCGACGGCGCGTGGATGGCTCCGGACGTCGCCGCGCTCCTGCAGGTCATGGACGACTGCGGCGTCGAGGCGATCGTCAATCTCGACGGCCGCTGGGGAGACGAGCTCGAGGCGAACCTCGAGCGGTACGACCGCGCCCACCCGGAGCGCTTCGTGACGTTCTGCCACCTCGACTGGCGCGTCCTCGCGGAGGACGGCGGCGAGCGCGCCCTGCGCGAGTCGCTCGAGGACAGCGCACGGCGCGGCGCGCGCGGGCTCAAGGTGTGGAAGGACCTCGGGCTCGGCATCCGGGACGCGACGGGTGCTCTCATCGCGCCGGATGACGAGCGCGTCATTCGACTGCTGGGCCACGCCGCCGACCTGGGGATGCCGATCCTCATGCACACGGGCGACCCGCGCGCGTTCTTCGAGCCGCTCGACGAGCGCAATGAGCGGCTCGACGAGCTCGGGGAGCGCCCGGACTGGTGGTTCGGCGACCGAACGCGCTACCCGAGCTTCGACGAGCTCCTGGCCGCGCACGCCCGCGTGGTTCTCGCACTGCCGCACGCGCGCATCATCGGCGCGCACGTCGGCAACTGCGCCGAGAACCTCGACACGGTCGAGCGGCTGCTCGAGGCGGCGCCGAACTACGTGATCGACACGGGCGGTCGCCTCGCCGAGCTCGGTCGCGCCCCGCGCCGCTTCGCGAAGCTCGTCGAGCGCTTTCCCGATCGGGTGCTGTTCGGCACCGACGCGTTCCCCGTCACGCGAGAGGCGTATCGGCTGAACTTCCGGTTCTTCGAGACCGACGACGAGGCGTTCTCGTACGCGCCGGAGGAGGAGGTCCCGCCGCAGGGTCGCTGGCTGGTCTCCGCGGCGGGGCTGCGACCGGAGCTGCTCGAGGGCTTCTACCGCGGGAACGCCCGGCGCGTGCTGGGGTGCTGAATCCGGTTACGGCTTCACGACGTGCACGCGCACGCCGAGGCGCTCGATGCGCGCGAGCTCTTGCGGGTCGGCGCCGTCGTCGGTGACGAGATCGGAGACCTCGCTCAGGTCGGCCACGCGGGCGAGGCGGACTTCGCCGAACTTCGTGCTGTCGGCGACGACGACCACGCGGCCGGCGTGCGTGACCATGGAGCGGTTGGCGCGCGCCTCGGTGTCGTCGAACGTCGTGAGCCCGTTGGCCGCAGTGATGCCGTCGGCGCCGATGACCGTCATCGCGACATTGATCGCGTTGAGCGCGCCCTCGGCGAGGGTGCCGACGAGTTCGAACGAACTGGGCCGGATGACACCGCCGGTCATGACGACCTTGACCTTGCTGCGCGACGCGAGCTCGTACGCCGTGGTGAGCGAGTTCGTCACGATCGTGAGTTCGGTGCGGGCGGTGAGGTTGCGGGCGACCTCGGCGGCCGTGCTTCCGCCGCCGATCGCGATGGCCTGCCGGCCGCGCGGGATGAGCTCGGCCGCCTTGCGGGCGATGGCGATCTTGGCGTCGCGCTCGGTCGCGTCGCGGTACCGCACCGGCAGCTCCGCGTTCAGATCGGTGGACTGGGCGCCGCCGTGGGTGCGCGTGAGGAAGCCCTGGGACTCGAGGAGCGCGAGGTCGCGGCGGATCGTGGCGGGCGAGGCGCCGAGCGTGTCGGTGAGTTCCGTGAGCGAGACCACTCCCCCGTCGGCGAGGGCGGAGAGGATCGCGGTGAGACGCGACGACCGCTTCGCGGAGGCGACGAGAGGTTGGCTGCCGGAGGAGATCACAGGGCTCATGCACTCAGTTGACCACAAAACCGCTCACACCGCTCACAAATAATGAGTGATTCGCGACTCTGAGTGACCGCACGGTCACAATGGCCCTATGACACGAGTGACCTTCATCGGCGCAGGCAGCGTCGTGTTCACCAAGCAGCTTCTCAACGACCTGCTGCGCTTTCCCGAGTTCGATCGTCTCGAGATCGCGCTGCACGACATCGACCCCGAGCGGCTGCGCGTCGCGGAGGCGACCGCCCGGTACGTGTCGCGGCGCCTGAACGCGAATGCGCGCGTCACGGCATCCGCCGATCGGAGAACGGCCCTCGAGGGTGCGGATTTCGTGATCAACATGATCCAAGTGGGCGGGATCGACGGCACGCGGGCGGACCTTGAGATTCCCGCGCGGCACGGGCTGCTGCAGACGATCGGTGACACGACCGGCGTCGGCGGCGTGTTCCGCGGGCTGCGCACGTTCCCGGTGCTCACGCAGATCCTCACCGACATGCGCGAGGTGTGCCCGAACGCGTACTTCCTCAACTACACGAACCCCATGACGATGAACGTGTGGTGGGCGAACCGGGTCGCGCCCGAGATCCGCACGGTGGGCCTGTGCCACAGCGTGTACTGGACCGCACACGACCTCGCCGAGCTCCTCGGTCTCGACGTCGCCGAGACGCGGTTCCGTGCCGCTGGACTCAACCACCAGTCCTGGATGCTGGAATGGACGCACAACGGCGAGAGCCTGTACCCGCGGCTCGCGCAGAAGATCGCCGACGAGCCCGAGCTGCAGCGCCGGGTGCGCGCCGAGATCTTCACGCGGGTCGGCTACTACCCGACCGAGACGAGCGAGCACTCCGCCGAGTACCTGTCGTGGTTCCTGCGCTCGGAGTCGCAGCGTGAGAGGTTCCGGCTGCAGCCGCTCGAGTACCTCGGGATCAGCGAGGAGAACGTGGCCGAGTTCGAGCACACGCGCGCCGCGCTCGATGCCGGTCAGGACATCGAGCTCGCCGACGAGGCGACGGAGTACGCGCCGCAGCTCATCCACTCGATCGTGACGAACACGCGGCGCGAGATCCACGCGAACCTGCCGAACGCGGGCCTCATCAGCAACCTGCCGGAGGCGGAGGTCGTCGAGGTGCCGTGCGTCGTCGACGGCGAGGGGCTGCACCCCGTCGCCATGGGCGAGCTGCCCGTCGAGTGCGTGACGGTCAACCGTCCCTACGCCGCGGTCGCGGGTGCGGCCGTCGAGGCGGCGTGGCGCGAGGACCCGACGCTCGTGCGCCAGGCGCTGCTCGCCGATCCGAACGCGACCTCAAGCGTGACGCCGGAGACGCTGTGGCAGATCTGCAACGAGCTCACCGACGCGCACGCCCGGTATCTGCCGGAGGCGCTGCGCGTTCACGTTTGAGGCTTACAGCTCGAATGCCTTGAGCGCGCGGTTGACGTTCTTGAGGAGGAAGTACTGCAGGTCGGGTGAATCCGGGAACGGCGAGAATCCGAACTTCCGGTAGAAGGACGCAGCTGAGTCGGTGAGCGCCTGGACGACTATCGTCCGGGCACCAACGATATCGGCAGCGCGCGCGGCTTGTAGTACCGCATATTGCAGCAGTGACGACCCTACTCCCTGACCGCTGAAGTCTTTGTCCACAGCGAGGCGCCCAAGTAAGACAACGGGAATCGGGTCCGGCATGTTGCGGGCAAGCGCGCCTGGAGCACTTGTCGGTGTGATCGAACTTGCCGACAGACAAAAGTAACCAGCGACTCGCCTGGTCGGTGAGTGGATCGAGACAAATGTGCGCGACGCGCCGACTTTCTCGTTGCGCAGAGCTGTCTGCCGGAGCCATAAGTCAAGAGTGGGTTCCCCGCAGTGAAATCCTGCGGTGTCGTCAGTCGTCAAAATTGCGCGCGGCGTCTCGAAATCAGTCACTGAAGACTGACCGTCGCTGCAGCAGTTCCACCATTCCCTCGACGACCTGTTCCGGCTCATCAAGCAGCCGGTTGAACGCGTCGAAGGCCTCCGCGGAGACCGCGAACTGCCGATCCCGGTCGATCACTTCGCGGGCGCGCTCGGTGAGCGCGTCAGCAGAAAAGTCGCTGACCGTCCTGCCTTGTACAGCTGCGGCGCGTTCGATCATCGCCTTCTGTTCTGACGTGAGTCGAAGCTCAAGCCGCTTGTCCTTCAAAGCCCCCATAGCGGCAGTGTACGGCATTATTCCGTACCTTTTCGGCGTTAAAGGCCAGGCTCTGATGACGCTCGGATTTTCATTGAGGCTTTGCCATACGGTCGCCGCCGACACGAGGCAGAAGCCCCGCCCCGGCCGAGGCCGAGACGGGGCTTGCTCACGAGGACTATGCGTAGCTGCGGGCGCGCGCCCACGGGATCGGCAGCAGCTCGGCGACGTGCACCGGCCGCACGTCGCCACCGTCGTTGACGATGACGCGCACGTTCGGCGCGTACATGGGAACGAGTTCCCGGCACACGCCGCACGGGTTGATCACTTGCGGCACGTCGTCGGGGTCCATCCCGACCGCGACGATCGACTCGATGTCGGTCTCCCCCGCCATCGCGGCGTTCGCGAGCGCGCTCGGCTCCGCGCAGATGCTCACGCGGTTCGAGAGCAGGCTCAGCCCGAGGTAGGTGCGTCCAGACGCCCCGCGCGCGGCGACGGCGACCCGGTGCCGGTCGGGGTCGTGGGATCTCGACAAGAGATCGGATGCCAGTCGGCACAGCTCCGCGTCGGCGCTGCTCAGTTCGGCCATCGCCGTCCCCTTCCCTCTCGTGCTGCCACTCAGACGCCGGTGTAGACCGTCTTTTCCCACGTGTAGAAGTCCGTCGCCGAGTGCCCCTGCTCGCGGAAGGTGTTCGACGAGGAGTCCTTGATGCCGCCGAACGGCACGTGCAGGTCGAGGCCCGAGGTCGGCCGGTTGACCTTCACGACGCCCGCCTGGATGCGGTTCGAGAAGTCTGTGGCGTGCGCGAGGCTGTCGGTGCAGATTCCCGCGGTGAGACCGTAGCGGGAGTTGTTGAGCGCGGCAAGGCCGGCCTCGTAGTCGGGCACGTCGAGCACCGCGACGACGGGTCCGAAGATCTCGTCGGTCGCGATCGCGGCGTCGTGGGCGACATCGGTCGCGATGACGGGCTTGAAGCGCAGTCCGTCGGCGTCGGTCGAGCCGTGCAGCAGGCGAGCGCCGGAGTCGACGGCGCCCTGTACGGCGGCGATGTCCTGCTCGAGCTGGCTCTCGCTCACGACGGCGCCCATGCGGGTCGACGCGTCGAGGCCGTCGCCGGGCTCGTAGGTCGCGGCGATCGCGGCGAGCTCGTCGAGGAAGGCCTGGCGGATGCCGGGTGTGACGTACACGCGCGATGTGGCCGTGCATGCCTGACCCGTGAGGCTGAAGGCGCCGGCCGCGACGACCTGGGCGGCCTTGCACGGGTCAACGTCGTCGAGAACGAGCACACCGTTCTTGCCGCCCATCTCCGTCTGGATGCGGGCGCGGCGACCGTGCAGAATCTGCTGCAGCCCGAGGCCGACCTTCGTCGAGCCCGTGAACGACAGGGCGGCGACGCGCTTATCGCGGGCGAGGTAGTCCCCGACGACGCTGCCGCGACCGTGCACGACGTTGAAGATGCCGTCGGGCAGGCCGGCGTCGCGCAGGGCGATGCCGAGGTGCGTCGCCGACATCGGCGTGAGGTCGGCGGGCTTGAGCACGACGGCGTTGCCGCTGATGAGCGCGGGCGCGGACTTCCACGCGGGGATCGCGATGGGGAAGTTCCACGGCGTGATGAGGCCGACGACCCCGAGCGCTTCCCGGCGGGTGGAGATGCTCGTGTCGGGGGTCGCGCTCGGGTAGACGGTGCCGCTCGCCGACCAGCCGAGCGAGCCGAAGAACTGCAGCACGCCGATCGCGCGGCCGACCTCGCCGGTGGCCTCGCCGCGGGTCTTGCCCTCTTCGCGCACGAGGTCCTCGGCGATCTCCGTCTGCCGCTGCTGCAGCAGCTCGGCTGCGCGCAGCAGCACGGCTCCGCGGGCGGGGGCCGGAGTGTTCGCCCACGCGGGCTGCGCGGCGGCAGCCGCTGCGATCGCGGCATCCGTGTCGGTGCCGGTTCCCTCGGGAGAGACGACGGCGACCTCGTCGAGGCGGGCGGGGTTGCGGCGCTCCTTGGCGGCGTCGCCGATGAGCTCGCCGCCGATGAGGTGCTGCGCGACTGCGGTGCTGGTGAGAGTGGGCATGGTGTTTCCTTTCGTCGTCAGAGTGTTCCGACAAGGCCGCCGTCGCAGCGGAGTGCGACGCCGGTCACGTACGAGGCAGGGCCGCTGCACAGGAAGGCGGCTGCGGCGCCGAATTCGGCCGGTTCGCCGTAGCGGCCGGCGGGGATGGACTGCTGCGAGCGCTGTTCGACCTCCTGACGCGAGAGGCCCTGGCGTTCGGCCTGCGCGGCGTCGAGGTTCGCGACGCGGTCGGTCGCGATGCGACCGGGCAGCAGCAGGTTGACGGTGACGCCGTCGGCGGCGACCTCGGTCGACAGCGTCTTGAGGTAGTTCGCGAGAGCGGCGCGCCCCAGGTTGGATGCCGCGAGGTTCGGCAGCGGCGAGACGATGCCGCTCGAGCCGACGGCGAGGATGCGACCCCAGCCGCGCTCGCGCATACCCGGCAGCGTCTCGGAGACCAGTTGCCGGTGCGGCTCGACGAGCTGCTCGAAGGCGGTGCGGGCGCCGTCGGCCGTCATGTCCGCGGCGGTGCCGGGCTTGGGTCCGGGGCCATTGAGCACGAGGATGTCGATGAGACCGAAGGCGTCGCGCGCCTGCTCGAGCGCTCGGGTGCGCGACGCGGCGTCGAGCACGTCGAGCTCCAGGCCGATCGCGGACGGCAGGGCAGCGGCGATCTGCTCGGCGGTCTCGCGGCGGCGACCGGTGATGACGACATTCGCGCCCTCGTGCGCGAGCGCCTCCGCGGTCGCGCGGCCGAGTCCGCCGGTGGACGCGGCGACGAACGCGGTCTTTCCCCGAAGCTGCAGATCCATCAGCGCACCACCTGGAGTCGGCCGGCGCGTTCCAGATGGGCGTCGGCGATTGTCGACAGCTCGGCCGGGAACGCAACGGCGGGTGGCCGCACGGCGGCGTCCGCGAAGAGGCCACGGCGGCGGAACAGCTCCTTGCGGATCGCGAGGGCGATGCCGGGCTGCTGCTCGAAGTTGATGAGCGGCAGGTAGGGCAGAAGCGCCTCCCGCGCGGCATCCGCGTCGCCGGCGAGCGACGCATCCACGCAGGCGACGAGGGCCTCGGGGTACGAGAACCCGGTCATGGCGCCCGCCGAACCGGCGGCGAGCTCGTCGAGAAGTCCCTGTCCGCCGAGCCCGCCGAACACGGAGACCTCGAGCTTCGCGGTGAGCCGCGCGATCGCGACGGCGGTCGGCGGGGCCTCGGCCTTGACGGCGGAGACGAACCGGCACGCCTGCACGACGGCGATGACGGCGTCGGTCGAGATCGCGACGCCGCTCGCCTTCGGGTAGTCCTGCAGCACGATCGGCACGCCGGTCGCGGCGTGGATGCGCTGCAGGTGCTCGATGACCGCGTCGGCACGCGGCGAGTTCGCCTGCACCATGACGGCCGCAAGGCGGTCGCCGAGTGTCGCGTGCGCGTTCTCGATCTCGGCGATCGCCGGTGCGGTCGACAGCGACGTGACGCCCGCGACGATCGGCAGGCTGCTGTTCTCGGCGGCGACGCGGAGCACGTCCATCCGCTCGGCCGCGGTGAGCGAGGCCGCCTCGCCGAACACGCCGAGAACGGTGAGCCCGGTCGCGCCGACGGTCTCGTAGAACGAGACGAGCCGGGCGAGGCTGTCGGCGTCGATCGCGCGGTCGTCGCCGGTGAAGGGCGTCGCGACGACGCCCCACACGCCGCGGGCGAGGGGTTCGATGCGTGCGTCTGCGGGTGCGGTCATGATCACCTTCCGGGCCAGACGGGCTGGCGCTTCTGCTGGAATGCGGCGACGCCCTCGGCGGAGTCTTCGCTGTCGAGAGCGTCCATGAGCGCGGGAAGCCGCATCGCGCGGGCCTCCTGCGCGGTGAGGTGGGTGGTGCGCGTCACCATCTGCTTGACGGCGCGCACCGATGTGGGCGCGCAGGCGAGGATCTGCTCGACCCAGCGGTCGACGGCGGCGTCGAGGTCGGCGGCCGCCGCGACCTCGTTGACGAGGCCCATGCGCTGCAGTTCCTCGGCGGGCGCCTTGCGACCGGTGAGCAGCAGCCCCATGGCCTGCGTGTATGGGATGCGGCGCACGAGTTGGTGGATGCCGCCGTCGAGGGCGAGCCGGCCGACGCGCGGTTCGGTCAGTCCGAACTTGGCGGTGTCGGCGGCGATGACGATGTCGGCGCCGAGCACGATCTCCATGCCGCCGCCGAGCGCGTAGCCGTTGACCTTCGCGATGACGGGAACGTCGAGCGTGGTGCGCAGGCTGAGCCCGCCGAAGCCGTTGGGGTCGAGCTCGGCCCAGTATTCAAGACCGGTCTTGTCGACGGCATCCGCCGACATGTCGGCCCCGACGCAGAACGCCTTCTGCCCGCCGCCGGTGATGACGACGACGCGCACGTCCCGGTTGTTCTCGATGCTCGCCCAGATCTCGTTGAGCCAATCGTGGGTGGCGCGGTCGACGGCGTTGAGCACGCGCGGCCGGTTGATCGTGACGGTCGCGACGCCGCGCTCGTCGATGTCGAACGTGACCTCGTCGACGATCTGTTCGGTGGCGGTGGCGCTCATCGCAGTACTCCTAGCTCCTGCAGTCGGCGGATCTGGTCGTCGTCGAAGCCGTTCTCGGCGAGGATCTCGGCGTTGTGCTCGCCGAGCCGCGGGGCGACGCGGCGCACGGTCGCGGGCGTCTCCGACAGGTGGATGGGTGCGTTGAGCATCCGGAACCGGCCCGCCGTGGGGTGCTCGGCTTCGACGATCATGCCGTTCGCGGCGGTCTGCTCGTCGTCGAGCGCCTCGGCGAGGGTGCGGACGGGCGCGTTGAGCACGCCGACGCCCTCGAGGCGGGCGGTCCAGTGCGCCGTGGAGTTCGTCGCGAAGCGCTCGGCGAAGATCGCCTGCAGCGCCGACCGGTTCTCGAGCTGCTTCTCGAGGTTCGCGAACTCGGGGCGGAGCGTGAGGTCCTCGTCGAGTTCGAGCGCCTCCGAGATGCGCGCGAGCGGGTCGGGGGTGAAGCCGCCGACCATGCAGACGGCGGAGTCGGTTGTCGCGAACACGCCCGTGAGCGGCATCCGCCCCCAATTGACCTCGAAGCCGCGGTTGAGCTGCATCGCCGCCTCTTGCATCTGCATGTGCAGCATCGAGTCGTACATCGTGACGTCGACCCTCTGCCCCTCGCCCGTCACGTCGCGGGTGCGCAGCGCGAGCAGGATGCCCTGGAACAAGTGCATGCCGGTCGTGTAGTCGCACAGCGTCGTCGGGTAGACGGCGAGCGGGTCGTCTTCGGAGCTGCGCCGCCACATCACGCCCGAGTAGGCCTGGTTGATGACGTCCTGGCCGCCGAGCTTCGCGTAGGGGCCGGTGCTGCCGAAGCCCGTTCCCGACGCCCAGACCAGGCGCGGGTTGAGCTCCCGCAGCTGCTCATAGCCGAAGCCCATGCGCTCCATGACGCCCGCGCGGAAGTTGCTCACGACGACGTCGGCGCCCGCGATGAGCTCGCGCACGACCGCGCGGCCCTCCTCGGACTTCGTGTCGATCGTCATGCCGCGCTTGTTGCGGTTGATCGACTGGAAGATCGGGTTGTCGGTGCCGTCCTTGTCGGGGTACGAGGTGCGCGAGGTGTCGCCCGTGCCGGGCCGCTCGATCTTGATGACGTCGGCGCCGAAGTCGCCGAGCATCTGCGTGCAGCTCGGTCCCATGAACACCTGGGTGAAATCGATGACCCGGATGCCGTCAAGCGGCAGCGTCGTCGTGGGCTCCGCGGCCGTCGGCGCGGCATCCTGAGCGTTCTGAATGTCCTGCATGGTCATACCGCCACCATCTCCTCCTCGTCGATCGTCGCGTTCTCCGACGGGATGTCGCCCGGGTCGGCGTTGTGCTGACGCATGCGCTGCTGGATGTCGAGCGGGTCGACGTCGCGCACGCGCACGCCCTGCTCGAGGGCGAGGGTAGCGGCGGATGCGACGGCCTGCCCCATGGCCATGCACGGCGGGATCTCGCGTGACGCCTTCTGCGCGTCGGGAGTGGCCGAGTAGTGCCGGCCGGCGACGAGCAGCTGGTCGACCTCCGTCGGCACGAGCGAGCGGTACGGGTAGTAGTAGTCGCGGCCGCGGGCGACGGTGTCGCGGAAGTGGCGGCGCTGCATGACGTCGTCCTTCGTCATGACGTACTCGCCCTGCAGCAGGCGCGTCTGGCGCACGCCGATCTGCGGGGCGACGTCGAGCACGTAGGCGTCGGCGAAGCCGGGCAGGTTCTCCTTGACGTAGTCCACGGCCTCGGCGATGCGCTCGCGGGCGGCGAACTCGGCCTCGGTGAGTGAGACCGGGTCGGTGCCGTCGAAGCCCGACATGTGCGGGGCGTTGCACCACACGACACCGGGGAGCGGTGTCTTGAGCCACCACAGCTCCCACGCACCGCCTAGGATGCGCTTCACCTTGCGGTTGATGGCGCGCGCGGCCTTGGGGTCGCGCTGCTCGAACTCCTCGGCGAGCGCCGTGTCGACGCCGCCGAGGCGGAAGACGAGCGTGGTGATGTAGCTGCCCTGGATGTACTCAGCGCCGGCGCGGGACGCGACGTCGATGTCTCCCGTCGTGTCGATCACGACGTCGGCGAGGTGCGCCTGCGGGCCGGACTTCGTCTCGACGATGGCGCCCTTCATGACCCCATCATCGACGATCGGACGTGAGAACCACGAGTGCAGGCGCAGGTTCACGCCGGCCTCGCGCACGAGGTCGTTCGAGACGCGCTTCCAGCCGTCCGGGTCGAACGCGGCGGCGTAGCAGATGGGCTTCGGGTTCGTGTGGCTGTGGAAGTCGAAGGTGCCGTAGCGGCCCCACTTGTTCCACAGCTCACGCGAGGTCTTGCGGTCGTCGGCCGGGGGCACGACGGCGAGGCCGAGCTTCTGCATGCGCTCGATGTACTCCGAGACGATGCCGGTGACCGTGATCTCCTGCCCGTTGATCATGTCGTCGAGCACGAGCACCATGCCGCCGGAGGCGAGGCCTCCGAGCGAGGCGTAGCGCTCGAGCAGGGTGACCGACACCCCGCTGCGTGCGGCGGTGACGGCTGCGGCGACACCGGCGGGGCCTCCCCCGACGACGAGCACGTCAGAGCGTGTTGCGATGGGAGCTCCGAGGCTGTCTGAGGTGACGAGGAGGTCGAGGGACTTCATTGTGATCTCACTTTCCGACGTGAATGCCGTTGACGCGGCGGGCGAGCAGGTAGAAGACGATGCTGAGCACCGAGAGCACGGCGACGTACACGGGGAAGGCCCAGTCGACGTCGATGGACTGGAACCAGACGAGCAGGTACGAGGCGGTGCCGCCGAAGACGGCGACGCCGATGCCGTAGCCGAGCGACGTGCCGGTCGCGCGGATGCCCTTGGGCATGAGCGAGGTGGAGACGACGTTGTAGAGCGTCATGTTCATCGCGAGGATGACCGATCCGCCGAGCAGCACCGCGGCGAAGCCGCCGATGCCGGGCTCCACGTAGAGCAGCATGAGGAACACGGACGGGATCGCGAGGATGCGAGTCACGAGGAACCAGCGCGAGAGCGCACGACCGTCGACGAGGCGTCCGACGACGAGGCTGCCGACGATGAGGATGAGGCCGAGGATGGTCGTGAGCGCGAACACCGCGGTGGGGTCCTCGCCCATGGTCGAGCGGGCGGCGTTCGGCAGGCCGACGTTCCATGCGTAGTTGTAGGCCTGCACGGCGCCGACGACGAAGATGATCGCGAGAACGCTGAGCCAGCTCTTGCGCACGCCGGTCCAGACGGAGCCGGTCGTGGTGTCGACGAGTTCCTCCGCGCGCATGGTCTCGGGGAGCGTGCGGCGCAGGTAAAGGATCACGAATCCGAAGAGGGCGCCGACGATGAACGGGATGCGCCAGCCCCAGTCGCTCATGGCGTCGCCGCCGATGACGAGGGTGACGAGGAAGCTCACGAGCGGGGCGCCGACGATGCCGACGTTGACGTAGAACGAGATGATGCCCGCGACGTAGCCTTCGCGGCCTTCGGGGACGAGCTCGACAGCGTGCGCCGTCGAGAGAGGCGCCTCGACGCCCGTCGAGAGACCCTGAACGACGCGGCACAGCAGCAGGATGACGCCGGCCCAGATGCCGATCTCCTGATACGTGGGCGAGACCGCGATGACGAGCGTGCTCGCCGCCATCATGGTGATCGAGAGCATCATGACCTTGCGGCGTCCGATGCGATCGGCGACGGTGCCGAGGATGATGCCGCCGAGCGGGCGGAAGAGGAATCCGACGGCGAACACGGCGAGCGCGTCGAGCGTCGCGGTGACGGGGTCGGTTGCGGGGAAGAAGTGAGGTCCGATGTAGGCCGAGAGCAGGCCGAAGATCATCCAGTCGTACCACTCGAGGGTGTTGCCGAGGCCGAGTCCGAGGATTCCGCGCCGGACTTCCGGTGAGAATTTCTCGCGACGAGCGGTCTTCTTGTTGACGCCGGTGTCAATCATGGTTCTCCTTATCAAGCGTCGTCGTTGGTGCTTGACGGCAGGCTCCATCGACGTCGGACCCAGGCTGGGTCGACGCGGAGCTGTGGATGGGATCAGGCAGTGACCGCGGAGTGCGGGACTACCAGGTGGGTGGGGAGTTGATCCAGACCGCTACGCACGTCTCGTCGTAGCTGTTCTTGTACCAATGCGGAATCGTGGAATCGAAGGTGATGGAATCGCCGGCTTCGAGCGTGTACTTCTGGCCATCGAGGTACACGTCCTTCCTGCCGGAGATGATGATCCCGACTTCCTCTCCCCCGTGGGTGAACGGATCGGCGCTCGTGTCATGGCCGGGAGGGGTCACGACCCAGAGCGCTTCGATGGTCCCGTTCAGATCCGGAGTGAGCAGCTCGTAGACGGCCTCCCCCACGGCCTCGGGAGCCACTCCCTTGAGGTCTCGCCGTTCGCCCTTGCGCACGACGGGAGACCTCGTCTCGGCATGGTTCGGGAACAGCTTCCCGACTGGGATCTCCAGCCCATGCGCGAGCTGCGCCAGCGTCGTGAACGACGGGTTGGCGAGCCCTCTCTCGATCTGGCTGACGATAGCGGGACTGAGGTTCGTGACCTCAGACAGTTCGGCGAGGGTCAGGCCCTTCTCCTTGCGGAGCGCGCGAACGATGCTGCCGACATTAGCGAGAATCTTGTCCACGGACGGTGCCGGTGACTCCAGAACCATGAACTCAACTCCCTTCGGTGCCAGACGTTCGTTTTAGTATATTGAAGATCTTCAGTGAGTCAATGGCATCGCTAAAAATCTTTACTATCCTAAACAGAAGCGTAGACTCTCGCGCAATGCGGCTCGAAAGGAGGGCTCGTGCCTCGACCACTCGACGGTATCAAGGTCATCGACTTCACGCAGGTCATGCTCGGCCCGTCCTGCACGCAGGCGCTCGGCGACTTCGGCGCCGACGTCATCAAGGTCGAGCGGCCTGGCCGCGGCGACCTCTCTCGCGAGGGCGTCCTCAAGCACACGGGGAGCGACAACCCGGTCTTCCTCGCCCTCAATCGCAATAAGAGAGGTATCGCCCTCGATCTGACGACGGATGCCGGCCGCGAGGTCGCGTACGACCTGCTGCGCACCGCCGACGTCGTCGTGAGCAACTTCCGCCCCGGAGTGATGCAGCGCCTCGGCCTCGACTACGAGACCGTGTCACAGATCAACCCGCGCATCATCTGGGCGAGCGGATCCGGCTTCGGCGCCACCGGGCCCTACGCCCACAAGGGCGGCCAAGACATCCTCGGCCAGGCCTACTCGGGCGTCATGCGCCGCAAGGCCGACCCGCTTCACCCGACCGCGATCTACGCGACGCCGATCGCCGACTACACGGCCGGCCAGCACCTCGTGCAGGGCATCCTCCTCGCCCTGCTGCAGCGCCACCAGACCGGCAAGGGGCAGAAGGTCGAGGTGAGCCTCTACGACTCGATGCTCGCGATGCAGATGCAAGAGGCGACCACGCGCCTCATGTACGATCAGGAACTCAACTGGGCGCTCATGCCACTGAGCGGCTGCTTCCCCACCCAGGATTCCGAGATCGTCATCGTCGGCGCCTTCAAAGAGAACCCGCTCGGCGACATCTGCGCCGCGTTGGGTCTCCCCGACTACTCACGCGAGGAGAGGTTCTCGACCCTCGACCGGCTCAAAGAGAACCGCGCTGAGATCCGCGCGATCATCGCCGAGCGCCTGCTCGATGACACGAGCGCGCACTGGCTCGCCGCGCTCGAGCAGCACGACGTGTTGTGCGGGCCCGTCAAGAGCCTCGCCGAAGCCCTCGCCGATCCGCAGACGGCGCACAACAACATGATCATCGAGTTCACGGATGCCGCAGGCGAGGTCGTCAAGACGATCGCGTCACCCATCACCATGTCCGCCGTCACGAAGGAAGTCCGACACACGCCGCCGCGCCTCGGCGAGCACAGCCGCGAGCTGCTCGCGGAGCTCGGTTACGACGATGCGCGGATCGACGGGCTCGTGCAGAGCGGGGCGGTTCGGTAGTTGGGCGCATGCCTGGACGGCGTAGCGCCTCTCCGTCTCTCACCGCTGTTACGGTATGGACGTGACCCACAAGCGCGTGCTCGAAGAACTGAAGGCCTTCGTCCTCGAACGTGACTGGGAACAGTTCCATTCGCCCGAGAACCTCGCCAAGAGCATCTCGATCGAGGCCGGAGAGCTGCTTGAGTGCTTCCAATGGAACGCGGAGTATTCGCTTGAGAGAGTCCAGAACGAACTCGCCGACGTGCTGACGTACTGCATGCTTCTCGCAGACAGGCTTGGAGTAGACCCCGACGAGATCATCCTCGACAAACTCCGCATGACTCGCGAGAAGTACCCAATCGAGCAGTCTCGGGGTCGGAGCACGAAGTATGACGAGCTTTAGGATCGACCGCCACGAGTTCTCGGCGGATGAAGTCAAGTCGTGGACGAAGCTCGACCGGCGCTACACGAACTGGCCCGTCGTCTACACCCTCGACAACGACAAGGAGATCTACGTCGGCGAGTCGCTCAACGTTGCTGTGCGAATGCGGCAGCACCTGGATTCGCCAGAGAAGAAGAGGCTCCGAGCAGTCCGCGTGGTCTTCGACGACACCTTCAATAAGTCCGTCTGCCTGGACCTCGAGTCATATCTCATTCGGCTTTTCGCAGGCGATGGCAAGTACAGCGTGCTCAACCGGAACGAGGGCATTACCGACGCCGACTACTTCAGTCGCGCACGCTACAACGAGACCTTTAAGCAGATCTTCGACGAGCTGTTCCACCAGGGTGCGTTCACCCGCACCATCCCAGAGATCGAGAACAGCGACCTGTTCAAACTCTCGCCCTTCAAAGCGCTTACTACGGATCAAGCGATCGCCATAGAGGACATTCTGGAAGGGCTCTTCAACGACCTCGAGTCCGGGGCCCGGAGCACGATCGTCATCCAGGGCGACCCGGGAACAGGCAAGACCGTCGTCGCGATCTACTTGATGAAGCTCCTTCAAGACATCGCGACCACTCTCCCCGCAGAGGCAGTCGACAGCGACTCCATATTCTCTGAGTTCTTCGTCGAGGGGTACGGCGAACTCTTGAAAGACTTCCGAGTGGGGCTCGTTGTTCCTCAGCAGTCACTCCGAGCCTCGATTCAGAAAGTCTTCCGCAAGACCCCGGGGCTCAGCAGCGATATGATCCTGACCCCGTTCGACGTCGGCTTGAGCGAGCAGAAGTTCGACCTCCTCATCGTCGACGAGACGCACCGATTGAACCAGCGCGCGAACCAGCCGTCCGCGTCTCAGAACGCCAGATTCACTCTCATCAACGAGCGCCTCTTCGATGACGACGACGTGAGCCACACCCAGCTCGATTGGATCAAGACTCAAAGTACGCACCAGATCTTCCTCCTCGACTCCGCTCAGAGCGTGAGGCCCGCCGACCTCCCCTCTTCGGTTCAGCAGGATCTCGTGTCGGCGGCGACGAAGACGCAGCGCCACTACAAGCTGTCGTCGCAGATGCGCGTCAGAGGCGGGGCTGATTACGTCGACTACGTCCGGCAGGTCCTCAGCCCAGAGCCGCCCGAGCCCCAGGCGTTCTCCAAATACGAGTTCCGTCTATTCGACGACTTGGAAGAGATGCGAGACGCGATTCACGCTCGTGATCAAGAGGTCGGTCTTGCTCGGATGGTCGCGGGATATGCCTGGCCGTGGAAGAGCAAGAAGGATCCACTTGCCTTTGACATCGAGATCGATGGATGCCAGTTCCAGTGGAACCGCAGAGCGACCGACTGGATCAACTCACCGGGCTCAATAGACGAGGTCGGGTCAATCCATACAGTGCAGGGTTACGACCTGAACTACGCGGGCGTGATTATCGGCCCCGACCTTCGGTACAACGCCCAACAGCAGAGACTCATCTTCGACCGATCACACTACTTCGATACCAAGGGCAAAGAAAACAACCCTCGGCTCGGCCTAATCTACACGGATGAGGACCTGCTGCAGTTCGTGTGCAACATCTATGCGGTTCTCCTGACACGAGGCATGCTCGGGACGCTCGTTTACGTGTGCGACCCAGAACTACGCCAGCATCTGAGCACGTACGTCAGCAGCGGCGATATTCGGCACCTACATTGATTTCGCCCCGGAGAGCCAGGAGCAGTGTGCGACCTCAAGGAGAACCAAGCCGACGAACGAGAGTACACAACTCGACACGTTTGAGCGACGCGAAGCTCGTCGCCGCTTTCAGCGATCGTGCCGAGGACGTGGCAACCGCATCTGAGCGGCTCACGCGGCTCAGGTACAGACGGTCCCGCGTACAAGAACATACGTTTTCGTACGGAATCAGGCACTCGGTGAACACTCGAGCCGGTCAGCGCTACGACTGATCCGACCATGGAGTACCGCGCGTGCAAAGGGACGGACACGAACCGGTCAGGCGGAGCACACCGCGAGGAGTGGGCGCTAACCCATTTGTCTACTTCTGCAATTACGCGTTACCCAGCAACGCGTTGAACAGCCTAATAGGTGCACGGTCTAGGACGTGAGTATCGGACACGATGATGTGCGACAGCCCGCGGCCCCGCAGTTCAGCCACAGCGCGCCGTACCTCGGGATTCCAGTGAGCGTCATCGTGTCGCCAGAGCGGATGACCGATCACGACAGCGGCGCCCGGACCATCTGGCGAAACGAGCGCTGGCAGTCCGTTGACCACGTGCTGCTCGATTCGAAGGTGCGGACCGTAGCCATCGGCGAAGTTCTGCATCAGGGCGTTGGTTCGGTCGCTCCAGTGCGACGGCTCCAACTCACGACCAAGCGCCAGATCCACAATGTCGAGCCCAAGTCGCCAATCCAAGGCCCAATGGTTGAAGCGGTTCTCGTAGTTGCGGAGGCACCCTGGGCAGGAAGACGTGCAGGCAGTGCCGTGTGGACCTTCGCGGAGCCGTCGACCGGTCTCTTCTCGAATCGACTTCAAGAGCTTCTCGAAGGTCGCAATCTCACCAAGCTCCAGCGCGTATCCCGCACCGTTATCAAGAGCATCGGCGAGGAATACACGCGCCGAGACCGTCGTGCCGTTCCGCGTTGGCTGAAGGCCTACCTCAAGCTCCGACTGCTCTATGTCCAGGTACTCCTTGGCAGCGTTGCGAAGCATCTCGGCGAAGGAGAGCAAAGCACCTTTGCCCGCCGGGCACGCCCACGGCAGCGTACCCACCGTTCCTTCAGGGAGGGCTAGTCTATCGAGTCCGAGCAGGAGCACGTCGGTACGGCGGACTTCTCCGATCGCAGCTGGGTCAAGAGCCTGCCCGGCTGTCCGCATGAATTCCGGCAACGGACGCCGATACAGATCTCGATTCTGCGCGATGACCGATCCATCTGACTGACGGCTCAGATCAAACAGCTTCCGGTTATTGTCGTTTACCGCGACTACTTCCGCCTGCTCGAGTAGCCGGAGTGAGACGCCCTGAAGCCTCACCTCCTGCCCGAGCTCCGCGTTCGTCGAGAGTTCGGAGTAACCGGCGTACATGGGCGTAATGTGCGAGTCGTTGTAGTCAGGCTGACTGTAGATCGTCCGATACCCCTCGGGCTGATAGAGCGAGAACGCCCTCATCTCCTCCCCGCAGACCGAGCACTCGAGCGACTCGTGGGTCGGACGCGTGTCGAGGCTGCCGCACTGCCAACAACGATGAACCTGCAACGGTGCCCCTAGCGGGTCTTTCGCGCGCGCGCTCGTTCCGATGATGTCGTAGGCCGCGAAACCGACCGCGAGGTGCTCGGCGCCGTCCTTGACGACGACGGCTCCCGGAGCGAATGCCGTGATGGACATACGAAGATCGCGATCGGCGACGGTATGCCTTTCGGCATCGGCAATACCGCGAAGCGGCCTCGAATAGAGCGGCCGCACGCGGGTCGGAAAGCCGAACATCGGGAGTACGCCGGCGTTCGCAAGCAACTCGCTGAGTTCGGTGTGCTGGAAGTAAGGGTTACCAACGGCTTCGTCGATGTCGCCCGCTAGACGGTTCCGTGCCCAGTTCTTTAGTTCGGCAACGTCAAGTGCCGTGAAGGCGCTGAACCGTTCGCAGACAAGCGAAACGTCGCCCGATACCTGAAGCCAGGACTCAACCTCCGCGCGCCGCTGCGGCCAGTCAATGGTCAATCCGAACGTGCCGTGGATACTGTCACGGGTCCTCCGCGGCGGGTTCTGCACAGCGAGAAATGCGCTCCTAAGAAGTTCCGCCGCGATCACCCGACGAACGATGCGGGGTCGCGACAAGTCGATGAACGGGGGCGGCGGATCGGCTGCAGTCATCTTCTCGGGGGCCTGGAAGTAGTAGTCATCGTGCGCTCGGTCCCGCGAGACGGTAACCGCAAACGAGAACGGTTGGCCGGAGCGCCCAGCGCGGCCGACCCGTTGTTGATAGTTGAACCGTTGGGGAGGCATGTTGGCCATCGCAACGGCACGGAGCGAGCCGATGTCGACTCCGACCTCCATCGTGGTCGTTACCGAGAGCAGGTCGAGGGGGTCGGCGAGTGCACTCTCAGATGGCGGCGGGAGCACCTCGCCCTTGAAAAGACGCTGTCGAGCCCGTTGGTCGGCCAGTCTGGTCTGGCCGGTGAGCTCTGCAACTCGCATGCGTCGAAGCGGCTGAGAGGCGAGCCATCCGTAGTAGTCGAGTTCTTCGGACCATTCCTCCGCATGGAGCACTCCGTTCGGGCACTCCACGTTGGTGCAGACGCCAGCCGAAGAATGTAGATGCGTCGTACCGCAGTTCTCGCAGACCCATACCTTATTACTAGGCGTCCTGAGTTCGAGGGAATCCTGCCCTGTCTGGGTTCTGAGCGTCCAGTTCTCATCGACAATGTTGCTCGCGCGGAGGAACTCGCCAACGTTGGCCACAAGCATCTCCCCGTCCACCTGATGCTTGGCAGCGACACGTTTGAGGTAAGTTCCCACGACCTTCGGCGCTGAGTTGGATCGAGCTGCATATCCACCCTCGAACCTTTTTGCGATGCCAAGGAGTCGGATTACGCTCGCCGTGACATCCCCGGAGATCTCGGTCGAGAAACCCCAGTTGTCGGGCGCAACTGGCCGCGCCCTGACTACTCCAAGACGAGTGGATTCTAAGTCGCGCGAGGCTCTGTCGAAGACCGCTTCCGCCACGGCAGTTGCAGTGAGCCGGTAACGGTCTTGTCGGATAGGCCGCGCTACGGCGTCCGCCAACGGCTCCCAGGCGTTACGGACCGGAGGCTCATAGGCTCGATACCACGGAGCATCGCCTTCACTTTCCGCCACGGAAGGCCCCGGACCAGCTGGGTTGACGCCAACCTTGAGCATAACGCGCTCAGCGTCGTGGATCAGGGTCGCCCACGGAAGAGATTCAGCCTCCTGCTCCGCAGAGGCGATCATCGCCATGTCCATGGAATCGGCAGCACGAAGGCTTTCCAGCCGGAGCTTATCGAACAGCTCACGACGACTAGCACGCAACTGCTCGGCGTGCTGAAGATCGCCGCCAATTAGCTCGCCGCGAAGGAGCGCACGCAGAATTGGTACAGGGTTCTCGCGCCCATGAAGAAGCTGTCTAACAACCTGTCGCACTTGATCCCGGAAGTTGTTGAGCGCAATCCCGGCCGCGATGCGGGCGGAATCGTCACGACTGTCGGTGAATACGATCGTCCGCGACTCAGCCGCTTCGGCCCCGAGGCTTCGGAACAACTGGGATACCGCCATTTGGTTGAGTTGTGCTCTACCTGACGTATGTGCACGGATCGGCGATCGGACGTTGCCGGCGAAGTAGACCGCCGCATCTCGGTTCTCCTGTCTCCCACCGCAGCGGGGACAGGATTCCGGTAGCGCAGGCAGCGCCAGACCGCTGTCGTCGCCCGCATTGTGGCTGAGGACGACTGCTGGGACGCCATCGGGAGCGTCCCCGAGCATGAGCGCCCCGAGTTTCGGATTCCAGGATGCGGCTCCGAAGTTGGTCTCAACGGTCGCCTGGTTCGCGTCCATGTCGGCGGGAAGTTTGTGCCGGTTTGGTGCATCCGGGACTGGGGAGCCGAGCCACAGCCATCGATACTCGTCGTCGCTTCTCCGATATACAAAGTCGCCGGAGTTTTCACCTGGAGTTACCGGCGTGGTTGAGAGCACGACAGCACCGCGATCCGGCCGTTCCACGACGTAGCCACCAAGGCTGACATCACCGCACTCGAAACAGTAGAGGAGTTCAAGCACGCGAGCACCGCAGTCAGCGCACGTTGACCGCGGGGTGTCATACATCCGACCGACTCGCCGAGGTTCCGAATCAGTTCCGCCCGGGCAGCTTGGATCAGAGCACGCCCATAGCCCGCGCATCCCTCGCATCATTACGTGACCGCGGAACTGGATCGCGGGTTTCACCGCGGCAGCGAGACCGTCAAGCATCGCGGCGAGCGCCGTCGACGCTAATGGGTCATCTCCGAAGAGCCGAGTCGCAACCGTGTCGATACGCGTCGCCTTCGGTCGTCCGTCGTTAGGGTCGTTGCATGCAGCTGCGATTGTCTCCGCCCACCGGTCCCGTGCAGCTACTTCTGCGAGTTCGTCCGCAGCGATGCATAGCACATTAGCAGCAGAAGGCTTCTGGCCGGTCACCAGCGCTCTCGGCTGCCCCGGCTCGATCAGAAAGGACGCGCGGTCGATACCAAAGAATCGCTCTAGGTACTCCAACCCCGAGTCATCACCTGGGAGAGATGCGCTCGTCCCGATGATTCTGAACTGGTCGGAAGTCGGCTCGAGCCCGATCCGCGAAGCCAGGTTTCGGACAACCATGCCTACCTCGGCCCCGGTGCTTCCGCGGTAGAGGTGCAACTCGTCGACGACAAGGGTGAAAACGTGGTCGGACGACCTCTGGAGCCAGCGTCGCGTGGATTCGAAGATCGGCTCTTCGACGTCTCGCATGAGCATCACGTTGAGCATCGAGTAGTTCGTTACTAGCACGTCGGGTGGCGTGGCGATCATGTCCCAACGCGTGATGAGTTCGCCTGCGTGCGGATCCTGGAACTGGGCCATTAGGTCCGGGGTGTTGAGCGCTGCGAGCCGCGCGTTCAGACTGGAGAGTTCTCGTATATCTCTCGCCACGTCGGCGGTCGCAGACGTGGGCACTTTCCCCGTTGGAACTCCGCCCGAACCCGGCGTTGCGCCGGTGTAACGACCAAACCAGAGGTCAATGGGAGACTCCTGATCCCGGAGGGCGCGGACAGCTCGTCGAAGCCGTGCGATTTGGTCCTCGACCAGCGCATTGGTCGGGTAGAGGATCATGGACCGCACCGCCGCCTGCTTCATTCCTACGGTCCGAGTTGGCCGCCAGCTCTCAGTTTGCCGCTTCAAGTCCCACCACTCGTGAATGGGGGCCAGAGCTGCGGCCGAGCGCTTCTCAGCCGCGATCCGGCTTAGGAGCGGAATCAGGAAAGACTCGGTCTTGCCGGATCCCGTGCCCGAGGTCACCACGGGGTTGTGCACGATGTCCGGTGCGAAATGAGTTGCGAGCGCAACCGCTTGGTGTTTGCGTAGTTTGGCGCCCGCCAGCTCATCAGGCAGCAGGCCGAAAACTGCACTGATCACGTCTCCCAGATCACGTATGTCAACACCGGCCTGGCTCGCCGCCTCGCCCACGGAAGCAACCCCGTCATATGGCAGAACGGGCTCGAGCATGAGCGGGGCGAACAGGTTTCCTTGCCCCTCAAGCAGCAGGCGGCGCCGCTCCTCGACGAGTGCTTTGTCTCGTAAGGCATAGGCGGTGTCGATGTACCGAAGGAACGCATCGCGGAGATCGTCAGCGATCTTCACCGGGGTTGGAAATGGCACTCTACTCACCGACTCACGCGATTGAATATGACGTCCGCGACTGCTCGCGGCACTGATGGGTACTGAAGCATCCGATGGTTCACAAACTCGCGCGGGGCTCGTCCTGAGCAAAGCGCGAGCGCGCGCCCGTACAGCGCCGGCAGGTCCGCACCCAGCGGCGTGATAACTGAGCCGCTTCGTGAGTTATAGCCGACGAGGGGGTCATTGGCCCACAAGTTCGCGATGTGCTTCACAATCTGCGCATTGCCCAGCCCGATGGTTCCGCTCGCGATGTCATCAGCTGTGCGGATCGCGTAGGTCGAACCGTAGTGCCTGAGTCGGTATGCGCCGACCCTGGCGAGTGACTCGGTCCGGTGCCATGATGCAGAGGCCGTGTCCCAGAAGTCCACTGATCTGTAGACCGGCACGATGACGCGTTTGAGTGCCTTGGCCAATTCGCTGAGTGGGGGAAGCGCCTCAGCGATTACCTTCGCAGGGGAAGCATCAAGCACCGCGATCCCAGCTTTATCTAGCGCCGCGACCGGCAAATCACCAGCAACCTCGACACGGGTGAGTGCGGCGTCAACACTGGTGCTGACGACGGCGCGACTTCCCACGAGTCCCCTAAGTCTCCCCAGTAGATCGTCCGAACGAGACCCAATGAGAATCCATCGCCTGTCGCCCATCGGAACGAGCGTCGACTTGTTCACTGCCCATTCCGTCACCCGGAGGAAGGCATCCCTGACCGCATCAACGTGACCGACGACCTCAAGCTGTCGGAGGAAGGAGTCCGCAAACAGTTCGGAGCCGTCGATCTGGGCAGCTATGCGCTCGAATACTCCAAACGATCCAGCCCCCACGTGGTTGAGCGCATCGAACGCGACGTCGAAGTCTGACTCGTCCGCCTCGATCAACGGGGGGCTCTCTGGGAGAACGACTATCTTCGCAGCGACATCCTTCTTCTTCGCAGCCCAGGGGGTGCCCGCGAAACGGCGCACAAGCCCGCAGGTCGCACACTCGCCCTTGATACTCCGTGTGGGTGTTTGGCCCGGAAGGACCGGTGGAAGGAGAAACCGGTGCATCCCGGTGACGAGACACGAGTCGCTCGCCACAGGGAGCCCGACCCGCGTCTTTGTTAGCTCTGGGTTGGAGTCGCTCCTTTCCCGCGGCACGAACTCAGACATTGGTCTAGCGGCTTCATCACCGAGCGATTCAAGGCCCACCGTCCTCGCACCATTTACATGGTCTGGCCAGTCAGCTGGGCCAGCAGTAAGTGGCCAGCGCGGCGAGGAATCGGGCGAGTAGACTAGACGGATATCAACATCATCAACTCTGAACTGCGGGGTGCGCGCGGATCGCAGTCGGAGGAGCGCTGTCGATGACGGCTTGGTCTTATCGTCGACGAACATAGCGACCACATACTCGCCGTCAGACAGGTCACGATGTGCGAGCGGGAGAACTGCGAGTTCGCCGGGCTGACTAGACTCGGCGACGAGCGCGGCGGGGTCAATGCGTGTGCCGCGGTAGAGCCGGACATCTATCGAGGACGCCCCTGCGACGAGGGCGACAGCTTCGGGTGGTTCCATCACCGACCATTTGCGAAGCAGCCCGGGAATCACGAAGCCACCTCGCAGAGTCAAGCTCGTCCTAGTACGCGGAACAAGCGGGAGCAAGTCGAAATGCACTTGCCCCATCGGCGCGGAGACGATCTGAACCTGTTTATAGACAAGCCATCCCTCCGGTGTGCCTGGCAGCTCTGCGAGTTCGTGCCAGCCTGGCCGGGCGTGGACAGCGAGGTGAGCCTCCACGCGTTTGCGCGCATCCGACCTCGCCAGGACGATGCTGTCCTCGGCAAGTGGGATGTGTTCGATCTCGACATACGCCCCCTGGAGGTCGTCCCAACGGAGAGAGATGACCCGCTTCGGTCTGCGACCGAACGGACGGCTGTCGTCGTCCCCGAACTCTCCCGTGAGCTGTTCGCCCACGAGGGACGCTCCACTAATCCCCTCGACCCCTGACAGGCGCGTGGAGCCACCCGGCCCGGAGATGGTCGGAACAACCTCCTCCTCATCCTCAAGCTTGAATCGGGCAATATCTGGTCCCTGCGACCGATACGGAAGCATCAAGTTGAACTCGATGGACTTGCGAGGGAAAGTCCGCACGAACGCCAGCAGACGCGTGGTGGCGACAGGCCGTGCAGACGCGAATGCCTCGACCCCAGACCCATCCCATGCTTCGAGTTCGAGACACGCTGCGTCGATAATTCGGTCTCTGGCTGCAGAGACGCGCCAAAGCTGGGCAAGGTGCGAGCTGAGAGGCAGGCTGGGCGTGGCCGTTGCATACGGGTCCATCGCGAGACTCATGTCCTCCGGCGAGATGCGTAGGCCCGGAGTCATACCCTCAACCGCGAAGAGTTCGTGGAGGCCAGCACGATCGTGCTGTCGGACAACCGCCTGGGACATCGGCAACCCAATGAAGGCGTGGCCTCCGACCGCGTAGGCCGTTGGGATTCCGCGCTCGCCATCCCATGCCTCAAGCCAGGCATTCAGTGATCCCCACAGCAGGTCGGCGACGCGACGATAGTCGTTCTCGACCCTCAGATACTCGGACGTCGGCACTTGGAGTATTCGATGCAGTCGCGAGTAGTAGTTATGAGCGGCATGGTCACCGTCCGCCTGCATTTGCTCCGCGGCAATCGAAAACACGACCAAGAGCGGAAGCGCGGACGGCGTCTCGAGCGGCTGGTGCCGATGGCGGCGCGCGGCCTCGCCCTGCCAATAAAACGGTGCGACGCCGGGTTCACCCAGCTGTAGAGACGACTTGACGATGGTCGATAACCCAACCAGCGTCCGATCTTCGATCTCCGCGGCTTCGAGTATCTCGCGAACCGTCTCGGCGTCTGGGAGAGCGTAGACAGGTCGTCCAGCCTGCCCTGAACCGAACATGATGTCCGCGACTGCTTCACTCAGACGCGTGTAATCGGAATCCACAGCTAGCCTCCCACCCACTATGCTCTGCTCCCCTCTGTGCCCACCAACCTAGCGACGAGCTCCGACATCGGCGCTCCCTGAAATGTCCGAAGCTACTAGGGCTGATCACGCGGCATCGCAGGCCTCTTGCTCGAGCGCTATCATCGTTCCATCGGGTCTTTTCAGCAGCGGCTCCGCGATCGCGCGCACAACGTCTGCATTCACGGCATTGCCGAGCGCCTTGTACGCTCGGAGGTCACAACTCGGTAGCGCGATCGCACCCAGGCTTTGAAGAGCTGCGCACTCCGTTGGAGTCATGTAGCGGCGGACGCCCACGACGTCTTTGCCAAGGACCGGAACCTGCGTATGGGTCATGGCGATGAGGCTCGGAGCGGTCGTGGTCCGCTTCACGCGGAGACCTGAGGCACGCAGCTGGAGGACGTATTTATCAATCCGGCGTTCGCCGCCTTGCACATTCCATTCGAACTTCTGCAGACTTGACGGCAGCTTCCACGGCTGCCACTGTTCTAGCCACGGGTCGATCCACCTTTGGTTCGCCCAGTAGAACTCTCGGTTCTGGCGAATGAACGCCTGTTTCCACCTCGGGAAAATAAGGTCGGCAGGTCGGCGCGCGTGGCTCGGTAATAGGTCGAATTGTTCCGGTTCTGACAGCCCCTTTAACTCAAAACCAAAGCTGCCAAGCGAAAGATCTAGGTCCCGGGGACCGAGTTCCTTCCAGATCGCCGGCGGGGTAGCGTCCTCGTAGGGATACGTCGCCCCGAACTCCATCGCCCAGATAGGGAAGGAGGGTAGCTTCAAGGACTCCGGGGCGCGCTGTAGAAAGTCGTCCCACATGTCGATTGCACGCAGGGTCTGAGTAGAGATTGCACGCGTCGGCTTTGCTTCTCTGTCCAGCACGCTGCTGATATCCGTGTTAGGCCGAGCCGGGCTCGGCCACTCGAATCCATCGAGCCCATCAAGCGATCCGACGAAGTAGGCGCGTTCTCGTATCTGCGGCACGCCGAACTCGTGCGGCGAAAACTTGTGCACGTCAACCGTGTAGCCGAGGTCTTCAAGCTGCTCTCGAATAGTGGCGAGTGTCTCGCCGTTCTGATGGCGCAGGATGTTTGGCACGTTCTCGAGGATGAATCGTCGCGGCCGCTTCTCTCTGAGGATCGCCAGCACTTTGAAAAATAGTTGCCCCTGGAGAGTGTGACTAAACCCCAGTTGTTCACCCGCCTTAGAGAACGGCTGGCAAGGGAAGCCAGCAGTCAAGACTTCGTGATCCGGAACCTCTCGGGAGATCGTGGCGTCGTCCTTCAAATCATTTACGTCAGCCCAGGGCTTGATGCCGAAATTTGCCTCATAGAGTGCGTTCAGCGTCGTATCCCATTCGGCAGCGAACACACCCTCACCACCGAGTTTTTTCAGCGCGACGTGGAAGCCCCCAAGTCCCGCGAACAGGTCGACGAACCGAAAGGTGGCAGCCTCACCGGACATGTTGGCTCCTTTCCGTCAGCCGGTTCCACGGTAGCGGGGCCCACCGTCGCCGAAGCAGCAGCTCGCCGATTGCCACCCGAACGCGGGGGTGCTAGGCAAGAGGCCGGCTTCGCTCAAGCGCGAGCGACCGACCAACGGACGTCGCTCTGGAGCGGCGCCGCTGCAATGGGTTATGAGAGACGGGCTCGCGATCATGAGGTGCGCAGCGACAGCGCTTCGGAGACGCTCGGCACCGTCGGTTTCTCACGCAGCATCGGGAGTCGTCGAACAGCGCTTCGACGTCTACTTGTAGCGCGCTATGAGTACCCGCGCGTTAGTAGCTGCTGCGTTCCAGCGTGCGCCGCGACTTCAGAGAAGCCCCTAGGGCTGCGATATTTCGCGGGCGTTTAGTCCGCTATAAAGCCAAAGACTTAGACCACCCGATCGTTGCCCCCGTCAACGCTGAGGTGCGCGCCGGTTGTCGCTGGCAATGCCGTACCTGCGAACACGGCGACGGCGTCGGCGACCGTGCGGCTCGTGACTTCCATTTTGAGCAAATTCCGCGTTTTGTACTCGTCGACGGTCAGGCCGTAGTTCGCGGCCCGCTTCTCGAGAAGCTCGGGCGTCCAGATCGCGGTGTCGAACACGGCGTCCGGTTCGACGGAGTTCACGCGGATTCCGTCGGTGGCCGACTCCAGCGCGGCGACGCGAGCGAGCTGGGCGGCAGCCGTCTTGCTCGCCGAGTACGCCGCGACGCCCGGACCGGGAGCAGCGACGTTCTTCGTCGAGACGAGAACCACACGCCCACCGCGCGGTGCCAGCGCGAGGTATGGGTGCGTCTCGCGGAGTGCGCGAGCGACCGCTGTCGTGTTGACGGCGAGGGCGGCGTCCCAGGCGCGGTCATCGAGCTCGGCGATCGGGGCACTCGGCGGGAAGATGCCCGCGGCGATGACGAGGACGTCGACGCCGCCGAAGTCGCGGACCGCCGTGTCGGCAGCCATCTTCAACACGTCGGCATCGCTCACGTCGCCGACGACGCCTCGCCAGGAAGGCGAGTCGAACGCAGTCGTGACGGCCGGGTTGAGGTCGATCCCGACGACGGCGGCGCCGCCCTCGAGCAGACGTTGTGCGCAGGCGCGGCCGATTCCCGATGCGGCACCCGTGACGATGGCGATCTCGCCCTCGAACTCGGCCACGTTGCTCTTGGCGAGCTTCGCCTGCTCGAGGGACCAGTACTCGATGTCGAACGTGTCGCGCTCGTCAAGCGACGAGTAGGCCGACATCCGGTCGGCCGCGGCGATGATCTGCATCGTGTGCAGGTAGATGTCGCGGGCGATCGCGGCATCCTTGACGGTGCTGCCCGCCGTGAGCATTCCCCACTCCGGGTCGAGAACGACGCGGGGAGCCGGATCGATCTCGACGATGCCGCGACCGGCACGGTTCTCGTCGACGTAACGGCGGTACGCCTCCGCAAACGCGTCGACGTCGCGGCCGACGAGCGGCTGACGCTTCGTGCGAATCACGTGCTCGGGAGTCGCTGTGCCGCGCGCCGTGCGTTCGACGGGGTCGGAGCGTGAGGCGAACTCGGCCGCCACCAAAGACGCGGACTGGGCCACGATCATCGGACGCCCGGCGACGCGTGACAGCTCCGCGCGGAAGCGCGCCAGGTCGGCAGGCACACCGTGGCGCTCTTCCTCCTCGCCGGGGTCTCCCCACTCGCTCACACCGAGCGCTTGCGACGCTCGGCCGACGAGTTCACGGTGCCGTGCGAGGGCGGCATCCGGATCGTCATTGAAGGTGAACAGTCCGTGGTTGGAGAGCACCAGCGCATCGACGCCCGAGAAGCCGTCGGCGAACGCCGCGGCGACTGCACGGGCCAGATCGAAGCCCGGCATGATGTACGGGAGCACGACGACGCCGTCGCCGAGAATCTCCTCGATGCTCTGGGCCCGGTCCGCCTGGTTGGTGAGGGCGACGATCGCGTCGGCGTGCGAGTGCAGCACGACCTGCGCGGGGAGGAAGGCGTGCAGGAGCGCTTCGATGGACGCCGTCGGAGCGGAGGCGTCGAGAGAGGCCTGTCGGATCTCGTTGACCATCTGCTCGTCGCTCAGCTTCTCGCACGCGAGCACCTCGAGCAGGCGTTCGCGCCGCAGGGGGCTGAAGCCGGGAGCCTCGATCGTCGCGAGGTCCCAGCCGCTGCCCTTCACCCAGACGGTGTCGACGGCGGCGCCGGTGACGTCGCGGCTCACGCCCTTGATCGAGGTGTTCCCTCCGCCGTGCAGCACGAAGGACGGGTCGCTGCCGAGCGCGCGGGAGACGCGGACGATCTCGGCGATCGCGTTTGAATCGGTCATGGCTTGGCCTCCGTCCAGACGGCTGACATGGCGTCGAGAATGCGGTCGAAGCGCTCGGCCTGCACCCGGTACGTCTCGCGATCGGGGCCCGGCTCGACGACGAGCTCCGGGTTAGGGTCGACGCGCCAGCCCGACGTGTCGGCACCGACGCCGGCCGCGGCGAGCGTGGCGACGCCGCGCGCTCCGAGCTCGGTTCCGAGCTGCCGGCGCACGGGGTGGCCGATGATGTCCGCGAACATCTGCGCCCACAGGGCGTTCTTGGCTCCGCCCCCCGCGAGCGTCCATGGACCGGACGACACGGTCGCGCCACTGACGCGCACCTTCTCGAGCTGCACGCGGTGGTACTGCGTGATCCCCTCGGCGACGGCGCGGGCCATCTCGCGGTAGCCGTGGCTGCCCTTGAGGCCGATGAACGTTCCGGAGGCGCCGAGGTGGTCGGGCGCCCCGTGCAGGAACGGGAGGAACATGAGCCCGTCGGCGCCGGCCGGCACGTCCGCTGCGGCGTTGAGCAGCTGCGGCGGTGTCACACCGTCGACGGAGAGCGTCGACATGAGCGATGAGAACCACTCGATGCTCGCCGCCGAGGTCGGCGCGACCTCCTGCGCGAGCATGAGCGCCGGGTCGGGAAGCAGCGCGTTGAGCGTCACGTTAGGCGGCGTCTCGGCTGCCGGGACGACGACCGAGTTGATCGCCCACGTGCCGACGATGACGGTGACGTCGGACTCGTCGACGGCGCCCGCGCCGAGCGGGCTCGCGACGCAGTCCATGCATCCGGCGACGACGGGAAGCCCCTCGGGCAGACCGGTCGCCGCCGCAGCCTCGGCAGTGACCGAACCGACGACCTCGTCGGACGCGGCGAGCGGCGGCAGCAGGCGCATGTGCTCGCGCGGGATGCCGAGCATGTCGAACACGCGCGGCTCGTAATCGCGATCGGCGAGCGAGAGCAGTCCGCACCCGGAGGCGTCAGAGAGGTCAGCACCGGCTCGGCCGGTGAGGCAGGCGCGCACCCAGTCCTTGCTCGAGAGCACGTGGCGGGCGGCGGCGATGCTCTCGGGCTCGTTGTCGAGCAGCCAGCGCAGCAGCACGCTCGGCTGCCCCGCCCACGGTACCGAGCCCGTGATCTCACGGATCTCCGCCACGACCGTCGTATCGAGGGACGCGACAACGTGCTCGGCGCGGCTGTCGTTCGAGGCGATGGCAGGACGCACGGGTTGCAGGTTCTCGTCGGCGAGGTAGAGACCGTTGCCCGCCGCCGTGGCACCGAGAGCTGCCGGCGTCCAGCCGTTCTCGCCGAGCCACGCGGTCAGTCGGGTGAGCACTTCGGCGACGACGCCCCAGAGCGCGAGCATGTCGATCTCCTGGCGCTCTCCGTCGACGGCCGCGCGCGGGTTCGCGGCCGAGAACGTGCGGATCTCATTGCCGTCCGCGTCGAACGCGCCCGCCTTCGCGGCGGTCAGCCCGACGTCGACACCGATGTAGCAGTGCTTCACTTCATTTCCCTCTAACTCGTCACGCCGCTTCGCCCGCCGCGAGAACGCGCGGTGCGAATCGGCGCACGGCCTCGCCGTAGCGCTCGAGCTGCTCGTCAGCCTCGGCGCGCGTCCACTCACCGGCGTCGACGAGCACGTCGGCGACCCGGGGAGCAGCGCTGATACCTACATCCTTGTTGATTCCGATGAGGGTTCGGCGCAGCACGATGTCCTCGAGCGTGTGCGCGCCCTCTTCGCGCCGGGCGTACAGCACTTCGGCCGCGATCGCGCCGGAGTCCTCATCGATGACGCGGGCCAGTTCGGGGTCGCCTTCCACGATTGCGGCGATGTCGGATGCCGCCGAGCCGTACGTGTCGACGAGTCTCCCCGCCACGTCCTCCGGCAGTGCCGACTGCGCGACGAACCACTCTCGGTACTTGGCGAGCGGTTTGTCGGGAGCGCCGGGGAGGTCCGCGCTGCGCGTCACGGAGCGGGTCACGCGCTGGCCGAGCGTCTTCTGCAGCTGGTCGGCGACCTGCTCGCCGAGGGCGCGGTGCGTCGTGAGCTTCCCGCCGATGATCGTCACAAGACCGGAGTCGGAGCCGTCGTGGCTGATGATCTGGTGGTCGCGGGTCACCTTTGACGGATCGTCGAGCTCCCCCACGTACGGCAGCGGGCGCACGCCCGAGTACGACCAGAGCACGTCGTCCGCGGTGAGCTTCGCGCGCGGGATGAGCTGGTTCACGGCGCTCAGCAGATAGTCGGTCTCGTCGGCGTCGATCGTGATCTCGTCGAGGCTGCCGTCGTACGGCAGATCGGTCGTGCCGATCATGAAGCGGCCCTGCCACGGGAGTACGAACATGGGGCGCGCGTCGTGGGGCGACTCGAAGAAGATGCACGTGTCGGGCGCGCCGGGGAACGCGTCGACGACGCAGTGGCTTCCCTTGGTCGGGCCGATCTGCCGGTCGTGCGCGCCGGCGAGATCGAGCACGCTGTCGACCCACGGGCCCGCGGCGTTGATCACGACCTTCGCGTGCACGGTCTTGAGCTCGCGGTCGACGCGGTCACGGTAGCGCACGCCCGTGATGCGACCGCCGCCGCGGACGAGTCCCTCGACGCGTGCGTGCGTGAGCACGACGGCGCCGCGTTCGTGGGCGTCGCGGGCGAGTTCGATCGTGAGCCGCTCGGTGAGCGGAACGTTGGCGTCCTGGAACAGGCCGCCCCACTTGAGCCCGCCTTCCACGAGCGAGGGCCAGCCCTCCTTGAGGCGCTTGCCGAAGACGATGCGGTTGAACGGCAGCTTCTTGCCGATCGAGAGCACGTCGTGCAGCAGGAGCCCGCATGACAGCATCCACCCGGGTCTGCTCTGCGCCTTCGAGAACGGAATGAGCATGGGGTACGGGTGCACGAGGTGCGGAGCGTGCTTGAGCAGGATGTTGCGCTCGCGGATGGACTCGAAGACGAGGTTCAGCTCCATACGCTCGAGGTACTTGAGTCCGCCGTGGATGAGTCGCGTGGAGATCGCGGAGGTGCGGGCGCCGATGTCGTCTTGGTCGATCAGCACGACCGACAGCCCCCGCGAGGCGGCTTCACGGGCGACCGCGAGACCGTTGATGCCCGCACCGATGATGGCGACGTCGGTCGGACCGACTTCCGGCTGATAGGTCGACAGTTTGGGCATAGCTATTCCTTGAGATCAGAGTGCTGTGGGCCCGAGGGGGACGGGCCCACAGCACGGCTTTCAGAGCGAGACCGGCGCGAGCGCGGCGTGCGAGAGCTGCTCGAAGAGCTCGAACGCCTCGTCGGGTGTGAGGCCGTCGTGGACGACGCCGCGCACGGCGGCGAGCATCGCGGCGGGGTGCTCCGACTGGAAGACGTTTCGGCCCATGTCGACGCCGGCGGCGCCCTGGTCGATCGCGCGGTAGGCGACGGTCAGCGCCTCCTTCTCGGCGACCTTCTTCCCGCCGGCGATGATGATCGGCACGGGGCACGCGGACGTGATCGTCTCGAAGTCCTTCTCGACGTAGTACGTCTTGATGAAGCTCGCACCGAGCTCCGCCGGGATGCGGGTGGCGAGGCGGAAGTAGCGTGCGTCGCGCACCATGTCCTTCCCGACCGCTGTCACGCCGAGCACCGGGATGCCGGCCGACTGGCCCTGGTCGACGAGCGTCGACATGTTCTTGATCGACTTGGTCTCGTGCTCGCCGCCGATGAAGACCTGGATGGCGAGCGCGGCCGCATCGAGGCGCACGGCGTCGTCGATGCCGACGGTGATCTCCTCGTCGGAGAGCTCCTTGAGGACGGACGGTCCGCCGCTCGCGCGCAGCACGATGCCCTTGCCGTTCGTCGCGGGGATCGTCGTGCGCAGCGCGCCGCGCGTGCACATGAGGGCGTCGGCCTGCGGCACGAGGGGGACGATGGAGCGGTCGAGCCGCTCGAGTCCCGACGTCGGGCCCTGGAAGTAGCCGTGGTCGAACGCGAGCATCACGGTCTTGCCGTCGGCGGGGTTGAAGATGCGCGAGAGACGCGCCCGCATGCCCCAGTCCTGGCCCGCGAGCCCCTTGAGCGGGAAGTCGGAGCGCACGGTCTCACCGCCGGTGAAGTCAGTTCCGTCACGGAGATCGTCGAGATCAGCCATCGAGGTCGCCTACTTTCTCTTTCTTTGTGGGTGTGTACATCTCGCGCAGTCTGCGCAGAGTGGTCTTTCCGGTTCCGGTCGCGCCGCTCGAGACCACGACGACGAGCACGACCAGCAGCCCCTTGAGGATGTTCTGCTCGCCCACGCTCCAGCCGACGAGGTTCAGCAGGCTCGAGAGCATGACGAAGAACAAGGCTCCCGCCCACACGCCGGTCACGACGGGGCGTCCGCCGGCGATGAGGGTGCCGCCGATCACGACGACCGCGATCGAGTCGAGCATGTAGGAGGTGCCGAGCACGGTGCTCGGCGAGATGTAGGCCGAGAGCACTCCCCCGGTGAGGCCGGCGAAGGTGCCGCTCAGCAGGTAAGTCACGGCCGTGACGGTGCGCACACGCAGTCCCGCCTTCGCCGCCGCCTTCGCGCTCTGGCCGATCGCGGCGACGGAACGGCCGAACGTCGTGCGCTTGAGCACGAACGCGACGATGAGCGTCACGACGAGGGCGAGCCACGCGATGCTCGGGATGCCGAGGACGCGCGAGGTGACGAAGGCGCGGAGCGAGGCGTCGGCGCCGCCGCGGTTGGCGTCGGCGAGGATGAGCACGAGCGAGGTGACGACAAGGCTCGTCGCGAGGGTCGCGATGATCGGCGGCACCCGCAGCACGAGGATCGCGAGCACACTCAGGACCGCAGCGGCCGCGCCCGCGAGGATCGCTGCGATGACACCGGCGAGCGCTCCTGCCGAGCTGCCGACGGAGACCGAGACGTACGCGGCCATGGAGATCACGGTGCCGACCGACACGTCGATGTTGCCGGGTCCGAGCGTGATCACGAGCATCTGGCCGAGCGAGACGAGCACGAGGTACGGCGCGAGGCTCAGCGCCTGCGAGAGCGGGGACCAGGCGGAGCCGGAGCTGACCGACATGATGCACAGCCAGACGGCGACGACGCCGATGGTTGCCCAGCCCCACGCGGGCCACGTGATCGGGAATCGACGGGTTGCGACCGAGGGAGCGGAGGTTGCGGTTGTCATGAGCGAGTGATCCGTTCGGTGATGACGCGGCCAGCGAGCACGGCGAGGACGACGAGGCCCTGCGCGGCGGACTGCACGGTCGACGGAAGGTTGATGAAGCTCAGCAGCACGGTGATGAGGCCGAGCGTGACCGCGCCGAGGGCGGTTCCGATCGGCAGCGCCCGGCCGCCTGAGAAGTTGCCGCCGCCGAGGATCACCGCGGCGATCGTCATGAGCGTGTAGCTTCCCGCGGAGTTGATGTCGCCCGAGCGGGTCTGCGACGCGAGCAGAAGACCCGACACGACGATGAGGATCGCGGCGAGCACGTAGGCGCCAACGCGTGTCATGGTCAGCGACCAGCCGAGCTTGCGGAGCGTCGCTGGGCTGCTGCCGAGGGCACGCATGCGGGCTCCGAAGCGGCTGTAGCGGCTCAGGTACCAGCCGATGACGCACGCGACGGCGATGTACACGAGGGGTGCGGGAATCCAGTCGGGACGCCAGCGTCCCACCATCGTGAGCCAGTCGGGCGTCTGGCCGCCGGGGGTCGGCAGCAGCTGCAGGCCGAGCCCGAGCCACACGAACGACAGACCGAGGGTCACGATGATCGACGGCACGCCGCGCTTCTGCACGAGCAGGGCGGTGAGGGCGTACGCGACGATGACGCCGGCGAGCAGGAGCAGCCCGATGAGCGGCGACGTGCGCAGCGTCGTCGCGGCGATCACCGTGACGAGGCCGACGAGGTTGCCGATCCCGAGGTCGATGTCGCCGACCGACATGACGAGCATCTGCGCCTGCGCGGCGAAGACGAGGGGAACGGCCGACATGAGCATGAGCGTGAGGCCGTTGACGCTGAGGATCGCAGGCTGCAGTGCGATCGCGAGGCCGAAGATGACGGCGAGCGCGACGAGCGCGAGCAGCGCGGGCGAACCGTGCATCGCGGTGACACGGGCGCGCGTGCCGAAACCGGTCCGATCGAGGGTCAGTTGGTTAGTCATTTGTCGTGTCCTGAAATCTCATCGAACGAACTGGCGATGATGCTCTCCTCCGAGATCTCGTCCTCGCGCAGCGTCGCGACGATGCGCCCCGCACGGAAGACGTACACGCGGTCGCAGTGCGCCATCTCCTTGTTCTCGGTCGAGTACCAGATGATGCAGCGGCCCTGAGCGGCCTCCGCCTTCATGAGCGCATAGAGTTCGTTCTTCGTCGCGACGTCGACGCCGCGGAACGGGTCGTCGAGCAGCACGACATCGCTGTCAGAGGCGAAGGCGCGCGCGATGAGAACCTTCTGCTGGTTGCCGCCGCTGAGCGAGGTGATGGGGGCGCCGGCGCCGCCGCGCACGCGCAGGATGTCGACCCAGTGCGCCGCGAGCTTCCGCTTGCGCCGACCGCTGATGACGCCGAAGCGGCTGACGGCCTTCCCCGCGGCGATCGTGAGGTTCTCCGCGACGCTCCACAGGGGCAGGATGCCGGAGACCTGACGATCCCCCGGAACGTAGGCACGCGCCCGCGGCACCGTGACACCGCTGTCGAACAGGCCCCGGTTCCACAGCCGTTCGAGCACTTCCTCCTGGCCCTGGCCTGCGAGGCCGGCCAGGCCGATGATCTCTCCCCGGCGCGCCTCGAGCGACGCGCCCACGCCACCCGCGAGGGCGACGACGCGGTCGCCGCTTCCCGAGGCCTCGGCATCCGCCGTCTCGGGAACCCGGCGAAGCGTCGCGGTGTCCGCCTTCACCGCACCGCCCATCTTCACGAGCAGGTCGTCTTCCGTCGCCTCGCGCGCCTCGACGGTGTCGGCGACGCGGCCGTCCTTCATCACGAGGATGCGGTCGCTGTGCGCGATCACCTCCTGCATGCGGTGCGAGATGAGCAGGGCGCTCACGCCGCGATCGGCGAGGGCGCGCACCTGCCGGTAGAGCTGCGCCGCGGCTTCGCCGTCGAGCGACTCGGTGGGCTCGTCGAGGATGAGCAGCGACAGGTTGTCGGTGCACAGGGCGCGTGCGATCTCCACCATCTGGCGCTTCGCCATCGGCAGCTCTTCGGCGCGCTTGATGACCGTGATGCCGTGGCCGGGGAACACCTCGTCGAGGGCTGCGCGCAGCCGCTTCTCCGACTGCCCTCGCCAGGTGAACGGGTTCGTCGAGCGCCGGTCGGAGAGGTACGCGTTCTCGACCGCCGACAGGTCCCCGCACAGGGCGAGTTCCTGGTAGATCATGCGGATGCCGGCCTTCTCGGCCGCCGCCGCGGAGAACGCGCCCGTGACGTCGTTCCCCGCGACCGCGATGCTCCCGGAGTCCGGGCGCTCGATGCCGGCCAGCATCCGCGTGAGTGTGCTCTTTCCTGCGCCGTTGTGACCGACGAGTCCGAGGATCTCGCCACGGGCGATCGTGAGGTCGACACCGCTCAGCGCCTGAGTGCTGCCGTATCTCTTCACGAGACCGGATGCTGCGATCATCGGCTTCGTCGCGGGCGCGACGCCGTCGATGTCGTGCGCAAGTGCGTCCATCGTCATGTTGTTGTCCTGAACTCGTCGGTCACTGGCTGTGCGTTACTTGATCGCGGGAGCGACCGCGTCTTCGCCGGCGTTGATCGCGTCGATCGCGGCGGAGATGCTCGCCTCGTCCCACGGGTACGCGGCGTACTCGTCGGCGCTGAGCTGCTCGACCCAGTAGTCGAGGTCGGCCTTGTCGATCTGCACGAGCGGCAGGATGATCTCCTGCGGAACGTCCTTGCCCGCGAGCTTCGCGAGCGCGACGTAGATCGCGGCGACGCCCTGACCCGGGTCGGTGAGCGCCGAGAACGAGCCGTTGTCGATGCCCTCGTCCTTCCAGAACTTCAGCGACTTGCCGTCGGTGTCGAAGACGACGGCCGGCAGGTCACGCCCGGCGGACTCGAAGGCCTGGACGATGCCCATGCCGCCGATGCACCCGGGAACCGCGGCGATCTCGGGTAGCGATCCGAGGATGCCCGTGATCTCCTTCTGCGCCGTGCTGCTGTCGCAGAAGCCGTTGATCTCAGCGGCGATCTTGACGTCCGGGTAGTCCTTCAGGATCTCCTTCTGGCGGGCGTAGAACTCCTCTTCCGGCTGCGAGCCGATGACACCGCGGTTGAGCACGATGTTGCCCTTGCCGTCGATGGCGTCGAGCGCGGGCTGCAGGGAGACCTCGCCCCACATGCCGTAGTCATTGCGCACGATCGTGGCGCACGGCGCGTCCATGTCGGCGTCGAGCACGACGACGGTGATGCCCGCGTCGCACGCTTCCTCGACGGCGGGAACGAGGGCAGTCGAGGATGCCGGGATGACGACGAGCACGTCGGGATCCTGGATCATGAGGCTGCGGATCTGGGAGGCCTGCTCGGTCGCGCTGTTCTCGCCCGGTGCGTTGACCGACGAGAACTCCTTGACGATGCCGTCCTTCTGCAGCTTCTTGGCCTCGGCCTCGAACTTGTTGATGAGCGTGAGGCGCCAGCCGTTGACGAATCCGTTGCTGAGCGCGATCGAGATGCCCTCGCCGCCGGCCGAGTCCGCCTTGTCGGATGATGAGGCGCTCGCGGAACAGCCCGTGAGTGCCAGGGCGCTGAGCGCCAGGGTTGCGGCGCCCAAGCGCCAAGTCTTCTTAAACGACATCGTTTTACTCCTAGGGGTCGCGTCTCTGCGAGGAATGTGTGGAGGACCATGCGACGCGGTGCCAGGGTGCAGTCACCAGCCGCAAGGGCGACGGTTCGGAATTGTAATGTCCAACTCGTCATGACTAGTTAGTCATGATAGGAATATATGGATGCAGGGCGCCGATGTCAACCTTCGGTAACCTCGAACCAATCTCTAGGGGGACCGATGACATCGACGTCGTTGCGCGAGTACCGACTGGACCGCAACACCGAACAGCCGCTCTGGCTTCAGCTGTCGAACGCGCTGCGTACCGCGATCGCTGACGACGTGCTCCGACCGGACCAGGCGCTGCCGTCGGAGGCGGAGCTCATCGACATGTACGGCGTGTCCCGCACCGTCGTGCGCGAGGCGCTGGCGGAGCTCGTCCGAAGGGGCCTGATCTACAAGATCCGCGCCAAGGGCTCGTTCGTGTCGCCTCCCAGGCGGGACCTCAGCTTCATCGGCTCGACGGCCGGTTCCCTCGCCGATCTCACGGCGGCGGGGCGTAATTCGTCGACGCAAGTCCTCGGCCAGTCCGAGGGCGAGGCGAACGAGCGGGAGGCGGAGGCGCTGCAGATCTCGGTCGGTGCGCCCGTGGCGCGGTTGAAGCGACTCCGCTCGGTGGACGGGTCTCCCTGGCTTCTCGTCGAGACGACGCTGCCCCTCGAGCTCTTCCCGGGCATCGCCAAGGCGAACCTCGAGAACCGGTCGCTCTACGATCACATCCGGCGCCACTACGGCACGGAGGTCGCGGGCGCCGATCGGTGGATCCAGGCCGTCATGCCGAGCGCATCAGACGCGGAATTGCTCCAACTCGCGAAGGGCGAACCGGCACTCGCGATCGAGTCCATCGCGTGGGACAGTTCCGAGACGCGCTTCGAGTACTACCAGGCCCTTCACCGAAGCGGCTCCTCCCGCTTCTACGTCGGCATTCGCTAGCTGAGTTGCGACCTGCGCCATAAACACCGGAAAGACGGCTCCGAGCCGCAACACCAGCGGTTAGGTTACAAATGTCCAACCGCATTGCAGGAAGACATTCCGCCCTGGCTCGATATTCATAAGCGCCGACATCGGCTCGAGTTCCACAAGCCGCGCCGTCGCGTCGAGGCCCTCGAGCCCCGGCAGCGACGTGTCAGCATCTGTCTGCATCCAGACCTGGAACGGACAGCCGTCGGGATAGTTGGCACCGCCGTCGACCGTGAAGTGCAGCGACATCTCGGGAAAGCCGGACCGCCGGAATCGCACGTCGCCTCGCGCATTCTCGAACCCCAGCTTTCCCACGACATCGGCGAAGGGGACGCATATCGTCTCATCGTTGACCTGATGCCCACGCATCGTCCCCAGAGGCGAGAAGAGTACGCGCGGCGCACGATTGTCATGGACATCGACGAAGACACCCGCCTTGGCGTCGTCCACGTCATCCTCGTCGAATGCGAGCTGCATAACTTCCCATGCCGCCCACCGCACCGTGTGCTGAGAGCAGTTCGTGAGGGTCGAGGTGACCACCAGACCATCGGAAGCAACGGCGATGTCTCGCGAGATCCGCAGTCCCGAGCGCTCGTCGTAGCCACTCTCCAGAACGACCCGCCTGCCCGGTTCGTGTTCCGCAACCTCGTATGTGCCGGCGTCGAGCACTGCATCGGGCGGCCCGGGCCACTCGCCTGGACCTGACCACCCCTGCGGGCCCGGCCACGTCTTGTCGCCGCCCCAGTTCTGCCATTGATCGAAGCCTGCGTCGCGAGGCAGAGCGACCGGATCCACGAGCGGACGCAGATCGTCTCCGACGAGGTCGGGGTTGCGCCAGAGGTACTCGTGCCCCTCGTACGTGAGCGACAGAATGCGACCGCCCAGGCGGGGCACGATGCCAGCCCGAACGGGACCAGCCTCGAGCCACACGACTGCGGTAGCTGTCACAGACTTCCCCTTCGATGGAAGAGCAGGTTCTCCGGCAGGCTCGTCGCGAAATAGTCGGTCTGACCGTCGTCGTGAACGGCGACCGGCGCGACCGCTTCCGGTCGCTTCTCTCCCAGACTCAGCGGCGGCTCCCCTTGCGGCATACCGAGGGCAGAGCGCGCGGCGTCCCAGGCAGCGAGAACGAGGCCTTCGCCACCTTCCCAGGGCTGAAACTGCCGTGACTCGAGCCACCGCAACGACTCGTCGGCACGGTCCGCCTCGGTGAGGAGTACCGCGTACCGCACGGCGAGATCGTCGCGGGAGGCGACGAGGTCGAGGTTGAGCTCCAATCGCTCAAGCCGACTCTCCGACGAGTGCCCAAGCTTCTCGGCCAGCAAGTCCTGCTCGAGCAGCAAGCGAGCGTCGCGTGGGGCGAGTTCGCGCGCTCGCTCGTAGTGCCGCCAGGCGAGGTCGTCATCTTCAACGACGTTGTATGCGGCAAGTCCGGCGTTCCGGTAGAGCACGGCGTCATCGAGACCGGCCGCGATCGCGGCATCCCACTGCTCGACCGCTTCGCCGCGCCGACCATTGTCGTAGAGAAGCATGCCGAGCAGGAGCCTCGCGACACCGTCACTCGGATCCGCGGCGACGGCCGCGGTGAGGGCGTCATGCGCGGAGAGGCCTACCGGGAAGCACCAGCGTCCGTCGGCCTGTTGCCCTCGTCGCCGCTCAGAGGCCGCCTCGCCTGTCAGTCCGAGCTGCTCGAGCAGCTGGGCTCGCAGATAGTGCGCGAGGGGGCGCACGCTCCCCGAGGGCACGATCGGACTCATGGTCGCCTCGTCGAGCACGGCGAGCGCAGCATCCGTCTCTCCGAACGCTGCGAGATCGAGCGCCAGGTCGACGAGCAGACCACCGTCGACCGGACGGATGCCATCCGCGAGGTAGTCGAGCAGGTCATCGACGCGGCTCTCGGTCCGCACCTGTTCGAGCGTTCGTGCGGCGTCCGCGTTGCGCCCGAGCCGACGCAGGAGGACGATGCGCAGCGCGGTTGCGCGCGGGTCTTCGGCGCCGTGAGCGATGAGCGGTTCAAGGTCGGCGAGCGCCTGCTCGCTCTCACCACGCCTCGTCAGGATGCATGCCGACTCGAACCCCGCCGCCACCGCCCAGGTGCGATCCCAGCCCGCCTTGCCGAACCGCTTGAGCGCACCATCGTCGTCACCCATCCGCGCGAGGATGAGTCCGAGCACGTAGTACGCCTCGGTGTTGCGCAGGTTCTCGTTCCGCACCGTGAGCCGCGCGACTGCCGCCTCCGCGTGCTCGCGTGCCGACTGGTAACGACCGCGATGGTATTCGCGCTTTGCGAGGGCGAGGTGCACGCGCGCGTCGCCCGGGTCACGGCGCAGCGCCTCGGTCCAGTACGGCATCGGTGAGCGCGTGGGGTGTCGGTACTGCACAAGGTGGAGCCCAGTGAGGTAGAGCTCGTCGACGCTGTCGATGTCCTCCGGTCGCGGCGGCTCTGTCGCCGACCACGGTTCCTCGTCGTCCGCGTCGGCGAGCTTCCACTGCAGCACGACGGCACCGTTCTCCACGAGCTCCATGCGGATGCTGCTCGCTGACACGCCTGCAGGTAGCTTCGCGTCGATGCGCACCACGTCGCCCGGCAGCATCCGCTCTGCTCGTTCCGAGTACACCGTTCCCGTCGTGTCGCGCGCACGCAGGAGTGCGTCGGTCGGCCGGGTCACGGCGAACGCAGCATCGACTCGAGTCGATCCGGTGCTCGAGTCAACGTCAACGTGCACGGCGGCGTCAGCGGTGGCCTGGTGCGCGACGCCGATCCCGGGGATCGGGTACCAGAACTGCGAGAACCGCTTGACCTCTCCGGGTTGCAGCCAGGAGAAATCCGGCTGGTTGTCGGTGTAGACGCCGGCCATGAGCTCGACGTAGGGGCCGTCCTCGTCCGTGAGGTGGCGGTCCCAGGCGTGCCCGAACGGCGAGTTGCCCCACGTCCACTGCTTCTTGCCGGGGGAGATCCGGCGGTCCGCCCAGTGCACGACGCCCGCGCCGGCGGCATGATCGTAGCCGCCGAAAAACGCCTCATCGGTGTCGACGATCATGTACGACGTGGGAACGGGGATGTTGCGGTAGAAGTCGATGCGATCCGCCCCGGGCAGGTTCTTCGCTCGCTCCTGATAGTCAACGCCGTAGTACGGGCGGTCCGCCCGCGGGAACGCGGTGATGGCGCGCCGCGCGTGATCGGCGACGTAACGCACGTCCTGGGGGAAGAACGACTGGTACTCGTCGTGCACCCGCACGGCGGCGTTCGCCCACCAGAGAAAGGTCTGCTCCTCGCTCGTTCGGTTGTGCAGCCGGGCGAGGATCTCGACGACGGAACGGTCGGCGTGCAGCCGGATGCCGTGCGTGCCGTGCATGCGCGCGAACGGGTCGTGGTCGCCGCACCACACCGTCGCGCTGCCGTCGTCGTCGAGGTCGATCGTGAACTCGGTCGGAAAGTATGTGGCGGGGCGGTGGTGCTGCGGCCAGTTGAACTCGACGCCGCCGCTCACCCACGGGCCGTCGAGCCCCACGAGCGCGGGCTTGATCACCGAGTTGCGGTAGAAGAAGTCGTAGCCCGTGGTCTTGTCGTAGCCGGAGTGGATCCGCCCGCCGAGCTCGGGCAGCACCATGAGCCTCACGTAGGCGTTATCGATGTGCACCGCCTGCCACACGCGCGGCACGGGAGTGCGGGAGACGCCCTCGACGAACGGCATCGGATATACCCGCCCGCTTGACCCCTGGTACACGCGGTTGTCGAGGTACATTGGGTGATCGGCCGGCTCGTCGGGCTCGTACGTCGGAATGGTCACCGACTCGAGCCACGCGACGGCGTGGCCGGCCTCCGAGCGGGCCCGCAAGGGTTCCGGCACCTCGGGCAGCAGAGCCGCGTGTTGCCGCGTGGTCTTCGTGTCGGTCACGGTGTGGGTCCTTCCTGTGCGGCATCCGGGGAAACCGAATGCGCGTTTTCTGGCATGCATGGGGAGCCGCAGCCTGTTCGGATGCGGAAGCACGTGGGGTTCTCAGTCGTCGTCGGTGTGCCGGGTCGGCGTCACGGCGCCTCCCGCGGGGAGAGCACGAGCACGTCGGCGTCGGGGGCCCAGGCGAACGGCACCGCGATCCCCTGGGTACGAGCGGATGCCGCCGTCACGACGTCGCCGATTCCCTCGACCATGTACGTCACGCCATCGCGCAGCCCGCTCGGGTACACGCGCACGCGATCCCGGTCCCGTGTGCGGTCCCTGTCGCGGTCGAAGACGAACAGGACGTTGCGCGGATCGTCGTCGGGTCCCCGGTATTCGACGCAGTACCCGTTGGCGTCCACGTCGCCGTGGGTGCGCACATCGCCATAGTGGATCACCGATCGCAGCGCCTTGTACGCGTCGACCATCCGCGATGCAGCCGCCCGCTCGTCGTCTGACCACGCGAGCAGGTCGGAGCCGATGCCGAGCACGCCGCACATCGCGACGGCGAACCGGTAACCGAGGCTCGGCGTGAGCCGGTCACGGTGGCCGGCGTCGTCGGAGACCCACGAGCTCATCACCCACGAGGGGTATGCGGTGAGGAAGCCGTCTTGGATCACGAGGCGGTCCCGCGCGCCGACCTCGTCGCTCGTCCACACGACGTCGCTGCGGGCGAGCACGGCGTTGTCGATGCGGCCGCCGCCGCTCGCGCACGCCTCGAGCGTCACGTGCGGGAACTCGCGGCGCAGCATCTCCATGACCCGGTAGTAGTTGCGGGTGTGCTGCAGCGACCATTCCCGACCGTGCGGGTCTCCGGGGCGGCCGCCATCGCTGACCGGTCGGTTCATGTCCCACTTGAGGTAGCTGATGGGGGCCGACTGGAGTAGGCGGCGCAGCGTGTCCTCCACCCAGTCCACGACCTCGTCGCGGCCGAGATCGAGCACGTACTGGTTCCGCACGGTCTCAAGCGGCCGATCGCCGGCCCGGTACACCCAGTCGGGGTGGGCACGGTACAGGTCGCTGTCGGGATTGACGCACTCGGGTTCGATCCACAGCCCGAACCGCATGCCGAGGCCCGCGACGTGTTCGGCGAGTTCGCCGAGGCCCTGCGGGAACTTCGCCGGATCGGGCGTCCAATCGCCAAGTCCTGCCCGGTCGCTCGTCCGGCCGACGAACCAGCCGTCATCGACGACAAACGCTTCGACACCGATGGAAGCCGCGACCTCCGCCAGCTGCTTCTGGTGCGCGACGTCGACGTCGAACAATGTCGCCATCCACGAGTTGTATACGACGGGACGCGTCTGCGGACTGGCGTCTCGAGCGAGCTCCTCGCGCTGGAATTCGTGCCATGCGCGCGTGACTCCCTCGGGTCCCTCATCACTGAACACGCCGAGGCTGTCGGGCGAGGAGAACGCTTGTCCCGGCTCGAGCAGCACCGTGGTCGTGTCATCGTCGACGCCGCACGACACCCGCGCGTGCCGGCCGACCGAGCCGCATTCGACCTGCAGCCGCCACGAGCCGCTCCAGTCGAGCGCGATGCCGTATGCACTGCCCTCCGGCACGGCCGGTGAGTCCTCGCCCGGCAGCGCGGTCACCGTCACGACGGGGCTGAACTGCAGGCCGGTGACGCCTTGCCTGCTGCCGATCGAGAACGCACCCCAGCCAAGGTCGACGGAGCGTCGCTGGAACTCTCTCGCCCACGAACCCGCGAGGTAGTCGACGTGCACGCGCTGGCCGAGCGGCAGGTTCCAGCCGGCGGAGAACGCGCGGGGAAGCTCGATGTCAGTGCTTCCCTCGTTGACTAGTCGGATGCTGCGCCGCACGACGTCGTGACGTGACGACGTCGCGAAGTTCAGCTCAAGCCGCAGATCGGCGGTCTCGTCGACGAGGGGAACCAGCAGTCGGTCGCCGGCACCTTTCGTCTCGAATTGGATCTCGTCACTTTTCACTGTCCAGGCGGCACCGTTGTGCCCGGCACCGCGGCGCACGAGAAGCTCGCTGAACGCACCGTGTCGCTGCCCGTCGCTCGCGTACTCGAGCGGCGTGACGTCGGCGGCCGTCGTGAACCCGCACTCCCGTTCAGGCTCCGACCAGTTCTCGAGCACGCCGCCGTGCACGCCCCAGCCGTCGAGCACGACGCCGGAGCCATCGGGGAGCACGCTCACGCCGTAGTCGGTGTTGCGCGTGCGAAGCACCCACTGCAGTGACATTGCGATCCTTACTTGTTCGAGCCGATGGTGAGGCCGGAGACGAACTGCTTCTGGAAGATGAAGAACACGATCGCCGTGGGAATCGCCGCGATGATCGCGCCGCTTGCGACGACGTTCCACTGGCTGACGAAGCCACCCTGGATGTTCAGCAGCTCGGCCGTGATGGGGAACTTCGACTCAGAGCGCAGCACGGTCAGCGCCCACAGCAGGTCGTTCCACACCCACGTGGTCGCGAGGGCTCCAAGGGCAGCGAGCGAGGGACGGCACAGCGGAAGCACGATCTGCAGGTAGGTGCGAAGCTCACCCGAGCCATCGACGCGCGCGGCCTCGAAGATCTCACCGGGAAGCGAGCGCATGAATCCGTAGAGCACGAAGGTGTAGAAGCCGAGGCCGAACGCGACCTGCACGACGATGAGAGCGAACAGGGTGTCGGCGATGCCGAGGCTCTCGCAGATGCGGGCCACCGGGATCAGCAGGATCTGCGGCGGGAGCAGGTTGCCGGCGAGCATCAAGAGTAGGACGCCGCGATTGAACGGGATCGCGAACTTGCTGAGGGCGAAGGCCGCCCACGACGCGAACAGCAGTGAGAAGAGCACCGTGAACGCCGTGACGATAACGCTGTTCCAGACGGCGCCGCCCGCGAGGCCGTCGGTGAAGACGGTGACGAAGCCCTCGAACGTGAACGACTGCGGAAGGGAGCCGAGGCCGTTGCTCGTGATGTCTTCAAAGGAGCGGAACGCGACGAACACCACGAACACCATCGGGGCGATCCACAGCAGGGATACCGGCGCCATGATGGCGTGGAAGACCGTGTCGCGCGAGCGGCGACGAGGTGCGGGCGCGGCGGGTAGTGCGCTCATGTCAGAAGTCCTCCTTCGTCGCACGGGTGAGATAGCCGATGATGAACAGGATCGCCAAGAGGAAGATCACGACGGCGATCGCGGAGCCGTAGCCGAGGTCCACGACGGTGAAGCTCGTCTGGTACATGTACGTCGACAGCAGCTGTGTCGTGTTGTAGGGGCCGCCGCGGGTCATCGCCCACACGATGTCGAACGTGCGGAGTGAATCGATGACGGTCACGGCGAAGACCACGGAATTGACCCCTCGCAGCTGCGGCATCACGATCTTCCAGAACCGCTGCCACGCGTTCGCGCCGTCCATAGCCGCTGCTTCTTCGAGCGCAGGGTCGACGCCCTTGAGCCCCGCGAGGTAGAGCACCATGATGTAGCCGCACTGCCGCCACACGGCGGCGATAAGCACCGCGTACAGCGCCGTCTTCGGGTCCGCGAGCCACTGCTTCTCGAGCGATTCGAGACCCACGGCGCCGAGGATCGTGTTCACCGCACCCTCGGGCTGGTACAGCAGCCGCCAGAAGAGCCCGGTCACTGCGAGCGAGAACACCATCGGCAGGTAGATCGCGCTGCGGTACAGCCCCACACCGCGCCGCGGCTTGTTCAGAGCGAGGGCGAGGCACATGCCGATGACCACCGATGCTCCACCGAAGCCGACGACCCAGATCACGTTGTTGACGAGGGCCTGCTTGAAGATCGGGTCGGAACCGAGGGCGATGAAGTTCTGCAGCCCGATGAACTCCGGCGCCCCGGCCCCGTTCCACTTCGTGAGGGCGATGTAGAAGCTGTTGATAGCGGGCCAGAACACGAGGCCGATCTCGACCGCGAGCGGGATGAGCAGGAATGCCCACACCACGGGCGGCACGCGACGCAGCGAGCGGTGGTGCCGCCCGCGCACGATCGCCCTCGTGTCAGCGGATGCCGTGTCCACAGCGGTTGTCACGAGTCGAGAACCTTCTTCGCGGCCGTCTCCCAGTCCTTCAGGATCGAATCAACGTCGTCCGGCTTGGCGAGGAACTTCGTGAGCGCGGTGTCGGCGGTGGTCTGCAGCGCGTCGGAGGAGTCACGGTTGAAGAACTGCGTGATCTGCTCCGTCTCACCGAGCATCTTGAGGCCCTTCTGCACGAGCGGCGAGAACTTGCTCGTGTCCACGTCCGGCGAGGTAGGCAGGTTCGACGAGTTCGAGTCCTCGATGAACTTCTGCTGCGACTCGGCGCTCGCGAGGTAGCTCAGGAATTTCTTCGTTGCTTTCACGTCCTTGGTCTTCGCGCTGGCGAAGTATCCGTCTGTCGGCGCTTCCTCCGCCTTCGGGATCGACGAGTCGATCACCGGAACCGTGAAGAAGTCGAGGTCGTCCGGTTCGCCGCCGGTGATGTTCTGACTGATGAACGCACCGGTGAGGTACATCGCATCCTTCCCCTGCACGAGAGGCGTGACGGCATCCTGCCACGCATACGAGGTCATGTTCGGGTCGAAGAACGGGATGAGCTGCGCGTAGTACTTCATCACGTTCTTCACCTCGGTGCTGTCGAACGAGTGCTTGCCCGCGAGCAGCTCCTTGTGGAACTCGGCGCCGTTGACACGCAGGTTGAGGATGTCGAACCAGCCGGATGCCATCCAGGGCGTCGAGCCGATGCCGTTCGCGAGCGGGTTGATGCCCTGGGCCTTGAGCTTTTCACAGAGGGAGATGAAGTCGTCCCACGACTGCGGTTCGCTCACGCCCCACTTCTTGAACGAGGATTTGAGGTAGAAGACGCCCCACCAGTAGTAGTTCGTCGGCATGAAGATCTGCTTGCCGTCATCGCCCGTCGAGAGGTCTTTGAGCGCCTGCGAGTAGTTTGCCGCGGGTCCGCTGCCCTCCCACAGGTCCGAGATGTCGAGCAAGTAGCCGTTGCTGGCGTAGTCGCGGGCTACCGAGCCGGCGTACCACGTGAGCACGTCCGGCGGATTTCCCGAGGTCAGGTACGTCGATAGCTGAGCCCGGAACTGCTCGATCGCGACGGTGTTGAGGGTGACATCGCCCTTGTATGCCTTAACGAGTGATTCGAGCGCCTTCTTCGGTGCCGGATCTGACAGCGAAGACTGCAGCGTGATGCCGGCCCCACCGGCTGCGCCGCCGGTCGAGCCTGACGTCGCGCACGAGGTGAGAAGCGAGGCACCGCCGATGGCGAGCGCGCCGGTGAGAAGTCCCCTCCTGCTGAGCTGGGCTGTGGTGTTCATTGTCGTCCTCCTTGACGGATGAAAAGGTCAAACGGTGATGGGGGTTATCTGGTGCGTTGTGAAATGAAGTAGTCGTTGCACTCGCGTTGCAACCTGATGTCGCTCCACATCGGGTGATGCGGCCGCATTCGAGCAGACGATCGTGCCCCACGCGCCGACGCGAGCCGATTCGCGCACGGCGAAGCGGCAGTACTCCGCTCCGACCGGACCCTCCTCGAAGCTTCCGCGCAGCGGCGTATAACCGACCCAGCCCTCGCCGAAGGCGAAGGGTATGCCACGGGATGCTGCAAAATCCGCCGCCGCTTCAAGCCAGAGCGTGAGCACTCGATCCATCTCGACGCGATGAGACTCGTACCTCTCGTAGAGGTACCGATCGAACGCATCGGCGTTCACCCAGTCGTGCAGGAAGATCTCGGGCTTGCCGACGATCGTGGCGTCCATCTTCCACGCGGCCTCGTCGGGAATCACCCACTCGGTGGCAGGCGGCGCGCCTTCGCGCAACAGGCCCGCCGCGTCGACGGCGGCGCGAGGGAAGTCCGCGAGGCTGCCACGCAAGTCGAAGGACTCGGTGACCTCGTTCAGCACGCCGTACACGTAAGGATGTGTGACGAAGACGTCAATCTCGCGAGGGATGCCGCGAAACGCACCGACGGGCACCCGTGAGTAGTTCACCGTCACCGGTTGCGTCGGCTGCAACTCATGGAATCGGGCGAGACCGCGACTCAGCCGAGGTTCGAGAGCGATCACCAGGTCGTTCGCGGTGCCCGCCTCGAGGCCATCGGCGAGGTGGCCCGTGGCGACTTCGTTGTGCAGCTCCGTGAAGGCGATGCGATCGTCGAGGCCGTGCTCTGACACGAAGTCAATAAGTTCGGCGAAGGCTTCCGCAAGAAGTTCGGGTCGATCCTCCGGGTCAACGCTGTCAAGCGCTTCCCACCAGTCACTCGCCGTCGCGAACGATGAGGACTGCTGGTACTCCCACGAGGAGAGAATGATGAACAGGCCGTGCCGTTTGCAGACTTCGAAGAGCTCGATCAGCTTTGCGCGACCGTCGAACCGTGTGGGCGCCTTGACGTCGTACCAACGCACCCCTTGGCCGTACTCGTCACCGAGTCGGTCCAGCTCGACGTCGGTCGTGTCGAGCCCAGAACCAAACAAGAGGAACGGCATCGCGCACACGCGAACGGTGTTGTAGCCCCGCTCGACCGTCTGCGCCGCTGCGGCGTCGAGATCTTCGAACGGCTCCCCCTCGCCCGAACGGACGTACCAAGAGAAGTCCCACAAGCAGATCGTGAGCCTGTCGGGGAGATGAGATCCGACCGGGACCGGCCGGTACTGTCCTGCGGCTTCCGTCGTGTGCGCGTCGATGGGCATACCTCGAATCGTAGGGAGGCTCGTGCGCCCGCGGAATGGGCGTTTCTCTGAACCCATATGGACAATTCTCTGAATCAGAGTAGCGTGAGCGCATGCTGCTTCGAGACGGCTTCCCCGGCCAGCGCTTCCGAGTTTTAGCACGACCGACCGTGGATGTAGCGCGCAAGTCCCCCGTCACAAAGCGATTCCTTGTCACGGATGCTGGATACTTTCCACACGCTGCTGCGCACGGACGAATTCGGCCGCGAGGGGCCGCTGAAACGATCGTGATCATCTGCACCGGGGGTAGTGGCCGACTTACGGTCGACGGTATTGAGTATGTCGTCACGGCCGACGACGCAGCGATCATCCCAGCCAGGTCTGCGCACCAATACATCGCCGATGTTGAAGACCCATGGAGTATCTGGTGGTTACACGCGACAGGGCCCGACGCAGATGAACTCGCCCGTGTCATCATCGGCGCCGGAAACGACCCGGTTCTGCGGCTGAGAGACACTCGCTCAGCAACGAGTCTGGTCGAGCGCGTGATCGACACACTCGAGATTGATGATACGAGCGCGACGCTGCTCGATGCGGCAGGACTCGCGTGGCAACTGTTCGCTCACCTAGCCGCAGACCGATTACGCGGGCATGCGGATCCGTCCGATCGGATCAAGGAGGTTCAGGACTATCTTCGGGCGAACCTCACCTCGAACCTCACTGTGCCGGAACTCGCTCGCATGGCGGCCGTCAGCAGTTCTCACTTCTCGGCATTGTTCAAGTCGTCGACCGGCATGACGGTTACCGAGTACATCAAGCGCCTTCGGAGCGCGCGAGCTCGCGAGTTACTCATGACGACTTCCGCCACCATTGCTGAGGTCGGCGAACGGGTCGGCTACGCGGACGCGTTCTACTTCTCTCGCCAGTTTCGCTCAGTCAACGGCATTTCACCGAGGGATTTCCGGCGTCACGTGATGCGCGACGCGCTGTGACGGGCGCTTGGGAACCTTCCTTCACGATTACCGGCGCAAGACGTTCGGAACCTGGTCTCCGATGCGGAAGCCATCGCGATCGTGCCAGTAGCGTCTTGCGATCCTTAGACCAACGGCACTGCTCATGGTGCGAACGCTGGGAAGGGCGCCGAGGTCATCCTTCAGAAACTGCGAGAACTCGACCGGCCCCGCAAAGACGCCATGAAACGAGATCGACGAAGCCCCCGTTACCGTGCTGATCATCCGCGCGGATGGATGTTGAGCCAGCGTGTCGACGACGGCGCCGATCGCCCGAGGCTTCACATCGAGAGAGACAGCAGTCAGCAACGGATATCCCACAACCGCCGGCTCGATCTCAACCCGCGGAACCACAGCACCCGATTGGAGTAAGGTCCGTATCGCACGCGCGGCCGTCGAACTCGAAACGTGGAGGATGCGGCCAACCTCGGCTGCGGAGATTCGTGCATCACGTCCGAGTTCTCGCTTCGTGGCGAACTCAACGTCGCTCAAATTGCCGATATTGGAAATTTGGGGACTCGTGGCCGCGACCCGATGCTCCGTGAGCGCATCGGCCTGATCCGAGCGCAGCCGGGGGAGCCGCCAGGCGACGCCGAGGCGCGCCGATTCGAGGACCATTCTGCTCTCGATTGCCCGCACTCCGTCGATCGATGGGATCTTTTCCGTGAGCAATTCGTAGTAGTCAGATCCCCTCCCGTATAGGCCTAGCGGGTTCCACCCTCGAACTCGAAGATGGCCGTCGCGTTCGATACGCCGTCGAACCAGCTGAGGTCCGGCTACCGCCCTTCGCAGTACACAGACACCGGGTCCGCATCGAGCACGTAGCGGGCGGCGTCGAAGGCACGGATGGCCATGTCAGGTATTCCTGGTCGCAGCTGCTACGAGCACCTTCGCGACTCAGTCCTCGGCTTCCGGTTAGCGTTTACAGTGCCTTTCGAGTAGTCGTGAAATGTGTCCGGTTGGCCCTGTTTTTAGGCCATATGGCCTACTGATAAACCTTTAGAGTAGCTTTAGAGCATGGCTGGATTCGATATCGAACGCGTGTTGGAGCTACCGCCGCAAGCACGTGCCGAGCGATTGATCAAGGAACCCGAAAGCCAGTGGTACGAACGCAAGAGTGTCCGTGTCGATACGAAAGCGGTCGCAAGGGCCCTGATCGCCTTCGCAAATGCTGAGGGCGGCTCCCTTATCGTCGGAATCCACGACGGAAACATCGAGGGTCTCGAAAAGCATCCCGATGTCGCTAATCGACTGAGACGCGTCCCCATTGAGATGGTCGTCCCACCTGTCCGAGCGAAAGTCACCGACGTCACCGTGGAAGATGCGAACGGTCTACCGCAAACCGTCTTGGCCTTCAGCGTAGAGCCAAGCAGTCAACTGCATCGGGCGACCGATGAGTCAACTTACATTCGCGCAGGGGACTCGACGCTGAAGCTCAACTATGTTCAAGAACGCGAACTCATGTTTGATCGAACCGCTGTCACATTCGAAAGCGAGGTAGCTGACGCTGACCTCGAAGAACTAGACAGCGAACTCATCGAGGCCTTCGCATCGACGATCGGCCACCCGTCGCCTGAGCGCAGCCTGTTCGCAAGGCACCTGCTGACACGCGATAGCCGGCTGACTAACGCCGCCTACTTACTTTTCGCGACGGATCCTGAGCGACTGTTTCCGAACGCGAATATCCGAGTGGTCTCCTACCTCGAGAATTCCCGCGGCGAGGGCGCCTCTCAGTCGTTGCAGTCAGGTCGAGACATCCGCATTTCGGGACCGCTTCTCAAGTCCGTCATCGAAGCGCAGGAAGTAATAGCGGAGTGGATGCCACAGCGACGCATTCTCAGCGATTCCGGCCGTTTCACCGATACCTCGATCGTTCCCCAAGCGGCTTGGCTTGAGGGGCTTGTCAACGCCACGGTGCACCGCTCGTACAGCCTTGTCGGTGATCACATTCGCGTAGAGTTGTTCCCGAATCGAATCGAGATTACTTCTCCGGGGCGGTTCCCCGGCTTGGCCGATCCATCCAAGCCGTTGGAGATCCCCCGTTACTCCCGCAATCCTCGAATCGCACGGGTGTGTTCTGATATGGGTCTGACGCAAGAACTCGGCGAAGGTATTCGCCGCATGTTCACCGAGATGCGCCGCCTCGATCTCACCGATCCCATATTCGAGCAGACTGCAGCATCCGTGCGACTGACACTTCGCGCCACAACGAGGCTCGATTCCACGGTCGCAAAGCGACTTCCCAAGGGCTCCGCTGAGGTGCTCACGTTTCTTGAGCAAACTGGCCGCGCATTCGGCACGGGCGAAATCGCGCTTGCCCTCGACAGGTCACGACCAACCGTGCTGAAGCAACTAAATGCTCTCCGCACTGAAGGTCTCGTCACCTGGGAGGGCAAGAGCGCTCGCGATCCTCGCGCTTCCTGGAGCGCGGCATCGACAGTGCAGTAGACACTAAGCTCCGCATGTAGAAGACGGGCTGCCACGGCTCACAGGAGGACCGACGCGGGTGGAGGCAACGCCTCACTCCCCTCCAACTCCGCTCGCACGTCGTCGCGCATCTCCGCGGCGAGCACAGCCCGTTGCGCCTCCGCAAGCACATCGCTTACGCTGACGCGGGCTCCCGTGTCGGCCGGGCGGACTGCTGCCTCGACCATGGCCAGACTGTAGACGTTCGAGCGGATCTCGCCCGAGGGCGTCTCTCCGGAACGCAGCACAGCGACGAATTCGGCAAGCGAGCCGGCGATCTTGCGCAGAACGCCAGCGTCAGCGGCATCCGGAGTCTTCACCGACTGCTCGCCGACGTGCTGCGCCCGCAGCATCCGTTCACCGTCACACATCACCGTTCCGCCCGCTCCGTTGATGCGCCATCCGTTTCGCGACTCAACCCCGGTAGACCCGCGGTGCTAATCCTCGTTGGCGTACCGGCATGACCGAGGGCCGGCGCCGAAATGCCGTCATGTTGATTGTCAACAGTTGAACAGCCTACAATGAGGGAAGCGCGCGACTACGAAGGCGAGGAGGACTGATGGAGGCACCGAAGAGTCTTGGCTGCTCCACCATCACGTTCCAGCACCTTCCACTCGCCGAGGCGCTGACTGAGATCGCGGCGCTCGGCGTAGAGGAGATCGACCTCGGGGCACTACCCGGCGTATGTGATCACGTGCCCTACACGCTCGACGACGCGGCGATCGAGACGGTCACCACTGAGATCGCCGCAAGCGGCCTCCGAGTTCGGAGCGTCAACGGCGACGTCGGTGATCTCAATGCAACGCAGTTCGACGGAGCCGCTCGCGCCGAACACCTCGACCGGTTGCTTCGGCTCACCGCCGCCATCGGTGCGGAGGCCCTGGTTCTCCCCGCCGGCGCACTGGGACATGAACCGATCGACGATGAAGAAGCTGACCTCGATCGCATTCATCGTGAGCTTTCACATGCCGCCGCAATGGCCCGCGACCATCGCGTGCAACTCTGGGTGGAGTCGCTGCACTTCTTGCGTTTCGGCTGGGGCCGAGGCCGGGCGGACGCACTGCACGAGCGCTTCGACTCGGACGGCCTCGACATCGGGATCGTGCTCGATGTCGCCCATGTCACCGCAGCCGGCGACGACCTGAACGCGACGATCGCGGCATGGCGCGACCGGATCTCGCACGTTCACTTGCGGGACGCGGTTGTCGGCGACTTCAGCCGCCGCATCGGAGAGGGCAGCGTCGACTTCGGATCGACGTTTTCGGCTCTCGACGACATCGGTTACAGCGGTGGGCTCATTCTTGAACAGCCCAGTCGCGCCTATGAGCAGGACGCGACCGCCGTGGCCGATTCGAAGCGTCGTGAGGAACTCCGAGCCGTGGCCAGCCAGTCCCTGAACCGTCTGCGCGAAGCGATGGTCGCTTCGATGCAACCCACCAACTGAGAAGGAACGTTTATCAATGTCAGACTCCACCGTCGTCTCGAATCGGGACAAGACAGCAGTCATCACCGGTGCCACCTCTGAGCGAGGCATCGGCATGGCCGTCGCCGAGCGCTACGCACAAGACGGCTGGGCCGTCGTCATCCTGGATCTGGACGCCGCGCGCGCGTCTCAGGTCGCCGAGGCGATCGGGCAGAAGCATGGAGTTGCGGCCTTCGGCACGTCAGTCGATGTCGCCAACGAGGCTTCTGTGGCCGAGGCATACGGGGCCGTTCACGCGGAGGTCGAAGCCGGCCGCATTCCTACCGTCGGTGCATTGGCGAACATCGCAGGAATCACCTCTCCTGTGCCGTTTCTCGAGACGTCGCTCGATCTCTGGAACAAGGTCATGTCGGTCAATGCGACGGGCACGTACCTGGTGACGAAGGCGTTCCTCCCGGGAATGCTCGACGCCGGTTGGGGCCGGATCGTCAACATGTCCTCGGTCTCGGCGCAACGCGGAGGCGGTGTGTTCGGCAAAGTCCCATATTCGGCAGCGAAGGCCGCCATTCTCGGCTTCACCAAGGCGCTCGCACGTGAGATCGCGGATTCCGGCGTCACGATCAACTCGGTCACTCCGGGGGCCGTCGACACGAACATTCGAGTGGGCGCGACGCCGGAGTCGGAAGCACGACTCGCCGCCGACATTCCGCTCGGTCGTGTCGCAACGACGTCCGAGATCGCGGCCGTCTTCTCTTTCCTCTCGAGCGAGGAAGCGGCCTACCTCCAGGGCACGAACATCGACATCAACGGCGCAAGCCACCTGCATTGATGCGGCCCGGCAAATGACCTTCCTTCGGATACGATGACACCCATGGCCCTCGATGCCCAATTCAGCTCACTCGGCGCCATCGAGCGCCTGACTCGACGAGAGCTCATACTCGACCGCCTCCGCTCCGCTGTGACGACCGGAGAGCTCGCTCAAGGGACCCACCTCGCGGAGACGGAACTGAGCGCATCACTCGGCGTCTCCCGAGGCACCCTCCGCGAGGCGCTTCGCGCGCTAGAGGAGGAAGGCCTTCTGACAAAGGACGCTCGCGGACGCCTTTCGGTGCGGATCGTCACGCCAGCGGAAGTGCGGGATATCTTCGACGTGCGCTTCGCGCTCGAGTCGCTCGCCTGTGAATCAGTTTGCGCGCGGGATGACCTCGATCATGTCGTCGTCACCCTTCGCGGCGCGCTCCAGCGACTCGAGGAGAGCGAGCGCGGCCCCATCGCTGATCAGGTCGCGGCCGACCTGGCGTTCCACGAGGCCATCTGCCGCGCCAGCGACAACCACATCCTCGTAGAATCCTGGCGCCGCGTGAGCGGCCTCGCCCGGGCAAGCATCACTGCGGCCGGACGAGACACCGCCATCGCCAACATGGCCGCAAGTCGGCATGCGCCGATCCTCGATGCGATCGCTTCGGGGGATGCGAGCAAGGCTCGCGAGGTGTTGCGGGAGCACAACAATGCAGCGTGCACCGCCATCACGACGCAGCTTGAGGCGCTCGAAGCACACGCGTAAGCGTCAAATGCGCCCCGTCGGCGCTCTGACCGCTACGAATCGACGCGTGACGATAGCGGGCGCCACCCATAGAGCGGCGCCCGCACGAATCTCAGTCCCGAATCACTTGACGGTAGACACCGGTGTGATCGAGGCCGCCGTCACCGGCATCCTTCGATGCTTGGAACAGTTCCAGCACCGATTTCGCGGCCCTCATATTCAGACCGACGGCATCAGCTGATTGCTTCGCATAGCGCAAGTCCTTCACCTGGTAGTCGACTGTCCCACCCGGTTCGAAGCTCTCGCTGATCCAGTGCTCTCGCTTCTGCCGCAGCACTTCGCTGGCCGCGAGGCCTGAGCCGAGTGCATCGGCGAGCGTGCTCGCGTCGATGCCGCTGGCTCGGGCCAAGGCGAACGACTCGGAGAGAGCGGCGACGGTCGAAGCGACGACGAGCTGATTGCACAACTTCGCAGTTGCCCCTGAACCGACGGGGCCCATGCGCGTGACCCTGCCGGCGCACGGTTCGAGCACATCGGCAAGAAGCTCCACCTGTTCGGGCGTTCCGCCGACGAAGACGCTCAGTGTTCCCGCTGCCGCACCGAGCACGCCACCGGAGATGGGCGCATCGACAACGTCGACACCATGCGAGGCGAGATCACTCGCGAGCTCGCGTAATTCCACAGGAGAGACGGTCCCCATCACGACAAGCAGGGGACGGTCGATCGAGTCGCGTTGCCATCCGGCGAGCAGACCGTCCGGGCCGTCGAGCACCGCCCGGACATCGGGCAGGTCGGGCAAGACCGTCAGAACCACTTCGGCAGCCGCCGCGGCTGGCGTCTGAGCGACGCCAGCCGCGGGCAGCTCGGCCGCGAGCGCTTCCGCCCGCGACCGGCTTCTGTTGTGCACCGTGATGGGCCCGCGCTTCGCCAGAAGGCGGGCCATCGGCAGGCCCATGGCCCCGAGGCCGATGAGACTGAGCCGAGTGCTCATGACACGGGGACTGCAGCCAGCGCTTCGGTCTCGCGGCGCAAGGCGATCGCCTGGGCGAGCGATTCGTCGACGACGACATCGTCCCACCGCACGCTTTCTCCCTGCGCGATGTCGCGGTTCAGGGGCACGTGGTGTGCAAGTGCGACCGGCAGGTAGCCTTCTGCGACCGACGTGCGCGCTGAGACGAGCTTGCCGTAGACGGCGTACCCGCCTTCGCCGTCGAGGGTGTCGCCGGCCTTGAGATCCTTCTTCGCCGTCGCGACGACGTCGGCCGTGAAGCCGACGGCGGTGCCGGTCGCCACTCCACGAAGGACAGCGTTGGCGATCGAGATGTTCAGCTCGAGCCCGACGTAGTGATAGGGCCGGTAGAGGGCAGCGTACTGACCGGTGGGGTCCGGGTGCCATGGGTACTCCTTGAAGCACTCCGCAACGTACGCGTTCGTCGCCTTGACGACGACGAAGACGCCCTCTTGCGTGTTGTGAGGAATCCAGTCACCGTCGCGCGTGTAGCTGGACATGACGTCCACGGTGCCCTCGTGAGCAAGGACGCCACCGGCCTCCTTGGGACGGCAGACCGTGGCAATCTCTTCGAGGTTTCCAGGCGTGAACGTAATTCCCTCGTCGCTCGGCACGAGAGCCGCCGCATTGGCGACAGCGGCCATCTCGATCGCTGCCTTTGTGCCGTCGCGGAAAGAGGTGTGCATGTAGGGATTGAGCTGGCCGGACTTCTTCAGTTCGTCGGAGAACTCCCAGTGCTCCCACACATTGTCGGGGTTCATCTGGTGGTAGCCGGGGAGGTACTTCGCGCCCTTGCCGGCGCAGACCACATCGAAGCCGCTCGTGCGCGCCCAGTCGACGAGTTCCCAGATGAGTGCGGGCTGATCGCCGAACGCCATGGAGTAGACAACCCCGGCTTCCTTCGCGCGACGTGCGAGGGCGGGGCCGGCGAGAGCGTCAGCCTCGACCGTGACCATCATGACGTGCTTCCCCGAATCGAATGCCGCGAGAGCGTGCTTGATTCCGACGATCGGGTTTCCGGTCGCTTCGACGATTACGTCGATGTCAGTCCGGAACAGGTCCATTGCGTCGGCGATGACGGCGGTCTTCCCTTCGGTCAGATCATCAACCGAGTCGACGATCGAGTCCTCGGGCCAATCGACGCGAGCGAGGGATTCTCTCGCGCGAGCCGTGTTGATGTCCGCAATGGCTGCAACACGAACACCCGGGATGTTCCGCGCTTGGGAAAGGTACATGGTGCCGAAGCGGCCGGAGCCGATCAGGCCGACGCGAATGGGATCGCCCGCGGCCTCTCGTTCGCGCAGCAGCTCGTGCAGGTTCATTTTTTCTCCTTGGTGAAGGCGCTCACGCGCGGGTCGGTTGAGTCAGTCGGCGGGCATGCCGGGCTGCGCACTGTGCGCAGAGCGTGCACAGTTGCGGAAGAAAGGGGCTGGGGGCCCGTCGGAACGGGCCCCCAGGGGTCTGAACTACATGGAGCGGATCTGCTTGACCCAGTCCTGAACCTGTGCGGGCAGGCTATCGATGACGGGCTGCGTCGCCTTGACCCACTTCTCGCGATCCTTCAGCTGGTGGAACGTGGCGCCGCCGTCCTCGAGCTGAGTGCGGTAGTCCTCGAGGTTCGTCACCGTGTTCTTGGTGTACTCCTGGCCCACTTCGGCGGCAACGTCTTCAATCGCCTTCCGGATGTCCTCCGGGTAGCCCTGTAGCGCGTCGTCCCACATGATGAAGTGGTAGTTCGCGTACATGTGGTCGGTCTCCGTGATGTTGGGAGCGACTTCGTGGATCGAGTTGAACAGGATCGCGTCGAGCGGGTTCTCCTGACCGTCGAGAACGCCGGACTCGAGCGCCGAGTAGACCTCGTTGAACGCGAGTGCCTCGGCGCGTGCGCCGAGCGCGTTCCACGTGTCGATCATCGTCTGCGCGCTGGGCGTGCGGATCGTGAGGCCCTGGAGCTCATCGAGAGTCGTCACGGGCTCTTTGGTGTTGAGTTCGCGTGAACCTCGGAACATGTTGCCGAGCAGCGCATAGCCGGAGGCATCGGTGACGGCCGTCTTGATCTCCTTGCCGAGATCACCCTCCCAGACCTCGAAGAACTGCTCGTTGCTGTCGTAGAGGAACGGCGTGGTCTCGATGGACGCGACGTCGGTGTACGCCTCGACGGCGAGCATAGATTCGATGACGATGTCGACGCTGCCGATCTGGAGCCCGTCGATCATCTCCTCCCACGTGCCGAGCGTGGAGTCGGAGTGAACTTCGACCGTCACTCGTCCGTCGGTCGCTTCCTCGATTCGGTCAGCGAACTGCTCGGAAGCCCACTGGCGCGGGTCAGTCGTTGAACCGGCGTGCCCGAGCACGAGCTTATAGGTCTTGTCGCCGTCGTCGGCCGCTCCACCCGAGCTGCTCGCAGAGCAGCCGGTCAGTGCGAGAGCGACGATGCTGACGCCAGCGAGGAGTGCTGTCTTACGCATGGTGTTTCCTTTCATTGGGACAGAATGGTGCGTCACTCGCCGACCATCAGCACGGATGGCAACCACAGCGAGATCTGCGGGATGTAGGTGATGAGAATCATGTAGATGAGCCCCGTCAGCAGGAATGGCCACGACGAGCGGATTGCCGTGATGAACTTCACCTTCGCGATCTCAGACGAGAGCATGAGGGCGATTCCCACCGGAGGAGTGATGAGCCCGATACCGAGGTTGACGACGATGATGATGCCGAGGTGCACGGGATCGACACCGAGTTCTGTCAAGACCGGGTAGAGGATCGGGGTGATGATGATCAACGCCGCATTCGCCTCGATGAACATGCCGGCGATCAGAAGCAGGATGTTGACAAGGATCAGCAGCACGACGAGGTTGTCGCTGAAGTTGAAGATCGCATCTGCCGCCATCTGCGGGACGCGGCCCGAGGTCAGCGCCCACGAGTAGAGCTGCGCTGCTGCGAGCACGAGCATGATCAGCCCGACCATGAGAGAAGATTCCGCCAGCGAGGAGATGATCTTCTTGATGGTCAGCTCGCGGTAGACGAAGATGCCCACGACAAGGGCGTAGAGAACGGCGACGGCTGCGGCCTCAGTTGCGGTGAACCAGCCGAAGCGGATGCCGCCCAGAATCAGCAGCGGAAGAAGCAGCGCCGGCAGTGCGCCCCAGAGCGACTTCCAGAACGGGGGCCGGTCCTCCTTCGGCGTCTTGCCGATGAGCTTGAGGTTCGTGGTGTTTGCCTGCAGCTCATCCGTGAATCCGCGCTTGCGGACGGTGAGGTGGACCGCGACCATGAGCATCGCGATGTAGAGGATCGCGGGGATGATGCCGGCGAAGAAGAGCTGCCCGATCGAGGTCCCGGAAACCACGCCGTACACGATCATCGTGATCGAGGGGGGCATGATCGGCGCCACGATCGGCGCGGCTGCCGTGACGGCGGCCGAGTATGCGGCCTTGTAGTCACGTGCTTTCATCGCCGGGATCAGGATGCGGCCGAGGCTCGAGATGTCAGCGACAGCGGAGCCGGAGATTCCGCCGAAGAAGAGGGCGGAGAGCACGTTCGTCTGCGCCAGGCCACCGCGCATCCCGCCGACGATCGCGTCCGCGAGGTTCAGAAGGCGCTTGGTGATGCCGCCCGCGTTCATGATGCCGCCAGCCAGGATGAACAGCGGAATGGCGAGCAGGGGGAACGGGGTGATGCCGGCCACGATGCGCTGCGCGCCGATCGTGAGCGGAGTGTCCGTGAGTATCCACAGGGTGACGAGGGAGGCGAGAGCGAGTGCGAAGCCGATCGGCACTCGCAGCAGCATCCCGAGGCCAAAGTTGCCAAGCAGCATGGGACCCATCAGATTTCGCCCTTCACCATCGTGTCTTCACCGGACTGGAACAGCACTGCAGATGGCAGCGGGTCGGCATCTGGATCGGGATTTCGAACAAGCCTCCACCACGCCTCGATCGTGAAGATTGCGGCGATCGCGCTTCCGACCGGCACCGCGAGAGACACGAGCCCGAACGGAAGATCGATGCCCGGCATGTTGCGGCGCATCGCGCTCGGCAATGCTTCGACACCGAACCACGTGAGAGCGACAAGCGTTGCCAGAACCAACGCGCTTGAAACGGTCGTGATCGTGATGCGCAGCCAGCGCCGCTCGGGCACGTACTCCCAGATGTCGAGAACCATGTGCCGGCCCTGGCGGACACCAAGGGCGATCGCCATCATCGACAGCCAGACAAAGGCGAGGGCCGCGACCTCGAGTGTCCATGAGGCGGAATCGCGCGTGACGTAGCGCGTGATCACTTGCCAGCTCACCGCGAACGTCACGGCGGCGAGCGCCAGGACGCACAGCCATTGGACGATCGTGTCGAGCGCCGAGAGGATCCTTTCGATCGGTCTTGGCATAAATTCGCTCCCTTGCGAGGTAGTCGGGTCGGTCGTAGCCCTAGCGGGCGAGGCTAACTGTCGTACTGTTGACAGTAGAACGCTATGAGTATCAAGTCAAGGCGCTGCGTGCGCCCAAAGATCACATTTGCGCCACGTTCGAGGCCAGCGTCAGTCCCGAGAGTTTCGGGCTGAAATCGCTGGCTCTAGTCGGCGCCTCAGCTCGATGGCATTGAGCCGGCGCGCTGAACCGACTCGTTGGCAGCGCCGAGCTGATAGAAGCTTGTGATGTGGTGCCGTACAAGTCGGACCGCATCGTCTATTTGGTGTTTTTCAATTGCGCCGAGGATCTCGCGATGCTCGGCCATGACGGTCTTCGCGGTCTCGCGCCAGTCTTCGAGGCGCTCGTACGCGTCGATCATCTGGCGATTGATCGCGGTTCGCAACGACCCCATGAAGTGCGCCGTGAGCGCGTTGCCTGTGGACTCGGCGATCGCCACGTGAAATGCCGTGTCCAGGCGGTTGAAGTCCCGCACGTCGATGCCAGGGGTGTCCATTTCCTCGAGGATGCCGGCGAGTACGGCGTGGTCCTCCCCCGTCGACTGCTGCGCGGCCTCAGCACATGACCACTGCTCCATCGCGACACGCGTCTGCAAGACGTCCGTTTGGCTGAAGTGACCGAGCGCAATCTGAAGCTTGAGGAGATTGACGAACCCCGGGCCCGGGGTGCCGACGAGCACCGCCCCGCCCTCGCCGCCGCGACGAATGTCGACGATGCCCAGGGCTTCGAGCACTCGAAGGCTCTCGCGCAGCGAAGGCCTGCTCACACCGAGCGATGCGGCGAGTTCCCGTTCGCTCGGAAGATGGTCCCCGGCCTTCAGTCGCCCGTCGAGGATGCGCTCCTCGATCTGAGCCATCACTTGCTCGTAGGTGCGGACCCGTTGCACGGGCTCCCACGAGTACGCTTCCGACATCGTCGCTCTCCACGTTCTTGGCGCCGGCCAGCGCTCTTCTTCTGATGAGCAGTCTAGTTTTCATGACGCCACGGGTCAGACCATCAAACCGCCGCGAGTGACTCGCTGCGGAACTCGTTCTCGAGCTCGCGCCGGACCCGGACGGCGAGGAGCGACTCGTCGGGCTCAACGTCGTCCCAAGAGACCATCCGGTCCTTCGGGACATCTCGCTTGAGCTTCATGCCGTGGGCGAGCCCCAGCGGAAGCGCGTTGTGCTCGAGAGAGATGTGCGCCGGGGCGAGTTTGCCGAAGACGGTGTATCCGCCCTCTCCGTCAAGCACCTCCCCCGCACGGAGGTCCTTCTTCGCCGTCGTCGTCACATCTCCGCGGAAGCCGGTCGGCGATCCCGTCGCCTCACCGCGGAGGACGGCGTTCGCGATACTGACCCCGAGCTCGAGTCCGATCATGTGGTACGGCCGATAGAGAGAGCCATAGCGACCCGTCGCGTCCGTGTGCACGCCGTACTCGGCAAAGCACTGCACTGCGTAGTCGGTCTTCGCCTCGAAGGTGACGTAGACGCCCCACCGCAGGTTGTCCGGCACCTCCGTGCCGTCCCGGTACATGCTCGAAGCAATCTCCACCGTGCCGCGGCGTGTGAGACTGCCACCGCTCAGGCTGCTCTCGCGGAACACGGTCGGGAGGTCGTCCTTGCTTGCGGCAGGGAAGAGCAGCCCCTCATCCTGCGGCAGGAGCCCTGTGCCGTTCGCGACGGCAGCCATCTCGATGGCTGACTTAGTCCCGTCAAGGAAGGAGTTGAACATCTTCGGGTTGTAGTCTCCCGAAGCGAGTTGTTCGTCGGTGAACCCGTAGTAGTTCCACACGGTGTCGGGGGTCGAGTAGTTGTACTCCGGCAAGTACTTCGTGCCCTTGCCCGCGGCAACGACGTCGAATCCGACCGTGCGGCACCAATCGACGAGTTCGCAAATGAGCGCCGGCTGGTCGCCGTAGGCCATCGAATACACGACGCCGGCCTGCTGTGCGCGACGCTGGAGAATAGGCCCGACCATGCAGTCGGCTTCGACGTTGACCATGATCACGTGCTTGCCGCTGTCGATCGCCTTGATCGCGTGATAGGTGCCGAAGATCGGGTTGCCGGTGATTTCAAGCACGACTTCAATCTCGGGCCGTTCGATGAGCTCGTCCGCGCTCTCCAGGACATAGGTGCCGCCCGTGCGAAGCGCCTCATCGAAGCTGGAGGCCGCAAATCTCTCTGTGGGCCAGCCCGTGCGGTCGAGCGCCGCCTTAGCCTTCGGCACGTTGATGTCGGCTACGGCGACGACGTGGAATCCGTCGCTGTGCACGGCTTGCGTGAGGAACATGGACGAGAACTTGCCGGCGCCGATGACACCGACGCGGATCGGTCCTTCCATTGCCTTTCGCCGTTGCAACATCGAGTAGAGATTCATTTGCGCGACTCCCTTGTGGCCTTGAACTTAAGGATGGCATGTTGGTCTGACCATCAGATGTTCATAATGATGGAGTTGTCCGCGGTTGTCAAGCCGCGTCGCTCGCCGAGAAGAGCAGGCACGCCAAAGGAAGCAGAGCCGACTGAATCGGCGCGCTAATGCAGAAGTCCTCGAGGGAGGCTGGCCTCTACCGGTTGTAAGCGGGCATCGGCCCGCGGAGATCAGCCCCCACCTCGTCGCATGCGGCGAGGACATCCTCGGGAAGCGGTCCTGCCTGGATCGCGGCGAGGTTGCTGCGGAGGTGCTTCTCGCTGCTTCCGCCCAGCAGCACGGCATCGACGACCGGGCGGCTCACGCACCAGCGCAACGCAAGCTCCGGCAGGCCCAGCCCGGCGGCATCCGCTATGCCATGAAGCTTCTCGACCGCTTCGAACAGGTCCTCGTGCCAGTAGCGGTCACGGTACTCCTTGGCACCGCGCGCCGCGGCGATACGCCCGGGCGTGGCGTCCGATTCGAACCGGTATCGGCCGGTCAGGAGGCCGCGGCGAGCGGGTTGTAGATGACGGTTGCGAGTCCGGAGGTTGCCGCGAATTCCGCGTACTCCTCGTCCAGCCGACGAGCAGGTAGACGATGTCGACGCGCTCGCATCCGAGGCGAGGCGGCGGCCCTCGATGGCAGTGCGCATATGCGCGGGAGCGAAGAGGGACGAGCGCCGACCTCGGATCGCGACTACGTCAGCGTTTGCGCAGAGCAGTTGCGTATCGTGTCGGGGAACGGCGAGTACCTTGGCGAAGAATCACTCTTCGAGCTCGGCTCTCTTCGAACAGAATCCGACCCGGAGAGCGCCAAGCGCGCGTTAGAGATTACGGCATTCACTCTAGTGCTCCCCGGCATTTTGGCCGGTGGACACAAGTGCGCGAACGCGACGGTGCGGCCCGTACTTGCGTCTACTCGTCGTGTGCCCGCGCACGCACTGCGAGGACTTGCGTGACCACAATCGCCAGGGCGACGCATGCTGCGACGATAACCGTGAGCAGGTCGTTCCGCACTTTCGCAACGGTGAAGGGGATCAGAATGGCTATGTCGAGCAGGATCGTGAACAGGGGGAGCCACGTCCGCCCCCGATCTTCGAGCGGAGGTGTCGGATGATGCCCCATTGCACGGCGATGTCCATCGTCAGGTAGAGGAATGCACCCATCGATGCGATCTGGCTGAGATCGAGGAACACCGTGGCCAGGATCGCGAGCCCCGCCGTGATGATCATCGGCTGATGGCTCACCTTCTGAGGCAGCGAAGGCGCCTGTCGCATGCCTTGCAGCATCGCGTAGAGGCGTGACACCGAATAGAGGCTCGCGAGGAGCCCCGACACCGTCGCAACAACGGCGACGGCGACCGTGATTCCGACTCCCGTCGAGCCGAAGAGAGGTTCAGCGGCCTGAGCGAGTGCGTAATCGCGCGCTTTGACCGCGCCCTCTGCTCCGATGCTGGATTCCACAGCAACGGTGATGAGCAGGTACAGCACGGTGCAAATTAGCAGCGAGATCACGATCGAGCGTGCGATGTTCTTCTTCGGGTCGCGCAGGTCGTCACCTTGGTTCGTGACCGTCGTGAAGCCCTTGTACGCCAAGACGCTGAGGGTCGCACCGGCGAGCAGCCCCGTGATACCGGCCGATTCTCCGGACGACTTCGCGAAGAATCCGTCGCCCGATACGGCTGCACCGATGAGGCCGCCGATCGCGAGAGCCGCGATGCCAATGATCTTGAGCACGGCTGTCGCGGTCGCTGAGCGTTCCACGAGCGTGTTCCCGACCAGGTTCACTGTTGCAGCGATGACGATCGCGACAACGCCAAGCAGCGGCACGAGCACGGCGGAGTCCTGCAGATCGAAGGGGCGCAGCAGGTAGGTGCCGAACGTGCGCGCCAGAAGGCTCTCGGCGACTACCATCGACACGTACATGAACAACGAGAACGACCCGGCGATCACTCCTGGCCCGTACGCGTCCTTCAGCAGCATCGCAATGCCGCCCGAGGACGGGTTGACGCTGGAATAGCGGATATAGGAATACGAGCTGATCGCGGCGATGACCGCGCCGAGGAGAAAGGCGAGCGGAAACCAGTTCCCCGCGAACTCGGCGACTTGGCCCACGAGCGCGAAGATTCCCGCGCCGATCATCACACCGGTACCGAGAGAGACCGATCCCGTCAGCGAGATGTCTGCGCGCTTTGACATGTCAGACATTCTGCCGTGCGCGCCGCGCCCGTCGTCAACGAATCCCCACCCCTTGCCCGCGGTATCCGACTTCGATAGACAGGAGGGGTTCGTCGGCGAACCAGCCACTTCCACGCCCACGAGAAGGAGATTGCATGATCGCTGTGCACACCGAGGGTCTGGTGATCGACTGGACTCAGATGCCCACCTACAACACAATCATGTCGGTCATGGCCGGCGCGGGACTTCTCACCCTCGTCTGGTTCGGACGCGACCTGCATCGCGGAGCGATCGAGAAGTTCGAACCGTGGGCTCTCGCGTTCGCCGTTCCCGGCGTCGTTCTCACGGCCACGGGCCTGCACATGACCCTGACTTGGCCGTTTGCGAAATACTTCCCCTTCGACAACATCATCTTCGGCGAAACAAGCCTCGCCTTTGGAGTGCTGTTGCTCGCCGGCGCGTTCTACCTCTGGAAGCGCGGGCGCATGATCTCGGCGGAACCGGATGCCGCCGACGCTCTCGCTGCGACAGCTCGCCCCCTTGCCTTCACCGTCGGGGGTCTCGGCTTGTGCCTGATCGCGATCACGTTCGCCGGGATCACCTTTCAGTTATTTGCCGCCCCGCCGGAAGAGCCGATCTCCGGTGCCTTCTCCGCCTACCCGTGGGTCGAGGCGATCTTCATGTCGGGGCTCTTCGGCCTCGTCGGAATCGGCGCCGTTCTCTTCCCATTCTCGCTCGCGGGATTCAGCGTCCGCGCGAAGGCGCCCTCGATCCTGCAGCGCATCGTCGGGATCGTGTGGGGGCTTGCGGGAATCGCGTTCCTTCTTTTTGGCGCGCTCAATTTCTTCACCCACATCGGGCTGATCATCCACACGATGGGTTGATGACGGGGTGGCCCGCTGACGACGCTCAGCGATTGTACGCGGGCATCGGGCCGCGAAGCTCGGCGGCAACCTCGTCGCACGCCGCGAGGATGTCGTCGGGCAGCGGCCCCTCCTCGATTGCGGTGAGGTTGCCGTGGAGGTGCTTCTCGCTGCTGCCGCCGAGCAGCACGGCATCGACCACCGTCCGGCTTACGCACCAGCGCATAGCAAGCTCCGGCAGGCCGAGACCGGCCTGATCAGCGATGCCATGGAGCTTCTCGACTGCTTCGAACAGGTCCTCGTGCCAGTAGCGGTCACGGTACTCCTTGGCGCCGCGCGCCGTGGCGAAGCGACCGACCGTGGCATCCGATTCGAATCGGTATCGGCCGGTGAGGAGGCCGCCCGCAAGCGGGTTGTAGATGACCGTTTCGAGTCCGGAGGTCGTCGCGAACTCGGCGTACTCCTCGTCGAGGCGGCGCGCGACCAGGTTGTACATCTGCTGCGACAGGCGCGGTGCCGGGAGGCCAACCTGCGCCGCGACCTGCTGGATCTGGCAGATCTGCCAGGCGGAGAAGTTGGAGACCCCGAACTCGCCGACCTTGCCTTCGTCGACGAGTGTCGCCGCCATCGAGAGCGTGTCTTCGATCGGCGTGCTGCGGTCGGGCTTGTGCAGGTAGACGATGTCGATGCGCTCGCGACCCAGGCGACGCAGGCTGCCCTCGACGGCGGTGCGCATGCGCTCTGGTGCCAAGAGAGAAGCGTCGCCGACCTCGGACTGCGGCTGCCCGACCTTTGTCGCGAGAACAATGTCGTCGCGAGAACCGAGCAGGTTCCCGAGGATCTCCTCCGACCGGCCGTCGGAGTAGCTGTTCGCGGTGTCGATCCAGCGCACGCCGGCGTCGAGCGCAGCGCCGAGGATCTTCGCCGACCCCTCGTCATCGACAGTGTCGCCGAAGGTCATCGTCCCGAGGACGACGCGGGGTAGGGAGAGATCGGCGGTCATGCATTCACCTTTCATTGGAGCCTGCCGCCAGGTCGCGGTGGCAGTACTCCCTCTATTGTGGCGAATGTGGCTGCCGCCGTTGATTTCGATCATCGTGCCCGTGAGATACGACGCGTCGTCAGACGCGAGAAACGCGATGACACCGGCGATCGTGGACGGGTCACCGTGGCGGCTCCAGTTGAGCAAAGGGAAAACCTGCGCTCGGCATCGAGCCCATCGCCGGGGACAGCTGCAGCACTCGCTTTGAGCAGCAATCACTCACCGGTTGCAGGCCCACAACAGTCCGCGATGGTTGAGCTCAGATAAACATCTGATCTCATGCAAATTCAGTCATCCATCGCATTCCGGATGCGCCGATCGAGCTCATCGAGTTCAGCCAGCAGCTCTGATGCCACCCACACACGGTCGCGCTTGCGCCCTGTGACCTCCTGAATGAAGCCCGCCGCCGCAAGCTTGTTGACGGCCTTATAGGCCTGCTGCTCGGACGACCCCGAGTGCTTTTCGATCTCGGTCGCAGTCATTACGGGGTGATCGTAAAAAGCGGGGATCAGAGCGGCAACGGAGGACCCGGCTCGCGGGCGCAACTCCGCTGCCCATTCTTCAGGCAGCGCCTTGATACGAGCAATGGAGCTTCGCGAGCAGACCGCAGCGGCACGCGCTGATTGCGAGAAGAGATCAATGAGTGTCGATGGGTGCCCCTGGCGGTACCTGCCAAGAGCTGCGAAGTAGTCTTCGCGCTTGGCCAGCAGACCACTAGCAAGAGGAACTACCGCATTACGTGTGACGCCGCGACGCCGAAGCACCGCGGACACAAGCGCACGTCCAATTCTGCCGTTGCCATCCGTGAAGGGGTGGATTGACTCGAACTGCGCGTGCCCGATCGCGGCCTGCACCATTACGGGGACGTCGTCCCGGTTGAGGTAATCAATCAGGTCCTCCATGAGTGTCGTCACTCGCTCAGGTGCAGGCGGCACGTGGAGCGCTTCGCGTGGGGAATGATCGCTGCCACCTATCCAGTTTTGAATGTCCCGCATTCGACCCGCGTAGTCAGCTTCATGCGCGTCGTTCTTCATCAGCGCGTGGTGGGCCGCGATCAGATCGTCGAGTGCGAACGCGCCGCGATCACCAACTCCGGTAACGAGGCTATGCAGCGCTGCACTTGCGGCGACCATGCTCGTTGCTGATGAATTCGACCGGTTGCCAACCAGCGCCTTCGCGTAGTCAGACGCGTCGGCCGTAATCCGCTCGATCTTCGATGACGCCACGGACTCCGTCCGCATCATGAACCGACTAAGAGCCGCCGAGTGCCCTTCTGCGTCTGTATCGGCTTGTGCGACGGCAAGCAGTGCATCCTCGGCGGCAACGATCGTCCTCGCCGATGGGATGAAGTCGAGCCGTGCGATCAAGGGCGGGATGGATGCGTCGACAGAGGTCATCATCCGGTCCTCGCGCGTACCTCCACGCACCCGTTGACGCCATGGCAGGGTCTCTGCGGCGTGAGAGGGCCATCTGGCGCCGGACCTTTCTGCTTCAGTGTCCACAATGCTTATTGTGGCACGCGCAGTAAGGTTTATTGCTCCTAAACACGAGAGTCTCGTGCGCTACTCGGGGATTCGGCGCACGAGCACCCGAACTCACAACTTCAGGCTAGCGATGGAACTGCGACCTGTCGCAGCTCCGCCACCCCAACCGAGAGGGAACGCCTTTCGCAGGCGCCAGCTGCAGACCACCGGTCACCCCGCCGGCACGACCTCGCCGGCGCCATCGATGCTCTTGTCGACGCGCGGGTCGCCGGAGTAGCGGATGGATCCGCTGCCGTCGATGTTCGCGGTCAGGGTGCCGGTCGCGAACACATCGACGTCACCCGAGCCCTCGATGCGCACGATCGTGTCGACAGTCTTGAGTTCTTCGGCGTCGTAGTCGCCGGCGCCCTCGATCGTGAGGGACTGCTCGGTCGCCTCGCCCGAGAGGGTGATGTTGCCCGAACCCTCGATATGAGCGGTCACATCATCCGCCGCTAGACCGTCGACCGTGATGTCGCCGGAGCCCTCCAGCGTGATCGTCAGCGAGGTCGCGTCGATGTTCGTGGCGTGGATGTCTCCGGATCCGCGGATCGCCAGCTTGACGGCATCCGCCCCCGAGAAGTCGGCGTCGACGTCGCCCGATCCCGAAATCGTCACGCCTTCGAGCTTCGGCACGGTGAGTTCGTAGCGGATGGGCCCGACCGTGCCTGGCCCCCACGATTTGCGGCCGAGGCGCAGCACGCCGCCGTCGGTCTCGGACGTGAGGTCGTCAATGATTCTGTCGCCCGCGGTGATGGTGAGCGAGGGCTCATCGCCCAGGGTGACCACGAGGTCGCCCGAGGTGTCGAGTTCCACGGCGGTGACGTCGCCGATCTCGCGCTCGTCGGTCGCGCGCGCGCCCGGGTTGATCGCGGAGCAGGCGGTGAGCAGGCTGGCGCAGAGAATGACGGATGCGGCGGCGCCGGTGGTGCGGAGGTTCATGTGAGAGTTGCCTTTCGTGTGCGGCGGGAAACGGTGCCGTCGTGGAAGACCTTATTGGGGAAGCGGTCGGCGCCGACACATACCCGCGAGGGATCTTTCGCCCCGGGGACGCTACCCCGGTGGTAGCCGCGAGCGTGCCTGACTCACCCATAGACTGGGGCGATGCTGCGTGAGTTCGCGACTGGCGTGCGGACCCTTGGCCGCGGGTTCGCCTTCTGGCGCACCCGGCCCGGCGTCATGTGGGCGGGTCTTGTGCCCGCCGCGATCGCCTTCGTGCTGCTCGCCGGCGCGCTCGTCGCGCTCGGGCTGAGTCTGCCGGGGCTCGTGGAGTGGGCGACGCCGTTCGCGGACGGCTGGGACGAGGCCTGGCGCGAAGCGCTGCGCGTCGCCCTCGCCGTGGTGGTCTTCGCCGCGGCGCTCGTGCTCGCCGCCGTGACCTTCACGGCGCTCACGCTCGCGATCGGGGAGCCGTTCTACGAGAGGATCTCTCGCGCCGTCGACGCGCAGCTCGGTTCCGGCGCGGCGGAGTCCGGCGGCGGCTTCTGGCGCGGCATCATCGACGCCCTGCAGCTGCTCGCCCTCGGCATCCTGACCGCGATCGCCATGTTCCTGATCGGCCTCATTCCCGTGGTCGGCTCGACGGTGGCGGCCGTGCTCGGCTTTCTGCTGACGGCGCGGCTGCTGGCGCGCGAGCTGACCTCGCGCGCGTTCGAGGCGCACGGGCTGCCGCTCGCGGCGCGCCGGCAGCTGCTGAGTTCACGCCGCTGGCGCGTGCTCGGATTCGGCGTCGCGACGCAGGCGTGCTTTCTCGTGCCGCTCGGCGCGATCGCGGTGATGCCCGCCGCTGTCGCGGGCGCCACGATGCTCGCGCGCGAGCTCGAACAGAGCCCGCGCGCGTAGCCGCGGCCCAGCTCGGCGGCATACGCTGGAACCGCCATGAAGAAGAAGCCGAACCCGCTGAGCGATGACGAGATCAACTTCCACACGCGCAAGTGGATCAAGCCCGAGGATCTGAACCCGAACGGCTCGCTCTTCGGCGGCAGCCTGCTCAAGTGGATCGACGAGGAGGCCGCGATCTACGCGATCGTGCAGCTCGGCAACTACCACGTCGTCACGAAGTTCATCTCGGAGATCAGCTTCGAGGCGTCCGCTCGGCAGGGCGACCTGGTCGAGATGGGCCTCGTCGCAACGCACTTCGGGCGCACGTCGCTCACGATGCGCGCCGTCGTGCGCAACATGATCACACGCAAGACGATCCTCACGATCGAGAAGATCGTGTTCGTGAACATCGGCGATGACGGCCGGCCCGCGCCGCACGGCTACTCGTCGATCACCTACAACCGCGATCGGATGCCGACAGAGCATCCGCAGACGGGCTCGATCAACCTGCCGTAGCTGAAGGCGTCTCGCCGAGTCCTTCGAGGTTCTGCGGCAATACTTCAGTATGTCCCACCGCCCCAGCGGGGTGCGTCTCGAGCACGGCGTCCCAGCCGTACTGACGGCGCCGCATGAGGACGGTCGCCAGAGCGTCGCCCCACACGGCCGTCACGAGCGTGCTGCCCATCGCGATCATCCCGCCCGGGTCACCACCCTCATTGGTTTCGAGCACGACGACGATGTCGGCGAGCTGGCCAAGCGTCGAGCCGGGAACCGCGGTGAGAGCGATGACCCGCACGCCGCGCTTCTGTGCGCGCACAGAGAGTTCGTTGATCTCGTCGGACTCCCCGCCGCGAGATATCGAGATGAGTATGTCCCCCTCACTCAACGCCCCCATGGTGCCATGCAGCGCGTCCATGGGGTGGATGAAGACCGCCGGCGTACCGCACACGGCAAGCAAGTGCGCCATCCGGCGCGCAATGGCGCCCGAGGTGCCGGAGCCGACGACGAAGACCTTGCCCGTGCAGGCATAGAGCGTGTCGGCGACTTCAAGGAAGGATGCGTCGAGTTGGTCGGCGACCGCGAGCACGCCGGCGGCCTCCGTTCGCACGACGTCCTTGGCGGCATCCAGAATCGAATCAGTCATGGGGCGTTCGGGCCTCTCTTGTAGAAGACGGTGACATCGGATGCCGCGTCACGCCGCTTCCCAGGCGGCCTGGCGCAGCGATGCGGCAGTGAGGGTCGCGGGGTCAAGGAGTTCGCCGTCTGCACGGCCGTGGCTCATGACGATCACGTCGTCGGCGACGTCGCAGATCTCCTCTTCCTCGCTCGAGACGAGAATCACGGTGAGCCCATCTTCGTGCGCGAGTCGACGGATCATGCGATGGATCTCCGCCTTGACACCCAGGTCGACGCCCTTCGTCGGCTCGTCGAGAAGCAGCACGCGGGGCTGCTGGGCGAGAGCCCGGGCGAGCAGCACCTTCTGCTGGTTACCGCCGGACAGACTGGCGATCGGCGCCTGCTTATCGCCGCGCACTCGGAGGGTTGTCATGAACTCGTCCGCGCGCTTCGAGAGCCTGTTTCGGTCAAGCAGCCCCCAACGGTAGGACTGTTTGAGCACCGGCAGCATCGTGTTGATGGTGGAGTCGAGTTGCGGCACGATGCCGTCTTGCTTTCGCTCCTCGGTCACGTAGACGACGCCCCTCTTACTCGCCTCGAGCGGCGTCGTAGGCCGATAGGCCGAACCGAAGAGCTCAATCTGTCCGCTATCCATTTTGTCGGCGCCGATCAACGAGCGCAGCAGCTCCGTGCGCCCGGAGCCGATGAGTCCATAGATGCCGAGGACGCGTCCCGCGCGCGCTTCACACGTCACTCCCTTGAGCACAGGGGATCGCAAGTCGCGAATGCGCACGACCACATCCGCAGACTCGACCTCTTCTTCACGCTTGCCGTCGGCGGAAGAGCCGTGCGTCTCGCGCCCCGTGACCGCTTCTTCGCCGGCGATCGCGCGCACGACATCGTCTCGGCTCACGTCGCCGATCGGTGAATCGATGCGGATCTCACCGTCCACAAGCGCGACGATGCGCGACGCGACGGCGTAGAGCTCGTCCAGTTTGTGATTTACGAGCACGATGCCGAGGCCATTTGCGGCGAGGCCCCGCACGGTCTCGAGGAAGTTGTCGACCTGGCGGCCCTCCAAGCTCGTGGTCGGCTCATCGAGAAGCAGATAACGCGCCTTCCGGAACGTCGCGATCGCGATCTCGAGCAATTGCCGGGTAGCGACGGGGTAATCACGGACCTTGCGTTCGACGTCAACGCTTAGACCGAACTTCTTCACGAGCGCGGCCGCCTGCTCCCTCATCTCCTGCTTCTTCAGGAAGCCTGATGCCGTCCTCTCGGCTCCGAGGAACACGTTCTGCGCGACTGTGAGATTTGGGAGCAACGAGAGCTCCTGGTACACCGTCGCAATTCCGGCGTCGATGGCGCTTGTGGGGGACCCTTGGGGGACGTCGACGCCGTCAATGGCAACGGTGCCAGAATCAGGCTTCGTAGCGCCAGAGATGACACGCATAAGCGTCGACTTGCCCGCTCCGTTGTGCCCGACGAATCCTACGACCTCGCCGGGGCGGACGGCGATGGAGACGCCCTTGAGCACGGTCGTTCCCGTGTAGCTCTTCACAACATCGCGAACATCGAGTCCCGCGTCCCCGACCGTCTCCATCACCGCTCCTCCTTAACTCTTCGAACCGGACTAACCGACTTCGCCCGGCGCAGGCGTCTCACCGGAAACGAACTGCTTCAGCGGAAGCAGAATCTCCTTCTCCGGGGTGTCGCCGTCGAGCCAGCCCTTCACCTGCTGTACGACCTGCTCGCCGTAGGACTCCGGCTCCTGGGCGACGCAACCGGCGTACTGGTCCGTGAGAGGCTCCTCCGCTGCGCAGAAGCCGTACACCGTGACCTTGTCGTTTCCCTTGAGGGCCTGGAGCGCCCCGTAGGTAGCGGGTCCGGTACTTGCGAAGATGAGGTTGATGTCCGGGTTGCCCGACATCATTTCCGTGGTCACCCGAAGGCTGTCGTCAGGCTTGACGTTGCCGTCGACCTTCGCGACAACCTTCGCGTTCGTGTCTGCGGCGATCGTCTCCTCGAAGCCCTTGTCCCGCTCGAGCACAGGAACCTCGTCCGGCTCGCTCACGAACCCGATCTGCATGTCTGCATCGTCGCCGAGGTCCTTCAGCGCCATTTCGGCCATCTGCTTTCCACCGGCGTAGTTGTCGGCGCCAAGGTACTGCACGATCGAGGCGTTCTGCGCCTTGAGCGCTTCCTCAGAGATGGTGACGTTGACCGTGAAGACGGGAACACCCGCCTCGTTCGCGGCCTTGACAATGGCTGCGCCGGGCTCAGATTTCACCGCGTTGAGCGCCAGCGCGCAGGGCTTCTTCTGCAGCATGGATTGCACTTGCGACAGTTGCTGAGCGTCGTCGTCGTTGGCGATCTGAACCTCAACCTTGAAGCCCTGTTTCTCGCCTTCAGCCTCGAAGCCCTTCTTCATGGCGACGTAGTAGGGGTTGGTCAGGTTGGGGAGGGCGACGGCGAGGAACGGGTTCTCTGCGTCGCAGGCTTCGGGACGCGAGATTGTTCCTGCGGTCTCATCCGGCGCTGAACCCGTGCCGGTGTCGAGTGCTCCGCTACATCCGGTGAGCAGAAGTGCTCCCGCGGCGAGCGCCGCGAGAAGGGGAGTGCGTCGTTGCATTGCTGTTCTCCTGGTTTCTCTGGTGGTGGGGGTTTCTAGTCACTGACGGTCTGAAGCTGCTTTGATCTAGCGCCGCTCATGCGCTTGACGAGTTCACGAAGCGACAGCTGGCGCCGGTGCGTGTCGAGAATGACGCCGACGAGGATGATCACGCCGATGACGAGGGGTTGCCAGTAGCTCTCGACCCCGATTACGTTCATACCGTTGGAGACGGTTGCGATCAGCACCGCGCCTAGGAGGGCACCGCCGATCGAGCCGATTCCGCCGAACAGGCTCACGCCCCCGACGACTGCGGCGGCGATCGAGTAGAAGAGCTCATTGCCTGAGCCTGCGCTCGGGTAGCCCACCATAAGACGACTCGTGGTGATGAGGCCCCCGAATGCGGAGCAGAGACCGCTCATCGCATACGCGAGCATGATGACGCGTCCACTCCGCACGCCTGCAAGTCGACTGGTCTCAGCGTTGCCGCCCACGGCATAGAAATGCACACCTGTCGCGGTGTATCGAAGGACGATTGCGAAGATGATGACCGCGAGGATAACCAGCACAACCGGCATAGGGATTCCGAAGAGGGCGCCGCGTCCGATGATGGCAAAGAACGGATCGCGCACAGGGACGGAGTTTGCCCCAGTGAGGATGAGCGGGATGCTGGCGGCCACACCGAAGGTCGCGAAGGTGACGATGAACGGCGGGAGCTTGAGGTAGTACACGACGGCGCCGTTGAAAGTGCCCACGAGCAACCCGATCGCTACTGCAGCGAGAACCGCCACATACCAGGGCAAGCCAGCCTGCATCGCCAGAGCTGCGACCATTCCGGTGAGAGCGATATTCGAGCCAGTTGAGAGGTCGATGCCTCCCGTGAGAAGAACGAACGTCTGACCTAGCGCGAGGAAGGCGATAACGGCCCCGTTGAGGAGCAGGATCTCGACGTTGCTGATCGTCCGGAAGGTCGGCGACATGATGCTCAGGACGATCGCGACGATCACCACGACTGCGGCGATTCCGACTTCATTGGGTATTCGCCTTCGCACGCTCGTGCCTCCTCGCAAGAACTCAGGATTTTGCTCGTTTGAGCGACTACCGCGCTCGAATGATTTGATACTAGAGTCAATCTACGGCAACCGCAACCAGCAGTGAGAAATCGGGAGAGAATGCCTGCCAAAGACAGCTCGACGGCGATTTCGGCGCCGCTTCCCACGAGCGAGCGGGCGATGGCGCTCGTCGTGGCCCGAAAGTTCTACCTTGAAGACCACAGCAAAGTTGAAATCGCGGACGAATTGCAGATCTCGCGCTTCAAGGTCGCTCGACTCATCGAACAAGCGCGTTCACTCGGTCTGATCACGATCTCGATCAATGATGAAGGCCTCGTTGACGAAGACTTGTCCGCTCGTGTCGCGGCGAAGTTGGGAATCGACGAAGCGAGAGTCATCGAGGCTTATGGCGACGACACGCATGTGCGGGACCAAGTCGGCAAGGCCGCGGGCGAGCTTCTGACGGAGACCCTTCGGCCTGGCGATGTCCTCGGGATGGCGTGGGGCCGAACGCTCAGCTCGATGACGGAGTCGCTACCCAGTCTCCCGCCGATGACAATCGTCCAGCTCACCGGTGCGGCTGGCATGAATATCTTCCAGTCGCCGGTCGAGCTCGTGCGGAAGCTCGTCCAAGCCTCGGGCGGGTCGGCATACCCGATCTACGCGCCCCTTGTTCTCGCCGATCCCACAACGGCAGAGGCACTACGTTCACAGCCCGACATCGCACGCGCACTGAGTCGTTACAGTGAAGTGACGACAGCGGTGATGTCAATAGGCTCCTGGCAGCCACCGGAGTCGCAACTGTACGAGTCGATCCATCCCGATGACCGCCAGGGCCTCCTCGACCGTGGCGTTGTCGCCGAGATCTCGGGCGTTCTGCTCGCCGAGGACGGCAGTGAACCAGCGCCGGACTTCCTCGAGCGCTGCATCTGCGCAACGGCCGCGGAGCTCCGAGCGATCCCTCGCGTTCTCGCTGTTGCCGCTGGAGCGCGTAAGGCTGCCGCTGTGCGGGCAGTCGCGCGAGCTGGACTCATGAACGGGCTCGTCACTGACCGAACTCTCGCCGAAGCCGTGCTCGCGCTTCCCGACAGCTAATTCGCGGCCAGGAGCGCGCGGCCCGACACCGCGATCGACGCTCCCGCTCGGAGAGCCTGCGCGGCGATCTCCTTCGTGACGCCGCCGTCGATCCCAATTCCGAAATCCGCGGCGGTCCGGGCGCGAATCGGTGCGATCTTTGCGAGCAGCTGCACCTGAGCACGCTGTGACGTCCCGGTCTCGATCAGCATGACAAGGACGCCATCGACCTCGTCGCCGAAGTCCTCGAGAATGTCCACTGGCTCCCGGCACCCGATCTCAAGCCAGACGGCGACCCCAAGCGAGCGGAGCTCGGCAGCCATGGCGCTGGTCCGATTGAGGAGCTCGCTGCTGAGGGAGACGCTTCGAGGCCGCACGAGCATTACGCGGGCCAGTGTCTGCTGCAACGCGGTATCGACACTGTCATCCTGCTCGCCGAGCACCATGAGGTGCACGTCTATGGCGCCGCCGAACCCGGCGATGTCGTCAAGATCGTCCATCGAGACCCCGACGTGTTCCCAGCGCGCGTCGGTCGCTCGCGAACGGCGTGCGAGGATCACGTCAACGTGCACGGGGACGCTCGCCTGCGCCGCGGCCGCAGCGACATACCGGCGATTGTCCGCCTGTGCCGAATAGACGCTCACGGCGATGCGCCCCGGTTCAAAGGAGGTATGCCAGTCGCGGAATTCCAATGGGGCCGACATCTCGGTTAGAGCTCGTCGAGACTCGTGACGGCCACCGTCCGCGCGTACGCGTCTCGTCTCCCGCGAGAATCGCCGCGAGGCTGAGCCGCGAGAAAGCGCTCGGGCCTCCACGCGCGACGCACGTCGTCGATGTCACATCCCGTCGCGACGGACGCGGCCTGCAGAGCAGCGCCGCGGGCGGTCGCTTCGCCCGCGTCAGCGGTGAACACATCTCGCCCGAGCGCGTCCGCGAGAAGCTGCGTGTAGGCGCGCGAGCGCGACCCGCCACCGACAGCGATCACGTCTCCGTTCGTGACTACACCGGCGCGCTCGATGTGAGCGTGCCCTTCGACGAGTCCGAGCACGACCCCTTCGTAGGCGGCTCGCGCGATCTGCTCGCGCGTGGTCGAGGTCGTGATGCCCGAGAGGAGACCGCGCGCTCCGGGTCGGTCGGGCGTTCGCTCACCGTCGAGGAATGCCGCGAGCACGGGCCCGTCCTCTCCCGCTTGAAGAGCCAATCGGTCGAGTTCGGCGTGGTCGACTCCGAGAATGCGGGCGAACGTGTCCGTGACTTTCGCGGCGTTCATGGTGCAGACGAGGGGCAGGAACCCACCGTTCATGTCCGCTACGCCATTCACAAAGCCGAGTGGGTCGTAGACCGGCTCTCTGCTATCCGTGTATACGACGCCCGACGTGCCGAACGCGTACACGACGTCGCCTGGCTCGACACCGAGGCCGAGCGCGGATGCGTGCTGGTCTCCCCCGCCGGCGCCGACGAGAACCGTGTCGTCGACGCCGAGCTCTGCGGCGATCGAGGGCAGCACCGTACCGGCTGCAGCCGAGGGCTCAAGCACCTCTGGCAGCAGGGAGAGCCATTCGCGGGTGCCATCAACGTGGGCAAGGAGATCGAGGCGGTACTCCCCGGACGCCGCATCGAAGTATCCGGTTCCCGACGCCTCGGAGCGATCGGTCACGCGTCTCCCGGTCAGCCGGAAAGTGAGGTAGTCGTGCGGGAGCAGCACGTACCGCAGGCGAGCGAAGTTGGCGGGCTCATGACGGGCGAGCCAGGCGAGCTTGCCGATCGTGAACGCCGCCGTCGGCAGCGATCCGACAGCCCGGATGAAATCCGCGTCCCCAACCGTCACGCGGAGTTCGGCGAGCTCCGGCGCCGATTCCGTGTCGTTCCACAGCTTCGCGTCGCGGATGACCGCGCCGTGTTCGTCGAGGGCGACGAGACCGTGACACTGGCCCGCGATCGAGATCGCACGGACCTCGGCATCGGCAGGAAGGTCCGCACGAGCCTGCCTGAACACGGAGACAAACGCCTCCCACCATGCCTGGGGATCCTGCTCGCTGCGCGGGGGGAAGGCAGGCGGATGCGGCGCCGCTCCCGATGCGACGAGCTCGCCTGATTCGATATCGCGAAACTCGACCTTGCAGGACTGCGTCGACGAGTCGACGCCGGCCACAAGCATCCTCATCGTGATTCCTTCTCATCAGGGAGCGACAGCCCAAGCGACAGCGTCTCGGGGAGCTTCGTCTGCTGCCCGACGATACCGGCCGGATGGCTGTGCAGAACTTCTTTCCAGTCGTACTGGTTCGCCGCCATGAGGGTGGTCGCCAGAGCGTCCCCCCACGCCCCCGCCACGAGGGTACTCCCCATGGCGATCAGACCGCCCGGATCCGCGTCGACCGGATCCGTCGCCACACGCACGACCGTTCCCGCCGCGAGCGCGAAGGGAGATTCGGGCTTTTCCGTGACGGCGATGACGTGAACGCCGCGTTCGCCGAGGCGCACGGTGAGCTCCGTGAGCTCAGCGGACTGCCCTCCCTTCGAGAAGGCGATCACGAGGTCCTCCCGGGTGATCGCGGCCATACCGCCGTGCAGGGCGTCCTGGCTCGAGAGGTACAGCGCCGGAGTGCCCGACACGGCGAGGATATGAGCCAGTCGGGCGGCCATGATTCCCGATGTCCCGGCCCCGGTCGTGATGACTTTGCCCGGTGTGGCGAGCACGCGCTCCACGATGTCGACGAACGACTCGTCAATGAGCGACGCAAGGTTCGCGAGTGCTCGTGCTTCCCGATCGATGAACTCGCGCGCAAGGCGAACGATGCCATCCTCATTGTTGGCCATGCTTCTCCTGTCGACAGCTGCGTGTTTCTATGATTCGGGAGCATGCGCTCATATGTCAAGTTGCGTGCGCTCATACGAGCATTCCAAGAGCCGACGATTGTTGCATTTATGCTTGCATTTATCTAGAATCAGTGCGTGCCCGACCTGATCCTGAATGCGGATGCCGCTCCCGACGGCGCTCCCGCGGTGCAGCGCGCGTACCTCCCGGTCGCGACCGCGATCGTCACGGGGGACCTTGCGGCCGGCACCATGATCACCGAGGGCGAGGTCTCCACCATCCTCGGCATGAGCCGCACCCCCGTGCGCGAGGCGTTCCTCCTGCTTGAGGCGCGCGGGCTGCTGCGCCTCTACCCCAAGAAGGGCGCTCTCGTCACGGCGATCGACGACGCTGAGGTGCGCGACCTGCTCGAGGCGCGCATCATGCTCGAGAGCACGGCCGCGCGCACCGCCGCCGACCGCGGCGACACCGCCCGGCTCGGCTCCGAGCTGGCGCGCCTCCTCGATGAGCAGCGGCGCGCCGCGGCATCCGATGATCTTCTCGCCTTCGCCCACGCCGACCACCTGTTCCACGCGCGCGTCGTGGAGGAGGCCCGCAACGGCGTGTTCGACGAGATCTACGACTCCCTCGGCCCGCGCTTCGAGCGCGTGACACACCGCATCGTCGCCCGCGACGCCGCGCGGCTCGCCGAGTTCATCAGCCAGCACGAGCAGCTCGCACAACTCATCGCGACGGGGCGGTCGCATGAGTACGAGCCCGCGCTGCGCACCCACGTCATGCCGCTCGGCTGACCTCCGCCCCTCACCGAAAGCACCATGTTCTCTCGCATTCCCGCGTGGCTGCGCGTCGCCCCCGCCCTGTTCGTCATGGCGTGGGGAGGCAACCACTTCACCCCCCTGCTGCACCTGTACGAGCAGATCGGGCACTACACGACCCTCGACGTCAACCTGCTGCTCGGCCTCTACGTGCTCGGGCTCATCCCCGGCCTGCTGCTCGCCGGCCCGATCTCCGACCACCGCGGCCGCAAGCCTGTCACGATCGCCGGCGTGCTGCTGAGCATCGCCGGCAACGCCGTCATCGCGGCGGGGCTCGGCAATCTCGTCGTGCTGTGCGCGGGGCGTCTGCTCGCGGGTGTCGGCGTCGGCATCGCGATGGCGGTCGGCACGAGCTGGATCAAGGAGCTCTCCTCGCGCCCATTCGACACCCGAGCGGATGCCGCCGCCGGGGCGCGCCGGCCGTCACTGGCCCTCACCCTCGGCTTCGGCCTCGGCGCCGGCGTCTCCGGTGTGCTCGCGCAGTGGGGTCCGTTTCCGGCGCTCGTGCCGTATGGCATCCATGTGCTGGTCAGTGCACTCGCCCTCGTGCCGCTCGCGGCCGCCCCCGAGACTCTCGCAGCGCCGGCCCGCGGCTCACTGTGGCGCGACCTGCGCGTGCCGCTCGCCGGCCACGCCCGCTTCGTGCGGGTTGTGCTGCCCGCCGCGCCGTGGATCTTCGGCGCCGCCGGGCTCGCCTACGCCGTGATGCCGCAGCTCGTCGCCGACAAGACCGGCTCGCTCTCCCTCGCCTACGCGACGCTGCTCACGGTGCTCACCCTCGGCACCGGCGCGCTCGTGCAGCCGCTCGTCAAGCGCCTGAACGAGCTCACGCACGGCCGCGCCATGGTCGTCGGCATGGCGCTCATGCTCGCCGGGGTGCTGCTCGCCGTCATCAATGCGCGGATGCTGTCGCCGGTGCTCGCGCTCGTCGCCGCGCTCACGCTCGGCGCCGCCTACGGCATCTGCATCGTCGCGGGCCTGATCGAGGTGCAGCGCATCGCCGGACCCGAGGACCTCGCCGGCATCACGGGTGTGTACTACAGCCTCGCCTACGCCGGCTTCCTGCTGCCCACGGTGCTCGCCGCCTTCGCCGCGCTTACGACGTACACCGTGCTGCTCGCCGTGCTCGCCGTTCTGTGCGCCGCGTGCCTCGCGCTGGTGTCGCGCGGCCTGCGCCGCGCGGCGTAGGGTGGTTTTCACACAGGCGTGCGTGAGACCTTGTGCGAGGTGATTGCCGATGGCCACTCACATTGCGATCGATCCGGAGTTACTCGACCAGATCCTGAGGCTCAGCGGAGAGAAGACGAAGAAGGCGGCTGTCACCCTCGCGCTTCACGAGTTCATCGCTCGCCGTGAGCAGGCGAAGATTCTTGAGCTCGTCGGAACTCTGGAATGGAACGAGTCCTTCGACTACAAGTCGGAGCGTTCGCGCATCTGAGCGACGCCTCGCAATGCTCTTGCCCTGAACAGCTACCGCTCGGCGAGGATCGCGTCGATCTGGCCAAGCGCTTCGCCCATGCCCTCTTGCATTCCCATCTCAATCATCTGCTCGAGCTGCGCGGTGCTCGCGAAGTGCGTCACGATCGTCATACGCGTCACGCCGTCCGCGTCCTCGAGGGTGGCGACCATGTGCGCGCTGCCCACGTCCTCGACGCGATTGCGGTCAGCGTCGGCGAAGCCTTCGTCGAGTTCCACCCGCGTCGGCTCCTCGATCGTCGTGAACTCCCACCATCCGTAGGCGCGATCTCCTTCTGGTCCGGTCATGTAGTAGTCGGCCTTGCCCCCGGGCTCGAACTCGAAGACGTCGAATGTGGCAGGCCACGTCGGCGGTCCCCACCAGCGCTCGAGCTGGCGCGGGTCGGCCCAGAGCTGCCAGGCGCGCTCGACGCTCGCCTTCAACTCGACGACGAATGTGAGGGTGAGGGCCTCGGCATCCTTCTCACTGCTGATGACGGTCATGACTGTTCTCCTTCTCGATCTTCGGTGATGAGACTCTCCATGCGAGCGGCGCGGTCGCGCCAGATCTGCTCGTAGTCGTCGAGCAGACGTGCTGCCCGGCGCAAGGCGGCGGGGTCGCCGTGCACGATCTGCTCCCTTCCACGCCGTTGCTTTGCGACGAGGCCGGCGCGCTCGAGCACCGCGACGTGCTTCTGCACGGCCGCGAAGCTCATCGCGTACCCGCTCGCGAGCTCAGACACCGACAGCGCCTGTGCCATCACTCGCGAGACGATGTCCCGTCGAGTCGCATCCGCCAGCGCTTGGAAGATCCGATCGACGTCCTCGTCACTCATATTATGTACAACCATTTGGTTGTACGTTAGCACGCATGGGGCGCACTGTACAGAGCCGACGCTGAACCTTCACCGGCTGATGCCCTGAGACGAGCGACAACAACTCGAGCCGTGCGAACCACTCGAAGACGGGTCTTGCTGCGACGCGTGATGCGCGTCAGGCTGAGCGCATGGCAAAGCGCATCGGCATCATCGGTGGTGGAATCATCGGCGTCGCGCTCGCCCGCGCCCTGTCCGCTCGCGGCGACGAGGTCACCGTCCTCGAGAAGGAGCAGCGGCTCGCGCAGCACCAGACCGGACACAACTCCGGGGTCGTGCACGCGGGCCTCTACTACGCGCCGGGATCGCTCAAGGCGACGCTGTGCGCGGCCGGTCGAGTAGCGCTTCGCGAGTTCTGCGCTGCGAAGAGCCTGCCCTACCGGGAGGTCGGCAAGCTCGTCGTCGCCGTCGACGAGAGCGAAGTCCCCGCACTGAACGAGATCGAGCGCCGCTCGCGCGAGAACGGCGTGCCGGACCTTAGCCGCATCGACGGCGTCGCCCGGCTGCGCGAGATCGAGCCGCACGTCGCGGGCGTCGCCGCGGTGCACTCCCCGCACACAGCGGTGGTCGACTACGCCACGATCACGGAGGCGATGGCGTCCGACGTGCGCGCGGCGGGCGGCAGCATCCGTCTCGGCCACGAGGTGACCGGAGTACGTCTCGAAAACGGTCGCGTTCGCGTGCTCGCCGAGTCGAGCGAGCACGTCTTCGATCGGCTCATCGTGTGCGCCGGCCTGCAGTCCGACGTGATCGCCCGATTCGTCGGAGCGGATCCATCGCCGAAGATCCTGCCGTTCCGGGGCGAGTACTGGCAGCTCGCGCCTGAGCGCGCCGATCTCGTGCGCGGCATGATCTACCCCGTGCCCGACCCGCGGTTCCCATTTCTCGGCGTGCACTTCACGCGAGGGATCTACGACATCGTGCACGTCGGCCCGAACGCGGTGCCAGCGCTCGCCCGTGAAGGCTACCGGTGGCTGCGCGTCTCGCCGAAGGACACCTGGGAATCGCTGCGTTGGCCCGGCGCGTGGCCGCTTGCGAAGAAGCACTGGCGGATGGGCGTCGACGAGATCAGCGGCTCGCTCGCGAAGCCGCTCTACTTCCGCAAGGCGCGCCGGTTCATTCCCGAGCTGCGCATGCCGGACCTGCAGCGAACGGAAACAGCGGGCGTTCGCGCCCAGGCGTGGGGACGCGATGGAGCGCTGCTCGACGATTTCGCCGTCGACCAGGTCGGCCCCGTCACGCTGCTGCGCAACGCCCCCTCTCCGGCGGCGACGTCGTCTCTCGCGATCGCCGACTACCTGATCGAGCACCATCTCGCGCCGACCGGGGCGGCATAGAGCGCGTCGCGAGCGGCCCTCGTGTCACAGTTGAGGCATGGCCAACTCCGCGACCGGCGACTCCGTGCTCGAGCGCGTCGTTCGCGTGCTCGAGACGTTCACCGTCGACCGGACGACGCAGACCGCGTCAGATATCGGGCGGCGCGCTCACCTTCCGTCGTCCACGGCGCATCGTGTGGTGAACGAGCTCGTCGCCGCGGGCCTGCTCGAGCGCGACGACGACAACCGAGTGCATCTCGGCATGCGGCTGTGGGAGCTGGCGCTGCGCGGCTCCCCCGCCCTGCGGCTGCGGCAGGCCGCGCTGCCGCACATGGAGCGCGTGCAGGCCCGGGTCCGCGAGCACACGCAGCTCGCGGTGCTCGAGCACGACTCCGCCCTCTTCCTCGAGCGGCTCTCTCACCCGCAGGCGGGCGCCAACATCACGCGCATCGCCGGGCGGCTTCCCCTGCACGCGTCCTCCTCCGGCCTCGTCTTGCTCGCGTACGCGGACCCCGAGCTCCAGGAGCGCATCCTCGCCGGGCCACGTCGCGCGCTCACTCGGGAGACGGTGACGGATGCCGCGGCCCTGCGGCGTCTTCTCGCGGACATCCGGCGCCGCGGTCACGTCGTGGCGCCCGGATCGATCGAGACGGTGTCCACGGGGGTGGCGGTTCCCGTGCGCGATGCGAGCGGAGACGTCGTGGCCGCCCTGTCTGTCGTGCTTCCGCGGGAGACCGCGCCTGACGAGGCGATCGCCGCCCTTGTTCGCGCCGCTCGCGGCATCCGCTCTGATCTAAGTAGTCCACCTGCTTCCCATTGAACGGGAAATCGGCGACGGCTGACGGTCCTCCTCCTCGAGACTGAGGGCAGCATTTCGCTTCGTCCGTCAAGGGAGACTTCATGACCGCGAACGTTCGCACTCGCGTCGCCATCGTCGGCGCCGGCCCGGCCGGCCTGTTCCTCTCCCACCTGCTCGGCATCGCAGGCATCGAGCGCGTCGTGATCGACGCACGGTCTCGCGCCGAGATCGAGACGACGATCCGGGCGGGCATCCTCGAGCAGGGCACCGTCGAGGTCCTCACGGAGTCCGGCGCCTCCGCCCGGGCCCGCACGGTCGGACACAAGCATGATGGCGTCGAGTTCGGCTTCGCCGGCGAGCGCCATCGCATCGACTTCGCGGACCTTGTGGGGCGGAGCGTGTGGCTGTATCCCCAGCACGAGGTGCTCACCGACCTGATCGCCGTGCTGACCGCCGCCGGGCAGGACCTGCGCTTCGGCGTGCGGGCCGTACGGGTGGAGGATGCCGCAAGCGACAGGCCGCGCGTCATCGCCGCCGACGCCGAGGGCGCCGAGCTCGTGATCGAGGCCGATTTCGTCGTCGGCGCGGACGGTTCACGAAGCGTCGTGCGGGAGGCCGTGACCGGGTCGCCGACGGGCGGCTACTTTCGCGAGTACCCGTTCGCGTGGTTCGGCGTGCTGTGCGAGGCACCGCCAAGCTCAGCCGAGCTCATCTACAGCAACTCCGCGAACGGATTCGCGCTCATCAGCCAGCGCAGCGACACCGTGCAGCGCATGTACTTCCAGTGCGACCCGGATGCCGATCCGACCGCATACTCCGAGGACGAGCTCTGGCACGAGCTGCAGTCCCGCGTGCCGGGCACGACGCTCCACCAGGGGCCGATCTTCCAGCGCGACGTGCTGCGGTTCCGAAGCTTCGTCGCCCATGAGCTGCTGCGCGGACGAGTCGCGCTCATCGGCGACGCCGCGCATACGGTGCCGCCCACGGGCGCGAAGGGAATGAACCTCGCCATCGCGGACGTGATGATCCTCGAACGGGCCCTGCGCGCTCTTCTGAACGAGAACGACAGCCGCCTGGTCGAAGCGTTCCCCGAGACCGCGCTGCACCGCATCTGGAAGGCGCAGCACTTCTCATGGTGGATGACCAGCATGCTCCACGTTGCCCCGGAAACCTCCGAGTTCGACCGGCACCGCCAGCTCGGTGAGCTGCGCACCGTCATCGAGTCGGAAGCAGGACGCCGTTTTGTCGCGGAGGCATACACGGGCTGGCCGCTCGAGGGACTCGCAGGATAACCGCCGCTGAACCTATGATCGCCACAATGGGCGCACGCATTATGCGGTCGCGGCATCCGCTTCGGCGAGCTCGACGTATCGGGCCGAGAGGCGCCGGTAGGTCCGCGTGCCCAGAGCGCCGAGCCCGAGCAGGATCGTCACGATCCCGGCGACGACGAACACCATCGCCATGCCGCGGGCGTCGCCCTGCCCGAGCAGCCAGTCCCACGTGCCGCGGCCGGCGGCCGTCTTCGCGTACGGGATGATCCAGAACTGAGCGATCGGCGCGATGATGAACGCGGTGATCGGGGAGGCCGCGGCCTCGAACATCATCGCGAAGCCGAACACACGCCCCTGCGTCTCATACGGCACGACGCGCTGGATCACCGTCTGCTCGGCCGCCTCGACGGCGGGCATGAGCGCCATGAAGATCCAGATTCCGACGGCGAACAGCCACCACCACTCGCGCAGCGTGAAAACCGCGCCGAGCAGCCCTGTCGCGGCGACGAGCAGAAGCATGGTGCGCAGCGGGTTCCGGCCGAGCCCGAATTTCGCGACGAGCGCGCCGCCGATGATGAACCCGGTCGATGTGATCCCGAGCACGAGCCCCCACATCTCGACAGAGAACAGCGTCAGGCCGTACGGGTCCATGAGCGCCATGTAGACGCCGCCGATGAGGTTGTTGAACGCCGTGAACACGATCAGCCACATGAGCGGGTGCGCCGCGCGAACCGCGGCGATGCTGCCCCGGATGTCGATCAGGCTCATGTGCTCGCCGCTAGCCACGATTTCGGGTTCGCGGATGCGCAGCACGAGCAAGTGCACGAGAACCGCCGCGATCAGGCCGATCGCGATGATGATCGTGCCGCCCATGCCGAGGAACCCGATTGCGAGCCCGCTGAACACGCTCGTGACGAGGAACGCGAGGCCCTGGACGGTGCCGACGAGGCCGTTCGCGTTGGCGCGCCGCTCGGCGGGGACGAGGAGGGTCACCGTGGTAGACAGCGCGATGTTGCGCAGCTGCTCGACCACGGCGCCGACGAGCACGATGACGGCGAAGATCCAGAACCACGGCGCCCCAAGATCGAGCAGCGCATCCTCTGACAGCGCCAGGTAGACGACGCCCGCCAGGGAGAAGCAGACGAGAGTGCCCAGACCGGATGCCACCATCACGGCGTGTTTGCGGAACCGGTCGACGAGCGTCCCGAAGAACATGCCGCTCGCGGCGACGAGCAGCATGTAGGCGCCGCCGATCACTCCCGTCGCGAGCACCGAGTGCGTCTCGAGGTAGACCCAGAAGGTCAGGGCGAACCACAGGAAGCTGGTCGTGATGTTCGCGACGCCCGTGTTGACGAGCACGTGCAGGAACGTGGCCACGCTCGTGGTGTCGACCGGTGTGACGCTGCCCTCGATGCGGGCTTCCTCGTCCATGGAATCGAGGGTACGTCGCAGGGCCGACGCGCAGAAGGGCCTCAGCGCAAGTACGAGGCGCCGTTCAGGTCGAGGACAGCGCCGGAGGCCCACTGCGCCTCGGGCGAGGTGAGGTAGACCACGGCCGCAGCGACCTCCTCCGAGGTGCCGACTCGGCCGAAGGGGCTCTGCGCGCGGACGGCGTCGCCCGTGGCGCTCGTGAGCGTCGGCTCCTGGCGTTCGGTTCCGACGAACCCGGGCGACACCGTGGCCACCGCGATGCCGTGCGGCGCGAGCGCAACGGCCATGGACTGTCCGAACGCGTGAAGCCCGGCCTTCGCGGCGCCGTAAGCAGGAAAGTCGGGCTCCCCACGGTTCGCGCCACGCGACCCGGTGTTGACGATCGTGCCTGGCAGCCCGGCGTCGATGAGCGCCGTGGCGAAGAGGTAGGTCACGTTCGCAGCGGCGGTGAGGTCGACATCGACCATGAGCTTCCAGGCGCGCTGCCAGGACTCGTAGTCGGTCTTGTCGACGCGGTGGAACGTGGCCGCGCTCGGCGCGACGGCGGCGTTGTTGACGAGGATGTCGAGGGCGCCGAGGCCCGCTCGCGCCTCGTCGACGACGGCGCGCGCCGTCTCGGCATCCGACAGGTCCCCACCGACGAGGACGTGCCCGTCGCCCTCGAGCAGGGCGAGCGTCTGCTCGGCGGAGGGGCGATCGGAGCCGTAGTGCACGGCGACGCGATCACCGCGCCGGCTCAGCGCAATCGCGGTCGCCCGGCCGATGCCGCGTGATGCTCCGGTGACGAGAGCGTTGCCCATTCCCTACCCCGCTTTCGGACGGTTTCCTGCCCGATCGACGCTACCGCGTTCCCAGCACCGCAGCCGTCAGCAGCGCAGCGACGAGCACCGCCGTGTACGCGTGGAATCGCACGAGCGTCCAGCCGCGCCCCGTCGCGGCGTGCACGCGAACGCTGCGAGCGATGAGGTAGCCGAGGGGCCCGAGCAGGATCCAGAACCAGTGCGCCGGTCGCGGGAAGCCGGCGCGGCGCAGCCGCTGCACGTCGCAGTACGCCGAAACGGCGCCGACGAAGACCGCGAGCGCGACGAGCGCCGCCATCGCGCGCACGGAGATGACGCCCGGCATCACCGCCAGGTCGAACCAGCGCGGCCACCAGATGAGAGCTGCGAGCCACACCGGGCTCAGCACGAGCGCCCACGCCCACGCCGTGTGCGGCGAATACGCGCGTCGCATGGGCACGAGTGTTGCGATGCTGCGCTCCGGCGCCTGCTCGAGCGGCAAGGTGGGCGAAGCCGTCGCGGGCGGCGCCCCCGGAGGGTCGGGCACGGGGTGCGGCTCGTGCACTTGCCGCGGGGAGCCGGTGCGCGCCCGCTCGGCCTCCCGGCGGGCTCGCCGCGACGTGAAGCCGGGACGGGGCGTGTCGGCCGTCGGATGCTCGGCGGCATCCGACGCCCATCTCGTCAGGCGAATTCGGGACGCCTTCTCGACGGATGCCGCCGGCACGGCGTAGGCCGCGGAGTTCGTCGCGTGCGCGACCCCGACCTCGGGAGCCGCCGGCCGCACATGATCGCTCCACGTGGCGCCGTTCCACCAGCGCACGCGGCCGCCGTCGAGCGGATCAGGCAGCCAGGCGGGCGGCTGGCCGAGCGGTAGGTCCACGAGTACTCCTCGAGGCGCGAGGGCGCCGAGTCGAGCCTATGAACCGGCTGTGCCGCTGTCGATTCCCCCGACCGGAGGACACCGGCTGGAGGCCGCAGTCCCGTGTGACGCGCTATCGCGGCGCGAAGGCGGCGTGGAACAGCCCCCACGCGCGCTTCGCCGTGGCACGCCGCTCGCCCGCGGGAGTACGCGACAGGATGCCGGCGAGCATCGAGACGGCGAGCAGCACGTCCTCGGCGGCGACGTGGTCGCCGAGGCGGCCCGCCGTGCGCTCCCGCGCGATGAGACGCTCGGCCACGTGGCGAAAGCGGTCGCCGAGCGGGATGACGCGCTCGTCGTCGGGGTTCGCGGTGAGAAACGTGATGATCGCGGTTGACACGAGCGCCTGCTCGATCACGTGCTCGAGCAGATCGTCGAGAATCGTCTCGGGCCGTTCCGCGAGCGCCTCGAGCTCGGCGATGTTCTCGTCGAACACGGCGACGGCGAGCGCCGTGCGGTCGGGGAAGTGGCGGTACAGGCTGCCCTGTCCGACCCCCGCGCGCTTGGCGACGGAACTCAGCGGAGCCGAAAGCCCCTCGGCCGCGAACACCTCTCGAGCGGCGTCGATGAGGGCACGCCGATTCTGCGGACCGACACTCGGCCCGCGGTTCGCTTTCGGACTCTGCGGCACGGGTGTAGCCTACAACCGGACACCATTGTCCGGTTGTATCTCACCCGGCGACACCGCCCTCACCACCCAGGAGCACTCATGGCCACTTCCCTCAGCGCCGACTCCACCGTCGGCACCTGGCTCGACGACCCGAAGGGCGGCCCGGTGCTGCGCGCGCTTCTCGCGCGGTCCGGTCAGTCCGCCGACACCCTCCGTCCCGTCCGCAGCCTGCCCCTCGGCCGGCTCGTCGAGCTCAGCAAGGGCGCCTTCCCCGCCGAGCTCATCGACGAGCTCGTGCGCCGCGTCGACGCGGGCGAGATCCCCGACGAAGACCCCGCAGCAGCATCCGCCCCCACCGACGCACCCGCGGCACCGGGGCGCCCGCGCTGGGTCGAGCGCATCGACGCCGGCCGCTTCGCCGGCAAGACCGTCATCGTCACGGGCGCCGGTTCGGGCATCGGCCGCGCCACCGCCTCCCGCGTCGCTCGCGAGGGCGGCCGGGTCATCGCCGTCGATATGTCGGCCGAGCGCCTCGACGAGTTCGTCGCCGCCCACCCCGACGCCGACATCGTGCCGGTCGTGGCGAACATCACCGACGACGCGGCCGTCGCCGCCATCGTCGAGGCCGCGGGCGAGCGCATCGACGGCCTCGCCAACATCGCCGGGATCATGGACGACATGACCCCCGTCGGTGACGTGACGGATGCCGTGTGGCAGCGCGTCTTCGCTGTCAACGTTGACGGCACGATGAAGCTCATGCGCGCGGTCGTCCCCGTGATGCTCGCACAGGCCGCAGGCTCGATCGTGAACACCGCGTCGGAAGCGGCGCTGCGCGGCTCGGCGGCGGGCGCCGCCTACACGGCCTCGAAGCACGCCGTCGCGGGACTCACGAAGAGCAGCGCGTTCATGTACGGGCCGAGCGGCATCCGCGTGAACGCCGTCGCGCCGGGTCCGGTCATCACGAACATCGAGGCGAGCTTCGCCTCGCCGCTCGGTGCAGAGCGCGTGCGGCAGGGCATGGTGATCATGCCGGATGCTGTCGAGGGCGACGCCCTCGCGGCATCCATCACGTTCCTGCTAAGCGACGACGGCGTCAACGTGAACGGCGTCATCCTTCCGAGCGACGGCGGCTGGTCGGCCGCGTAAGCGGTGCGGCGTGCGGGAGGGCGGGCCATTCGGTCCGCCCTCCGTCGATCCTACGGTCCGGCGAAACTGACTGAATCTCGCGCCCTCGTGTCCACCGTGAGGGCGAACACGTCGGGGCGAGAATAGTGCCCGACCGCATCGAAATCGAGATGCGAGCGATACTTCGCCTCCAGGTCGACGTCCGCATACAAGATCGTCTCCTCGTCGAAGACCGGTCCAGCGAGCACCGTTCCCGTCGGGTCGACGATCATGCTGCCGCCGCGCATGAGGACATCACCATTCGGCATCTCGAAATCAATCGCGTGGTCCTCGGGAAAGTCAGCTATCGTCAGGAACTGGCAGGCAGAGTACACGAACACCCGACCCTCGATCGCGACGTGCACCATGCTGGCCTGCCATGTCGGCCGGTCATCCGCCGTGGGTGCGCAGTAGAGCTGCACGCCCTTCGCGTACATGGCCTGCCGCATCAGGGGCATGTAGTTTTCCCAGCAGATGACTGAACCGATTCGACCTAGCGGGCTGTCCATAGTGTCAAGAGTCGAACCGTCCCCGAAACCCCAGACAAGCCGTTCGGTACCTGTCGGCATGAGCTTGCGGTGGTTGCCGACGAGACCGCTGTCGGGCGAAATGAGAAGAGCCGTGCAGTAGAGCGTGTTGCCGAGGCGCTCGATCACGCCTATCACCACAAACACTCTGTGCTCGGCTGCGGCGGCCTCGAGGCGTTGAACCTCCGGTCCATCGAGACTCACGGCCCCCGCAAAGTAGCGAGCGAATTCGTCACGGCCCCGTTCAGTCCGCAACCCAACGGCCGTCCCAAAGGTGGTTCCCTTGGGATAACCACCGATGAACGCTTCGGGGAACACCACTAACTCAGCGCCAGCAGCCGCGGTCTCGGCAATGAGCGCTTCGGTCTTCGCGGTTGCCGCCTCGGCGTCAAACGGGACCGAGGCGGCCTGGACTACTGCCACTCTGCCCACGAGGGCCTCCTTCTATTGTTGGCGTAGATACTGCGTGGAAGGCGATCTGGCGCCTGACACCACAGGTTTGAAGTAGTCGAACTCAACCGTGAGAGATGTCAGCGTGACGCGTCTCTTTGAGAAGGGGTGCCAGGATAACGAGGGCGACGACCGCGACTGCAATCACATAGAAGGCCGGCGACGTGAGCATTCCAGTTCCGGCGACAAGTGCCGCCGCGATAAGCGGTCCTGGCCCAGCGAGCAGCGCATATGCCACGTTGTACCCAATCGCCGAGCCAGCCGATCGGATCGATGCAGGGAAGACCTCAACGAGGAGAACATTGTTCATCACGGCGCAGCAGGCGACAAAGAACGAGAACACAACGAGTGCAAGGAAGGCGAAAAAGGGGTTGCCCGTGTTCATCAACATAAAGGCGGGCAGGGGCCAAACGATGAGGCCAACGATGCCGGTGTACAGGACCGGGCGGCGGCCCACTCTGTCCGACCAGACTCCCACCAGAGGGTTGAAAGCCACATAAACGACCATTGCCGCTCCGGTGGCAAGCAGCGCAGGAAGCCGCTCCATCTCAACCGGCCCGGTGAGATGGTTGTTTGCATAGGTAACGAAGTAATAGAGACCCACGCCGAAGATTCCGGAGAAGGCGAGTGTCATGAGGAACGCTCGCCCCTTCTGCCCGGCCGGGGTCACCTCGATTGTGCCTGTTTCACGCTTGCGCTCAAGTTCCTGGTAAACCGGAGTGTCCTCGAGCTTCAAGCGAATCCAGACGGCGACGACTGCCATGACAAGCGAGAAGACGAACGGTATCCGCCAGCCCCACGTAGCTAGGGCGGTCTCATCCATCACAGCGGTGAGCAGCGCTGCGACGAGCGTGCCAACAAGGAAAGCGAGACCAGCCGTCGCCGTGACGACACTTGCGAACAATGCACGCTTCGACTTCGGGGCGCTCTCGCCAATGTACGCGGCGGCACTCGTCCATTCGCCACCGACCATCATTCCCTGAACAAGCCGCAGTGCCACGACGATTATGGGTGCAGCGATGCCGATCGTTTCGTATGACGGGGTAAGCCCGATCAGTGTAGTGACGATGCCCATAGAGAGCACAGTGAGGACGAGCACCGTCTTTCGCCCCAGACGGTCGCCGAGGGGACCGAGGAAAAGCGCACCAACCGGTCGCGAGATGAATCCCACGGCGAATACCGCCAGACCCGAGAGCGTCGCTGCGCTTGGATCGTTCGCCGGGAAGAACTGGGCACCGATGATCGCGGTGAAATAGCCGTAGATGGCGAAGTCAAACCACTCCATGAAGTTGCCGATTCCAACAGCGGCCAGACGCCGAGTGCGATCCCGCCGAGGCAGATCCAAGAGTTCTGTGTCGCTGCGCAGGGCAGCTTGAGAATCGGTGGGCACGAAAGATCTCCTTTGTTCCAAGTGCAGCCTAATCACGTCGTTTACCCACTCTGGTGGCTGACCTGAAAACTGTCCAATTGATGTTTATCATGCGTGATATGAATTCAAATGATCTTCGCCGGGTGGACCTCAACCTGTTGGTGGTCTTTCAGACGATCATGCGCGAGGGCAGCGTCACACGAGCCGCGGTGAAGCTTAACCTCAGTCAAAGCGCGGTCAGCGCAGCACTTGCGCGCCTACGTGTGCTGTTTACCGACCCGCTCTTCGAACGGTCCCGAGCCGGTATGTTGCCCACAGCACGCGCACTCGAGCTCTCGGCACTGCTCGCGCCCACCCTCACGGCCATAGCGAACGTAGTGTTCGAATCCCCCAGCTTCGATCCCACTCAAAGCACGCGGGTCATCCATCTCGCCATGTCGGACGACCTGGCAATGGTTCTCGCACCGTGGCTTGCCAGGCGCAAACTCGACGAGGGCTGGAGCATCGATTTCGGAATCCATCAGACGAATAGCACCTTGTGGCGCGATAGCATCGACGACCCAAGGAACGAAGTGGTTCTCACAGTCACGCCTGAACGCCAGTCGTCGGCTGTCCGCTCCGCGCCCCTGTTCTCCGGTGGTTATCGGTGCGTCTACAACGCCCAGCTCCTCAAGGCGTCAAGCCCGATCACTTACAGCGAATATGTGGCTGCTAATCACGTTCGCGTGTCATACGACGTACAGCGGGGCTGGGTGGACGAGTTGCTCGCTGCAGACGGCCACAAACGCCGCACCCTCTGCGCGATCAGCCATTTTTCTGGCCTCGCACCGGTAATCAATCGTGTGCCGGCCATAGCGACGATTCCCAGTCACGCGGCGCATGCGATTCAGGAGCTCTGCGGCCTCACGGTCAGCCCCGTGCCCCTGCCTGCCCCGCGTTTTACGATCTCCGCATTGTGGAGAACGGAAGTCGACGGAGCGCCTGAGAACGTATGGTTGCGCGGTCTCCTCAGCGATTTTGCCGAAGCGATGTAGACGCCTGTGCGCGTACGGCTGAGTCATGGCAATACTTGCGTTATACGAGATTACGGTAATACGATCTTCTCGACCTTGGGGGATTCGATGCTGCAACGACAGGCCGCGCCGCTGCGAGAGCAGGCGGTTGAGGAATTACGCCGTCGAATAGTCGACGGCACGTTCCGTCCGGGAGAACGCGTGAAGGAGCGCGTGCTCGTCGAGTTGCTCGAAGTCAGCCGAACAGTAGTGAGAGAGGCTCTGCGACAACTCGAATCCGAGCGCCTGATTCGCATCGAGCCTCAGGTCGGCCCCATCGTGGCCGAACTCACGGCCGATCAGGCACGGCAGCTCTATGAAGTTCGAGCGGCACTCGAGGCTACGGCGGCTCGGCTCGCCGCGAGCAATCGCTCAGACGCGGAGATGCAGGTCCTGCGCGACAGCTTGAGCGCCTTGTCAGCCCCTCTCTCGCCCGTCACCGACCTCCTCGAAGCGAAGCGCATCTTCTACGATGCGCTCATCGATGCGAGCCACAACACGATAATCGGTGAGCAACTTGATGCCGTGCAGGCTCGGGTGAGCCAGCTCCGTCTTGTCACTCTCACGACGCCCGGCCGCGGGCCAAAGATGCTCGCGGAACTTCGGGAGGTGGTGAACGCCATCGAGGACCGCGATGCTGATCGCGCTTACTCGGCAAGCCTGCTCCATGTCCAGGCGGCGGCCGCCATTGCACTAGAACACCTGAACAGCCTGACGGAGGATCAATGAACAACACATTGTTCATAGGGCTCGGACGTATGGGACGTCCGATGTCGAGCCACATCGCTAAACGCTTCTCAACAAGCGTGTACGACGTCCTTAAGAAGAGCGTCGACGACGCGGCAGAGGAATCCGGCGCAGAGCCCATATACGACCTCAAGGAAGCCGCCGGAATCGACACCGTCATACTGATGCTTCCCACGAGCGCACACGTTGAATCCATTCTCTTGGAGGAGGGACTACTTGGACGGCTCAGTGCCGGTGCCCTCATCATCGACATGGGCTCGAGCGTCCCAGCCAGCACCCGTCAACTCGCGGAAGCGGCCGCGAAGCTCGGCATTGACTACGTCGATGCCCCCGTGTCGGGCGGTATCTCTAAGGCGGCGACGGGCGAACTCACGATGCTTGTGGGCGGCGAGCCGGATGCGATCGGACGAGCGAGACCGTTCTTACAAACTGTTGGCAGCGAAATCGTTGTCGTGGGCAGCAGTGGAGCAGGCCACGCCGCAAAGGCCATAAACAATCTCGTCAGCGCCACAAACATCGCAGTCGTCTCCGAGGCGGTCCTTCGCGGCAAGTCCGCCGGTATCGCACCCGAGCGCATGGTTGAGGTTCTTAATGCTTCTACCGGGATGAGCCAGGCGAGCCGAGTGAAATTCGTGCAACACATCCTCCCTGGCTCGTACGCGTCGAACTTCGCATACGACCTGATGCTCAAAGACATGGGAATCGCGATGCAAATCAATGCACCGGATGCTGCCTCGCCGCTGACGCGTGAGGCATACCGACTGCTTTCGGATGGACGTGACGTCCTTGGCGATAACCCCGACCACACAGAAATCGCGCGGGTGTACGAGCACCTAGCGGGAACATCCATCTCTGAGGAGGAAGCATGACCAACACAGTTGCCAACGCACAGGAGTACATCGACGACATGGCTCGCAAGCGCGGCTATGTACTCGACTATCACAAGGTAATGGCGCAGCACGACTTCCCTGTGCTGCAGGCAGCGAATGGAGTGGTCTCCGCCGCGTACCTCGAGCAGCGCACCCTAGATCGGAAGACGAAGGAACTGATCTTCATCGTGTCCCTGACTGTCATGCGAGCATCCAAGGGACACATTCAGTCCCATATCCGCGTCGCGCTCGACCTCGGTCTCAGCCCGCGCGAGATCCTAGAGGCCATCGAGATTGCGCTTCCTGAAGCGGGAATCGTCGCGTTCCAGTCCGGTGTGGAGGCATGGCGCGAAGTGGTTGGAGCGGAGGGGCTCGAGCCGACCGTAGAAGTGCATCAGGGCGGTTCCGGCGCGGAGTAGCCTCGCCAGCGGCAAGAAGCGGATAGGGGAGAACTCAGGAATGTCGGCAGCTTCCAACAGCCCAGACACGACGTGGGAGATCTTCGTCATCAAACACGGCACTCGTGAGACTTCTCGTAGCGACGTCTTCATGAATTACGGCTTCTATTCGGAACCGGATGACAAGTTCGAGCTGGCTTATTACCTCTGGGTTCTCCGCCAAGGAGAGCGGGTTATCCACATCGATACCGGCTACTCCGAGGCGGGCGCGACGAAGCGCGGTCGCACGGTGCTCGCGGATCCGCTCTTGCTGCTCTCTTCGCTCGGTTTCGATCCGGCCGCTGGCAACCCGCTGGTCGTGACCCATGCCCACTATGACCACATCGGCAATCTGCCCGCGTTCTCGAATTCTCCGATCTACATCAGCAGAAAAGAGCTGGAGTTCTGGACGAGCGATCTCGGCACGCGGTCCTTGTTCTCGCACTTCGGGGACCAAGTGGAAATCGCAGACCTTGTTTCTGCGAGACACCAGGGTCGCGTTCACGAGTTCGAGGGGAGCATCCAGATTGCGCCGGGCGTCGAACTCGTCGAAGTTGGCGGGCACACGCCCGGCCAGTTGATTGTGCGTATCCAGACTGCAGTCGGCGAAGTCGTGCTCGCGTCTGATGCTGCCCACTTCCACGAAGAACTTGAACGCGACATGCTGTTTCAATCGATGGCGGACCTGCCGCGATCCTATCGAGCGCTCGATTTCCTACGGGGTTCCGAAGCCGTCATCGTCACAGGACACGACGCTGGCGAAATCGAACGCTTCGCCCCGGTCGACCAGAAATTCAGAGGGCTCGTCTCAACGATCGGTACTGGCGATGCATGACCGACTCGCCCGGGCCTCTCAGGCGGAATCAGTACTCGCACTATTGGCGGGGACGTCGACAAGCTTTGCGCTGGAGGCAGACACCTGGCGAGCTGCCTTCTCAATCACGAGGGGTCAGATGACGATCTTGGCAGGGAGCGATACGACTGCGTTCTCGTTGAGCGCCTCCGATGCCATCTGGGAGGAGCTTCTTTGCTCTCGCCCTACAGCGGGAGTGCACAGCGTTGTACATCTCGTGCGTCGTGGCTTGATCAAGCTGACTGGCTCACACATCGACTATGAGCGCAATGTCCAGATTGTGCGGTCGCTTATCGATGAGGCACGAGGCCATACGCATGTCGACGGCCCCGGTCACGAACTACACGCCCGCGGCGAATACCATCGGATAACGACATCCCTGGGGACTAGTGATGTCTACGTCGAGCGGGTAGGTAACGGTGAGCCACTCCTCGCTTTCTCCACCGCAGGAAGCAACACCGCCCAGTGGCACGGACTCATGACACACACCGATGTCGCGGGCCAGTACGAACTCATCACGGTTGACATGCCCTGGCATGGCCGCTCGTCGCCGTCGTGGGCGTCAGCGGTAGGGAGCTATAGCCTCACGCCAGATACCTTTACCGAATTCATCGTCGCTGTGTGCAGTTCGCTTGCACTCGATAGGCCGGTGCTGGTGGGAGTCTCCATGGCTGGTGCAGCCGTGATCCACGCGATTGCCACGCACCCGCAGCGGTTCGCAGGCGCCGTTTCTTGCCAGGCTGGCCCCGCAGTGCACTCTCGCCAGAACGAGCATCTCCGCGGCACCACCGTAAACCCGACCTTGTTCATCCCAGAATGGACATACGGGCTGATGAACCCAGCATCGCCGGAAGAGTTCAAACAGCGCGTCTGGTGGGGCTACTCCTCCGGAGGCTTCGGCCTATACGCCGCCGACATCGACTCCTACCTCCGTTGGAATTTCGAAGACGTCGCGCAGTTACTCACGAGCGAATCTCCGCACATTGCGTTGCTGAGCGGATCCTTCGACACCAGCGTGCCCAGCTCCGAAACCCAGGCGCTGGCCGAGCGCATCCCGAATTCGTCTTTCGCCGTCATGCCCGAGCTTGGCCATTTTCCGCATGCCGAGAACCCCATAGCGTTCGCGACATATCTGAAGAACGCCCTTGAGCGCGTAACAGCGAACTCTCCCCGTTGCTGAGCAATAACGGCGACAAAGTGAACGACGTCATCCTGTGAGGGAGCGGTCGCGTATGGGCTGTGGGCAGCATCTGCGAGCTCGGCAATCCTGAAAGATCGCTCCGGGTTGAGAAGGATCTGCGCGAGCATCTCCCCTTGAGCATCCGTACGGGAGAGAGGAGCGAGAGTGAGGGGCACGCGTATTCACATAGCGATACGACTATCGCGCATGTGAATGGCGCTAGCTCAGCATGGCCGCGATGTGCGGGAGGGCGGGCCACACGGCCCGCCCTCCCGCTTCTGTTCTGACTAGTTGCTCATGGGAAGCCCGCGCCGGCGAAGCAGCACCATCACTCCGCCGATGCCGACCAGCAGCAGCGCGATCACGAGGAAGGGCAGCGCCTCGGCGCCGGTCCACGGCAGCGTCCCGCTCGTGTTGCCGCTCGCCGCGGCTGCGGCATCCGGGTCGCCGTCACCGTCACTCGAGCCGTCGCCCGGGACGACGACCACACCATCGGCCGTGACGGTGAACTGCAGCGTCGCGGCCACGTCGGTCTGCGCACCCGTGACGGTGAGGGTGTGCGTGCCCTCCTCGGCGGGAGCGGTCGCCGTGTAGCTCGCGGCGCCGTCGATGACGTCCGCGGCGCCGAGTTCGACCGGCTCGCTCTCCATCAGTCCGCTCACCTGGCGGTCGCCGTTGAAGCCCGTCGCCGTGAAGCTGAACTTCTCACCCGGCGTGAGCTTCGTGTCGTCGAGCGTGATGCTCGCGCCGGCGCTCAGCGCGGCGGCATCCCGGTTGAGCCCGAGCGCATTCGACATGGTGAAGAACGTGTCGGTCTGATCGGTGAGCCCGACGACGTTCGCCGCGCCGGGGCCGTAGCCGGCGATGCGCAGCTGCGCGCCGGTGTGCTGCTGGGAGCCGCCCGCCGCCGCGGTGCCGTACGCGACCTTCATGACGCTGCCGTCCGCGGTCGTGAGAGCGGTGCTGAGCGTCGCGGGAGGCGCGTCGTCGACGATCTGGCTCGTGTGGGCGTGGTCGGCGGTCACGATCACGAGGGTGTTGCCGTCCTTCTTCGCGAACTCGAGGGCGGCCTGCACGGCCTCGTCGAGGTCGATGGTCTCGCCGATCTGGCCGCACGCGTCGGCGGAGTGGTCCTGCTTGTCGATCGAGGCGCCCTCGACCTGCAGGAAGAAGCCCTTGTCGGAATCGGAACGGTCGAGCAGGCCGATCGCCTTGTTGGTGAGCGAGGCGAGCGAGAGCTCGGTGGAGAGCCGTGATGGGTTCGCCGTGCAGCGGATCGGCGCACCGTTCGCGCCGCCGACCGTCGCCTCGGACGGGCTGTAGCGTGTGGGGAAGTTGCCGGGCGTGAACAGGCCGAGAAGCGGCGAGGACTGGTTGGCCTTCGTCACTGCCTTGAGCTGGTCCGCCGTTGTCGCGACCTGGTAGCCGCGGTCAGTCGCCTGCTCGAAGAGGGTCGCGCCCTCCCACTGCCCGGCCTTCGCCGTCTGCTCGAACGAGGCCGTGCCGCCGCCGAGGATGACGTCGGCGCGCGTGTTCAGCAGCTGCTCGCTGATGGAGCCGAGGCCGCCCTTCTCGAGCGCGTCGTCGCCGCACACCGAGCTGTCGGGGCCGTAGCACTTGCGCTGGTCGACGTGCGCGATCTGAACGGCCGGCGTCGCGTCCTGGATCTCGGCGGTGCTGACATTGCCCGTGCGCAGCCCGTTCGCCTTCGCGAGCTCGAGGATCGAGTCGTGCGGGTTCCCGTCGACGTCGACGCCGATCGCGCCGTCGTAGCTCTTCGTGCCGGTCGCCCACGCCGTTCCCGTCGCGGCGGAGTCCGGCACGTAGTCAGGCTTGCCCTTCTGGTCGCCGTCCTTGTGCACCGAATACGTCGTGTACTGGCCCGTGAGCGGAAGCGCGTCGATGCCCGGCAGCATCCCGGCCGCGCCGTAGGCGTAGTTACGCGCGATCGTGATCTCGCTGTCGCCCATGCCGTCGCCGATCAGCAGGATGACGTTCTTGGCGGGGCCGTCGGCGATGGCGTCGCGCACCGCCTGGCTGCGGTCGTCGTCGTGGCGGGCGGCTCCGCCGGTGTCGGTGACGTCCGCGAGCGCGGCCGAGGGCGCGAGAAGCCCGGCCCCGAGGATGGCGGCGGCGCCGACGGCGAGGGCTCCCGAGCCGAGGCGTCGGATTCGACGTGTCATGTCTGTTCTGTCTCCCTATGAGTGAGCTGTGACGCGACAAGTGAATCGGCGCAGGACCAACGCACGGTGAACGCAGGTGAACGACTCGGTGACGGATGCCGCCGGGCGGCGTCGCCGAGCGGCATCCAGAATCACCTTGCGTGATATTCGACATCAGATATGATTTCTCACTGAGATCTGACATGGTGGTCTCTCCCGCACATGACAAAGGAGTCGAATGTCCGCACACACAGCCGCCCCGCCGCCCGCGACGACGGCCGATATGAAGAAGGTCGCCGTCGCGACCATCATCGGGACCACGATCGAGTGGTACGACTTCTTCATCTACGCGAACGCCGCAGGGCTCGTCTTCGCCTCGCTGTTCTTCGAACCGGCGGGCCACGAGATCGGCGTGCTCCTGTCGTTCGCGACCGTCGGCCTGAGCTTCCTCTTCCGCCCGCTCGGCGCGTTCATCGCCGGCCACCTCGGTGACCGCATCGGCCGCAAGACGATGCTCGTCTGGACGCTCATCCTCATGGGCGCCGCCACGATGCTCATCGGCGTGCTTCCCACGTATGGGCAGGCGGGCATCATCGCTCCTGTGCTGCTGCTCTCGCTGCGCATCCTGCAGGGCCTCTCCGCCGGCGGTGAATGGGGCGGGGCCGTTCTCATGGCCGTCGAACACGCCCCGAAGGGCAAGCGCGGCCGCATGGGAGCGTTCCCGCAGATGGGCGTTCCGCTCGGCCTCCTGCTCGCCTCGGGCGTTCTCGCCCTCATGACCGGTGTCTTCTCACCCGGCGACGCCTTCGTCGAGTGGGGCTGGCGCGTGCCGTTCCTGCTGAGCTTCGTGCTCATCGTCATCGGCATCATCGTGCGCCGCACGGTCGAGGAGAGCCCGGTCTTCGCCGAAATGGCCGTCAAGGCCGAACGCTCGCGGATGCCGATCATCGAACTGTTCCGCAAGCACTGGCTGCTCGTCATCCTCGCCGCGCTCACGTTCGCGGGAAACAACGCAGCCGGCTACATGACCACGGGCGGCTACCTCCAGGGCTACGCCACAACACCCATCGCGGACGGCGGGCATGTCGGAATGGAGCGCACGCCCGTGCTCATCGCCGTCGCAGGCTCCGCCGTCGTGTGGCTGCTGTTCACGTGGATCGGCGGCCGGCTCTCGGACCGCATCGGCCGACGCAACACGTATATCGCGGGCTGGATCGTGTTCCTTATCACCGTGTGGTTCTTGTTCCCGCTGGTCAACACGGGCAATTCGTGGCTGTTCTTCGTCGGCATCGCGATCTTCACCGTCGGAAACGGCTTGACCTATGGCCCGCAGGCGGCGTACTTCACGGAGCTGTTCCCGGCCGCGATCCGCTACTCCGGCGTCTCGATCGCCTACGCGCTCGGAGCGATCCTCGGCGGCGCCTTCGCGCCGTTGATCTCGGCCTGGCTCGTGCAGTCGACGGGGACCTCCTGGTCCGTCGCCTTCTACATCGCCGGTGTGATGGTCATCGCCTTCATCGCGACTCTCATCCTGCGCGATCGCACGAACATCCCGCTCGGCGCCGAAACGCCGGAGCAGCAGGAGAGCCCGATCCGCGGTACGAGTCACGCGTAAGCCATACGCGTAGAACGACTCGGGAGGGGCCGGCACCGTCGTGGTGCCGGCCCGGCTGTTTCCCCGCATCCGGGGTGCTCGGTAGGGTGATCGAGTGAACTTCAGCGACGCCCCCATCGACAGCGCCTCCGCCGCACGGCTTCACGCCGAGGGGCTCAGACTCGATCTCGTCGACACCGCCGACACCGCCGCGTTCAGCGCCTGGATCCGGGCCGAGTCCCGCGGCTTCTATGATGACGAACCGAGCGAGAAGCGCCTCGCCTACATGCTTGAGCACGCGGCGTACCGGCGCACGACGGGAGTATGGGACGAGTCGGATGCCGTCGGCGCCGAGCCCGTCGCGACGGTGTCGACGTGGGAGACGCCGCTGAGCCTCCCGGGCGGGAGCAGCATTCCCGTCTGGGCGATCAGCGCCGTGACCGTCGCGCCGACCCACCGCCGCCGCGGCATCGCGCGCAACCTGCTCGAGTCCGAGCTGCGCACCGCGCACGCGTGCGGCGTGCCGATCGCAGCCCTCACGGCATCCGAAGCGACGATCTACGGCCGGTTCGGCTTCGCCCCGTCCGCGTTCGCGAGCGATGTCACGATCGACACGAGGCGGGCACGGTGGGCCGGCCCGGCAGCATCCGGTCGTGTGCGCTTCACCACTCGCGAGGAGCTGCACCACTCGGCCCGCGCAGTGTTCGAAAGCGCCCGCCGCCGGCATGCGGGCGAGATCGAGGCCGACGACGCGCTGTGGGCGGAGACGTGCGCTACCGACGAGCGCAGCGCCGACAAGGTGAAGAGCCTGCGGGCGGTGCGCTACGACGATGCGTCCGGCGCGCTGCAGGGATTCGCCATCTACCGCGTGACCGGCGGCGAAGACGACTTCACCGTGCACACCGTGGAGGTGCAGTCACTCGTCGCCGCGACCGATGACGCGGCGAACGGGCTGTGGCGATTCCTGCTCGAACTCGACCTCGTCACCGCGGTCAAGGCGTACCTGCGCCCCGTCGACGACTCCGTCGCCTGGCAGCTCTCCGACCGTCGGGCCGTGCAGTCGCGACCCTACGACCACTTGTGGCTGCGCGTCCTCGACCCCGTCGCGGCGCTCGAGGCGCGCACGTACAGCGCGCCGATCGACCTGGTCCTCGATGTCGCGGACCCGAACGGCTTTGCCGAGGGGCGGATGCTGCTGAGCGTGGACGAGAGCGGCGCGGGCACCGTGACGCGGCTCGACGCCGACGCGGACGTGCCGGCGGATGCCGCTCACCTCGCGCTGAGCGTGAATTCGCTCGCGGCGCTCTACCTCGGGGCGACGCCGGCGTCGACGCTCGTGCGCGCGGGCACGGTGCTCGAGCGGCGCCCGGGCTCGGCGGAACGGGCCGACGCGGCGTTCCGTGCGGCCGAGGCGCCGTTGCTCAGCATCTGGTTCTGAGCCTCGCGCTTTCGTAAACGGGCGCCGGCAACGCGAGGGCTAGGAATTCCCGTCGTCGGTGGGTTCGTCGAGTCGCTCGTCGACCTTGTCAGGGTCGTCGGCGTTGCCCTCAAGCCCGTCGACGAGACCGTTCGTCTGGTCGAAGGTGTGGCCGACGTCCGACAGGGAGCCGAGGTTGCCGTCCTCGGTCGCTGTGCTCTCGTCGCGTTCTGCGTCTTGCGGGTCCACGTCTCCCGCGTGCTTTCCATTCATGCCGCCATGATGCCGCGGCCGCGCGGCGGCGCTCCAGCCCTTGACAATCGTCGACGTCGTCGCGATCGCGGTCAGTAGCCGGACGTGTCGGAGGTGATGGGCTTGCCCGCGGGAGTCAGCACCCACCAGATCCCCTGCAGTCCTTGACCGTACGTGTCTCCGGCCGCGTTGTCGCCGACGTAGTAGTACAGCGGCCACCCGTTGAGCGTCAGCTGCGGTTCGCCGTCGACCCCGGTGATGGTTCCGACCTCGCCCGTCACTCCGTCGAGTTTGGGCGCATCTGAACCGGGAACGGCGGGCCAGTTCGCCGCGCACTGACCCGTGCACGACGAGGAGTCGCCGTTCTGCGTGTCGTTGTCGAACTGGTAGACGGCCTTCCCCGTGCCGTCGACGACGATCGTGCCGATCGATGAATCGGCCGTCGACAGGGCGACCTCCGACGAGGCGCTCGTGTTCGGCGCCGTGCTGGATTCCGCCGCCGGCGCCTCGGAGTTCGTCGGCGCGCAGGCGGTCAGGGCGAGAAGGGCGAGGGATGCCGCGGCGAGGGATGCCGCGATTCTCGACGTCATTGTCGTTTCCTTTCGGTGAGTGACCGCGAGTGCGATCACTCAGCACACGAGACAGCCCGCGCTCCGGTTCACCTCGCACGGACGCATCGCCGCGGTGCTCAAGGCCCGTCCGTGGATCCGGTGAGGATCGTGTCCCCGGCGGTCGAGCGGACTTCGATCGTCGCGATCTCATCAAGGTTCAGATCGGTCGCTGCATCCAGGTGAACGGTCTTGCCCGGCACCGCGTTCCACGTCGATATGTCGCTCGCGCGGCCTTGAGCGTCGGTGACGACGAGCACGTACCGCCATGCGTCGCCCGGCTCGGTGCCGTAGCCGCCTGCGGGGTAGTCGCAGTCCATGTGCAGCCGCGTGCCCCAGGGAGCGGAGCTGAGCTCGACCGTCGCCGACATCGTCGTGGCTTCGACGGGCGTCAGCGCTACCGTCGTCGGCGCAGCAGTGTCGGGAATGAGAGCGGGAACGGCGAAGAGGAGAACGATGGCCGCGGCCAGTGCGCTCACGCCGACGATGACGCGCGTTCGGATGCTGCGTCGCCGGCGGCGTGCCGTGACGCGGTGGACGAGGTCGGCCGGCGGCCCACCCGCAGGCTCCGGTTCGTCCAGCGCCTCCACCATGGGGCGGGCGCGCGACAGCAGGCCGGGCATGGCGGCGAGGTCCGCGACGGCGGTGCGGCACCGCTCGCACTCTTCGAGGTGCGATTCGAAGACGCGGCGATCGGCGGGGCTGAGGGCTCCGAGCACGTAGGCCGCGTCCCAGTCGGCGAGCGCCTCATGATCCGGGGTCATCGGACCACCCCTTTCTCCTGCAGGGCGAGCCGGAGGGCGCGAAGCCCGTAGTGCAGGCGGGACTTCACGGTGCCCTCGGCGATGCCGAGCTCGGCGGCGAGCTCTGCCGTGTTCTGGCCGCCGTAGTACGCCCGCACGACGACGGCTCGGTGGTCGGCGCTCAAGGTCATGAGCGCCTCGCCGACGAGAAGCGAGTCGAAGAGCTCGTCCGTGCGGTCTTCGATCGCTCGCTCGGGCGGCTCCCCCACCGGTGACTCGTGACGGTGACGGGCGCTGCGCACGTCGTCGATGACGAGATTGCGCGCGACCGTGTAGAGCCAGCCGCGTGTCGTCGCCGGGTCCTGCTCGAGGATGCGCGGCGTCCGCCAGGCCCGGAGGAGGGTCTCTTGCACGACGTCGTCAGCATTCGAGGCGTTGCCGGTGAGGTAGACGGCATAGCGCCAGATCGCGGCCGCATGCTGATCATGCAGCTCGCGGAGAGCCAGTGCCTTGTCCACCAGCATCCCGTGCCTTTCTCATGTGCGGCACGTGCGCACATCGTCCTCACTCGAGACAACGAGGCAGTCGCGCTCCCGGTTCACTTTCGGGAAGCGGGTGAACGGAATTCGCGTCAGTCTCGTGTTCTGTTCATGGACGATATTCTGCAGCTCGCCGGGCTTCCCCTCCATCCCCTGCTCGTGCACGCCGTCGTCGTCCTGACACCGCTCGTCGCGCTCGCGGTTCTGCTCGCTCAATTCTGGCCGGCGGCGCGGCGCCGCCTCGGAGTCGTCACGCCGCTCGGCGCTCTCGTCGTCCTCGTGCTCGTTCCCGTCACGGTCAGCGCGGGCGAGTCGCTCGCCGCGGCGGTCGGTCCCGTGCCGGCGGTGCAGTTGCACCAGCGCTATGGCGAGATGCTGCTGCCCTGGACGATCGCCCTGTTCGTCGTCGCGCTCGCGCAGTGGGTGTGGTTTCGCGGGGGAAGGCGGGGAGTTCCATCATCACGCCGCGCGCTCGCGCGCGTCGCCTTCACGGTTCTCGCCGTCGCAAGCGTCATCGTCGCCGTGGGCACCGTCATCCTGCTCGTCCTGATCGGCGATTCCGGTGCACGCGCCGTCTGGGGCGGTCTGCTCGGTTGAGAGCCGCTACAGGTCGCGCAGGATCTCCTCGCGTTTCCGCCGATACTCAGTCTCGCTGATCAAGTTCTTGCTGCGCAGCTCGTCGAGTTCCCGCAGCCGGTGCTCGAGCGGCGACGCGGGCGAGGGAACTCCCGAGCCTGCCTCCATGACGGGCGGAGCGGCCGGGTTGCGCTTGCGCACGTACGTGACGATGACGAACGCCGCGATCGTGATGATGGCGGCGGGAACGAGCCACACCGCGACGATGATCATCAGGTGCCACCCGGACAGGTTCCCCAGCATCTTTTCCCTCGCGCAAGCCGATCGTGTGGGCTCGACGATACTCCCTTACGCTCCCGTGCCGGTCAGCGCGACAAGCAGAGCGAGCGCGGCGAGCAGAAGCGAGACAGGCGTCATCGTCACGCGCTCGGGCTTCGACCGCGATATCGCGTTCATGAGCACGCTGAGCACGAGAAACGCGAACACGACCCACATGCCCACGCTCGAGAATGCGCTGGGGAAGATGTCGATGAGCGCAGCCTTGTCGAGCGCGATGAGAGCGATGACGACGTAGACGAGCACCGTGACGCCCGAGCCGACCCGCTTCCCGGCCGGGAGAACGCCCCGATGCTGCCCGCCCCACGCGAAGCGTCCCCACGGCGCCCCGAGGGCCAAGGCGAGCTGGAACAGCGCGAGCAGCCCGAGCAGAACGACGAAGACGACGGCGATGATCACGAGGGAAGCCTACTGGGCTGCGGTCCGCGGTCGGCGCCCTCTACGGTGGGTGCATGCACGAAACCTCGATCGACTGGACCGCAGGGACCTGGACGCACGACCCCGTCTCGGCGACGGTGACCGATGACGGGCTGACCGTCGTCGCCGCGGAGGGCAGCGACGCGTGGCGGCACACCTCCTACGGCTTCGTCCACGACACCGAGCACGCGCTCCTCGCTCCCCTCGCCGTCGGTCGCGCCGTCGAGGTGGCATTCATTGCCGCGTTCGCCGAACAGTTCGACCAGGCGGGCGTCTTCCTCCGCATCGACGACGAGACGTGGATCAAGGCCGGCGTCGAGTACGCCGACGGCCAGCCGCAGGTCGGCGCCGTCGTCACTCTCGGCCGCTCCGACTGGTCGGTCGCTCCCGTGCCCGACTGGGCCGGCCGCCTCATCACCGTCCGCCTCAGCCGAGCGCGAGAGTCGGTGACGGTCCGCGCCAGAGTCGACGACAAGCCCTGGCGCCTCGTGCGCGTCGCGCCATTGCCCGAGAACGCGAAGGCCGAGGCCGGACCCTTCGTGTGCGCTCCCACCCGCTCCGGCCTCGAGATCACGTTCGCGTCGTGGGCGGAGACGCCCACCGACGCGTCGCTGCACGAGTAACGCCTGGAGTGCGGAATGAGACCCCTGATCGAGTCGATCGTCCTCTGGGTCGCCTTCGCCGGGGGCTGGGCGGCGATCGCCGCCTCGAATCTTCGGCGTCAGCCCTCTCAACCACCGGTGCGTCTCACCTGGTGGGCCGCCGTGCTCTGGCTTGTCGTGGCGATCCCCTCCGTCATTCAGCTTGCCCAGCCGCAGCTGCTGGATGCCGGGATGCGCAACGCCGCCATCCTCGAGCACGGCGAGTGGTGGCGCGTCGTCACGGCCAACGTGCTGCAAGACGGCGGCCTCGCCGGCACCGTCAGCAACCTCGCCGTCCTCGCGGTCTCGCTCCTCATCATCGTACGCGCCCTGCCCGGTCTCCACGCCGTGCTCGCCTTCACGATCGGCGGCATCGGCAGCATGCTGCTCCAGCTGCACCATCCCGGCGCAGGGAACTCGATGGCCACGCTCGCCCTGGTCGCGGCCTCCACCGTCATCGTGACGGCGCGCAGGCCGGCATTGCCGGCCTCGGTCATCGGGCTCGTCGTCATAATCGCGGTCGGCATCGTTCTGACGGTTCTCGGCAACGAGCACGGCCCCGCGATCCTGCTCGGCCTGCTGCTCGGGGCGCTCATTCGCTTCATCCCGGCGCTGCGGCCGCGGCCACCAGCCGGACGCGAGGAGCCGCCGACGTGACGGCGAGTACGGCGGCTCAGCCCTCCCAGCCGAGGTCGCGCAGCAGAGCCGTGACGCGCGCGTAGGCGGCGGCATCCGTCATGTCGTCGGTGAGGGCGGATGCCGCCGAGCCGAGCACCGCGGCGAGCTTCGCGTCCGCGGTCGGAAGCACCTCGCGGAAGCCCGGCGACAGCGCGTATGAGCGGCTGTCGGTCGCGAACGCGAGCACGGCGTCGAGGTACACCTCGAGCGCGCGCGTCGCATCGCCGTCGCTCGCATCGGCGCCCGCCATCGGCACGAGCGCGAGGCGCCCCTCCCACAAGCGGCGGTCGAGCGGGTCGTCGCGCAGCGTGAGCGCCGTGGCCTGCGCGGCCGCGTCGGCGTCCTTCGGCAGAGCGGCGCGCACGTCGTGCGCGATGCCGTGGAAGCTGCGGTCGCCCGTGCCGAAGCCGACGAACAGCAGGTGGTTTCCCGCGGCGCTCGCGGCCACGAGGGCGCGCACCGTCGCCCGGATGCCGTCGCTCCCACCGCTGTCGACGAGCAGGGCGATGCTCGCGGGGTCGTCGACGGAGCCGAGAAGCTTGTACAGCCACGGCGCGCCGACGCGGCGGCCGCCGGGCACGACCGTGCGAGGGTCGCCGATGTCTTCCGCGGCGATCTCGAACAGCCGGTCGACGTTGAGCGTGAACGCCTGCGGCGACTTGAGGCTCGCGAGCAGCGCCGGCGCGAGCCCGTAGTTCTTCACCCCGACGATCTCGGAGATCGCCTGCTCGAACGAGCCGTCGCGGCGTTCGTCGTATACGGAGCGCAAGAACGCGAGCTGGTCGAGGGGGTCGCTGTCGCGCTGCAACGACTGCCGCTCCGCGTCGCTCAAGTCGGCGCCCTCGGCGAGCGCCTCCACGGTCTGCTCCCAGCTGGGGGTGACCGAGCTCGCGTTCACGCCCGCGCCCATGAACGGCACGAGCCGGCCGTCGCGCGCGTGCCGGCCGAGCGATTCGGCGTGCCTCAGCATCTTGCGGTTCTTCGCGATCTCGGGCCACGCGGTCTTGCGGTCGTGGCTGCGGATCATCTGCGCGAGGGCGAACGTGCGCTCATCGTCGAGAACGAGCACGACGTCGACGTTCTCGGCGGATGCGGCGTGACGCGCGGCGGCCATCTGCGCCTCGAGCAGCTCGCCAAGGGAAGCGGCATCCGTTCGCCCCGAACTCGGGAAGATCGTCATGCCGAGCAGGATGCGCGCGTCGGGGTCGATCGCGCGGCCCTGGCGGCGCTGACGGACGGCCTCTGCGGCGGTGTGCACGAAGTCCTCGATGCGGCGGCCGATCTCGAAAGTGTCGCGCGCGCTCTTGTGCGGTGTCGCCGTGAGAACGGGAAGGGCGCGCGGCCAGCGCCACGACTTGAGCGGGAGGGCGAAGCGCTCTTCGCGCTCGAATTCGGCGGAGTTGGTGCGGGCGACGCCGTTGCTGATGCCGGACACGCGTCGCCAGGCGTCACTGATGGTGTAGCGGCGGTCGGAGGGCAGCATCCACGCGTCGAGGTTCATGTGGAGCAGGTCGCCGCGGACGACGAAGACGTGTGAACTCATCGTTCACCGAAGCGAAGTTGAAGACCCATGACGCCATTCTTACAGCGCGGCGGTCAGGTGTCACGGGGTGGGTGAGCTGGCTCATCCGGCCGGTCGAAAGATGACGCCGTATGACGCCGACCCTTTACGCATGGGATCCCCGGGTGTTGCATGGCCGTGTCCCGCCAGGCGGCCGTGCGCCGCAGTTCAGGAGTTCCCGATGACGAAGCCCCGCATCCGATTCAACGCCTTCGACATGACATGCATCATGCACCAGTCGCCCGGACTGTGGACGCATCCGGACGACCAGTCGACGAGATACAAGGACCTCGACTACTGGGTGGACCTTGCGAAGCTGCTCGAGAAGGGCAAGTTCGACGGGCTGTTCATCGCCGACGTGCTCGGCGTCTACGACACGTACGAGGGCTCGTACGACGCCTCGGTGCGGCGGGCGATGCAAGTTCCCGTCCACGACCCGCTCCTGCAGGTATCCGCCATGGCGGCCGCGACCGAGAACCTCACGTTCGGGTTGACAGTGTCGGCGACCTACGAGCAGCCCTACGCGCTGGCCCGCCGGTTCAGCGCCCTCGACCATCTCACGAAGGGCCGCGTCGCGTGGAACATCGTGACGTCATACCTCGAAGGAGCCGCGCGCAACCTCGGACTGCAGCGACAGATGTCGCACGACGAGCGCTACGAGCTCGCGGCGGAGGTCGTCGACGTCTGCTACAAGCTGTGGGAAGGCTCGTGGGAAGAGGATGCCGTCGTCGAGGACCGCGAGGGGAAGGTGTACGCCGACCCCGAGAAGGTGCACGAGATCGGCCATGAGGGAACCTACTTCTCGGTTCCCGGCATTCACCTGTCAGAGCCGTCGCCGCAGCGCACGCCCGTCATCTGGCAGGCCGGCACGTCGTCGAAGGGACGCGAGTTCGCGGCACGCAACGCGGAAGCGGTGTTCACCGTCGCGCCGACGACCGACACTCTGCGGGGCTACGTCGACTCGATTCGCAGCACGGCCGAGGCTGCGGGACGCGATCCGCGCAGCATCAAGATCTTCACGGAGATCACGACGATCGTCGCCTCGACGGACGAGGAGGCGCAGAAGCGGTATACGGAGCTGCTCGGGTACGCCGACTTCGAGGGCGCCCTCGCTTTCTACGCCGGTGTGACCGGCGTAGACCTCTCCCGTCTCGACCCGGACGAGCCGCTCGAGTACGTCGACACCGACTCGGCCCGCTTCGCGCTGGAGATCTTCTCGAAGGCGGACCCGAACCGCACGTGGACAGCCCGCGAGGTCGTGAACTTCGTCGCGATCGGAGCGATGGGCCCCGTCATCGTCGGTTCGCCGCAGACCGTCGCCGACGAGCTCGAGCGTTGGATGGACGACGCGGACATCGACGGCTTCAACCTCGCCTACGCGATCACGCCCGGAACGTTCGAGGAGTTCATCGAGCTCGTCGTTCCCGAGCTGCAGCGTCGCGGACGTTATTGGGACGACTACGACGAGGGCACGACGCTGCGCGAGAAGCTCTACGGCGTCGGGCAGAAGCGCGTGCGTGACGACCACCCGGCGGCCACGTACCGCCGTGAGCTAGAGGCGCGGGCGGCAGAGCGCGAAGCGAAGCGACGGTCGGAATCGAGCGTCCTCGCCTGACGCCGGTCGCCATGCTTGACTGATCGTGTGAACGACCCATCAGCAGCATCCGATCTGATCGCCGAAGGCGCCGAGCTCGAGCGTCTCTGGACCGGTGCGATCTGGTCGGAGGGGCCGGTGTGGCTGCCGGCACTCGGCGTGCTGCGCTGGAGCGACATCCCGAACAGCCGCATCCTCGAGTTCGACGCCTCGACGGGGCAGACGCGCGTGCACCGCGACGACGTCGAGTTCACGAACGGGCGCACTCTCGATCTGAACGGCGACGTCGTGCAGTGCTCGCACGGGCGGCGCGCGATCGAGCGCGAGGTCGACGGGGTTCCGCGGACGGTCGTCGACCGGTTCGGCGAGGCCCGGCTGAACTCGCCGAACGACGTCGTCGTGCGCAGCGACGGCAGCATCTGGTTCACCGACCCGCCGTACGGCATCATCCAGCCGAACGAGGGCCACCCGGGCGAGCGGGAGTACGGCGGCTGCTTCGTGTTCCGCTTCGACGAGGCGACGGGCGAGCTGACACCGGTTGTCACCGACATGCAGATGCCGAACGGGCTCGCGTTCTCGCCCGACGAGCGCGTCCTCTATGTCTCGGACACCTCCGCGAGCCACGCGGCCGACGGCATGCACGAGATCCGCGCGTATGACGTCACGGGTGACGGATGCTGCGAGAACGGGCGCGTGTTCGCCGAAGTCGAGGCCGGGCTGCCCGACGGGTTCCGCGTCGACGAGGCGGGACGCATCTGGACTTCGACGCGCGACGGCGTTCTCGTCTTCGAGCCGGACGGAGCCCTCGTCACCTCGATCGCTGTGCCCGAGGTCGTGTCGAACGTCGCCTTCGGCGGCGCCGACGGGCACGACCTCTACATCACGGGAACCACGAGCCTGTACCGCATCCGCACCACGGCGCGCTCGTGCGTGCCGTGGCTGCGCGGCTGAGCGTATTCACTCGCGCGGCCGACCGGGCAGGATACGTCACCCGGTCAGCGGCATCCACCCCCTGCCGAACCGCATCCCTCGCACGCATGCTGACAGTGGACGAGAGGAGTTCAGCATGAGCGACAAGCAGCCGAACCAGGCACCCTTCACGGAAGACACCGCACCCGACACGAAGGGCCCCCAGACGGACCCGGGTGACAAGGGAACGGAGGAGTCGACGCCCACGAACACGAACGACTCGCTCGGCATCGGCGGGGAGCCGGGAGCGCCGCTCGAGCGTGAGCCGAACGACGACGAGGCGGGATCCGGTAGCGATCCGGCGCCCGATCCGCCGGGCGGTGGTGAACCGGCGGGCACGGCGACAGACGTGACGGCCGACGATGTCGCGCAGAAGCGCGGCTTCAACGGCGACGCCGCCGCGCCGGCCGGCAACCCGCGCACCGACCCTCTCGGCACGGAGGGCGAGCCCGAGCAGCCGGCCGGGTCCACGCACAACGAGAGCGACCCGGAATCGAAGATGACGACCGACCCTGAGCCGCGCGACCCCGACGCTCCGCTGCCTCAGCACAGCGCCGGCATCGACGCGCCCGACGCCGACGCACCGAGCGACGAGCCAACGAACCCAGGGCCGAGCCGCGACGACAGCGCGGCGGGAACCCACGGCCTGCCGTGACGCGACCGCGGCGGCATCCTTCACCTTTTCCCTCTCGCGGCCTAGGGTGGCAGAGAGGTCCGGCGTCGGACTGGCATCGGACTCTCGAATCTGGAGGGCCGGACTATGTCGCATAACGTCGCGCAGAAGCTCATCGCGAGCCACCTCGTCGAAGGGGAGATGACGCCCGGAAACGAGATCGGGCTCACCGTCGACCAGACGCTCACGCAAGACGCGACGGGCACGATGGTGATGCTCGAGCTCGAGGCGATGGGCCTCGACCGCATCAAGACGGACCTGTCGGTGCAGTACGTCGACCACAACCTGCTGCAGACCGACGAGAAGAACCCCGACGACCACCTCTTCCTGCAGTCGGCCGCGCAGCGGTTCGGGCTGTGGTTCTCGAAGCCCGGCAACGGGGTCTCGCACCCCGTGCACCAGTCCCGGTTCGGCAAGCCCGGCGTGACGATGATCGGCTCCGACTCGCACACGTGCGCGGCCGGGGCGCTCGGCATGCTCGCGATCGGCGTCGGCGGGCTCGAGGTCGCGATGGCGATGGCGGGGCAGCCGCTGTACGTCGCGATGCCCGAGATCTGGGGCGTCGAGCTCACCGGAGAGCTGCCCGACTGGGTGTCGGCGAAAGACGTGATCCTCGAGATGCTGCGCCGTCACGGCGTGAAGGGCGGCGTCGGCCGCATCATCGAGTACCACGGGCCCGGCCTCGCCTCGCTCACGGCGATGGACCGGCACGTGATCGCGAACATGGGCGCGGAGCTCGGCGCGACGGCGACGGTTTTCCCCGCCGACGACGCCGTCCGTGAGTACCTCGAGGCCGTCGGGCGGGCGGACGACTTCACGGAGATCCTCGCCGACGCCGGCGCTGAGTACGACGTGACCGAGCACATCGACCTCTCGAGCCTCGTGCCGCTCATCGCGAAGCCCTCGTCGCCCGGAAACGTTGTTCCCGTGAGCGAGGTCGAGAACGAAGACGTCTTCCAGGTCGTCGTCGGCTCGTCGGCGAACCCCGGACTGCGCGACTTCGCCGTCGTCGGTGAGATTCTCGACGGCCGGCAGGCGCACCAGCAGGTCTCGGTCGACGTCAACCCGACCTCCCGCGAAGTGCTCGCCGACCTCATCGCCGGCGGCTGGCTCACCTCCCTCGTGAAGGCGGGCGCGCGCATCCACCAGTCCGGCTGCATGGGCTGCATCGGCATGGGCCAGGCGCCGGCGACCGGCCGCAACTCGCTGCGCACCATGCCCCGCAACTTCCCGGGCCGATCGGGAACGGAAGAGGATGCCGTGTGGCTGTGCTCCCCCGAGACGGCGGCCGCCGCGGCGCTCACGGGCCGCATCACCGATCCGCGCACGCTCGAGCACTCGCTCGGCATCCGCTACACCCGCCCCGTCATGCCCGAGCGCTACAGCGTCAACACCGACATGCTGCAGGCGCCGCTCCCGCCCGAGGAAGCGCTCGGCGTCGAGCTCGTGAAGGGGCCGAACATCGCCTCGCTGCCCGATTTCGAGCCGCTGCCCGACCACCTCGACCTGCCCGTGCTGCTGAAGATGCCCGACAACGTCTCGACCGACGAGATCATGCCGGCCGGCTCGCGCGTGCTGCCGTTCCGCAGCAACATCCCCAAGATCGCGGAGTTCAGCTTCACTCGCATCGATCCGACATATCCCGAGAGAGCGAAGGATGCCGCGGGCGGCCACGCCGTCGTCGCGGGCGAGAACTACGGGCAGGGCTCGAGCCGTGAGCACGCCGTCATCGCCCCGCGCTACCTCGGGCTGCGGGTGGTCGTCGCGAAGTCGTTCGCGCGCATCCACTGGCAGAACCTGGCGAACTTCGGCATCCTCGCGCTCGAGTTCGAGGAGCCGGCCGGCTACGACTCGGTCACGCTCGGCGACACGGTCGTGCTCGACGGGTTGCGTGACGCACTCGAGAACGGCACGCCGATCTCTGCGACACTGAATGGGGAGCCGCTCAAGCTGCGGCACCACCTCTCCAGTCGTCAGGCGGCGATGGTGCTCGCCGGCGGCCGCATCCCGTATACCGTCGCCCAGACGGCGTAGGTCGCTAGATCTCCCGCAGTCCGATCGACGTGCGGATCGGCTCCCGCTGCCCGCCGGAATGCACAACATCACGGCCATGCACGGTCAGCTGCGTCGCATGCGCGTGCAGCGCCTCGATGACCGTGTCGAGCCGATGCTCGAGGGCGAACCACGTCACATCCTCTCCTGGCTCTTCCACCAATTCGGCGAATCGGATGCCGCGGGCTGCGGCTGCCGCCACCGCGATCTCGCGCGCCCGCACGTGGTCGGGGTGTCCGTAGCCGCCGATCTCGTTGTAGCTCACGACCAGTTGCGGTCGGGCGCCCACCGGATCGTCGATCAGGGCGAGCAGGTCCGCGACCTCCTCCTTGAGCGGACTCGTCGAGAACGACTGGGCCGACGCGTCTCCCGCCGGGCCGGCGAGCCCCTCACGGATCCAGCGCATGCCCGAGTCCTCGTAGACGCGCGGTCGCTGTCCCGCGGCGCGCGCCGGCGGCGTCCCGAGCCACGCATGATCGGTCACGCCGAGGATTTCGAGCGCGCCCGCGATCTCCCCCTCGCGGTGTGCGGCGAGCTCGGGCGTTCCCTCGAGGTGGGAGAACGGCCCGGTAACTACTTCGCCGCGCTCGCCGCGGCTGCAGGTTACAAGCTGCACGTGGATGCCGCGCGCGAGCAGCTCAACCATGAGCGCGCCGCCCGCGAGTGTCTCGTCGTCGGGGTGCGCGTGCACGAAAAGCACCGTGTCGACGCCGTCGAACAGAGCGAACGGGTCCGCGCTCATGCCAAGCCTCCCGCGAGCACGCGCTCGTACACGGCAGCGGTCTGCTCAGCGGTTCGCCGCCACGTGAACTGCAGTGCGCGCGTGCGTCCGGCCTCCCCAAGCACTCGCGCCCGCTGAGAGTCCGCGAGCAGCGCGTCGAGCTCCGCCGCCCACCGCGCCGGATCACGGGCAGGCACGAGCACACCGGTCTCGCCATCGGCAATCGCCTCGCGCAGCCCGCCCGCATCAGCCGCGAGAACCGGTACGCCGCACGACTGCGCCTCGAGCGCGATGAGCCCGAAGGTCTCGGAGTGCGACGGTACGAGCACGGTGCGCGCGCCACGCAGCAGGGCGGCGAGCGCGTCGCGTCCCTGCGGCCCGATGAACTCGACGCGATCGGCGACGCTGCGGTCGCGGGCCAGTTGCTCCAGCTCGGCGGGGTAGTCGTCGTGGCCGGTGGTCGGTCCGCCCGACACCACCAGCCGAAGCTCCGGGTCGCGCGAGCCTGCGAGCGTCTCGATCGCGAGATCGAGCCCCTTGAGCGGCTCAAGACGTGCGGCCGCGACGATGTAACCGGGCGAAACGGTTGCGGCATCCGACCGTGAATCGGGCGCGAACTGGTTCGCGTCCACGCCCGGATACACCGTGACCACACGCTGCGGTTCCGCACCGAGCCGGTCGATGACCGTCGAGCGTTCGGCGTCGCTCACGGTGATGATAGCGTCGGATGCCGCGGCGAGCGCCGCCTCTCCGGCGAGGCGGCCCGGCGACTCCGGCCGCTCCCCCTCCGACAGTGGAGTGCTGAGCGCGGCCGCGATGCTGTGATAGCTCTGCACGTGCGGGATGCCGCGGGAGCGGGCGATCTCAACGGCCGCCATTCCGCTGAACCAGTGGTGCGAGTGGATGAGGTCGTAGGGTCCGAGGTCGGCCATTGCGGCGCGGAACGCCTCGATGTACTCCTCGTGGTCGCCCTTGACGCGGCGCTCGGCAGGACCGGCCGAGAGCTGGCGCAGGGTGACACCCGGTGCCACCTCGCACGCGTCAGGGCCTGCTGTCGAGGAGCGGCGGGTGAGCACGTCGATCTCGTGGCCGAGTTCGGCGAGCGCGAGGGCGGTGTGCCGGACGGCGACGTTCATTCCGCCGACGTCGCCCGTCCCCGGGTCATCGTTCGGCGACGTGTGAAGGCTCACGAGAGCAAGGCGAAGCGGCACTCCTCAAGCCTATGCCGCAGGCTCGCGGGCCGACCCGTTGCCATGTCCCCATCTGCGTCGCGCCTCGCATTTCTCGTACACAGAGACTCAGCCGCTGCTGCCATCCCCACCGAGCCGTCACCAGTTCGCCGACGTTCTCTCGTTTCATAGCCTTCAACAATGGATCATTGACAAAAGGTTGCACTAATGACACCATCACAGGCGAGACGCCTTGTCCGAGCGATGCGTGCCTCACCGGCAAATGTCAGATATTCCGAACTGATGGCAGTGTGCGAACACTACTTCGGCGAGCCACGGCTCCACGGTGGGAGCCACTCTGTATTTGCAACGCCATGGCCCGGCGACCCGCGAGTGAGTATTCAGAATCAGGGAGGAATGGCCAAGCCCTATCAGGTGCGTCAAGTACTGGACGCAATCAAGAAGATGGAGGATGAGCATGGCGGCCGCAGCTGATCGCTACGCCTATCGCGTGCTCTGGTCAGGCGAGGACGACGCTCACATCGGGCTCGTTGCTGAGTTCCCGTCGCTGTCGTGGATCGACGCCGACGCGGTGGCCGCCCTGATCGGCATACGCCAACTCGTGGCAGACGTACTCGACCAGATGGTGCAAGGCGACGAGCCAATTCCGGCTCCGCTGTCTGAGCGTCGCTACAGCGGAGCCTTCAAACTGCGCATTCCTCCGGAACTGCATCGCACGCTCGCCATCGAAGCGGCGGAGCAGAACGTCAGCCTCAACCGCCTCATCAATATGCGACTCGGCGCAACGGCCTGAAAGCCGAATCGCGCGCTTGCGCGCAGTAGAGTCTCCGCATGGCAGCCGATCGACGCATCGCCGAGTTCATCCGCGACCAGCTCGCCGAGCTCGGCGACGTGCAGATCAAGCGCTTGTTCAGCGGCTGGGGCCTCGTGCTGCACGGGGAGTTCATCGGCGCTGTGCTCGGCGACGAGTTCTACCTCAAGGTCGATCCGTACGCGTTCGACCGCATGAGCGCCGAGGGCGGCCATGCCTTTTCGTACACGCGCAAGGACGGCCGTCTCGTCACGATCGACAAGTGGTGCTCGGTGCCCGACGCCCACCTCGACAATGCAGCATCCCTCACGGAGTACGTGCGCAACATGACGGGCGTGCTCTGAGGCAAGGCCGGCGGATGCCGCTCAGCGCTCGTTCGGGATCAGCCACCACAGCACGAGGTAGATCACGAACTGCGGCCCGGGCAGGATGCAGCTGATGACGGCGAGGATGCGCACCGTCGAGGGCCTGAGGCCGAAGCGGTAGGCGATGGCGGCGCACACGCCGGCGATCATGCGGTCTCTGCGGGGTCGGTAGAGGTCAGCCATGTCTCCATGGTGCGCCGGTTCGGCGGCATCCGCATCGGTGATCGCCCTGAATCATCCCCGGGGACGACCAGGTCGCGCCCCGGGGATGACGGTCAGCCGACGAGCTGGTCGAGGCGCTCGTAGCCCTCGCTCATGCCACGTTCCATCCCGCTCGAGACCATGCCGTCGCGCGCCTCGACACTCGGATAGCAGGCATGGCCGGTCAGGCGCGTGCGGCCGTCGCCGAGGTCTTCGAAGCGCAGCGTCTCGATGCTGACGACGTCGGGGAAGCCTTCGAACTCGAACGTCTGGATGGCGATCTCGTTCTCCCGCACCGTGTGGAAGGTGCCGTTGAACGCGTACTCGTCGCCGTCAGGCGTGCGGTGCACGTAGCGGTAGCCGCCGTGGGTCTCGAAGTCCCATCGGTCGATGAGCATCTCGTAGCCGTTCGGTCCCATCCACTGCGCGACCTTCTCAGGGTCGGCATGGGCGGCGAAGACCGCGGCGACGGGGGCGTCGACCTCGCGTTCGAAGTCGATGAAAGGCAGACCGTCAGGGGCGGTGACGATCAGTTCGTTCGTCATTTCTCTTCTCTTTCGTGTGCGGGCCGCTCGGCCCGGCGTCCTCGCCGGTCAGCAGGGCGTCCAATCGGCGGAACGCCTGCTCGTGGGCCAGCCGGTAAGTGTCGATCCACGCCGTCAGCTCCTCGAGCCGGCGGGCGTCGAGGTGAACGGGGCGTCTTTGCGCGTCGCGCGTGCGCGTCACGAGTTCCGCCTGCTCGAGCACCTGGATGTGCTTTGACACCGCCTGTGTGCTGATGTCGAACGGCTCTGCCAGCTCGGTGACCGTCGCCGGCCCCCGGCTGAGTCGGGCGATGATGCGGCGGCGCACCGGGTCGGCGAGGGCAAGGAATGCCCGGTCCAACCGCTCATCGCTCTCAGAGTTCGACACCTGTGTTCAACTTTCTTCTTTATCAATCTATTGGTTGAATACGCTACGCTCGCCGTGAGGGAAAAGCAAGGGTCGGATGCCGCCGGCAGACGGCGCCCGGCGGCATCCGTCACACCGGGCTATTCGAAGGCAAGGATCACAGCCGCGATGCCGCACAGCACTCCGGCGGCGATGAGCCACCAGCTCGTGGCGTTGACAGCTCGCACGACCGGCATCTTCAGCGCGACGTCTCCGACGATCCCCGTCGGAACGGGCATTCTCCAAGGCTGCCATTCGACGCGAAGGTCGTTCAGCTGCCCGGCGGAATACGGCTCGGTTGCGGCGGACTTCTCGTCAGTCGCGAGCCAGTGCAGCTGCCGGCGGTACCACCACACCGTTCCATACATCTCGAGAAAATAGCAGCCGAGCAAGGCGAACCATGCGCCGACCGGAATCATCACGGCCTCGCCCAGCTGCGTCGCCACCCAGACCCCGGCGACGATGAGCGCGAGCCCGAACGGAAGCCAGCAGGCGAAGAAGATGACGTTCGCTCTCGCCGCCTGCCGCTGATAGAAGGCCTGGGCGGAATGCGTCATGCTTCAAGTCTGCCGCACGGAGGCGCGTCGTAGGCTCGACACGGAGGACACCATGGAACACGCAGACATCGCCGTCGTCGGAACCGGAGCGATCGGCGCGGCCGCGGCTTGGCGACTCGCCGAACGCGGCGCCGACGTCGTCGCCTTCGAGCGCTTCGCCCCTGGCCACGCACTCGGCTCCTCGCACGGCGACACGCGGCTGTTCCGAGAGGCGTGCCTCGAGCATCCTGATCTCACGCCGATGGCGCAGAGTTCGCGCGCGCTGTTCCGCGAACTCGAGGCGCTCAGCGGCGACGAGCTGCTCACGATCACGGGCGGCGTCATGATCGGCGCAGCCGATTCGTCCGTGGTCTCGGGAACGGTCGCGGCGGCCGAACGTGCGGGACTTCCACTCGAGCACCTCGACGCGGCCGGCGTCCGGGAGCGCTTCCCGCAGCATGCGGGCATCGGCGACAGAGACGTGGCGGTGCTCGATCCGGGTGCGGGCGTCGCCCGGCCCGAGCGCACCGTGCGCGCGGCCGCCGCGGCGGCATCCGCTCGGGGAGCCCGTATCATCACGGGGACTCGCGTCACCGCGATCGAGCCGGGAACCGACGGCGTTGTGATCAGAACGGCGGATGCCGCGTGGCACGTCGATCGCGTGATACTCGCCGCGGGCGCGTGGCTTCCGGGCTTCGCGCCGTGGCTGAGGCTGACGCCCATCCGCACTCCGCTGACCTGGCTCTCGCCGCGCGAGCACGGCGACACCGCCTTTGCGGTGGCGGCGTTCCCCGTCGTCGTGCGGCAGCTCGACGCCGAGAACGTGCTGTGGGGACACGGAGCGCTCGACGGCGGCCTCGTCAAGATCGGCCGCGGCGACATCTGGGGCGAGGAGCGCCCTGGCATCGACCCAGATCACGTCGATCGCGGCGTCACTTCCGACGACTGGCGGCTGCTCTCGCCGCTCGTCTCGCGGGCGCTTCCCGGCCTCGAGCCTGTGCCGAGCCGGGTCGAGCCGTGCATGATCACCCTGAGCCCCGACGACCAGTTCGTCATCGGCGCCTCGCCGGACTCCGAGCGCGTCATCGTCGCGGGCGGCGACAGCGGCCACGCGTTCAAGCACTGCCTCGCGATCGGTGAAGTGAAGTGCTCGCACGCGCCGCGCTCGAGGAGGAGCAGGAGCTCGAGCTCGACTTCGTGCGGCCGGCGAGGTTCGCCGCCTAGATTCCCAGCAACCGGTCGGAGAGCCCCCAGTCACGTGGCCCTACCCTGAGGCGATGGCCCTCCGCCCCGACCTGACCGCGCTCGAGCGCCGGCTCGACGACGCGGCGCGGAGCCTGCTCGCCCGGGCCCCGCGCAGCCGGTCATGGGCGGCGCTCGTCGAATTCCTCGTCTTCGGCGCCAAGCAGGCGTGGGCGTGCGTGTTCGGCGGCGCGCTTCTCGTCGTCATCGTCACCGCCCGGCTCTGGTATCCCGACGGCGCGGCCGTCGCCCGCAACGACGCTCTCACGATCGCCGCGATCGTCATTCAGGTGCTCATGGTGTGGGGCGGACTTGAAACGCTGCGCGAGCTGCGCGTGATCGTGCTGTTCCACGTCGCCGGCACGCTCATGGAGCTGTTCAAGACCGACGTCGGCTCGTGGGCCTACGATCCGGGCGGCGTGCTGCGCATCCTCAGCGTTCCGCTGTTCACCGGGTTCATGTACGGCGCGGTCGGCTCGTACATGGTTCGCGTCTACCGGCTCTTCGAGCTGCGCTTCACCCGCTACCCGCCGGTGTGGGCGACGGCGATCATCGCGGCCGCGATCTACGTCAACTTCTTCACGCACCACTTCATGATCGACCTGCGCTGGTTCCTCCTCGCCGCCGTTCTGCTCGCCTTCGGCTTCTCGACCATGCACTTCCGCGTCTTCAGACACAGCTATCGGATGCCGCTCACGCTCGCCTTCGCGCTCGTCGCCGTGTTCATCTGGCTCGCCGAGAACATCGGCACGTTCGCGGGGGCGTGGACGTATCCGGACCAGGTCGAGGCGTGGCATCCAGTGTCGATCGCGAAGCTCGTGTCGTGGTTCCTGCTCATGATCATCTCCGTCGTGCTCGTCACGTGCGTGTATCCGCCGCGGCGGCCCGAGCCGGTCATGGTCCGCGAGCCGGAGCCCACATAAGCTCGCAGCATGGACTGGCCGCAGCTCGTGGTGACGACGCTCGTGTGCGTCGGCATCCTCGTCGCCCTCACCACCGGCGTGCTCTGGGGGTTCCGCATCCCGCACCGGTGGGCTCCGGCACTCGCCATCCTCAGGGGCACACTGCAGCTCGCGGCGATCAGCGTGATCCTCGCCGGGGTCATCAGCGACCCGCTCTGGGTCAGCGTCGCACTCGCCGTCATGTTCACCGTCGCCGCGTCGACGGCGACGCGCCGCGTCGGGTGGAGCACCGCGCACGCGCTCATGATGTTCAGCGCCATGGGCATCGGCATCGCGGTGACGCTCTGCGTCGTCTTCGCGAGCGGCGCGATCGCGTTCTCGCCGCGCTACGTGCTCGCGATCGGTGGCATCGTGATCGGAAACGCGATGTCGATCGCGACGCTCGCCGGCCGGGCGTTCACGTCGAGCGTCGTCGACCGCTGGGAGGAGGTGGAGGGCTGGCTCGCCCTCGGAGCAACTCCCCGGCAGTCGACGCTGCAGTTGGTGCGGCGCTCGGTCGCCGAGGCGCTCATCCCGTCGACCGACCAGACGAAGACGACTGGTCTCGTGACGCTGCCCGGGGCCTTCGTCGGCGCCATCTTCGGCGGCGTCTCCCCGCTCGAGGCCGGCCAGTTCCAGATCGTCGTGCTCGCCTCCATCATGGCGGCCGGCTCGATCACGGCCGTCGTGGTCACGAAGTGGCTCGCCCCGGTGACCCAGAAGCCGCGAGTGCTCGCCTGATCCGCTGGGCGAGTCCGCGGCACGGTCAGCGGCGCACGAGTCGAGCCACACCGATTTGCGAGTCGGCCATGCCGTAGAACACGAAGTGGGCATCTCCGATCTTCTCGATCGCCGTCGGGAACACCACGTTCGCGACGGTTCCGGCCGTCTCCTCCGCCGTCTCGGGAACGAGCAGTGGCTCCGGCGTGCGGGCCAAGACCCTCGACGGATCTGCGGCGTCCAACAGCAGCGCGCCCGCTTCGTAGCGCACATTGCTCTGCGGCACGAAGGCGCCGCCCACGACCGTTCCGGTGACGCCGTGGTGGACGACGAGCCAGCCTTCCGGAGTGCGCAGCGGGGCGGGACCCGCGCCGATCTTGAGCTGCTCCCAGGCGAATTCCGGCCCCGCGACGAACCGGTGCGTCCGCGGCCGCGCGAGGGCGGACACATCCGCAACGACATCCGCCGCCGGCACGTACGAGATCCACACGCTCGCCCGATCGTCGACGATGCCGGTCGGCAACGGGGGCGCTTCGCCGGGCCGAACGAAGCTGAAGTCCCACATCGGCCGATGCAGCAGGGCGTAGCTCGGAACGCCGTTCGGGTCAGGCACGACGTCGGGGAAGAAGACGACGTCTTTGTTCGGGAAGAGGTTGAGATCGGTGTCCAGCGCGTCGTCGTAGCCGAACTGGATGGGGCCGAGGCGGCTCCACTCGATCCCGTCACGCGAGACGGCGAGCGCAGGCTTGGGTCCGAGCGGGCCGAACGCCACATAGGTCATGACCGAGAGGCCGAGACTCGGGATGCTGGTGATGCGAGGATCCTCCACCCCTCCGTGTGCGCTCCCGTGCTCCCAGCCGCGGTCGGGCTCGAGCACGGAGCCGAGACGCTCGACGCCTGTGGGCACGCCGTCCTCGATCACGACACGGGCGCGTCCGACGCGTGAGACGTTGCCTGCCGCCACGAGTCGTGGATAGAGGTACAGCTGACCGTCGGAGCCCCAGCACGTCGCGGGGTTCAGCACGCCGTCGGCTTCCTCCGGGCGTGCCGGATCCGGGCGCATGATCACCCCGATGCGCTCGAGGGCGTAGGGGATGGCGGTCTGCGTGTCGATGTCGGTCACTCTGTCTTTCTCTCTTGGTGATCGTTGCGTGAGCCTCAGCCCTTGACGGCGCCGAGCACCCCGTTGACGAGGTATCGCTGGATGAAGATGTAGCCGATGATGAGCGGCGCGGCGACGATGAACGTCGCGGCTGCCAACAGCGGCCACTGGTTCGAATAGGTGCCCTTGAAGGCGTACAGCCCGACGGTGACGGGGAACTTGGCCGGGTCGGCGAGCAGCACCGTGGCCAGGATGATCTCGTTCCAGATCCACACTGCCTGCAGGATGAACACCGTCGCGAGCGCCGGTTTCGCCAGCGGGAAGACGAAGCCGAACAGGTACCGCCAGTAGCCGACGCCGTCGAGCGCGGCTGCCTCGTCGAGTTCGAATGGGATCGACTTCGCGTAGCCGCTGAACAGCAGCGGGCCGATGCCGACGCCGACGCCGACCATCAGGATGTAGCCGAGCTGGTTGTCGTACAGTCCCAGCCGAAGCAACAGCTGGAACTGGGTGATGAGCGCGTTCGGCAGAAACAGCACGACGACGAACAGCATCGTCCAGTACTTCGATCCCGCGATATAGCCGCGCGAGACGGGGAAGCCCATGACGAGCGCGATGAAAGTGCCGGTGCTCGCGCCGAAGGCCGTGTAGAGCACGCTATTGAGGATGAATGAGCCGAACGCGCCCTGATTCCAGGCGTCCGCGAAGTTCGCCCACTGCGGATCCTGAACGAGCCCGACCGGGTTGGCCGCGAACTCGCCGTTGCTCTTGAGCGCGGTGTTCAGCAGGTAGGCAAGCGGGAACACGAACACGATCATGAGCAGCGCGACGCACACGTAGGCGCCGATCGGGTACCGGCGACGACGTCGGACGCGGGTCTGCGTTCGAGCGCTCGTCTCCGTCGCCGGCTTCTGGGCCGTTGCCGTCACAGTCGCGCCTCCCGTCGTCTCAGATACCAGAGCGCGGTGAGGGTCACCACGCCGACGAGCACGAACTGCACCATGGAGATCGCCGCCGCATAGCCCTGGGACTGCGAGAGCGTCGTGCCCGACGCGCCGCCGAAGCCCTGCACGTAGACGAGCAGAGAGAGCACCTGAGTGGATTTGTTGCTCGGCCCGGTCAGCACGTACGTCAGCTGGTAACTCTGAAGGGCGTTCACGATGCCCAGAAGAACGTTCGCCGTGATGGAGGGCGCGAGAAGCGGAATCGTGACATACCGGAACCGCTGCCACGGCGTGGCGCCGTCGATCGACGACACCTCGTAGAGCTCGGCGGGGATGGCTTGCAGCCCGGCGAGGAAGATGATCACCGAGACGCCGACCACCATCCACACCTGCACGATGATTACGAGGGCGAGAGCGAGCTTCGGATCGCCGAAGAACGCGGAGCTCGTGCCGAACCAGGACAGGATGGATGCGGCGGGGCCTCCGGAGACGTTGAACATGAGCGACCAGACGAGACCTGTGACGGTCACGCCGAGCACCGTCGGCATGAAGACGATGGCTCGATACAGGTTGCGGCCCCGAAGGGGACGGTTCAAGAGCAGGGCCGTGCCGAGGGCGAGGATGATCTGCGCGACGGTCGACACCGTCGCGAAGATGACCGTGTTGCCGAGGGCGTTGAGGCTGTCGGCCCGCTTGGCGGGGGAGAAGAAGTCGAGATAGTTCTCGATGCCGACCCAGTTCACGGGGAGGTACGGCAGACCACGGAGGTTCGTGAAGGACACCACGAGGACCCCGACAGCCGGGACGAGGGCGAACACGACGAGGATGATCAGCCCGATGGAGAAGCTGATCCGCACGGGTGCGCGTCGGGGGAAGGGGAAGGAGGCCGTCATTGTCTACCTTGAGTGTTCGGTCCGGTGGCCCGCCAGGCGGGCCACCGGTCGATCGGTCAGAACGCCGCGGACCAGGCGCTCTGTGCTGCGGATGCCGCCTTCTCTGCGCTCGATGAGCCGAGGGGCTGCAGGGCCGGATAGTTGAACGGGTAGACGGCGTCCTGACCGGCCTTGTTGTTCGCGATCCAGACCTGGTCCCACGCGGGCTGGTAGGTGCTCGTGTACTTCTCGATCGATTCGAGGAACGGCGTCGCCGGGATGTCGGGCTGGGCCGAGGAGAATCCGGACTTCGCGAGGAAGTCGGCGTAGTTCTTCGGGTCGGAGAAGAAGTCCAGCCAGGCGAGGGCAGCGGTCTTGTTCTTCGTCGACGACGCGACGCCGAGTTGCAGCTCGATCTTGCCGTTGAGGAACGCGTTGTCCTCGGCGTTGTCGCTCGTCGGCAGCGGGAAGTAGCCGAAGTCGAAGGCGCCGTTCACGGCCGACTCGATCGTCGGCTCGTTCCAGGTGCCGTCGATTGTCATCGCGAAGTCGCCCGCGGCGAAGCCTGCGGGAATCGCGTCGTAGCCGGCGCCCGCGAAGTTGTCCTGGGCGTTCTGGAAGATCGTCTCCGTCTTCTCGAGGACCTCCTCGGGAACATCGTCGGTCAGTTTCGCCTTGCCCGTCCAGAGATTCTTGGCGAGCTGCGCCTTCGCGTCAGCCGTCGGATACAGGCCGGCGACGGACCCGAGCATGGCGAGACCAGCCGGCCAGGTGTCCTTTCCGCCGATGCCGAAGGGAGCGACGCCGGCGTCCGTGAGCGTGCTCATCGCCTTCACGAGCTCGCTCCAGGTCGTCGGGACCGCGAGGCCGTTGTCCTCGAAGATCTTCTTGTTGTAGTAGACGCCGGTCGAGTAGCTGAGCCCCGTCGGCACCGCGTATTGCTTGCCGCCGATCGCCTGCGCGTCGAGGACGCTCGGCGTGTAGTTCGACATGAAGTCCTCGTCTGTGAGGTCGACCAGGCCGCCGGCCTGGGCGAGGAGCACGTCGTCAGACGTGGAATCCTTCGCGTAGTCGGGCACTTCGACGAAGGTCTTCAGCACGATGATGTCGACGTTTCCCGCGGTGAGGCGCGAGGACTTGGTTGCCGGGTAGTTGTCGTTCGAGACCGACGAGAAGGTGACGTCGACGTCGGGATACTTCTTCTCGAATGCCTCGTTGATCGCCTTGAAGGCGGCATCCGATGCGTCTGCGCTCGATACGAGGATCTCGAGTTTTCCCGATGGCTCGCCGTCGGATGCCGGTGCGGCGGAGCCGGCCGAGCATCCTGCCAGCAGTGCCAATGTGGCGATCGCCGCTGTTCCGACGACCGCGCGCCGCGCGGCTGTGCGCGGTCGCAACCTCTTCGTTGCCATGTCTTCACTCCTCGTAGGGAGACCGCCTGCGGGGCGATCGAGTATTTACCGAAACGTTTCGGCTTAGGCGCAAGTGTGGCACGCCGATCCGCTGTTGGCAAGCGCTCAGTCGGAGACCGGGCCCGTCGATGCGCGGACCAGGAGCTCGGCCGGCTCGATGACCGTGTCGGGGACACGGCGGCCGTCGATCAGCTCGAGCAGCATCCGCGCCGCCTCGAAGCCCAGCCTGCGCGGGCTTGTCGTGATCGTCGTGAGCGCCGGATGCACGTACGCGCCGAGCTGGATCCCGTCGTAACCGGCGACGGAGATGTCGCGCGGAACCTCGAAGCCGAGGTGCGCGGCCTCCGACATGAATCCGATCGCCGAGAGGTCATTCGCGCACAGCACGGCTGTCGGACGTTCGCCTCCGCTCAGCAGGGTGTCGGCGGCATCCGCCCCGCCCGCATAGGTGAATCCGCCCTCGACGAAGCGGCCAGGGGTGAGCCCGTGGGATTCAACAGCGTCTCGCCACGCCCGTTCGCGCTGGGCCGAGTGGATGAAGTGCCGCGGACCCCCGACGAAGGCGATGCGTGTGTGTCCGCCATCGACAAGGTGCGAGACGAGCGCTCGGATGCCGGCCTCGTGGTCCTGACGCACGACCGGCATCGAAAACCCTGGCTCAGCGTTGATGCCGACGGCGGGCAGACCCAGCTCACGCACGAGCGGCACGCGGGGGTCGTCGGTCTCGAGCTCTGAGAGGAACACCCCGTCCACGCGATTGTCGGCGGCGAGCCTTCGGTAGCGGTCCAGCATCTCCCCCGGGTCCGAGCCGATCTGCAGGACGAGGGCGAAGCCTGGCCCGTCGATGTGGGATTCGATGCCGCCGATGAAGCTTGCGAAGAACGGGTCGAGCTCGAGCACGTCCGGATCGCGGTGCACGACCAGGCCGACGGCGAAGGCCTTCTTGCCGGAGAGGCTGCGGCCGCGCAGCGAGGGGACGAAGCCGAGCTCGTCGGCCGCCTTGACGATACGCGCTCGTGTCGCCTCCGACACTCCGGGGCGGCCGTTGAGGGCGCTCGAGACGGAGCTGATGGCGACGCCGGCCCGGGCAGCCACGTCAACGATCGTCACCCGATCCGCCATGGCCGCTCCTCACGTGCTCCGCACCGACGAGGACTTGCTCCGCGCCTGTGTCAGAGCGTAATGGCTCTTCGCGGGTCGTGTCGCTTCATACGTTCGCGGCGGTGCCCGCGCAAGGGGCTTGAGCACGCGCGGTCCGGCTCGTTTGATGGTGAGAGACCTCGACGAAAGGAACACGCGACGATGGCCGGCACTCCGAACCCCTTCGACTCCCGCGAGTTCGCGCCGCGACGCGCGATCGTGACGGGTTCTGACTCCGGCATCGGCCGCGCTGCGGCGGTCGCGCTCGCGCGCGCCGGCATGGACGTCGGCATCACCTGGCACAACGACGAGCAGGGTGGGGAGAGAACCGCGGAGGAGGTCCGTGCCACCGGTCAACGGGCGGTCGTGGTCTATCTCGACACGAGTGACCTCGAGAATTGCGGCGACGTGATCGACGGACTGATCGCAGAGCTCGGCGGCGTGGACGTCTTCGTCAACAACGCGGGCGCTGGCGCGAACCTGAAGCTCCTCGACACCAGCCTCGAGGACTGGCGCCGCATCGTCGCGATCGATCTCGACGGCGCCTTCGTGTGCATCCAGCGCGCCGCACGGCACATGGTCGCGCAGCGCACAGGTGGTCGCATCATCGCGACGACGAGCGTGCACGAGCATCAGCCGCGGGTCGGCTCGAGCGCCTATGACGCGGCCAAGCACGGGCTCGGCGGACTCATCAAGACCGCGGCGCTCGAGCTCGGCGAGCATGCGATCACCGCCAACGCCGTCGCACCGGGGGAGATCGCCACGCCCATGACCGGGCAGACGGACGAGGATCCGCACCTGAAGCACCGCCCTGGCGTTCCGCTCGGACGGCCGGGCGATGCCCGTGAAGTCGCCGCCGTCATCGCGTTCCTCGCCTCGCCGGCGTCAAGCTACGTCACCGGATCGTCGTTCGTCGTCGACGGCGGGATGCTGCAGATGGGCCCGCAGGGCGGCTCGCACCTCACGAGCGACGACTGGCGCGAGGGCTGACGGAAGGGAGAAACACATGTCATACGGAGTGCCGGACCCGCGTGCCGAAGAGGCGCCGGACGCTCAGAGCGGGAACACAGAGAACTCGACAACAGAGAACAAGGGAGACGACGTGACAAACGGACAGCCTGATCCGAACCGCAACAAGCCCTCGCAGGCGGAGGGAAGTGACGAAGAGGAGGACACGGTGTCACCGAAAGACCCGGCCGGGAACAAGCCGTCGCAGGCCGAAGGCGACGAGGAGACACCGGCGCCGTGAGCGGCGCGCTCGAAGGGAGAGCGGATGCTGCGCGAAGCAGCATCCGCTCTTCTGTATCGTTGGCGAACTGACGGTTCGCCCGGGTTCAGAGCGCCCGCGGAGGAGACCGCGCCCAGGTCGGCGTGCGACGAGGCGGACCTCCTCCCACGCTGCGAGAACTCGATGCGTCCGCGACGCGTCGAGCCTCCCCGCCCGGCCAAGGGCCCACGGGCGCGCCGGAGGGGCGACGCTCGCCGACGATCATCTCGAAGGCAAGGTCGACGAGGTCCTGGTCGTTCAGAATCAGGTCCCAGAACCGTTCATCGATGGTGTCCGGCCGTTCGGCCACGGCGGGGTTCACGCTGCATCACTCCTCGGGCAAGCGAGAGTCGGGTCACATGGTGATCGAGGACTGCCCGTTGGCGGGCGCGCCGGAGAGGACCTCGATCTTGCGCGGCTTGGCCTTCTCGCTGATCGGGATGATGACGCTCAGTACGCCGTTGTCGTAGTGCGCGCTGATCTGCTGCGCGTCGACGCCCTCGCCGAGGCTGAACTGCCGCAAGTAGGTGCCGTGCGGCCGCTCTTGCGCGAGCCACTTCGCGCCTTCGTGTGCCGCCGCCGTACGCTCTGCCCGAAGGGTCAGCAGCTGCCCGTCGACGTCGACATCGACACTGCCCGGGTCGATGCCGGGCATGTCGGCGCTGAGCACGTACTGCCCGTTCTCTCGGTACAGGTCGACCGGCATGAAGCGGGGTCCTGGGCGCAACTGCAGAAGATTGCCGGTGAGGCGATCCAGCTCGCTGAAAGGATCGTATGACATAGCCATTGTGAACATCCCCTTTCATCGTCCTATGACTATGACTCACGACTAAGGTAGCTCTCGCGAGGAGGGGTGCTCCGAATTTTTAGCTTCCTTTAAGCTTCGGCGAAGTGTGCCCACGGCTCCGCTACGTCGGCAGGTTGATCTCGTCGGGGTCGACGTCCACGTCGCCCTGGTCGTCGGGGCCGCCCGTTCCCGGCGCGACCTCGACGTTCTGATCCACGTCGTCGTCGACGGTGTCGGGCACGGGATCGCGCTGCTTCTGCTCGGTCTCGTCCTCACTCGAGGGGCTGTAGGCCGTGTCCTTCGCCTCCTGCTCCTCGTCGGTCAGGCCATGGCCCGGGGTCGCGTCGGCGTGTGTCTTGTCGTAGTCGCTGTTCGTCATACCGCGACGCTAGGCGCGGGGCCGCTCGCGCGTCAGGGCGTTGCGGATGCCGCCGCGAGACGCTAGCGGGATCCGATTCGAATCGCTCAGGCGGCCGAGGCGGCGGCGCGTCCGGTCACGACGAACGCGCTCTCGTCGTCGATGGCGATCCAGCCGCACGACTCGTCGGAGCATTCGATGACCATGACAGGCTCGTCGAACCCGGGCCAGTAGGCGAGCCCGGCGCGAACCGTCACCTCGCCGCATTCGGGGCAGTTCATGATGTCCATGCCACGAGGTTAAGACGAGCCTCCGACATTGCCGGCAACGGCACGCGCGGCCGCGAGTTCCGGCCGCCCTCCAGGGTTCACACGGTCCGTGACGGCGACTAGGGTGTGCCGCATGCACATCATCCTGGCAGCGGCGCGAGACGCGCTCGGCTGCGCGGCCGCCGACACGATCGGCACGCCGCACGCATGATCTCCACCCCTCTCGCGCGCCGGCTTCACGGTGCGGGGCTGCGCTGGACACCCGTCTCGGGCGACGCCTTCCAAGTCGACGGCGCCGAGTTCGAGGGCGACGTCTTCACCGTGAGCGACATGACGATCGAGGCGCACCACTACCCGACCGGAACGATTCTGGGCTTCAACGGCACGACCGAGTGGGCGCTCGACTCCGTCGCTATCGACGACGCCGTCTGGCTCCCGCGCGAAGACCAGCTGCGCGACCTGCTGGGGCCCTCGTTCGTCTCGCTCGAGCGACAGGATGCCACCCTCGGCGTCGACTACGTCGTCACCGTGTCCGTCGACGGCGATACAGCGAGCTTCGTGAGCGAGGACCCGGCCGAGTCCTACGGCATGGCGCTTCTCGCCCTGCTGCAGAGCCTGCACTGAGCGCTCAAGCGGCTCGCGCGGCGATCGCGGCGGCGAGGTCCTCCTGCAGGAGATCGGCATGCAGGGCCCCGGCCGCGACGACCCCGGACGCCGCTGAGGCGCCGAGGACAGCCCCGACGTCGGCGGCGTTTCCCGCCGCCCAGACGCCGTCGACGCTCGTGCGGCCGCCCTGCTCGGTCGGGATGTAGCGGCCTCCCATCGGATGCTCGCTCGGCTGCCCGCCGAGCTGCTCGAACAGCTCGGTTCGCGCCATGAAACGAGGTGCGACGGCGACCGCGTCCACCGCGAATTCGTGTCCGTCCTCGAGAACGACGGCGCGCACGCCACGGTCCTCGCCGCGCAATCGGGCGACGCGACCGGTGACGACGGGCACGCCGAGAGCGGCGAGCGTCTCCCAGCCCGCGTCGTCCGGTTCCTCCGTCTCGTTCACGAAGTACGTCACGTGTTCGCTCAGCTGCCGGAACAGCATCGTCTGGTGCAGGCTCCGGGGGCCGCCGCTGAGGATGCCGATGCGCTGCCCGCGCACCTCCCAGCCGTGGCAGAACGGGCAGTGCAGCACGCTCGATCCCCAGAACTGTCGAACGCCCGGCACATCCGGCAGCTCGTCGACGAGTCCCGTCGCGAGCAGAAGCCTGCGCCCGCTCACTGTCCCACCCGAGGCGAGATCGAGTTCGAATCCGCGGTCGGTTCGCCGAGCGGTCGTGACCGTGTCGTCGATGATCGCGGCGCCGTAGCCTTCGGCCTCGCGTCGCCCGGTGCCGAGGAGCTCGGACGGAGTGATGCCCTCGTGGCCGAGCAGATTGTGGGCGCCCTCGGCGGGAGCGTTGCGCGGCTGTCCGCCGTCGATGACGACGACGGAGCGGAGGGAGCGGGCGAGGGTGACGGCAGCGCTGAGTCCGGCAGCGGATCCGCCGACGATGACGACGTCGTGCGTTGTGTTCATCGGTGTTCTCCTTCGGAGATTGGGTGACGACTAGCGGCGGCGGGCGAGCCAGGCGACGCGGGCTCCGCGCACGCGCGTGGCGACGCGCGCCAGCTCCGCCTCGTTGCCGAGCAGCGCGTCGAGCGCGGTCCGGTCCTCGGCGGAGAGCTGAACGGCGGCTGAGGTGCGAATGTGCGTGAGGGTCGCGCGAGCGTAGTCGAGAACATCGACGGATGCCGCTTGGGCGCCGAATCGGCGCTCACGCACGTCTGCGAACCCTGCCTGCCGCACGTGCGGCGCCCAGTCGGGGTAGGCGTTCCAGCCCGCGTCGGCGAGGGAGGCGTGGCACCGCGTCTCGAGCGCGGCGGCCTCAGGGTCGCCGGTGAGGAATCGCGGAAGCCCATCCATCTCGATGACGGCGAGGAGGCCGCCGGGTCGAAGCGCCGAATGTGCGTCGGCGAGCACGCGATCGGGGTCGCCGACTTCGTGCAGCGAGGACGAGGCCCACACGAGGTCCGCGCCGCTCGCGGCATCCGGCCATGCCTCATCGAGGTCGGCCTGCACCGTCCCAACCCGCGCGGCCACATTGTGCTCGGCGGCCGAGGCGCGCACACGCTCGAGCATCGCGGCAGAGCGATCGACGGCCACGACGGTCGCGCGCTCGAAGCGTTCGGCGAGCGCGACGCCGCCGGAGCCGGTGCCCGCGCCGAGGTCCACGATGCGCTCGGGCTCGCGTGCGGACTCGGCCTGGATCCAGCCGGTGGCGTCGCCGAGGTAGCCGCCGAGCAGGGCGGCGTCGCGATCGAGCAGGTCGGCGAGAGCCTCGGGGCGAGCGTGCTCGTGCGCGTGGTCGGCGGCTTGCGAGCGGAGGTGCGAACGATGGTGGGGCATGCGCTCCATGGTAGACGGAGCATGCTTTAAAAGCATAGACTCTTGCGTATGAAGCAAGAACCCGATCTGGATGCCGTCATCCGCCAGCGCATCCGGGGGCTGCGTCTCTCGAAGGGCTGGTCGCTCGACACGCTCGCCGAGCGGTGCTTCCTCAGCCCCTCGACGCTCAGCCGCATCGAGACGGGCCACCGGCGCATCGCGCTCGACCAGCTCGTGCCGATCGCCCGGGCACTGGACACGAGCATCGATCAGCTCGTCGAGTCGGCGGAGGGCGATGACGACGTCGTGATCCGGCCCGAACCGCAGCACGCCGCGGGCCGCACGACGTGGCTTCTCACGCGCGAGCCGACCGCGAACGGCACGACCGTCGCGAAGATGCGTCTCACTCCGCAGCCCGACGACGCGACCCGCGGGCTCGGGGTGCACCCGGGCCACGAGTGGTTCACCGTGCTCTCGGGCACGGCGCGCCTGCGTCTCGGCGAGCGCACGATCCTCGTCGAGACCGGAGACGCCGCGTCGTTCTCGACGATGGTCCCGCACGCGATCTCGGCGCACGGCGGGCCGCTCGAGATCCTCACAATCTTCGACCGCGACGGGGAGCGCGCCCACCTGCACGCCGGCAAGGCGGCAACCGCGCCGGGCGAGCACGAAGCCTGACGCACGAGAGCGTCGCGCGCAACCCGGCGCGGCGGCATCCGGCCCCGGCGTAGTCTGTCACGCACGAAGGAGGCCGCCGTGACCGTCATCATCGCGTTCTGCGCCAACGTGCTCGTCGCTATCGCCAAGTCGATCGCCGCGTTCATCACGGGCTCCGCGTCGATGGTCGCCGAGGCGGCGCACTCGTGGGCGGATGCCGGCAACGAGGTGTTCCTCATCATCGCCGACAAGCGCTCGGCACGGCCGAAGGATCCGCGGCATCCGCTCGGCTACGGGCGCGAAGCGTACGTGTGGTCGCTGTTCGCGGCGGTCGGCATCTTCACGGCGGGCGCCGTCGTGTCGGTCATGCACGGCGTGCAGGAGCTCACCAATCCCGCCCCGGTGGAGTCGCCGCTCATCGCCTACATCGTTCTCGCCATCGCGTTCGTTCTCGAGGGCATCTCGTTCACGCAGGCGCTGATTCAAGTTCGCCGTCGCGCTCGCGAGACGCAGACCTCGGCCGCGAACATCGTGCTCAACAGCTCCGACACGACGCTGCGCGCGGTCTTCGCCGAGGACTCGGCCGCCCTCGCGGGCCTCATCCTCGCCGCCGCGGGAATCGCCGTGCACCAGATCACCGGAGACGCCGTGTGGGACGCCGTCGGCTCCATCGCCATCGGCGTGCTGCTCGGCATCATCGCGCTGTTCCTCATCGACCGGAACCGGCACTTCCTCGTCGGCGCGACCTCATCGCGCGACCTGCGTCGTCGTGTGGGGCAGTCGCTTCTGCAGCATCCTGACATCGAACGCCTCACCTACCTGCACCTCGAGTTCATCGGCCCGCGCCGGCTGTTCCTCGTCGCCGAAGTGGATCTCGCCGGAAACGACAACGAAGAGCAGGTCGCGGTCGAGCTGCGGCGCATCGAGCGTGAGATCGAGAGCCACGATGAGATCGAGACGGCTGTGCTGTCGCTCTCGGTGAGCGACGAGGCCTCCCTCGAGTTCTGAGCGGATGCCGCCAGGCCGGCTGCCGCAATTGTTCGGTGCCGGGGCGCGCCGCCGAGCGTATCGTTGGCAGAACGGAGCCGTTGTGGCTCACGGTCTCAAGGGAGCTGACCATGTCTGACAAGTTCTCGAAGAAGCACGGCCAGAAGACCGCGCCCGTGCGAACGCTCAAAGAGAAGCGGGCCGACAAGAAGGCGAAGGCCGACGAGCGAGCGCACAGCGACGTGCTCGACGCCGTGCACACGAAGAAACACTAGTCCCGGGGCTCTGCCCTGGGCAGCCAGACGCGCATCGTCGACGGTCCGCGGTTCGCCCACGTGTTGTAGGGGACGAGGGGCACGAGTTCTTCGTCGCCGAGCCGCGTCTCGGCGGTGGTCGAGTACGGCCAGTCGCCGTCGCGTGTCGCCAAGCGCCGCAGACCCACGCTCACCGCCCCCTCGATATCGCGCAGCGTGCCCGTCACGCGCGCCTCGTCGACGTTGTCGAGTTCTGGGGCGTCGATGGACTCGAGGCACATGACGAGTGGGCCGCGCTCGACCGCGCGCTGGCCGCGCAGCGCATCGATGCGCGGGTCGGGCTCCGTCCAGCGCGCGGCCATCGGGAGCTCGAGCTGCACGACGTCGCCTGCCGCGAAAGCGCGTCGCACTGTCACCGTCCCGGTCTCGACCGCTGTGGCCGCGTCGGCGCCGACGGCGAGCGTGGCCCCTTCCGCCCATGCCGGCACGCGAAGGCTCAGCGCCCACTCGGCGTCCGGCGACTCGAGGATCTCCACTCGGATGCTGCCGTGAACGGGGTAATCAGTGTCGAGGCGGAGCCGAACCGTCCCCGCGTCGATGTGCGCATCAAGCGATCCGTTCACATACTGGTGCAGTTGCACGCCGTCATCGCTCGTCGTCGCGACGTAAGCTCCGAGCGACGCGAGCGTGCGGGCGACGTTCGTGGGGCAGCAGGAGACCTCGAACCACGGAGCGCGCAGGCTCGACGAGGCGCGTGGGCTGGGCGTGTCGTTCGGCGGAACAGTGCCGGGGACCCGCTGGTGCAGCGTGTTCGTGTAGTAGAAGCTGCACCCATCGGCCGCCGGCGAGGTCGCGACGACGTTGTACAGTGTTCGCTCGATCAGGTCTCCGTATCGGGAGTCACCGGTCTGCAGCAGAAGGCGGTGGCTGAGCATGACCGACGCGATTCCGGCACATGTCTCGGAGTAGGCGCGGTCGCTCGGGAGCTCGAAGTCGACGCCGAACGACTCCCCCTCGTGGTGCGACCCCATTCCGCCCGTGAGGTACGTGCGCCGAGCGACGGTGCGAGCGTATGCGGCCTCGACAGCGTCGGCGAGACCCGTATCCCCCGTCTCGACGGCAACGTCCACGGCGCCAGCGGCCAAGTAGAGGGCGCGCACCGCGTGACCGGCGAACACCGTCGTATCGCGAACCGGAACGTCGTCTTGGAAATAGCTCCGTCCGAACTCGATATCGGCCAGCGTCCCGTGTCCGCGTCGTTCCACGAACAGGGCAGCCTGATCGATGTAGCGTCGCTGCCCCGTGTAGCGGCCGAACTCCACGAGGCCCAGCTCGATCTCGGGGTGCCCGCCGACGCGCAGGATTCCCTCGGGCCCGAACACCTCGCAGACATGGTCGGCAGCTCGTCGTGCGAGCTCGACGAACTCGTCGTCGCCGCGCGTTCGACCGCGTGCGACAGCCGCCTGCAGCAGGTGCCCGTAGCAGTACAGCTCATGGCCCCACTCGAGATCGGAGTAGCGCGGCGCCTGACCAGGGCGACCGAAGTGCGTGTTGAGGTAGCCGTCCGCCTCCTGCACGGGCGCGATGCGCGCGACGATTGCGCGGAACCGCGCATCGAGGTTCTCGGACCCCGCCCGACCGATCTCCCACGCCATCGCCTCGAGCAGCTTGTACACGTCCGAGTCGGCGAACTCCCGGCCGGTGCGGTCAGCCGGCAGCCGTCCCTCGACGGCGGCGTCAAAGTTGCCGATCCAGCCGACGCGCTCCATCCAGGCCTCGCAGTTGTCGATGATCGCGCGAGCGTTCAACTCCTGCATGCCGCCCCAGAAGCCCCCGTCGATCCGCACGTCCGTGAGGGCGAGCGGACGCAGGGCGCCGGTCGAGGGCGCGACGGGCGTAGCGATACGGGCGTCGATAGCGTGGACGGTCATAGTTGTCTCCCCGTGACAGGTGTCGGATGCCGCAAGGCGGCGGTCGTAGTGCGGGCGGTCACTTCACGGCGCCGAGCGTGAGTCCCTCACGCAGCAGCCGGTAGGTAAACGCGAACAGGATCAGGATGGGAACCGAGGTGATCACGGCGAGCGCCATGAGTCCCGGCCAGTCGATGCCGAAGGCAGAGACCTGCTGGGCGAGCAGCGCGCTCAGTGGGTAATTGCCCGGCGAGAGGAAGAAGTTCACGGCATAGAGGAACTCTCCCCATGACAGCAGGAACACGAGGGTCCCCGTCGTCGCGATGCCGTTGCGCGCGATCGGCAGCATGACGGCGAAGAACGTGCGCATCGTCGACGCCCCGTCGATCGAGGCCGCCTCCTCGAGCGCCTCGGGAACGGCGCGGAAGAATGGGCGAAGCAGCAGCACAGCGAACGGAATGAGCATCGCGGTGTCGGCGATGATGACACCGACGTTGTCGTCGAGCAGACCCCACGAGCCGAAGATCTGGTAGAGCGGGATGACATTCGCCGTCTGCGGCACCATCTGCAGCACGATGAGCAGACCGAGGCCGATCGTCGTGAGGCGGGAGTCGACGCGCGCGAGCCCATAGCCCGCCGGAAT